>JAAQTN010000069.1 GCA_011742915.1 Billgrantia desiderata | reverse complement strand
CACCGTCTGGATCGTGAAGGGAGCCTTCTCCTCCACGCGCTTCATGAACGCCTTGGCATCCTTGGCAGACTGGCTGCGCCTGACCTCCAGATAGACCCAGCGTGTGGCACGGTCGATGGCGACGTACAGGTAGCGTTTTTGCTCCTCGTCGGGCATCTGCGGCAGGTGCTTGATGTCGATATGCACGTAACCGGGCTCGTAGTCCTTGAAGGGCTTGTGCCGGGGCTTGCCATCATCTCCGGCGTCCTGACGGGCTAGTTCTGCCAGTGTCGGCACCTCGCGCCGCTGGAGCATGCGGTGCAAGCCTGAACGAGACAGTCGAGGGTTCAGGAACTCACGTGCCACGACGAGAAGATCGTCCAAACCGAGGCGCAGGAATTCGCGAGCCGCGATCAGCACCTCCTCCTGCTCGGACGTGAGGGTGGCCAGTAGGTTGTGACGCGTGTGCGGTCGGTCATGGACATCATCGCGGTACCGCCAGCGCCGGATGGTCGCGGGGGAGACGCCATACTGGCGGGCCAGCTCGCTATCCGTGAGGCTGGCGGGTGCCGCCTGGATCTCGGCCCGGATCTTCGGTGTCGTGGTTGCCTGCTTATGCAGCTTGATGTCCATGAACCTGCTCCCGAATGAATTGCTGTAGAAGCTCTCTGGCTGCCAGCAGAGGATAACTCCTATAGCTCATTTGATCATCCGGGACCCTACAACTATAAAACTAATACTTGAGCATGAGAAATATCATCCAGATATTTCCTCGCCATCTATTACATTGGCTAAGACAACCCATCACAAAAAGTTACACACCGACATTACTAATAAACAAGAGCAAAGTAGGCCTCAAGAACTAAAACACATAAAGTAACATACGCAAGGGACTCAGGAGGGACACCGCTCATGTCCGCTCACGCCTACGTACTCATCGTATTACGCACACTGAATGAGCCTGAAGAAAGAGACTATGTGGTTGCACTAAGGCAAAAGGGTTATCGCATCGAGTTCGTCGGTGCAGAGCAGGACCCGCTTCCGATTCTGCTCTCTCACCCCCCCATCGTTGCCTGCTTCGAGTATGACTACCCTGACCTGAAGGGCCTTACCGATCTCAGACAGGCCAAGCAGCACGCGGCCTCGGTGCCCCTACTGATGATCACCCAAGCACACTCGGAAAGCCTTGCGGTATGGGCCTTTCGCACTCGAGTTTGGGACTACTTCGTACAGCCCGTCGACCTGGCCAGGTTCATAGGCGTGGTGGCCAGCCTTGCTCAGTTACGATCGCTCAATCCCGGCTCGCAAGAACGTAAACAGGCGGCCGCCGTCGTCAATCAGATTCCCCCCGAAGCGCGCTTGCGCTGCTGCACGACCAGCAGCCAGCAGATCCAACTGGAGCGGGCCATCAGCTATATCGAGCAGCATTTGTACCAGAAGCTGGCCCAGGCGGAAGTGGCAGCGCAGTGCGGTATCACCTCGTTTCAGCTCAGCCGGCTGTTTCGCAAGCTCACCGGCAACACCTTCCAGGGATATCTGCTCGAGCGACGCATCGATGAGGCCAAGCGGCTACTGGCCAATCCCCGAACTTCCATCACCGATGTCTGCTTCAGCGTCGGCTTTCGCGATCTCTCCTACTTCACGCGAACCTTTCAGAAGCATGTCGGCCATACGCCGACACACTACCGTCAGCGCTTGAACCTTCAGCCACCCGCCAGCGCCGCTGTAGTGGAACCGATGCCGATAAATCCGTACGACAAGCTGACCCCGGCCTCTCGCCCCTTGGTCAGCACCAACCAACTGCAAGACTCGACCTGCCCCCAGGTAGTCTCGCCCTGAGCGCCACGGGAAAACAAGGCGAAAACGATGGCGCCGGCTCTCGCCGGCGCCAGTTTGACTGCCCCATCAACTAATCCACCAGGACGGGTATTTGCGCCAGAATGCCGAAGTTCTCGCCCCCCGTCTGGCCCTTGGGATCGTGATAGCTGCAGCTGGGCAGGAAGTAGATGCTTTTCTGCTGCCAGCCACTCTGCTGTGGCTGAGAGTTCCAGTGGGCCATGCTCCCATTAGCCTTGCGCAAGTTGAAGGTATTCACGAAACTGTTCCAGCGTTCCACGCCGCTGGTACTGCTATGGCTCCAGGTGCCTGGCGAGGTGCCGCCGCTGTCTTCCGGCGGCAGCTGCATCTGCTGCGGCGCCCGCTGGTCGATCTGGTTGGCTTGGTCGTTCATCCATACGATGTTGACGGTCACGGCACCAATCAGTGGATTGCTCGGTGCGACACCCGAATCGCAGTCGATCACCGGCAGCGTCAGGGTCCAGACGCTCTGCTTGCCGGTCTTCTCCACCCAGCAGTCGTAGAGGTCACCAAAGGCCGAGTTGACCTGGCCATTGTTGGTAGCGATGTTCTCACCGAAGCGCATCTCATTGGGGTTGCCGTCGCCACAAACCAGCGATCTCAGCTCGTTGGCGCTGGATGCCCCACTGTCGTTGTGCTTGAAGTTGGTCCAGCCACCGGTCTGGTCGCCCTCGGGGATAAAACGACCCACGCTGCAGGAGTAGTTGCCCGAGGGATCTACCAGCGCCTGTCGGCACAGTGCGATGGGCTGGTCCACGTCCTCCGGGCGCAGGCTGCCGGCAAAGCCGATATAGGCCACCGAGCGCGCTACCACATCATAGCCCTCGAAACCGAAAATGCGCCCAAAGAAGGCCTCCACCTGGCTCTGCTGGCGGGCCGTCACCACCTCCACGGCGTTGATGAAGTTGGGGTCGCCATCGAGATCCTCGGCGGTGCGGCCGAACAGATCCACCGGATCGAGGGAGTCGTTGGGGGTGAAGGTGCGCGTGGCGAAGCTCCAGTGGCCACGCAGTGCGCTCAGCACCTCCACCGTCTCGTTCTGGCTGCCGTTGGCCATGGCCGCATCGGTGGCAATCTGATTGGCATCGGGATTGACCGAGCTGCCATCCTCGGTGTACAGCATCCGCGCCCCAGCCAGGGAACCGGCGTCGGCGGCGTTGTGCAGCTCGTTTCTGGCCACGTAGAGGTTGCTGCCGTCCACTGCCAGGGCAGTGAAGGCCAGCAGCATGAAAAGACCGACGGCCAGCAGCACGATGGAAACCCCACGCTGGCGCTGCGGCGAGCCGTAACGGTCGCGCCTTGCGTTGCGAACGTTCATATCATTCCGCCCTCATCACGGTGGTGGCATTGAGTTCGAGCACGTTGCCCAGGGTGCCGATGAAACCGGGCAGCAGCAGGAACTGGTAGGGGTAGTCGACGCTGACCACGATCTCGTCGCCGGCATCGAAGCGGCCGTTGCCGTTGCGGTCGATGCGCTGGATGTCGATGGTCATGCTCGCCGGCCCGCCCAGCGAGATCAGGTACTGTTCGGCATAGTTGCGGATGGCCTGCTCAATGGCGGCGTTCTCGTTCGCGCTATCGCGCGGTTCGGGCCGGAACAGGATGCCGGTCCGCGCCCCTTCGCGGCTGGCGTTGGTCAGCGTCGCCTTGTCGAACAGCGCGACGCTGAATTCGATGATGCCAAACAGCAGGATGAACAGCAGCGACGCTGAAATGGCGAACTCCACCACCTCCGAGCCGCGCTGCCGTCGTGCCGAGCGTATAGCTTTCATGCCTGGCCCTCCCTGCTCGGGCAGCGCTCCGGTCATGGCGATGGCGAAGCGCTGCCCGGGCGGTCAGTTGATGACCTCGCCGCCATTACGACGGATCAATTGATCCAGACTGCGGGCATTCTCGCTGGCGGTGACGTAGTAGGCCGGCGACAGCCGCATGGCTTCCTCGAAGAAGCCCAGGGCATCTTGATAACGCCCCTCGAGCATCGAGATGTAGCCGATGTCGTTGTAGGCCTTGGCGCGGTCGCCGCCGCGGGCCACCGCCTCGATGGCGGTGTCGTAATCGCCCTCACGGGCGTGCACCAGTCCCAGGTTGCGCCAGGCCAGGTCGTAGTTGGGGTTGGCATTGAGCGCCTGGCGCAGCGCCTGACGCGCCCCCGACAGGTCGCCGGCCAGATAGCGCGAATAGCCCTGGTTGTTGAGCACCAGCGGCGTTCTCGGATTCGTCTCCAGGGCACGCGCATAGTGGCCCTGGGCGGTGGCGTGGTCGGCGCGCATGTCGGCGATCACCCCCAGGGCGTTGTGGGCCTGCCAAGGCGCATCGCGCCGCTCGGCGATGGGCGTGAGGAAGCGCTCGGCCTGATCGTAGTCGCGCTGCTGGATCAGGATGATGCCAAGCGCGGTGCCGGCGCCGGGATGGCGCGGGTCGATCTCCAGCACCCAGCGATAGGCCATGTCGGCCAGTTCATGGTTGCCCCGACCGTGGTGAATGATGCCGACCCGGTACAAGGCTTCGGCCTGGGGGCGTCGCTCCATACGCAAGCCGCGCAGGTACTCGAACAGTGCGCGATCGGCGTCGCCGGCACGCAAGGCGGCCTCGCCGTTGCGGTAGGCCTCCTCGGGGGAGCCCACCGGGAAGGCGGTACCATAGGCCACCGACGACCCACCGCCACCCAGTGCGCCGTAGACGTCGCTCTCCTGGGACATGCCCCCGCCGGTGGCGGCACAACCGGCCAGCGCCAGGGACAGCGTGGCAACGGCACAGGCCGCACGGCATCGTGTAGTGATTTTCATGACACCCCCTCCCACTCGTTTGATGACATTGGCCGACTCAGCGCCCCGCCAGGGCGGCCGCCGCACCCAGCAGCGGCGGCCCCAGAGCCACCACGAAGAAGCTGGGAAAGACACAGAAAATCAAGGGAAACAGCATTTTGGTACTGACCTTGGCGGCCTTCTCCTCCGCCTCCTGAGTGCGCTTATCGCGCAGCTCCACGGCAAACAGCCGCAGGGTCATGGCAATGCTGGTACCGAAGCGCATGCTCTGCAGCAACGTGGTCACCAGGCCGCGAATGTCGTCCACGCCGGTACGCTCCTCGAGATCGCGCAGAGCGGTCTTGTTGTCCATGCCGGCACGGGTCTGCATGCCGAACAGGTGCAGCTCGTCGGCCAGCTCCGGATGACTCACCTCCAGGTCGCGCGCCACCCGCTGGATCGCCGCCCCCAGCCCCAGGCCGGCCTCGCTGCACACCACCAGCAGATCGAGGGCATCGGGCAGGCCGCGGCGCAGCTGCTGGGTACGCTGGCGTATCGCCCGCTCCAGCCAGAAACGGGGCAGCAGATAGCCGACGATGGCCGGGATGATCAGCAGCAGCACCGCTACTGCCGACGGAAGGCGCACGAAGGGAATGACCAGCACCAGCACCAGCAGCGGCGGCACCACGGTCAGCAGCAGGCGAATGCCGTAGAACAGGCTGACGGCCGACGGCGAGCGCTTGCCGGCATGGCGCAGTTCGGTGGCGATGCGGCTACGAACCTCGTCCTTTTCGGGGATCAGCTTCTCGCCCATGGGCCCCAGCCACTGAACCAGCGCGCCTTGTTCCGCCTTGCCATGCCCCCCGGCCGCCTCGGCGCTGGCTTCCAGGTGCTTGAGCCGGCGCCGCAGCGGATCCGACAGTCCCATGACCAGCAGCACCAGTGCCACCAGCAGGCTGAAGACGGCCATGCCCAGCAGAGCGGCGAAGCCAAGCTGCATGGCCTGCGGGTCCTGCAGCAGGTCGCTGAAACGTTCAAACCATGCGGTTGGAATGTTCATACGGGCTTCCTCCTCACACGTCGATGCGCACGATACGGCGCATCCACAGGATGCCGACCACGATCATGAAGAATGACGCCGCAATCATCTGTCGCCCCACGGGGTCCTGGGTGAGCATGGGCAGGAAGTTCGGCGACACCAGGGTGAGCACACCTGCCAGGGCAAACGGCAGCAGCGAGAGGATCCAGGCGGCCATGCGGCCCTGGGCAGAGAGCGTGCGTACCTTGCGCTGGAAGCGGAAGCGATCGCGCACCACCGCGGCCAGACCGTCGAGCAGTTCGGCCAGGTTGCCGCCGCTCTCCTTCTGGATCAGCACCGAAGTGGTGAATACCATGACGGTCACGCTGGGCACCCGCTCCAGCATCCCCAGCATGGCGCTGCGCACCTCGCCGCCGTAGTTGATCTCCATGAAGGTGGTGCGGAACTCGCCGGCGATGGGCTCGGCCATCTCCTCCGCCACCAGATGCATGGCATCGCTGAAGGGATGCCCCGCGCGCAGAGCCCGCGCCATGATGATCAGGGCATCGGGCAACTGCTCCTCGAAGCGCGCCAGGCGCTGACTGCGCAGCCGCTGCAGGCGCATGAAGGGCAGCGCCGCCATGCCCACCCCGAGCAGTACGCCGAGCGGCTGTGGCAGCAGCAGGAAGCCGACCGCACCGAAGACCCCGCCCAGGCCGAGGCTCTGCAGCACCACCCGGTAGGCCGGGGTCTCGCGCCCCGCCTGCTCGACCAGCCGCTCGACCCGGGCCATGCCAGGCAGCGCCTCCAGCGCCCTCTCCAGCGGCGACAGCTGGCGCAGGTACTTGCGCCGCACCAGCGAGGCCTTGCCGTGATCGGCGCTGGCCGAAATGACTTGCAGGCGCCTCTTCAGCCGCTTCTGCGCCTTGCGGTTCTCGCCGAACGTCGGTATCAGGAAGCTCTGCATCAGCAGGAAGGCGGCAGTGAAGATCATGCCGATGAAGATCGCCTCATCGGACAGGTTGAGGTTCAGATCCATGACCGCTGGCCTCCCCCCACCTGGAACACCTCCAGCCCCGGATCCAGGCCGCGACGCTTGAGATGATCGTAGAAGCCCGGCACCACGCCGGTGGCCATGAAGCGCCCCACCACCCGGCCATGCTCGTCGATCCCCTCGCGCTCGAAGCGGAACAGCTCCGACATGGTGATGATCTCGCCCTCCTGACCATTGACCTCCTGCACGCTGACCAGGCGCCGCACGCCGTCCTCCTGGCGCTCCACCTGAACCACCAGATCGATGGCCGAGGCGATCTGCGAGCGCAGCGCACGGGGCGGCAGCTGGTAGCCGCTCATCGCCACCATGTTCTCGATCCGCGTCAGGGCGTCGCGGGGGGTGTTGGCGTGAATGGTGGTCAGCGAGCCGTCGTGGCCGGTGTTCATCGCCTGCAACATGTCGAAGGCCTCGCCGCCGCGCACCTCGCCGACGATGATGCGGTCGGGGCGCATGCGCAGGCTGTTGCGCACCAGGTCGCGCTGGGTCACCTCGCCGCGCCCCTCGATGTTGGGCGGACGCGTCTCCAGCCGGCCGACATGGGGCTGCTGCAGCTGCAGCTCGGCGGAGTCCTCGATGGTGACGATGCGCTCATTGGGCGGGATGAAGCTCGACAGCACGTTGAGCAACGTGGTCTTGCCGGCCCCGGTACCGCCCGAGACCAGCACGTTGAGCCGCGCCTTGACCACCTTCTCCAGCAACTGGGCGATGACCGGCGACAGGCTGCCGTGGGCAATCAGGTTCTCGGTCGTGAGCCGGTCCACGGCGAAGCGGCGGATCGACAGCATGGGCCCGTCGATGGCCAGCGGCGGGATCACCGCGTTGACCCGCGAGCCGTCCTTGAGCCGCGCATCGACCATCGGCGAGGACTCGTCGACGCGCCGCCCGACGCTCGACACGATGCGGTCGATGATGGTCATCAGATGCTGGTCGCTATCGAAGCGCAGCCGGGTCTGCTCCAGCTTGCCGCGGCGCTCCACGTAGATCGGGTTGGTGCCGTTGACCAGGATGTCGGAGATGCTCTTGTCGGCCAGCAGTGTCTCCAGCGGTCCCAGTCCCAGCACCTCATCCTGCAGTTCGCTGACGATGCGCTGGCGGACGGCCGCGTTGAACGGCAGCGACTCCTTGCTCATCAGCGCCTCGCACACCTGCTGCACCTGGCTGCGGGCCTCGCGCTCCTCCAGGCTGCTGAGCAGTGCCAGGTCCATCACCTTGACCAACTGACGGAACAGCCGCTGCTTGCACTCCTGCTCGGGGGGCGACAGGCCGATACGATTGCCCCAGCCACGCCCCTCTTCTCCTGCCATCATGCGTTCGCGAAAATTCATGGCCGTCTCCCGGTCAGCAAGGGTTAGTGTTGGGTACGATTCCACAGCCGCAGCGACCAGCGGCGGGCGGGCACCGGCGGCTCCCGTGGCGTCATCAGCGCCAGCGCCAATGCCTTGAGCGCACGGGTCAGCGGCGCCTTGCGCGCCAGCTCGATCAGCGGGCTGCCAACGTTGATGCTCTGGCTGGCATGGCGGTAGTCGTTGGGCAGGGTGTGGAGCGGCAGCCCCGGCAGGGCATCGCCGATGGCGCCCAGCGATACCTCGTTGCGCTTGTCGTAGCGATTGACCACGACCACCAGTCGCGCGGTCGGCAGCCCGAGTTCGTGCACCAAGATGTCGCGCAGGCGCTGGGCGTCGTGCAGATGCGCCACGCTCTGCTGCATCACCATCAGCACGTGGTCGGCGCGCTCGAGCACGCAGGCGGTGGCACCGTTGATCCAGCGCGGCAGATCGACCACCACCTCTTCATGGTCCTGGCCCAGCACGTGCAGCAGCTGCTCGACCCGACTCTCCGGTACCTCGGAGAGATTCACACGGTCCTCCGGCGACGACGCCAGCAGGCCAAGCCCACTCTCGTGATGCTGGACATAGGCCGACATGGACAGGCTGTCGAGGCTGTCGGCTGCGTCCAGCGCCTGGACCAGGCCGTGGTCAGGGGTCAGGTTGAAGTAGAGCGGCAGCGAACCGAACTGCACGTCCATATCGACCAGAGCGCACTCCTTGCCCTCCACCGCCAGCCGATGGGCCAGGTTGGCCGCCACCAGGCTGGCACCGGAGCCGCCCTTGGCATTGATCACTGCGGTCAGGCTCGCCGCCGGCAGTGCCTGCTCTTCGCGACGGTCGCGGACGATCTCACGCAGGAAGCGGCCGATCTCGCCGTCGTCGATGGGGGGAGAGAAGTAGTCCCGGGCGCCGGCGCGCATGGCCAGGCGAATCAGCTCCACGTTGCCCTTGGGGCCGACCACCAGCAGCGGCGGGCGCTCGCCGACGGGGCGTTCGCACAGGGCCAGCAGCTCGGCCTCCCAGCACTCTCCCACCATCAGCACCAGCGCATCGGGCAGCATCTCGACATCCTCCAGCGGATCGACGTTGCCGTTGATCAGCTGCCTCAGGGTGACGTCGATGCCACCCTGGCTGCGCAGCAGCGCTTCCAGCGCCTCCATGTCCGCCCTGGAGCGCCCCACCAGCCGTATCTCGAGCCGTGTCAACATGGCGAATCCCCGTTGGTCGTCAGCCTTCGTTCACCGGCGCTCTCGGCGCCGGTACCGGTGTTGCCGTTCCCGCTCGTTGCGTGCCTTGCTCTTGGCAGATTGCTCTTGGCAGATTGCTCTTGACAGTGTTCAGGGCAGCGAACTGGAGCTCATGGGCAGCGGCTGCAGCCCCGCCCCGCCGCTGCGGTAGTTGCGCATCGCCTCGGCCGCCTTGGCGCCCCCCAGGGCCGGTGCGTCATCACCGGGTTCGTGGGTCTGCAACCGCTTGGTGTGCTGCACCGTGTCACCGAAGGGCGGCAGATCAGCGCCGGGCTGGGCAGCGCAGCCCGCCAGCCCCATGGCGGTGGCAAGGGCTGCCAGCCGGATGCCACGGGCGAGCGGGCGATGCGTGGCATGGCCGAGGCCGGCAAAAGGGTTCAGTGCGAACATGGCGGACACCTCCGTCGTGGAGTTCGGTTCACAGGTCATGGCCGAAGCGGCCCTCGGTGCCGCCCGCACGGCGGCTCGACATCAGTTCCAGATCCAGGCTGCTGGGGCGGGGCCGCGTGCCGCCGTCTTCGTCACGGGCCTGGAAGCGACCGAGCAGATAGAACTCCAGATCGCTGGGTGCCACGAACGAACCGGTGGGCAGCCGCACCTGCTCCGGTGCGAAGGAGCGCGCCAGCCGCGGGGTGACGAAGATAACCAGCTCGGTCTGCTCCTTGATGAACTCCTGGCTGCGGAACAGTGCCCCCAGTACTGGCAGGTCGCCGAGGCCGGGAAACTTGGAGACGTTCTCGCGCAGGCTCTCGTTGAGCATGCCGGCGATGGCGATGGTCTGGCCCGAGGCCAGCTCCAGGCTCGAGCTGGCGCTGCGCTTGACCAGTGCCGGCACGAAGAACTGCGCCGACACCTGGTCGCCCACCCCGACCCGCAGGCTGTTGGCAGGCACCAGATCGGAGACGGAAACGTTGACCTGCAGGTTGATCGAGCCGGAATCCAGCACCACCGGCAGGAAGCTCAGACCGACGCCGAACTCCTTGTGCTCGATGGCCACCTGGCCGTTACCCTGGGGCACCGGAATGGGAAACTCGCCGCCGGCCAGGAACTGGGCCTGCTGCCCGGTGAGGGTGGTGAGATTGGGCTCGGCGAGGATCTTGGCCACGCCCTCGCGGCTGGCCGCGTCCAACACCAGGTTGAGCAGGTAGTCGCTGCGCTGATAGCTGGCGAAGATGCCGGTATCCTCGATGCTGGCCACCGCGGGGGAGAACTCCCGCACCATCGGCCCCAACGGTGTACGCGTGCCGTCCTGGAACACCGGCAGGCGGAAATCCCCGCCCGGCCCCTGGAAGATGGCATCGGGGAAGGTGGCTCCGCCGCTCACCGCGCCCAAGCTGAGCGCCGAGGAGCCGACATTGAAGACGTTGAAGTTGGCCTCCAGCCGCTTGATCAGCGAACGGGAGACCTCCGCCACCTTGACGTCCAGCATCACCTGATTGGCCCCACCCACCTGCATCAGGTTGAGCACCGCGTCCTCGCCGCCGCCGGCGAAGCGCATGGCCAGCCTCAGTGCGGTATCGAGCCGTTCGGCGCTCGACACTTCGCCGCTGAGCACGATGCTGTCCTGAGCCGAGCGCACCTGGATGTTCTCATCCGGCAGCAGCGCATACAGATGGCTCTTCAGCGCTTCGAGATCGTGGGTCACGGTGACGTTGAGGGTGCCCTGGATGTTTTCCGACTGGTCCCACAGCACCACGTTGGTGGTTCCGGTGGACTTGCCCAGCACGTAGAGCTGGCGCGAGCCCATCACCACCAGGTCGGCGATCTCGGGGTTGCCCACCGACACCACACGCACCGCACGGGGAAACTGCAGCACCTGAGCCTTGTTAAGCTCCACCGCCACCGACACCGCGCGCCCCTCCACCGGCATGGCAACGCTGCGCGTACTCTCCTGGGCCTGCAGCGACGTCGCCCAGCTAAACGCCAGGGCGGCACATGCCGCCAGCGCCCACCTCTTCAATGCCGTAGCCCTCCATGCCAGGCGCTTGCGCGCAGCTCCCTTCCACACTGCCGTTTCACATCCCTCGCCTCGTATGCTCATGACGCTTCTCCCCTGCCTGTTCTGATAGGCTTCGGCCGACCCGGCGCCAGCCCGGATTGCCTGCGCTCCCTGCGTTTCAGTTGCGCACGTTCACGGTGCTGGCCTCGGTACCGCGAATCACCATTACCTGGCGCTGCGGCTGAACCGCAGGGGCCGCTCGCGGGGGCGGTGGCGAATAGCTTGCGCGCGGCGGCTCGACGTTGAGCAGTTCGCGCTGAGACGCCAGCAGGTCGGGCTTCTCCTCTTGGTCCAGCGGATTGCGCAGGGTCAGCTGCACCTTGCCCTCCTGGGTGGCCTTGACCAGGGTCTCCGCCTGGGTGGGGTCCACCTCGAGGGTCACCGCCCGTACGATCACCGGGCCGTCGCGCTCCTGGGAGGCGATCTGATCCACCGCCAGCACCTTGAGGTTCTGCAGCACGGTCCTCGACTCCACGCTGTTGCGGTTACCGTTGCTGCGGGTGGAAACCACGTCGACCCGGTTGCCCGGCAGCAGGAAACCGGCCACGCCGACCACGTCGTCGACCCGCACGCTCATGGCCCGCTTGCCGGGGTCGAGCAGCGCCGCCAGGGCGCTTCCGCCCAGGTGCTCGGCCACGCGCCCTTCATGCAAAATCTCGCCGGCGTAGATCACCTGGTTGCTGATCCGTCCCACCACGCGCTCGATGTCGTCGAAGCTGCCCGGCGGCACCGACTCCGGCGGCAGCCGCATGACCCGCAGGTCGCTGGCCTGCACCGTGGTGCCGAAGGGAATCTGCAGCGCCGCCACCACCACTTGACCGGCCTCGGTCAGGGCGTCGCGTTCCTGGTGCTGCTCCTGCATCCAACTCATGGCGATCAGCGCCGCACCGCCGGCCATCAGCAGCGAGACGCAGAACATCGTGACAATGCCTTTCTTCTTCATGACGCGGTCCTCCCGCTCGTGTGGGCGTCACCGCCTGTGCGGTCATCGCTCGTGAAGTCTCCGAAGTAGGTCTGCCAGGCCCAGGCGAGCACCTCGCGGTCGAGGGTTTCGCCGCCCCAGTAGCGCAGGTGATCCCCCGCCAGCCCCAGCAGGTCGCGGGGGTGGCAGGCCAGCAGCGGTACGCCGAGGCGGGCATGCAGCTCGTAGATGACGAAATCGACCAGGGTCGGGTCGCAGGCGATGCCGCTTTCCCGGCACTGGCGGGCCCAGATCTCCCGGTAGGTCTCGCGGCTCAGCGGAGCGAAGCGGATCTTGTAGCCGATGCGGCGCAGGAAGGCGGCATCGGCCAGCGTGAGCGGGTCCAGGTTGGTGGAGAACACCAGCGCCACGTCGAAGGGCACGCTGAAGTGGTAGCCGTTGGCCAGCGCCAGGAAGTCGCGGCGCTCCTCCAGCGGCACGATCCAGCGGTTGAACAGCTCCATGGGCGTCATGCGCTGGCGGCCCAGGTCATCGATCACCAGCATCCCGTTGTTGGCCAGCAGCTGAATCGGCGCCTGATGAATATGGGTCGCGTGGTCGTACTGGACCTCCAGCCGCTCCATGGTCAGCTCGCCCCCGGTCACCACGCAGGGCCGCCGGCAGCGCACGAAGCGCGGGTCGTGCCCCTCCGCCAGCAGCAGCGCCGCAGCGGCAGGTTCGGTTCCGGGCGGCGCCAGTTGGCTGTGCACCGAGGGATCGAAGCAGCGCACCGCCTTGCCTCCCGCCAGAATGGCGTGGGGCATCAGCACCTCACCGGGCAGCAGGCGCACCAGGCGGCGTGCCATGTAGCTCTTGCCAGTGCCAGGCTCGCCGTGGATGAACATCGCCCTGCCCGAGTGCAGCCCGGGCCCGAGCTGGTCGAGCAGCGCCGGCTCGACCACGGTATCGGCGAAGGCCGCCATCACTGCGCTGCGAGATATTCCCACGTCGCTCAGAGCCTGGGCGCGCACCCGGGCGGTGTAGACCTCCAGCGGTACCGGCGCCGGCCCGGCATAGCCGTCGCGGGCTAGGGCCTCCATGGCGGCGGCGCGGCCCAGTTCGGTGAGGCCGAAGCGCAACGCGCCGCTCTCACCCTGGCCGCGCACCTCGGCACGCCCCTCCCGGCGCAGCAGGTGGCACAGCGTTTCCACCACGCTGCCGGCCAGGGCCGCGCCGCGGCTGAGCTGGTGCAGGTCGAGCACGCCCTGTTCGAGCAGCTGCTTGGAGAGCAGGTCCATCAGGTAGAGCGGCGAGAGCCCGGTCTCCTCGATGCTGGCAGGGCGCGGCGGCAGGACATCGGCGGCAGCAACGGGCGTGGACGAGCCAAGCGGCGCGGCATCTTCACTACCTGGAATGTCAAGTTTCGTATCCATGCCGATGCACCTCGCTTCGATTGACGCTCAGGCCAGCGGCCACTGCCAGACGATCCAGGCAGTGGTACCCAACGCAATGGAAACGGCAAAGGGGAATTTCTTGCCCATCACCTCGCCCTCGGCGGGTGGGATATAGAGCGGTCTTCCGGTAATCACCAGGGTGCGCATCATGAGTGCGTAGCGCCCCCAGGGAGAAATAGACTGGCGGTGAATCAGTGCACTTAAAGCAAAGCCTATTGCGATAATGCCACCGACGAAAATACTGATAAGCGCTGCTTGAAGTACACCAACAGGACCGAGAAAGGTACCGATCGCCGCCATCAGCTTGGCATCCCCGGCGCCGGTGAAGCCCATCAGATACCCCGGAAGAAGAATGGCCAAACCGACCACAAGGCCGTAGGTGGCGGCCAGGACACCGCTGCCTCCCGCTGCCCACCCCTGCAGCAGAAACCCCACGGCGGCCCCGGCCAGAATAATAGTGTTGGGGATGCGGCGAGTGCGCAAATCGTAAGCTACCGCACAGCACATCAACATGAGGACCATGACATTTAACATACCACTTCCTAAATGAGTTAAATAACATCAAATAATTGCCGAATTCCCTTTCGGCAAATTTTTATAATTTCGACAAATCCTAACCCGTCAGCATGGTAGCAAGTGCAGTCAATCTTGCACTTGCCGCGCCACCGATAGTGACCATAATTACCGTACCCACAGTAACAAGTAGGGCAGCTAACATCGCCCATTCCACCACCTCAGTTCCCTCTTCTTCGCGCCAGAAGCGCACGACACCCTGCATCAGCTTGCTCATGGTCTTTCTCCCATTTCAGGTTTGTCATCCAAGCTTGCTGTTGTCGGAGTCCGGCGCCTTTGCCCCGGCTCACGAGACTCAGCATCGTCGTTACAAATCAGTTACGCTTGGAGAATCTTGCAGAGCGCTAGCCCGAATATTGCACCAGGCATGAAAAAAGCGGCTGAAAATCGGTTATAATTCAAGAGCCTAACCAAGAATTAG
>JAAQTN010000068.1 GCA_011742915.1 Billgrantia desiderata | reverse complement strand
TCTTGCCGGTCTGCTTGCCCTCGAGTACGAAGCAGTCGCGGCGGTAGAGATCGATGTAGCGCTTCTCGGTGGTGGAGTCGGCCCGCTGCGGGGCGATGAAGCGCTCGAAGACGTAGGCGTTGTGGTCGTTCTCGGCCTTGCCCGGGTCAGGCAGCGGAAGCTGTAGCAGCTCACACAGCTCGCGCATGAACGACTGGAAGTTGGCCCGCTCGCTGCCGGTGTTGCCCTTCCAGCGGGCGACGAACTCGGTAACGGCGGCAGGCTCAGCGAACGGTTTGACGGCGGCATCCATGCGGATAGCTCCCTGGCATAGCGAATTATCGTTTGCCGATATGCTATCACCGTGCGTCCGCGGTGTCGGATCGGCTGTCGCCGGCAGCGGTATTTCTGTCAGATTGGCAACATGTAGAACGGCGTGCCGCCACACCCGGAAAATTGGCCGGATCGAGGCAATGTCGTGATGGGATAAATAACTGCATGGAACGACAAAAGGAGGCCCTTCCATGCAGAAACTTCAGACCCAAGCCCGCGTTCTGCGAGCACTTTCCCCCATCGCCATGATTGACCCCAGCGTTGCTATCTTTCTGGTAGGCATCAGCGTCATCCTTCTCATCAAAGCGGAGCTGGAACTGTGAGGGCTGTTGACGCCGGTGGCCGCACACCACTCCCCCGGCATCGGAGCAGCGGCATGCACAGCCATAACCACCACCTGATCCTGAAAGCCGCCGAGCAGCTATGCGGCTCCAGGCAACAGGCCCACGCCTGGTATCACCATGAGAAGATTGCTACGTTTGGCGGCGCCACTCCTCACCAGTTGGTTGATAACGGGCGAGAAGCCGACCTTCTGCGTTATCTCCAATCTCTCCAGGGAGGCGCAGCCGGATAAGACGCCGGCTATGAGGAGGCTTGACCATTATAGTGACTGGAAACCAGTCGGTACTTGATCGAAGACGCAAAGCGGTCACGCCTCCCCATCCACTCCTCTCTCATCATGACAATCTCGGATTGTGTGAAATCGCAGGGCGCGCCCTCTGTAATCACAACCCCTCGGCGCTTCAGCCTTTTGAGAAGACTGCCTTTATCTATCCCAGGAAAGTATCTAGCCACACACTCACTGAACGCATGCCGTGAAAAAACCTTCATCGATGCAATCTCTGCCGCTTTTCTTGCAACCGGGTCTTCGGGAAGCAAGTCACTCCCCCATGAAAACCTCTCGAGAATGCGCTCGGACACTAGGGTATCGTGACGAAACCGCTGAAATCCCATTGACTGGACGTTATGCAAACACCGTCCCTTTTTCACCCGGACAGAAAATGCTTTTTGCTCCCCAGGCCTGACCAACGGCTGCATGCCGACAATTTCTGAAACCCGTTTGTTAGGCTCCATAAAATCCATGGCAAGGTTTAACCGGTAGAATACACCACCTTCCTCCCCGGATCTTATGGGAACGTAGCGTTGAGCCTCAACGTCAAACCAGGAAACAGCAAAGAACGCCGCCACCCAAGGATCGCTTGAAAAATCCATTAGCTCGGTCGCTAGACCATAATGCTGAGCCAGCCCTTCATAGTCGATCCACAGCCGGTTTCCCATGACAACAAGGCCATCTCGACAGTCCACTATGGCCGGGTGATCATGAAGTACATGTTCAAACTGGACACACTTCATCCTATCAACAAAAAAGTCCAGCTTCTCCTTCCCTCCCCGATACATGGATGGCTTGCATGGGTTGAAAAATTTTTCCTGGCCACGAAAGATCCACGAATTAAATTCAGGCCCTGGCATGAGCTTGAAATAGCCACCGTCGAACGCTATTGCATGGAAGCCATCCGGGCTCCCTGGCACAAGACCCAATGGATGGCTCTCATTCGCTCTTAGCTGAGCGTCCCTCTCCTGGGAAGCAATGTCCCATGCCGTCTGCATTTTCCCCCGCTATTTCTCAGCTTGCTCCAACCGACAAGCCTAATTTAACCAGAGAGGAAGCGACTTGACCGCCGATTAGCCAGCTCTGCGACATCCCCACCGGTCTTCGGGCATCCATGGGGCTGTCCATGTCTGACGCCATTCGTTTGCTGATGCTGCGCATTGCGGACGAGAAGCCTGCCGTTTGCGGTGCAAGTGCCGAACGCCACCACCGCCAAGGCCATGGCCAAGCTGCGGTCCCTTTTCGAGGGGTGTTACGCCGAGAGCTCATGCTCGATGGCGGTGGCCACGAACTGATTGAGGCTCTGCCCCTTGGCCATGGCGGCATCGACGGCGCTCTTGTGCAGTTCCTCAGGCAGACGCACCTGGAACTTGCCGGAGTAGGACTTGGTGGGCTCGATGCCACGCTCCTGGCACTCTTCGAGGAAGACGCGCAGCGACACCCGACCCTCCTCACGCAGCTTGGCCACGCTGTCGGCGTAGAAGTCGGCACCACCGTTCAAGCCGGTGAACTCGCCGCGGAACATCTCGATTTCCGGGTCGTACTGGATGACGGCACGATAGCCGTCAATGATCATGATGTTGTTCACGGTGTCTCCCCGTTCTCTTCCAACCACTTGCGTATGCTGGCCACCGCGCCCTTGTCGGTATCCGGCGAGGGGTGGGGCCGATGGAACACACGCACCTCGCCAAACAGCACCACGGCGATACGCGAGCCCTCCCGCTCCTGGATGTCAGCGCCCAGCGCCCTAAACAGCGATTCGATGTCGCTCCAGGGGATTGATCCCGGCGTGGGTCGGCTGAAGATGGCGGCCAGCGTCTTGGCGTGTTTTCGTTTCATGCTCAAATGGTACTACATTTTAGTACCACAAGCCAGGCGCGGCTACCCACCCGGTCTGGCGGCATTTTGTTCCGCATGCGAAATCGATGAGGTGGCATCAGCCACAGAGCGGTGCAACATCCCCACCTACCTCGAGGACAACTGGCAGCGCGACCTCTGCAGCATTCCCACCGGTACCCAAAGTCGCCGGCAGAGCCAGCTTTGCAGCCTCCCCACCGACCTCAGCCATGCGGCACGCGGCGCACATAGGGCGGTAACCGAGGCGTCGCCGGCAACGGCTCGTCCTTGTGACGCACGCGCTTCCAGTCGCTCTTCAGCAGCCGAATCAGGCCATGGGCATCCTGCCTCACGCCGCGGAATCCTGGCAGCTTGCGAAGACTGTAGACCGCCTGCCGCACTTGCAGGTGACGGCTGTCGCGATCGGGCTGCCGCACCGCGGCGCGCAGACGCGCCTGCCACTCCTCCCGACGCTCCGCCACCATCCGCCAGGTCCAGCGGTTGTCGAGGCGGACCAACTCATAATCCTCCCGCCATTGCTCCGGGCACCAGTACGGATTGGGCATGCTGATCCTCGTCAGGCGAGCATCCTGCAGCGCCTCGTAGTGCTGCGCCGGATGGTCGTCATCAACCAGTAGCCACCACACCGCATAGGGCTGACGCGACGGCAGGTAGACCACCAGGAAGCCGTTGCCGGCACCATGGCGGCGGCGCCGCCGCCGCTCGTTGCGGTCGGCAGCTGTGCTGTATCGCGCATCGAACTTGGCCTCGAGGCGGGCGACCTTCTCCCGCGGCACCACCCCCGAGGTCCAGCGGACGTAGCCGCGGAGCACCAGATCCTGGATGCGCTGCATGGCAGCGCTCTTGTAACGCATCGATCCCATGTGACCTCCCGTTGAGTTGCTACAGGGAGGTAGGGCGTGCGGTGACGCTATGGTCCCGAATAACAAGATTAACGGTGCGGTGGCTCCGCATATAAAAGATTCCAAGGGCGCCGCGGCCGGAAGCGGCCGTTAACGTCAGTGGCGCCCCTATCTATCCGTGAGTGCCAAACCTCGGGGTGTGCCAGCCCCTCACACGAGGGGCTGCCACCCCCTTGTTTGCTGCTGGTCGTGGGTGCCAACCACGACCAACTCGCCGTCGCGCAGTGCGGGTAATTCCGCTCGCTGCGAGGCAATGGGCGCTCGAGGCTGCAATGCCTCGTTCGACCCAATCCAGGGCACCGGGATTGGGCGACACGGACACGGGCAGCCGGGTAACCGGACCTGACCCTGTCACGTCGTGAAAGTGGGTAGCCAGTCCCACCGGTGGGCGGCGGGCGACCGTCGAACGCATGCCGAAGACGTGGGCGCGGCACCAGGGGAAACCCTGGTGAGCTGAACAGCCGAAAGGATCGGTTCAGCGGCACCATCTCGCGCAAGCGGGGTGGGTCGACGAATAGCTCAAGCGTCTAACGGCGCCCCTCGAGGGTGCTGTTCGGAGTGTCATACAGCCATGCTCTTCGGGAGCTGGCCATGTGTGAGGAAGTGATCAGGGAGTAGCAGAGCCGTTTTGGAATCTTGGGCCTGGGAAAACCGGCGATGCCGGTGAGGTGCTTAGCACTAGCGATCCTGATGACGGAGCACAGTGGCGGTATGGCACGCAGTAGCGCGTGACTAACGTGGGAAACCCTACGGCCAATGATCCGGGTGGCACCGGTGAGGCTATGGGTGGGAGCGGCGTTGAGTAGTGTCTGAGCTGGGCGGCGATATGGCCGAAGTCCTCAGCGAGACCCTGGGCGACCAGGGCACACGAAAGATGCCAGCGAGTCGTGGGGAGAACACCCCATGGCAGCAAGCAAGTAGCGCACTCCAGAAGCAGCAATACGGGTGGCACCGTAGCGCTGGATGAGACCGTTCCAGGTTGGCACCTGGATTTCACCCCAATTCGCACCGCGCAAGACCGGCCGTGCGATCCGACATGGAGGACCATGCAAGCCTCATTTTTCGAGGCTATTCACCAGCCCCCCATTTGGGGGGCTTTCTCGTTGAGCCACTGGCACGCCGTGGGTGCTAGGATAGGGTCAATTGCCGACCGATAGAGGAGACGCCCCATGACGCCATTCGGCTGGCTCGTCACCGCCTTCGCCCTGTTCATGGCCGGCGTGTGCCTGTTCACCTACGTGCAGATCGAACGCCACGCCCACCAGAACCGCCAGCGGCGCCTGGCCCGCGAGCGTGATGTCATCGTGCAGCAGTACCAGCAGACGCCCTGATACCGGCCCGCTCCCCCTCACCAGGCGAGCCGCCCAACACGCAAACCCCGCTACGGCGGGGTTTTTCGTGTCTGGACGCCCGGAAGCCGCGGCGGCGCCGGAAAATTTCATAGCGTATTAATATTTTGTATTGTATTTCATACCATATAACGTATAATATGAAATACGAATTACGATACAGCCGAGGGGAGTACGATATGGCACGCACCGGGATCACCTACGAGCAGGTCGCCACCGTCGCCGACGCCCTGGTGGGACAGGGCGAGAAGCCGTCCATCCAGCGCATCCGCGAGCAGCTGGGCACCGGTAGCCCCAATACCATCCATCGCCACCTCAAGGCCTGGCGGGCCACCCAGGCGCCGGCCGAGCGTCGCGCCGCCCGCCTGCCTGATGAGCTGGCCGCCGCCCTGGCCGAGGAGCTGGAACGCCAGGCCGCCGCGGCCCGCGCCGAGGCCGAGGCCGACGCCCTGGAGGCCCAGCACACCGCCGATGAGCTGTCGGCCACCGGCGAGCAGCTGGAGGAGCAGGTCGAGGAGCTGAGCGGCCAGGTCGAGGCCCTGGAGAGCGAGCGCGATCGGGTCACCGGCGAACGCGACGAGGCGCGCAGCGCCGTGGCCGAGTTCCGCGAGCGGGTGAAGGAGCTGGAGGCCCAGCGCGACGAGGCCCGACAGCAGCTGGCCGAGGCTCGCAACCGGGTGACCACTCTCGAGGAGCAGCGCGACGAGGAGCGGGAGGCGCGCATTGCGGCACAGCGCGAGGCCAAGCAGATCGATCAGGCCCGCATCGAAGCCGAACGCGCCCTGGCCGTGGCCGAGACCCGTACCGAAGCCGCCCAGCAGCAGGCTGAAGAGCGCGCTAAGGCATTCCAAGAGGAGCGGCAGGCCCGCCAACAGGACGCCCAGGCCCACAAACAGGCCCTGGCCGAACAGCGCGACGAGTACCGCGAGCGCCTGGCTGCGCTGGAAAAGCAGCTCCAGGACGCCCAGAAACGCGCCCAGGAGGCCGAAAAGGGTCGAACCAAGGCCGAGGTACAGGGTGAGGCCCTAGCGGCCCGTATGGAGGCCCTGGAGAGCCGCCAGGCGAAGCAGCGGGAGGAGGATCAGGGCCAGTTGCCGCTGGGGGAGTAACGCAGGCCCTGGAGCGCCACCGCGGCAAGCGTCAGCGATAGAACTTGCTGCGGTGGGCGATGCGTACCACCAGGATGCGGATCTCCGCGTCCTCGATGCTGGCGATGAGGCGATAGTTACCCACGCGGTAGCGCCACAGCTCGCTGAGCTGGCCCGTCAACGGCTTGCCCAGCTGCCGAGGGTCCTCCAGCGGCTGGAGGCGTCCGCGCAGGTAGTCCCGAATGCGTTTGGCGTCGGCATGGCCGATCTTCTTGAGCTGCTTGACCGCCTCGTCGGTGAGTTCAATCCGCCAGGCCAAGCTCACGCTCCACGTCGTCCAGGCTGTGGGTCGTCATCTCGCCGCGGCGGACCTGCTCCAGGGTCTTCTCGGCCAGGTAGATGTCCTCGAGGTCATCCAGGTGCTCGAGGATCGCCTCGCGGGCGTAGAAACTCTTGGTGCGGCCGGTGGCCTTGGCCAGGGCCTCTAGACGCTCCTCGATCTCAGTGGGCAGGCGTAGGGCGAGCATCGAACTCTCCTCCGGCAGGGTGGGTGCTATACAAGTACAGCACTCAGCCTGGGCGGCGCCACGGATCTTTGCGACACCACCTGAGCATGGATCGACCTCCTTCCTGCTAAACCCAGGCGCGAAGCGCCCTGTTCCCGCACGAGGCTGGGGTTCGGCCCAGCGAGGCTTGCCACTTTAGCGGTCAGGCTTCGCCGTCCAGGGCGCGCAGCCGCGAAGCGGCTCGAGAGCGCCCGTCAGCCGCGCCTTTGGCGCGTCATCGTTTAGGCCCGCGAAGCGGGGGCGGAGCGAGGAACGAGCGGAGGGTAGGCGAGCGCGTAGCGCGTTAAAGATCTTTTAGATCTTAGTTAAAGACGCGCGCGCGTTACGGTTCTGGAAAATCATTATAAAACAATATCTTAGTGTGTATCTCTGCAGGTAAAGGCACGAAGCGGCCGCAGGTAAAAGCACGTGCCTGTCCACAGGCCGGGCGCAGGTAAAAGCACGTGGCTATTCACAGCCTGGTGCAGGTGAAAGCACGTGCCTATTCACAGCCTGTGACTGCAGGTGAAAGCACGTGCCTATTCACGTCCATAGTGCAGGTGAAAGCACGTGTTTTTAATATCGTGCTTTCACCTGCACTATTGAGCGCATTCTGGCGGTTTGGCTAGCTCCGCCACGAGATCCGCCATCTGGGCTTTGCTGCCCTTGGCAGCACGGGCATAGAACGTCACCGCATCGGTATCTTGGTCAAATTTTACGCGGTAGTCAGGCAGCTCATTGGCTTTGACCAACACTTTGATTGCCGCTCGGAAGTTGCGCAGCGTGTCTGAACTGCCACTTTTCTCATGGAGGGCCTTGAGACCTACACGCCACCGTGACTGCTGGCCACAGTGCTTGCGGGCAAGCTCGTAAATCCGTCTATCTAGCGGCTTGCGTAGCCGAAAGTAGTCTCGGCTTATGGTCAACACCTGAAAGGCCTGAACTGAACGCCACAACCATTCAGGGAGACGCACCTCAACAGCCACCATCCGATCGCCTGGGCCACGCTCAATGACGCGCCACGAGTCAACCAGGCCAAAGCCACGCCGCTCGCGGTAACCGTCCACCTCGATGTTGGTTTCGATAGTGGTACTACGTAACCTCGAAAGCGCGTCTCCCATGCGCTGGTAGGCTCGCCCACTGGTGTCGCGGTTGGTTGTCACGAGAAAATCATAGGCCGTAAAGCGTACAACCGGCCCCACATCCTCGCGGCCTCGGTTCATCGCCTCTACAAGTTGGCTGATGCAGTAGATCCACACATCCTTATCATGAATCGTTGCACAGCCAGATTGGCCTGGCATCACAGTTACAGTGGTGCCATTGCGCGCATAGGTACGCCTTCGTGTATCGCCCGACTTCAAAGCGAACAACGGATGCTCCATGCTCCCGAGGTCATCCTTGGGGCTCGCCTCCAGAATGTCTGCAATGAAGAAGTCGTGCTGGACATGACGCTCGGGAGCCAGTGTGGAGCGCGTGCGTTTCGAGCCCTTGCCAGGGTCTGGAATGAGACGTGCGGAAGCTTCTTCCCAGGTTTCCCCAGCTCTGGCGTTATCCTCGATGAATTTCTGGCGATCCTCGCTCATACCCTGCCCCCGATCACTCTTTGATGAGGCCATGCTCGACAGCACGGTAAATTGCCATATTGATGATCGCGGCACGGGACTGGCCTAGTTCTGCGGCTAGCTCGTCTACCCTCTCCAACAGTGAGGGTGTGATCGTAAGGCTGATCTGTCGCTTATTGCCTTTTTTTACCCCCTTCGGCTTGGTCTCCGAGTCCGGCGCACCAGAGATGAAAGACTCAGCTGTCTGTGAGGGCTTTGCCTTCGGCTTTGTAATAGCCATAAACATTACCTTTTATATAAAAAGAATATCATTTTAATATTAAAAAAGGGCTTTAACAAGTGCTTCCAGCTCAGCTGCTGCCTTCCTGTCTACCGGCTTAATTTCTTGCACGGACAGCCCCGCTCCTGTCGCGTTGGCAAACGCTTTACGCCTCCGTATCGGCGTTGCCAAATACTCGAACTGTGGAATCTCGGCGACCGCCTCTGCTGCTTCAGCATTGTCCATCGAGTTACTGCCGGGATCAGCGAGGTTCAGTACAGCGACAGACCGTAATCCATCTCTGACGCTACGAGCTTCATCTACCAAAGAGGCCATATCCTCTAACGCCCACACGTCATATGAGCGAGGGGCGAAGGGCACCAACAACACATCACTCAGCACCAAAGCAGCTCGTAGAGCCGTGGAATCACGACCACCTGCATCAATGATGACATCATCGAATTTGGCCACCTGCTGCTGTACCTGGCTTCGCAGAGTCGGACCATCAGGATATGTTGCACAAGCAATACCAGGGCTGACCCCACTCTCTGCACGAATGCTGATAGCGGTCTGTGCTGTACCTTGCCGATCGCCATCGATCAGCCATACGTCACGCCCAGATAAGGCTCGGGAAATCGCCAGGCTCACGGCAAGAGTAGTCTTACCAACCCCTCCCTTCGTGTTGCCTACAGTGATGATCATAAAGCACCTTTTTTAATATTAAAAACGTATCGAAGATAAATCCTATCAAGCCGCTTTGTCAATGCTTTGCTGTGCCAGAGCATCATGCCCAAAGACTGAGTCTCTGTAGGTCTTCAGGAATAGATAGGGGAAGAGGTGACGCTAAGCTGCCTAATCCGCACCTATAGTTCTTCGCGTCCCACAGCCGGCGCCTCTAGCCAGGCTCGTACCCCTTCCAGCTCGGGAGAGTTGGGGTCACATTGAGCCAGTAGCTGCTCGAGCCTAGGGTGGTTCGCAGCCTTGGCGAGCCCTTCGCGCTCCAGGGAGGCATTCAACGTCACCCGGCTCACGCCGAAATGCTTAGCCACCTCGGTCTTGGTAATCTCGGGATCGACCAGCATCGCGGCCGCCTTGCGCACGTCTGCGGCTGACATGACCGGACGGCGCCCTCCTTTTCGACCGCGGGCTCTAGCCGCCGCCAGGCCGGCCAGGGTGCGCTCTCGTATCAGGCTATGCTCGAACTCCGCCAGCGCGCCGAAGATGTGAAACACCAGCTTACCCCCGGCACTGGTGGTATCGATCGCCTCAGTGAGCGACCGGAAGCCCACACCGCGCTCGTTCAGCTCATGGATCAGCTCCACCAGGTCCTTGAGTGAGCGAGCAAGCCGATCGAGCTTCCACACCACCAGGGTGTCGCCGTCGCGCAGAGTGCGCAGGCAGGCCTGTAGCTCGGGACGCTCTCGCTTGGTGCCAGTGACACGCTCCTCGAAGACCTGCTCACAGCCGGTCCCCTCGAGGGCATCACGCTGCAGCTGGGGGTTCTGGTCCTGAGTGCTGACGCGGGCGTAGCCGATGATCATGCGCCTCCTCCCTGAGTGGCCGTGTCATCCGCCTCCCAATCCTCAGCGCCCACCGGCTCGAACGGTGCGATGTACTCTCTCACCGAGGCCCTTAAGCGCTCCTGAGGACCGGTATCGGCAGTCCTGGTCGCCTGTTCCTCACTTGCTCCTGTCATCGTGCCCCCTTGTCACCAACCAACTCTCAGCCGCGCCCTCAACGGGTGCGGATCAGGTATGAACTCCATGCTCGATCCGACCTATTAGGTCCAGCACCTGCTGAGGGTCTGCCCGCATCACATCGACGGGGCGCTTCCCTCCAAGCCCCATGACCTCTTGATGCAACCAACGCTCCGCCGCGGTGCGATCCCCTTCAAACAACCCGATAGCCGCCCGCCAGACGGCGACGGCATGGCGCCCTTCTGGGTCAATGGACTTGGGCATTGGCAGCCACTCATGCGGCGTATCGCTTCGCTTGATCATCACCGCCTCCACTGATCAATGGAAAACACCCATTTTCTTTACATAGATATGTTTACGCTATTTCTTTACACAAAACCACCGAAAAACGCCGCCCTGGAGGCCAGGGCGGCGCATGTAAAGAAAACGACCCTTTTCTTTCATTAACTCATAATATGTAGGCAGCGGTTAAGTTAACGACTAATACGCAAATGCAATTAATTATATTTACAATTTAAGCACAACAGGTGCGAACACGAAGGGACACCAATACCACATATAGTGGTAGGTATTGATGGCGGAAGGGTTTGGTGGCAAAATGCCAAGTGGGATTAGTTTTTTCTCAAGAAAAAACGAAACCAACCACCTCGGCAAAGGTGGTTAGTAAGAAGATCGGTATGCGGTAAATGTGTGGGCGCTGTGTACAGCTGCCTCGCACTGCCTAGTTAGGACCGCCCTTAGGGGCGCGTATTATACAGCCCTTAAGGAGGATGTCTAGGTCTTAAAATGCTGTGCACCACCCTCTCTACCAAGTGGAGGTGCTGCAATGAAAGCAAAGAAGACTGAGCGTGTCCGCGCACATTCTCGCTTTCGTTTCGGTCGCTGGGAACAGGTGTCAATGTATTATCGACGCCCCCCGCACCGTTAAACCAAACTAACTGAGGCCCTTCGGGGCCTCTTTTTTGGTCTATTTCCACCTTACAACCGGTTTTTAGACGAGTAAACACCATTTTTTGGCCTCGCAATCCGGCACGAGGAACCTTGGTCGTTCGCTCACAGCGTCTCAAAACGTAGTCCAGAAGGCCTCTGTGAGGCCACCAGGGCAACGATAATGGGCCATCCCAAGCAACGACTGCGTTAGTGCAAAAAGCTGTTAGAACGGCTCACAGGGCGAAAATAAAATTGTAATTTTTTGTAAAAATTGCGCATCAAACAGCGTCACCCCACCGCATACCACGTTTTTGTGCCTTCCTCGAACTGAGCACGACCGACAGCGACCAACGACAGCAGCCCTTCCTCGACGGACTTGCGCGGCTTGCGCTTGAATAGCTCGGCCAGGCTCTCGATGGTATGGGGGCGCTCGGCTAAGGCTTCGCGTAGCACCTTGAGCTGTTCGGGCACCGCCTTCGGGAAGGCCGCTTTGCCCTTGGCGGTCGGCGTAGCAACCTTGGCCTCCTCGGCTTGCTCCGTGGCCAGCTCGGCGCCGACCTGGGTGCCCTCCGGCGCCTGATAGTCTGGGCGAAGCCAACGGACCTTGCCTTGGGCTTCTTCCGCGGCACGCTGCTTGTTGAGCGCTACCAACCGCATCAACAACTCCTCTTCGGCCTCGGCATGGTCGGCGGGCTTGTCAGGCAGTGGCGTGGTCGCTCCAGGGCGGCCTATCAGCTGGTCGGCAAGGTCTTGCCAGCTGTAAGCCTCGAAGACGGCGCGATCGAGCTTGTCGTGGTCCTCGAGGAGGGTGCTGACCAGCCCTTGCTGGTTGATGATCTTCTCCTTGTCTGTCAGCTCATCACCGGCTCGCAGTTTCTCCAGCACGTTGTACATGCCAGTCAGCGTTAGTGAGGGATAGGCGACCTGCTGACGCTTGCGGTGAGCGTCGATTCGCTCGGCTAGAGTGCCGATCCTGTCGGCTTGTTCGTCGCTGAGCACCGGCAGGGGGAAGGTCTCGAAGCAACGGGTCTTGTTATAACGGGGATCATTGCCCATCCCCATGCGCCCGCCCGCAGCGAGCGCCCAGACCACATGCACCCGGCTCGATAGCACACCCAGCATCGCCGAGTTATCTATGCCAATATTGATCAGCATATTGTCCGGCAGAATCTCCTCACCCAGGAAGGTGAAAAGCCGGTGCTTGGTGGTCTCTACCGTGGCGATGTAGCGCGGCAGGCCTTCTAGCATCTTACGCAGCTCCTGGCGGGGCTTACCGAACTGCCACCACAGCTTGGCGTAGCCAGCCCCGTCTTTGGTATGCGCCTTAGCGTCACGCTCGGGCTTCACCCGCTCCCGCACCCACTGATAAACCGTCGGATAGCGTTCCCGTACCTCATTGGCCTCCAGGCCAAACAGGTCGATCACCTTCACCCCTCGAGGCTTCTGAGTCAGGTCACGGCCGTTGCGGTAGTCACGAATCACGCGTTCCAGACCTTCCGCCTCACCCAGCCCCAAAGCTGCGGCTTCCTCTGGTGTCACGATGAAACCAGCCCCATGCAGCTTGACCCCTGGTGAGCTGATTCCTCCGTTCGCCTGCAGGGACTCGGCACCGGCCACATCAGCGCCAATGGTCAGATCCGCAAACACCTTGCCGCCGCGCTGACTGAGCTGTACCTCACGGGCCTCTCGATCCTCGTTGGAAACCTCCTTGGTCACCTGACGCAGCTGCCCTGGCTGCTCACCGGCAACGCCCACTGTCATGGCAATCCGCACAGCGGCGCCATCGTTGCCGTCCACCCAGGGGTGGTCAGGCACCGCAAAGGCCAGCGAAAGTGGCTTCTTGGCATCGCCCAGGTGGGGCTCCAGGACGCGGCGGTTGAAGGTTTGTCGCAGGCTGTTGGTGGTGATGAACCCGAAGCGCTGGGCCTGACCATGGCGTACCGTCTCGGCGGCTATGTGCCACCAATACATCACGAAGTCGGCGGAGTCCGGCACCACGCCTTTGAATACCTGACGCACGGCATCGACATAGCCATCCCCCAGGGAGCGTCGCATGGTCGAAGCCCCGATGAACGGCGGGTTGCCGACGATGTAGTCGGTCACAGGCCATTCGGTCCGTCGCGGGTTGTGATAACGGTATACGTTAGCTCGGCCTGTCTCGTCAGGGATCAGCTCACCGGTGATTGGGCTCACCTTCATGGTGATGCCATCCCAGATGGTCACCGGGTCCCCATTCTCGTCCAGCTCCGGCTCGCGGCTGTCGTACTCGATCAGCGCATCCCGGCACTCGATGTTCCTGAAATCGCGCAGGATCGGCTCAGGCAGGTCGAGACGGTCATTCAGGCGGAAGTGCCATTGCAGGTAGCCGATCCACAGCACCAGTTCAGCGATGGCCGCGGCCCGCGGGTTGAGCTCCATGCCCAGGAACTGGTGCGGATCGACGGTAAGGCCCTCTGTCTCGAGCATGCCCTGGCCTTGGCTCTGCTCGGCGATGAAGGCCAGTACCTCGCCCTCCAGGCGCTTCATGTGCTCCAGGGCGACGTAGAGGAAGTTGGCACTGCCACAGGCCGGGTCGAGCACCCGCGTCTGGCACAGACGGTAGTGGAAGGCCTGCGCCTCCTGGAGCGCCTTGTCCGGCTTGCCCTGACGCAGCAGGGTCTCCGCCGCGGCACGCACATCGACCCACTGCTCACGCAACGGCTCGATCAGGGTCGGCATCACCAGCCGCTCGACGTAGGCCCGCGGCGTGTAGTGGGCGCCCAGCTTGTGGCGCTCCCTCGGGTCCAGGGCGCGTTCCAGCAACGTACCGAAGATCGCCGGCTCCACGAACCGCCAATCGGCCTTGGCGGCATCGATCAGCAGCTGGATCTGCTCGACGGTCAGGGGAATGGGGTCGATGCCCTTGAACAGCCCTCCGTTGAAGCGCTTGATGGTTTGCATCAGGCGCTCGCTGTAGCCACCGGTGTTCATGGTCTCCCACAGTGCCTTCACGGCGTGGGGGAAGGCCTCGGGGTTGCGGTCCTTGATGTCGACCAGCAGATCATGGAAGGAGCCCTTGGGCAGCAGCTCCACGTCCTCGGCAAACATGGTGAACAGGCAGCGCTTGAGGAAGTTCGCCACTCGCTCCACCTCGAAGCCACCTTGCTCCAGGGACTTGGCCAGCTGCGCCAGGGTGGCACTCACCTGCTTGGTGACCCGCGCTGCGTGCTTGCTGGGGTCCAGGCTGTGCGGGTCGAGCCATAGCCGGCGAAGGCGGTCCTGCACTTCGGGCCGATGCAGGTCGTCCAGACGGATCTCGTGGTGCCGCGGATCGGGGTAGGCGACGTAGTTGCCGCCGGTGCGCGAGAACTCCGCGAACAGGTAGATGGCGTTGCCTACGTCGACCACCACCACGAAGGGCGGCCGGCCGTGCTCGACCTCCTCCAGGGGCAGGCCGCGCACGTAGCGTTCGGCCTGGCTCACCGCCGCATTGATGGCGTTCTGGTGGCTCTGGGTGGCCAGCGTCTTGCCGGTCTGCTTGCCCTCGAGTACGAAGCAGTCGCGGCGGTAGAGATCGATGTAGCGCTTCTCGGTGGTGGAG
>JAAQTN010000067.1 GCA_011742915.1 Billgrantia desiderata | reverse complement strand
GGACCCTCCAGGTGAGCTCACGGAGGGGTCAGTTTTCCGTGTCGCCTGGGGGTCAGTTTTACGTGTCGCCTGACACCGCGTGGTGCAGCTCACCGCCCATCACGAGATCCGCCGCAATTTTCCCCTCAGCAGCATTGCCGATGCCCAGGGCAACCACCCCGGTAACTTCGCCGAAATTGTCCTGCCCGGTGCGCACTCAGATGTGGGCGGAGGTTACGAGAACCCCAACCTGGAACTGGGCTTCACCAATCATGAGGAACTGATCATACGCCGCCGTGCTGGGCTGGGGGCCAATGGGGAGACGATTCGCCGGGCTCAGGCGGAGGCGCGGGCCAGAGGGCTCGACATTCGTGTGGATGGCCGGGACGTGCTCGAGATCGAGCGCCGTGCCACGCGCAAGGAGCTGGCCATCTACGCCCTGCACCAGATGCACGAAGAGGCGAAGCGAGCTTGGGTACCTTTGAGGCCCCTGCTGCCATCGAATCCGGATCATGCCATTCCCGCCGAGCTGCAAACCCTGATCGATGAGTGGTGGGAAGGCGGCAGGCGACGGGGCCAGCAGTGGATGCTGGACGTATCTCATGAACACTTTGCCGGCTACATCCATACGTCTCACCGCCAGGAAAGCCTGGCCCATGCGCCGGAGCCCGGCGGTGTGCGCCGGGTCTTCCCCAATCGCCACGAAGCGCCGGTCACGGCCCCGCAGGAGCCGCAGGATGCCTAGGTGGACGACACGCCTGCGGCCTGTGCTGCTACTGGCACTGCTGCTATTGACCGCTGCCTGTGAGGCGGAGCCTAGGCACTATGATTTTTCCGTGCAGCCGGTTGGTGGGCCTACAGGGTGGCCCATTTGGGTGGAGGAGTTGACCTTCGACCATACATGGAGTGCACGTGCGGGCAATATCAGTTCCGGTTTCGAATACAGGCCTCCCCGGGTAGGGGGAGTGAATATACTGGCCCACCCCATGCCCGCTCCTGCGTCGGTTCAGGCGCGCTGGTTCTCCTACCGTACGCAGACCTTCTACGAGATCGATCTGGAATTACCGGATACGGATGCCCTGTTGAAGCAATGGTATCGGGATTACCCACCGTCCCAATACCTCCACTACCTAGTGACTGGTTTCTCCGGTAAGGGAGAGGTCATGGTCTGGTGGCGGGCCTATTGTGAAGCCTGTGGCCGCGACCGCAGCCGGGATTTCCATGCGCCAATCGTGGAGTCGGCGTGGGCTGAGGAGGTCGAGGGGAACCCTGACTGGTACCGCGAGCACATCCAAGAGTATGTCAATGAGGGCGTATTCCCCTCACCATGGTGATTCTGGCTACCTCGCCCCGCCAGGAAAGCCTGGCCCATGCGCCGGAGCCCAGCGGTATGCGCCGGGTCTTCCCCAATCGCCACGAAGCGCCGGTCACGGCCCCGCAGGAGCCGCAGGATGCCTAGGTGGATGACACGCCTGCGGCCTGTGCTGCTACTGGCACTGCTGCTATTGACCGCTGCCTGTGAGGCGGAGCCTAGGCGCTACGACTTTGCGATACAGCTCAACGGCGGCCCGACGGGGATGCAGTGTGCACTTCTCAGTACCATATAATTGTAGAACTTCTCGTCAGTTGTGACTGATAAGCTGTAGCCTGTGCCTCAGCGCCGAATCGTACAGTTCGCCGCTGCGCTGGGCGGCGCTGCGCAGTCGCTCGTCGAACCACAGCATCTCGTCCTTCTCCCAGATCCACCCCTCGGCCTCCAGGCTCACGATCAGGCTGGCGAACAGGGTGCGGTCGAAGAACTCCGGCGCGTCGCGGCCCGTCAGCAGTGCCAGGCGTTCGGTCAGTTGCTGGCTGCGCTCGGTCAGGGCGTCGCGGCCCAGGGTGCCCGGGGGCTGGGCCAGCAGGATCGACAGCAGCAGGTAGCCGCGCTCCAGTGAGGGTTGCATCAGCCTCGCCAACAGCCGCAGCTGCTCGCCGGCTTCCAGCGAGGCGGGGCGCTGCCAGCCGTCGCCGGCTGGTTCCAGCAAGCCTTCCCGGCACAGCGCCTCCAGCATTACCGGTAGTGCCTCGTTGAGTGCTGCCGAAGAGAGGAACAGCTCGCGCGAGAGGATCGGCCAGGGCGGCCCAAGCTGGGCCTCGAGGCTCTCCAGGTCGTGGCGTGGGGCGTGACGGAAGGCGAAGGCGGTCAGGCCGGCCAGGGCGAAGAGGTGCAGCACGTTGTTGCGATACCACACCAGCAGGTTGGCCTGCTCGGAAGTGGCGATCAGGATATCGCCCAGCGCATGCGGGCGACGCTCGATCATGCCCAGCGCCACGACCTGGTCGATCCACTCGTCGGGCTCACCCTGGGGCAGGCTGGCATGCTGCCCGCCGCGGCAGTGGCGCTGCAGCGCCGCCAGCAGAGCGAGCTGGCGCGCCATCAGGCTGGCCTCGATGGCGTGGTGGGGCGTGGCCAGCAGCACCAGGGCCACCAGGTTGACCGGGTTGAGCGCTGCCGCGGCGTTGATGCGCCGGGCCAGTTCGTCGCCGAGCTGAGGCACCGTCCGGTTGAGCCAGGCTGGCTTTGTCTCGACGAGATCGTCGCGCCACGCCGGCACCGCGTCGTCGAGAAAGGCGCCGAGCGACAGCGGCTCGCCGACATTGACTGTAACCTTGCCGAACGGCTGGCGCAGCTGGCCGAGCACCCGCAGCAGCGCCCAGGGGCTCTCCTTGCGCTTCTTGCCGCCGCGCATCTCGCGCTGGTAGCTGGCGTTCTCGATGATGCGCTCGTAGCCAATATAGACCGGAATGAAGGCGAGCCGGGGCGGAGAAGTACCCGCAGCGCTGCGGCGAAAGGAGCGTAGCGTCATCGACAGCATGCCGGGGCGAGGGGCGAGCATGCGTCCGCTGCGTGAACGACCGCCTTCGATGAAGTACTCCAGCGGGTGGCCGCGTTCCAGCAGGCGGTGCAGGTATTCGTTGAACACCGCGGCATAGAGCGGCTTGTCGCGAAAGCTGCGGCGCATGAAGAAGGCGCCGCCGCGGCGCAGCAGCGGGCCGATCAGCAGCATGTCGAGATTGCGTCCGGCGGCGATGTGCGGCGGCATCAGGCCGTCGCGGTAGAGCACGTAGGAGAGTAGCAGGTAATCGATATGGCTGCGGTGGCAGGGCACGTAGACCAGCGTATGGTCGCCCGCCAGCGCCTTGACCCGGTCGAGGCCGCGAACCTCGACGCCATCGTACAGGCGGTTCCACAGGCGCCGCAGCAGGCCGTCCATGAAACGCAGCACCGGGTAGGTCATGTTCGAGGCGATCTCGCGGCCGTAGCGCAGGGCGCGCCGCTGTAGGCGCTCGGGCGAGCGATTTTCGCTCATCGCCAGCTCGTCGATTACCCGGCGTACCTCGGGGCTGGCCGCCACGCCCTCGATCAGGGTGCGGCGATGGGAGAGATCGGGACCGAGCACCCGTGTACGCATGCGCCGGAAATGGATGCGCAGCAGTCGCGCGCTCTTGCGATTGGCCACCGCCGGGCCGCGTTCGTCGAGCAGATCGCGCAGGTTCAGCGGTGCGCCGAAGTGCACCTCCACGCTCTTGCCATTGACCACCACCGACAGCGCCCGGCGCAGCCGGCCGGTGAGCTGCCAACTGTCGGCTGCCAGCAGCCGCCAGAAGCCGAAGCGCTTGCCCGGGGCGCGGCCCCAGAACACGCTCACCGGGACCAACTGGATCTCGGTGTCGGCATGCTCGGCAAGGTATTCCAGCGCCTGACGGAAAGGAGCCTCGAAGGCGCGGCCGCGCCGCCACAGGCGTGGCCTGACAGGCAGGGCCATACTGGCGGGTAGCTCCAGTCCCGGCAGGTGGACCTTGCCCTTGGGCGAGGGCAGGCCATGGCGCTGGCACAGTACCTCCAGCAGCAGGTCATCGGAGAGTGCCGGGTGAGGCAGTACGTAGAGGGTGGGCCGTGACGGGTCGAGTCCCAGGTCGCTCGGGTCGGGCTCGATGAGCCGGGTGTCGACCCAGGCCTTGATGATGCCCTTGAGCGGGGCGCGGAGCAGTGTGAGCAGCGAGTCGGCCAGGGCCATTCCATTGCCTCGATAGCGTAGCAAGGCCCCAGTATAGCCATGCTTGTCTACCCCGGTCAGGTGCCGCTTTCCCTGGCGCGGCAAACGTGCGTCAATCGAGCCAGACAAGGAGAGGGAGAGGGCCATGCACGGCGTATGGCGGGATGGCAATCGGTTCGAGCTGCTGGCGGAGTCGTCGCGCTTCCTGCCGGCGATGTTCACTGCCATCGAGGAAGCGCGCCGCTCGATACTGATCGAGCTCTACCTGATGCAGTCGGGGCAGCTGGCCACGGCACTGATCGAGGCGCTGTGCCGCGCTGCACAGCGCGGCGTGGCGGTGGCCTTGATGCTCGATGCCTACGGTGCCATGGGGCTTTCGGGAGAGGACCGACGGCGCCTGGAGCAGGCCGGTGTGGCGCTGCGCCTGTTCAATCCGCTGGGTATGCGCTCGCTGACGCGCAACCTGATGCGAGACCACCGCAAGCTCGTCGTCGTCGATGGCCGAGTGGCTTTCACGGGAGGCTTCGGCGCGGTCGACGAGTTCCTCGAGGCCTGGTACGAGGTGGCGGTACGTATCGAAGGTCCCGTGGTGGCCGACTGGGTGCGGCTGTTCTCGCGACTGTGGGATTCGCCGTTGACCCGAGGCGACGGAGAGGCGTCCCTGGTGCGCCATCTGACGCTCGAGCTGGCGCCTCGCGAGGATTACCAGAGCATGCGTGGCCGCGTGGTGTGGGGGCAGGGTTACCGCTACCAGGCCATTCGCCATTCGCTCTACGGCCGGGTGTCATCGGCACAGCGCCGCATCTGGCTGTGCACGCCCTATTTCGTGCCCACCTTCAGCCTGCGCATGCGATTGGCTCGGGCCGCCCGCCGCGGCGTCGATGTGCGGCTGCTGCTGCCCGGACGCGACCACGACCACCCCTGGGTGCGCTATGCCGGCCAACGCTTCTATCGGCGGCTGCTGAGGGCCGGGGTGCGCATCTTCGAGTTCCAGCCCACCTTCATCCATGCCAAGTTTTCGCTGGTGGATCAGTGGTCGAGTCTTGGCTCGTGCAACTTCGATCACTGGAGCCTGCACTGGAACCTGGAGGCCAATCAGGAGGTGGACGACGTCCGCTTTGCCAGTGAAGTGGCGGCGCTGTTCGAGCGTAACTTTGCCGCCAGCCGCGAGATCACCTACCGGGAATGGTTGCAGCGTCCGCGCTGGCAGCGTTTCAAGGAGTGGCTATTCGGCAGCTTCGATGCCTGGCTGACGCGGCTGCGGTAATCGGCGGGTACGCTTGGCCGGCCCCCTACCGCTTGCCGCCGGGCTTGCTCTTGGCGCCGCGTGCGGCGGGCTGCTTTTTGCGTGGCATGGGCTTGGGCGTCTCCGGTGGCACGCGGTAGTGCAGGTAGAGATCCAGCACCAGGTCCGGCAGCTGGCCGACCAGCGACTCCAGTCGCGCGTCGTCAGCTGCCATCTCGGCCATGTCGGGCTCGTCGTCGAACAGTCCCGACAGCGCCATGAACGGTAGCAGCAGGGTGGCCACGGTTTCCTCTTCCTGCTCGAACCAGGCCGCTTCGTCGAGGAACACACCTTCCATGAAGCCGGCGCACCAGTCGCCGACGGGCGTCTCTTCGGGAGGCAAGCCCTCCAGGGTCAGATCGAAAGGTAGTTCGGGAAGCCCGCCCTGTTCCAGGGTATCGATGGCGTTGCCGTGCAGCTTTTCCAGCAGGCCCAGAATCTCGCTGCGTTCGTCGGCATCGGCGAATGTCGGCTCGCCGTGGAACAGCTCGGCCACCCAGGTGGCGGAGTCCACTTCGCGGGGGGCCACGGCAAGCGCGACGAGAAAGCCATGGGCGGAGATCAGGTCCAGCGCATCGGGGTCGACGCTCTCGGAGTCGAGGAACTCGTCGAGGCGTTCGAGCTCTTCGTCCTCGAGCAGGGGCTGGGGCAGGGGCGTATCGGACATCGGGCCTCTCGCATGGCATCGTGAAGGCGGTGTGGCCGAGGGGGGCTGGACACCGCCGTGGCGGAACGTCATTTTAGCACCCATGAGACGACCTGCGCTTCCCGATCCTTGCCCTGAGTGGCTGGCCAGCCTTGACGACACAGCCCTGCACCGAGCCCTGCTGGAGCGGGTGGAGGCCGCCTGGCAGCTGTGCCGTGGCTATCATCCCGAGCTGCCCCGGCCCAAGGTGTGGTTCGACCTGCGCGGCAAGTGTGCCGGACAAGCCCACTATGGCCGTGGCGGGCTGCGCTTCAACCCGGTGCTCTACGGCGAGAATCGCCGCGCCTTCCTGCGCGATGTAGTGCCTCACGAAATGGCCCACTGGCTGGTGCGCCACCTGAGCGACGGCCACGAGGCGAGGCCCCATGGGCGCGAATGGCGGACCGTGATGGAGCGGTTGTTCGGGCTCGACGCGAAGGTGACCCACACCTTCGATACCGGGCGGGCCAGCCCGACGCCTCATCGCTATCACTGTGGTTGCCAAGTCCACTATTTCACTACGCGTCGCCACTCGCTGGCGCGCAAGGGGCGCCGTTATCGCTGCCTCACGTGTGCTGAGACCTTGGTCTATCAGCCCTTTGTAGAGCATGGAAAAATTACTACAAACGCATGATTCGTAAAGAAAAAATCCTGATACCAAGGTCTAAGAGTTAGGCCCGCTTCGAGGGTATATGCTGTTGGGCGAATCTGATGCCGGCGCATTCGATAACAAGGCAGCCGGTAACATCCACCGAGAGGGTGCATCTCCTGGAAGAGGCTAGCCAATGACCGATCAGCAGAAAGTCTATCCGGTACGCGACGACATCGCCGCCAACGCCTGGATCGATCGCGGGAAGTATCAGGCCATGTATCAGCAGTCCGTCGACGACCCCGAGGGCTTCTGGGCCGAGCAGGCCAAGCGTATCGACTGGTTCAAGGCGCCGACCAAGATCAAGCATACGTCCTTCGACCCGCACAACGTCGACATTCGCTGGTTCGAAGACGGTACCCTGAACGCCAGCGTCAGCTGCCTCGACCGCCATCTGGAGAAGCGTGGCGACCAGACCGCCATCATCTGGGAAGGCGACGACCCCAAGGATTCCAAGCACGTCAGCTACCGTGAGCTGCATGCCAAGACCTGTCAGCTTGCCAACGCGCTCAAGGAGCTCGGCATCGGCAAGGGCGACGTGGTCACCCTCTACATGCCGATGATTCCCGAAGCGGCCGTGGCCATGCTGGCCTGTGCCCGCATCGGTGCGGTGCACTCGGTGGTGTTCGGCGGCTTCTCGCCCGACGCCCTGGCCCAGCGTATCGTCGGGGCCGACTCCAGGCTGGTGATCACCGCCGACGAGTCCGTACGCGGCGGCAAGCACGTGCCGCTCAAGGACAACGTCGACGCCGCCCTGACCCGCAAGGGCACCGAGGTGTGCGAGAAGGTGCTGGTGGTCAAGCGCACCGGCGGCGACATCGAGTGGAAGGAAGGCCGCGACGTCTGGTACCACGACCTGGTCGACAAGCAGTCGGCCGACTGCCCGGCCGAGGAGATGAACGCCGAGGATCCGCTGTTCATCCTCTACACCTCCGGCTCAACCGGTGCGCCCAAGGGGCTCAAGCACACCACCGGCGGCTATCTGGTCTACGCCAGCCTGACCCACCAGTACATCTTCGACTATCAGGATGGCGAGGTTTACTGGTGTACCGCCGATGTGGGCTGGGTCACCGGTCACAGCTACATCGTCTACGGTCCGCTGGCCAACGGCGCTACCACGCTGATGTTCGAAGGCGTGCCGAGCTATCCCAGCCACGGTCGCATGGGCGAGGTCGTCGACAAGCACAACGTCGCCATCCTCTACACTGCGCCGACCGCCATCCGCGCGCTGATGGCTCACGGCGACGGCGTGATGGACTCCAGCAAGCGCGACAGCCTGCGCCTGCTCGGCTCGGTGGGCGAGCCGATCAACCCCGAGGCGTGGGAGTGGTACCACCGCGTGATCGGCAACTCCAAGTGCCCGATCGTCGATACCTGGTGGCAGACCGAAACCGGCGGCATCATGATCGCACCGCTGCCGGGCGCCATGGACCTCAAGCCGGGCTCCGCCACGCTGCCGTTCTTCGGCGTGCAGCCGGCCCTGCTCGACAGCGAGGGCAACGAACTCCAGGGCGCCGTGGACGGCAACCTGGTGATCAGCGACTCCTGGCCCGGTCAGGCACGCTCGATCTGGGGCGACCACGACCGCTTCATCCAGACCTACTTCTCCACCTACAAGGGCTACTACTTCACCGGTGACGGCTGCCGCCGCGACGAGGACGGCTACTACTGGATCACCGGCCGCGTCGACGACGTGCTCAACGTTTCCGGTCACCGCATGGGCACCGCCGAGATCGAATCCTCGCTGGTGGCCCACGAGGCCGTGGCCGAGGCTGCCGTGGTGGGCTTCCCCCACGACATCAAGGGTCAGGGCATCTACATCTACGTGACCCTGGGCGATGGCGTCGAGCCGACCGACGAGCTCAAGAAGGAGCTGACCCAGTGGGTGCGCAAGGACATCGGGCCGATCGCCTCGCCCGACGTCATCCAGTGGGCGCCGGGCCTGCCCAAGACCCGCTCGGGCAAGATCATGCGCCGCATCCTGCGCAAGATCGCCGCCAACGAGACCGACGGTCTGGGCGATACCAGCACCCTGGCCGATCCGAGCGTGGTGGACGATCTGATCGAGAATCGCGCGAATAAGTAAGGAGGCACACATTGCCTAGCCGGCCCTCGGGCCGGCTTTTTCATCTCAGCCGGCGGCGGCGATGGCCTTGGCCAGCTCGGCCTTGCTCATGCGGCTGCGGCCGGGCAGGTCGAGCTGCTGGGCGCGTTCGTAGAGCTCATCGCGGGAAAGCCCTTCCAGCTCGGCGCTGCGACGCTTGCCTGTGCCACGCTGGCTTGTCGGACGCTTCTTCTCCTTGCCGCGTCCGGCCGCCGGCTTGGCGCGCTTTTCCGGCTTGCTCTTGTCGGTGTCGCTGTGCGCCGCCTGCCCGGGCGGGCGGCCTTCGGCCAGGCTCTGCTTGAGGACCTGCATCAGGTCGACCACTTCGCCACCCTGCTCCGGCTCGAACTCCGGGGCATTTTCCTCACCCAGCGCGATCACATCCTCGCCGCGCGCGAGCTTCTCCTCGGCGCGGGCGACGATACGCTGGCTCTGCAGGTCCTGCAGTTCCTCGCGTGCGAAACCCTTCTCCGTCAAGGCCTCGATGGCCTTCTGCATGGCCTTGGCCCGCTGCTTGTCGGGCCGGGTGGCCTCGGGCAGGGCGATATCCTCGGGAGCGCGAATCTCCTCGGCGAAGCGCAGTGTCTCGGCGCGCAGGATGCCTTTCTCGGCGATGATCGCCACCAGATACTCCTTGCCGCGCATGACGAAGGTGGCAATGCCGGCACGCCCGGCGGACTCCATGCTTTCCGCCAGCAGGCGGTAGGCCTTGGTCACGCCCTTGTCGGGGGTCATGAAGTAGGCGCGCTGGAAGTACATCGGGTCGATCTCGTCGAGGCCGACGAAGCGCTTGAGGTCGATCTCCTGGGACTTCTCCGGGGCCAGCGAGTCGAGCTCGCGGTCCTCCACTACCACGAACTCGTTCTTCTCCACCTCGTAGCCGCGGATCAGCTCGTCGTAGTCGAGCACGCGCTCCTCCTTCTCGCAGAAGTAGCGCCTTGCCAACGGTGCGCCCTGTGCGTCGACCATGCGCAGCGACACCGGCTTGGGGCGGTTGGCCGGGTAGAGGTTGACCGGCAGGCTGACCAGGCCGAAGGTGATGGTGCCCGACCACAGCGGGCGCGGGCCGCTGGGGTGGAAGCGCTTCTTCTCCTCGCCCTGGGCCGATGCGTTCTTCTCCTGCGTCTTGCGCTTCTCCTTCGGCTTGGTTTTGGATCTTTGTCTTTGGCTAGGCACGTTTGCGCTCCTTCTTCAGGCTGGCCTCGAGCGCCTTGGAGAGGTCGTCGGAGGCCTCGCGGCGGCGAATCGGCGTGACCTTGACGCTCTTGCCGCGCCGCTTGGCCTCGATCAGCTCCAGTACCCGCTCGCGGTACTCGTCATGGTATTCGTCGGGGTCGAACTCGGCCTCCAGCATGCTGATCAACTGGCGTGCCATGTCGAGCTCCTTGGCGTCCAGTGCCTTGCCCTTGGGCGGTTCCAGGGCGTCCACCGGCACTACCTGCTCCTCGTGGCGCAGCGACATCAGCATCGGCACGCCACGATGCAGGCGCAGGGCACCGACGTAGCTCTTCTTGCGCATGACCCAGCGTGCCAAGCCCTCCTTGCCGCTGTTTGCCAGCGCCTCGGCCAGGGCGAAATAGAGCGACTCGCTGCCGTCGGGGCCGAGGTAGTAGGGGCGGTCGTACCAGCGGTGATCGATCGCCTGCGGCGGCATGAAGCGGATCACTTCGATGTCGCGGCCCGAGTCCGGCTCCAGCGCCTCGAGCTCCTGTTTGTCGAACACCACCAGGCTGCCCTCGTCGGTGCGATAGGCGCGGCGGGTCTCGGCGTGAGGCACGACCTCGTCGGTATCGGGGTTGACCATGGCCTGCTTGACCGGCGAGCGGTCCTTCGCATGCAGCAGGCGGAAGTGCACGCTGCGGTCCTGCACCGCGGAGTAGAGCTTCACCGGGACTTCAACCTCAGCGAAGCGGATCACGCCCTTCCACATCGCCCGGGCCGCCATCACGCCTGCCCTCCTTGGCACGCCTCTTCTTCGTGGCACTTCTCTTGTTCGTGACATTCGGGGCATAGCGTGTCGCGGCTCTCGAAGCGTGCCTCGACGCAGGCCGGGCAGATCGGCCGGTCGCAGTAGATACAGTGATAGCCCGCCTCGTAGTGAAAGGTGCGCAGGCAGAACTGGCAGGTTTCGGGGCCGCTCTCCAGCCACCAGGGCGCTTCGCTCATGTCGTTTCCCTCGTTCCTGCTGACTATTTCACGCCGACACGCTTGAGCAGGTCGTCATCCAGCGGTCGTGCCGCCTCGCTGAAGCCCGCCCAGGGATCCTCGCGCAGGGCCGCGAGCCGACGGCGCAGGTTCTGCACGTTGTAGCGATCGGCACGCAGCGCGGCGTTTAACTCGTCCCAGCGGATCGGCACTGCTACCGGGGCGTTCTGGCGCGCGCGCACCGTATAGGAGGCCACCGCCGTGGCGCCGCGGCCGTTGCGCAGGTAGTCGATGAAGATGCGCCCCTCGCGCTTGGCCTTGGACATGTTGGTGGTGAGCCGCTGGGGATCGTCCTTGGCGTGAGCCTCGGCGACGCCCTTGGCGAAGGCCTTGGCCCGGTCCCACTCGGCGCTGGGTTCGATCGGCACCACCAGGTGCAGCCCCTTGCCGCCGGTGGTACGCAGGAAGGGGGTGAGACCCAGCGACTCCAACCGCTCGCGCAAAGTGCCGGCGACGCGCAGGATCTCCTGCCAGGCGATGCCTTCGTCCGGGTCGAGATCGAACACCAGGCCGTCGGGTTGCTCGAGATGATCGATGCGGCTGCCCCAGGGGTGGATCTCCAGCGCGCCGGCCTGTACCAGGCCGATCAGGTCGGCAGCGGACTCGACGTAGACGTATTCGGCGCTGCCTTTCTTCTCCGGCACGTCGATGCGCGGCACGCTGTCGGGAATGGCGCTGCGTGGGTGCTTCTGGAAGAAGCACTCGTCGTTGCGCCCCTGGGGGCAGCGCACCAATGACAGCGGCCGCCTGGCCAGGTGTGGCAGCACCCACTCATGGATCTGCTCGTAGAAGCGCGCCAGGTCGAGCTTGGTCAGTCCCTGCTCGGGGAATAGCACCCGGTCGGGGCTGGTGAGGCGCACGCCGAGCAGCGAGGTTTCGTCCTTGCGCTTGCGTGCGGCCGGTTTGTTCGGTGTCTGGTCCTGTGTCGAAGTGCCTTCGGCGGCCATCTCCTTGGTCGGGGTCATGCGAATCTCCTCCGGATTGCGGTCCTCACGCAGGCCGCGGAAGGCCGGATGGCGCAGGCGGCCGTCGCGGGTGCGTTCGGTGAACTCCACCTCGATCACCAGCTCCGGGCGCACCCAGTGCACGGCGCGGCTGTCCGGTACGCTGTCGTGAAAGGGGGAGCGCTTCACTTCGAGTTCCTGCAGGGTGGCGCTCAGCCGTTCGAGCAGTCGATGGCTGAAACCGGTGCCGACGCGCCCGGCGTAGATCAAACCCTGCTTGCCATAGGCGCCCATCAGCAGCGAACCGAAACCGCTGCGTGAGCCGCTGGGCTCGGTGTAGCCGCCGACCACGAACTCCTCGTGGCTGACGCACTTCACCTTCAGCCAGTCGCGGCTGCGCTTCTGCTGATAGCGGCTGTCGGCGCGCTTGCAGATGATGCCCTCGAGGCCCATCTGACAGGCGCGCGCGTGAAAGGCCTCGCCCTGAGCGTCGAGATGGTCGGAGTAGCGAATGGTGCCGGTGCCCGACTCCATGCCTGCCGCTTCGAGCAGTGCCGCGAGGGTACGTTTGCGCTGCAGCAGGGGCACGCCGGCCAGGTCGTATCCTGCCAGGTAGGGTAGGTCGAAGAGCTGGTAGACCAGGGCGGAGGTTCGGCCGCTGGAAAGCGCCTCCTGCAGCTCGCCGAAGCGGCTGATGCCATCCTTGCCCATGGCCACCACCTCGCCGTCGAGCAGCGCCGAGTCCACTGGCAGTGGTTCGAGCGCGCGGGCGATCTCGGCAAAGCGCTGGGTCCAGTCCTTGCCATTGCGGGTGATCAGGCGCACGTCGCCCTTTTCGATGCGGGCCAACAGGCGATAACCGTCGAGCTTGATCTCGTGGATCCACTTGCCCTGGGTGGGCACCTCGCGGGCCAGGGTGGCCAACTGCGGCTTCAGCTCCTTTGGCAGCCTGGCCATGCGCGCGCCGTCGAGGTCGCAGGGGTCGGGAACCTCGGGTGTGTCGGCGCCCCAGGTATCGTCGCGATCATCGGCGATCTCGCCCATGCTGCGACCGCTGACGATGCTTTCGTCCAGATCCACCGTCAGCGATGCGTCCATGCGCGGCTGGTCGTCGTGGCGCTTGATCATCAACCAGTTGCGTCCGTGCTTGTCCTGGCGCTTGCCGCTCATGCGGGTCAGGGTCCAACTGCCCTTGAGCCGCTCGCCGTCGAGTTCTATGTCGATCCGATCCGGCTTGGGTTTGCCCTTGAGCTGCCAGGTGCCGCGGTCCCACAGCATGACGGTACCGCCGCCGTAGGATTTCTCCGGTATCACGCCTTCGAACTCGCCGTACTCCAGCGGGTGATCTTCCACCTCCACGGCCAGGCGCTTCTCGCCGGGTTCGAGGCTCGGCCCCTTGGGCAGCGCCCAACTCCTGAGCACGCCGTCCTGCTCCAGGCGCAGGTCGAAGTGGTCATGGCTCGCCGCGTGCTTGTGCATGAAGTAGAGGTTGCCCGTTACCGATTCCTTGTCGGCTCCGCCGGCAGGCTCGCGGGTGCGCTCGAAGTCGCGCTTGCGACGGTACTCCTCGAGTTTCTCCATCGGCTCCATCCTTGGCCGCTGAGTTTCCGACACAAAGCCACATCTTCAGCCTAGCTGCGCACTCCCGAGGTGCAAATGCCACCAGCAGGAGGCGCGGCGCGCGGCCAGGTCTACCCGTCATTTTGGGTTCCGTTGTGTTTCCCGTGGTGCTCTTGAGTAAAGAATCGTCTTGACCGTGGAACCTTCGGCGTCGGCTCCTTATCTTGTGAAGGGTAAGGAAGCAGGGAGTCCCGGGATTGGGGCTCCGGATCGATACCGTCATGGAGACAGATGGATGAAGCGGAACATTTTTGTCGTGGCGCTGGAGGATCAGCAGCGCGAGGAGCTGGAAACCTTGCGCCACTCCGATCAGTTCGAGGTGCACAGCCTGCTGTCGGTCAAGGCAGCCGTCGAGTCGCCCAGTTTTTCCTTCGACGAACTCTTGGACCAAGCGCGCAAGAAGCTCGAAACGTTCGATGGCTCCATCGATGCCATCGTGGCCCAATGGGATTTCCCCACCAGCGTGCTGGTACCCATTCTGTGTCGTGAGTACGGCATTCCCTCGCCTTCGGTGGAGAGCGTACTCATGTGCGAACACAAGTACTGGAGCCGACTCGAGCAGCAGAAGGTCATTCCCGAAGTCGTACCCGAGTTCTGCGCCGTCGACCCTTTTGCGGAGGACCCGCTATCCCAGGTGACGCTGGAATACCCGTTCTGGATCAAGCCGGTCAAGGCATTCTCTTCCCACTTGGGCTTCAGGATCGAGAACGACGAGCAGTTCCATGCCGCCATCGAGGAGATTCGCCAGGGCATCCGCCAGCTCGGCGATCCGTTCAACGAAGCCCTGCGCCACGCCGAGCTGCCATCGCACATACAGGAAATGGACGGCAACTCCTGCATCGCCGAGCAGATCGTTTCCGGGGTGCAAGGCGCACCTGAAGGCACGGTCTACCGCGGTGAGTTCAATGTGCATGGCATCATTGCCCAGCCCAACTCGGTCAACAAGGAGATCCCCTACGACCGGCTGGAGTACCCGAGCAATCTGCCCGAGCGCATCCATCGGGAAATGATCGACGTTTCGCGTCGCTTCCTCGAGCACATCGGCTATGACAACGGCTGCTTCAATGCCGAGTTCATGTGGGACGAGGAAAATGACAGGCTGTGGTTGATCGAGGTGAACACCCGGATCTCACAGTCCCATAGCCCGGATGTTGCACCGGGTCAGTCAGAAGTCCCCAGATGCCAGGCTCGGTGGGGATAAAAGGGATCTGGGGTGG
>JAAQTN010000066.1 GCA_011742915.1 Billgrantia desiderata | reverse complement strand
CCAAGTCATTCCGAGGCACCACCCTCGGAAACAGCGCCCGTCGGGCGCTGCGCGCCATGCCTGGCGCACCAAAAAAGCCCGCCGTGCGGCGGGCCGAAAATGCCATGCAGGGAATGCAGGCAATCGGCCTGAGCCGACCTGTGCAGATTACCGGTGCCGTCCGTCAACGGCTCATAGGCTTTCTTCATTGGCGCAATAGGTCCTTGCTCGCGGTGGAAAAACGCTGCCGACTGCCATACCTTGAAGCCATACGCTGCGACGATCCAATGCGCCATCACCTTCCGGAGGACAACAACAATGCCTCGACTTCGGACCACGGCGGCACGCCTGCTGCGCCCCTCGCTTTTGGCCTGCCTGCTCATAGCCTTCGCCGTGCCCGGCCTGGCCAACGACTACCCCACCGAAGCGCGTGTCGATTACGTGCTGGCCTGCATGGCGGCCAACGGCAACAGCTACCTGACCATGCAGAAGTGCTCCTGCAGCATCGACGTGATCGCCGAGCATCTGCCCTACGAAACCTACGAGCAGGTCGAGACGGTGCTGGGCATGCAGGACCAGCGCGGCGAGCTGGGTGTGCTGTTCCGCACCGAGCGGGGCATGCAGGACCAGGTGCAGGCCCTGCATCAGGCCCAGGCCGACGCCAACCTGCGCTGCTTCTGATGTCCAGACCCCGCTTCGCCAGCGCCCGCCATGCCCTCAGTCTGGCGCTTGCCACGCTTGCGACCGTTCCGCTGGCGGCCCTGGCTGACGCCCACGCCGAAGGCGAACGACTGTTCCGCGCCCAGTGCGTCGGCTGCCACAGCATCGAGCCCGGTCGCCATCTGGCCGGCCCCAGTCTGCACGACGTGTTCGGGCGTCCGGCGGGCAGCATCGAGGAGTTCGACTACTCCTCGGCCTTCGAGCAGGCCGAGCTGGTATGGGATCGCGATACCCTCGACGCCTTCCTGGCCGGGCCCGCCACCTTCCTGCCCGGCAATCGCATGGTGCTGTGGGAGCTCGACCCGCGCACCCGCCAGCGCATCATCGACTATCTGGAGTACCGCAGCCTGGAAAGTCAGGACCAGGAGAGCCAGGGCACTCCCTGACGTTCAGCCCTTGGAAGCGCTGAATAAATCGTCGAGCGGGATGAAGCACAAGGCGCACGGAGCGCAGAAACCGGAGCCTATGGGGTATAGGTGAGGATTTCGAGCACCGCGCAACGCAGTGATTCGCACGCGCAGACATTTATCCAGCGTTTCCCTTGCGGGCCATCATGCCGCGGGACGGGTTATAACCCACGATCGCCAGCACCAGCAGCACCGCCGCCACCGCCACGCTGATCGCCACCGCCTCGGCGTTGAAGCGCTCGTACATGGCGAAGCGGATCATCTCCACGGCGTGGGTGAAGGGATTGAGCGCAGCGATCTGATAGACCAGATAGCTGCCCTCGCGGATGCGCCACAGCGGGTAGAGCGCCGAGGAAAGGAAGAACATCGGGAAGATGACGAAGTTCATCACCCCGGCGAAGTTCTCCAGCTGGCGGATGAATGACGAAAGCAGCAGCCCCAGCGCGCCGACCATGAAGCCGGTCACCAGCAGCGCCGGCAGCAGGTAGAGATAGCCCATCGCCGGCGCCTGGATGCCGTAGGCCCAGGCGATGGCCAGGAAGACGTAGACCTGCACCACCGACACCAGGGTGCTGGCCAGCAGCTTGCACACCAGCAGGTACCAGCGCGGGAAGGGGCTGACCAGCAGCACCCGCATGCTGCCCATCTCGCGGTCGTAGACCATGGAGAGCGAGCTCTGCATGCCGTTGAACAGCTGGATCATGCCCACCAGCCCCGGCACGATGTAGACCTCGTAGAGGATGTAGGTCTGGTAGGGCTCGGTCATGGCCACCCCCAGCGCCATGCGAAAGCCGGCGGCGAACACGAACAGCCACACCAGGGGGCGCACCAGCGCGGCGAGAAAGCGGCTGCGCTGGTGCAGGAAGCGCAGCAGCTCACGGCCCACCACGCCGCGCAGACAGTGCAGCCAGGGCATCACTCGCATGCGGTCTCCTTTTCCCCGACGAGCCGGTCGAAGGCCTCGCCCAGGGTCGCGACGCCGAGCCGGGCGGTCAGCCTCTCGCCGTGCTCGTCGGCCAGCAGCCGCCCGCGGTGCAGCACCGCGACCCGATCACCGGGGCGCACCTCGTCGATCAGGTGCGTGGCCCACAGCACCGCCACGCCCGCCTCGGCGCACAGCCGGTGGGCATGCTCGACCAGGTCGCGGCGCGAAGCGATGTCGAGCCCCACGGTGGGTTCGTCGAGCAGCAGCAGGCGCGGCTCGTGCATCAGGCCCCGGGCGATCTCCACTCGCCGTCGCTGGCCTCCGGAGAGGCGACGTACCCGTGTGCGGCGCTGATCGGCCAGCCCCACCCGCTCGAGCTGAACCAGCGCGCGCCGCTTCGCTTCCCCGCTCGACATGCCGTGCAGGGCGCCGTGGTAGGCCAGGTTCTGCATCACGCTGAGGTCGAGGTCCAGGGTCGGCTGCTGGAACACCGCGCCGATGCGGGCATGGGCCTGCACCGCCTGGCGGCGCACGTCGAAGCCGCCGATGCGGATCGCGCCCCGGCGGCGATCGTGCAGTCGGGTGATCAACGAGAACAGCGTGGTCTTGCCGGCGCCGTTGGGTCCGAGCAGCACGACGAACTCCCCGGCCTTCACGGCCAGGGAGACGTCGTCCAGCGCCGGCCTGCCGGCATAGGCGAAGCTCAGCCCGCTCACCTCCAGCGCCAGTGCGGCTGCGTCGTTCGCCTCGCTCACGGCTCGACGATCACGCCCCAGGGGAAGCGCCCCACCGGTATCGACTTGACGGCCCGCAGGCTATCCACCTCGATCATGGTGACGTCGCCGCTGACCCCGTTGGTGGTGTAGAGCCGGCTTTCGTCGCCGTTGAGCGCCAGATGCCAGACCCGCTGGCCGACCAGGATGTAGTCGAGTACTTCGTAGGTCTGCTGGTCGACCACCGCCACCCGGTTGGAGGGCCCCAGGGCGACGAAGCCGTAGCGACCGTCGGAAGTCAGCGCAATGCCCACCGCCTGCACGGTTTCCTGGGGCACGCCGGGCACCTCGAAGCGGATCACGTGCTTGACGTCGAAGGTCTCTTCCATGTCGAGGATCGACACGGTGCCGGCGATCTCCGCCGAGACCCAGGCCTCACGGCCATCGTGGGTGAACTCGGCGTGGCGCGGGCGGGCGCCCACCAGGCGGTGATGCACCGCTTCCATGGTCTCGGTGTCGATGATGTGGGCCATGTTGGAGGTTTCGGTGGTGGAGACCAGCCAGCGCCCGTCGGGGCTGATGCCGAGCCCTTCCGGCTCGACCCCTACAGGGATCTCGGTGACCAGCGTGCGCCGCTCGTAGTCGAGCACCGAGACGATGTTGTCGTCCTCGTTGGAGACGTAGATGTAGGGCCGGTTGGGGTCGACGCGGATCACCTCCGGGTCGTCGCCCGAGGCCTGGCTGCGCACCACCTGCAGCGTCTCCAGGTCGATCATGTCGATGGCCTCGTCGTCGCCCACCGCCACGAACAGCTCGCTGCCGTCGCTGCTGAAGGCCATCGACCGCGGCCGCCGCCCCACGCTGATGGTCTCCACCACCTCGAGGCTCGCCCCGTCGATGACCGAGATGGTGTTGTCCTTCTCGTTGGAGACGAAGATTCGCTCCGCCAGAGCGCTGGCGGGCAGCAGCGTCAGCGCCCCCAGCGCCAGCCCGAGCAGGCCGGGCGAGATCGTGCGGTTCAGAAGCGGCATTGTGATTCCCCCTCGTCGGCGCCGAGTGCATCGAGCGGCGTGCGTGGATGCAGGTAGCCCTCCTGTGGCGACACCGAGGCCACCATGCGCGGTCCGGTGATCAGGATGGGCTGGCGTAGCTGGTGGTTCCAGGTGCGATAGCTGACCGGGAAGCCCAGGTAGCCGGCGAGCTCGAACTCATCGCTGAGCATGTAGTCGAGCACGGCCTCGCGCTCGACGGAGCCGGTGCGGGCCGCCGCCTCGCCCAGCGAGCGCAGCGCCAGCCAGGCGCCGAAGTCCCGCGGCGTCATCCAGCGGTCGGCGAGCTTCTCGAAGCGGCGCTGCAGCTGCACCGCGCCCCACGACTCGTGAGCCCGATGCCAGGGCGTGGCCATCAGCCCCTGGGTGCCGACCACCGGGCGCGGCGCCCAGGTCTGGAAGGGGAAGTATTCGCCGAAGTAGTCGGTCTCGTCGGCGATCACCAGCACGTCGTGCTCGGGCAGGTCCTGCAGGAACACCGGGATCTCGCGCTGGATGGCGTGGAAACCGCCCTCGGCGCGGCGGGCCATGGGGTCGTGAGGCCACATCCTGTCGCCCACGACGCGATGGCCGTAGCGCTCGGCCGAGGCGCGCAGCACGTCGGCCAGGATGCGATCCTCGTCGGTGTTGCCGTAGACCAGCGCCCAGCGGTCCCACTGCTTGAAGCCAAGGAACTGGGCCAGGGCGTCAGCCAGCATGCGCCGGCTCGGCGTGGTGTGATAGAGCTCCGGGTGGCACGCCTCGCCGCGCAGCTCGTCGTCCGGCGCCCAGGCGTTGAACACCACCCGGTCGCCGCGGGCGGGGTGCGCCATCACCTCATTGAGCGCCGCGGCGGGCAGGCCACTGACGATCCACTCGACGCCCTGCTCGACCAGGCTCTCCAGCGCCTCGCCGACGTCGCCGCCCTGAGCCACCACCGCTTCGTGCAGCACGAACTCCTGACCCAGAAACTGGGCCGTGGCGTTGTTGTCGTTGAGGCCCAGACGAGCGCCCTGCAGCCCTTCGTCGTCGATCACGGGATCGAGCACCGAGAGCGGCTCCTGGTCGTCGGGGCGCTCCATGCCCAGATACCCCACGACGATGGACGCCGGCGTATCGGCCGGCACCAGGGGCGACCACCCCAGGCCCAGCGCCAGCCCCCCCAGCGCCAGCCAGCGAAAGGCTCGCGGTAGCGTACTCATAAGGACTCCTCAGGCAGCCGCACTGCCGCTGTTGTCGTTGTATGCTGCTCTAACCCATGCTTCATGGCATCCGCGCCATGATCGTGCGCACCATGCGCGACAGCTTCTCCTCGAGCAGATAGGGCTGCTCGCACATGGCCGGCAGCGCCTGCTGACGCTGCTGAAAAGTGCGCTGCTCCCAGAACAGCGCCTCGGAGAGTCGCTCGAGCTCGGCGGCGTCGGCGCTCTCCTCGGCGCGCCGTTCCTCGAGTTCGTCGACCATGGCCGAGATGGTTGCCAGGCGTGCCAGCTGGGCACGGGAAGCGCTGCGAATCCCTTCGATGGTGAGCCGCCGCTCGCGATTGGTGAGCTCGAACAGCCCGGCGAAGAGCAGGGTCAGGCGCCGCTCGACTTCCGCCTCGTCCTGCTCTTCGGTCAGCGACCCGACGAACTCGCGCACCCGCGCCTGGGCCTGCTCTTCCGGCGTCGCACGCGAGGTGGCAAAGCGCGCCACCCGGCCGACCTCCTCGTCCTCCCACCAGGCCTGCTCCAGCTCCTCCGGCGAGGGCCCGGTCCAGATGGTGCCCCAGGCCAGTTCGGGGATGAGCCGCTGCACGCAGGGCCAGTCGGGAGGTCCCGCCGCAGCGCGCTGGGCCTCGGTCTCGGTCGCAGCGAACAGCGCCAGCGTGAAACCGACTCCCAGCAGCAGGGGGGCGAATGGTCGTAGACGGCTCATGCCCCATCTCCTTCATCCGTATCCAGCAGCCGGCCGCGGCGGTCGAGCAGCGGCACGTCATACTCGCGCAGGATGGCGTCGATCTCCCCCTGGCGGCGCTCGATGAAGTCGTTGATCCAGTCCTTCCAGTGGGGCTCGCCGCGGCGCACGCCCATGGTGATGCGGTAGTCGAGGGTGGCATCGGAGTCGTCGTCGACCAGCGGCACGACCTTGAGCGGCGGGTCCTGGCGCGCCGCGTAGTAGCCTGCCAGCGGCCCCCACAACACCGCCCCATCGGTCACGCCTTCGGCGACGTCGGCAATGGCATCGCGCACCGGGGCACGTACGCGGGTGTCGACCATCAGCGGGTAGCCCTGAACGCGCGCGCCGGTTCGCCGCAGCGGCACCAGCGGCGGGGTCTCGGCCACCACGCCGATGCGACGCCCGGCAAAGACCGGATCGCTCAGTCGGGCGGCGTCGAGCTCGGAGTCTTCACGTACCACCAGCGCATAGACCGAACGGTAGTAGGGGTTGGTGTTCTGCACGAAGTCATAGCCCGCCACGACGCCGATCATCACGTCGCACACGCGCAGCTCCAGGGTGTTGCGCACGAAGCCCATGACCTGGGGCGCCCAGACGTAGGTCAGCGGCACGCCGAGATCCTCGGCCATCAGCTCGGCGATACGGTTCTCGAACCCTTCGCCGGCCTGGTTGCTGAAGGGCAGATTGTTGCCATCGGCGCAGACCCGCAGAGCCTCGCGCTCCTGGCGTTCGGGGGGATTGGCTAAGGCACCCACGGCAGCGGCCAGCCCCAGGGCCACGGCCAACGCCTGCAATGACTGACGACAGGCTGCTCTCATGCATCCTCCACTTCAGGAAATGATGTCGCGAATGGAGCGGGTTCACTCCTTGGCGTTCGCTTCCTCAGCGGCCTCGTCGTCGCCGTTCTCTTCTGCCTGCTCCTGCATCGACTCGATGATCTGCGGACGACCGCGCCCCAGGCCGCCCTCGCCACGCGCTCGCATGTAGCTGAAGAGGTTGGGAATGTTACCCATGACGTAGGGGTCATCGGCGAAGGAGGGCATCACCTGGCCGGGCTGCACCTCGCGTCCCGAGGCGATGGTGCCGGCGAAGTTCTCCCAGCCGCGCCGCTCGGCCGCACGAATCAGGTTGGGGGCGAACGAGGAGCCCATGCCGTCGGGTCCATGGCAGGCCATGCAGGCCCGGGTGTAGACGAGGTAACCCTCGTAGGTGTTGGGGTCCACCTTGCCATCCTCGACGACGAAGGCACCCGGTCCATCGCCGGTGACGCGATGCTCGTCGGCGAGGGTGGTGGAAGCCAGCCCCAGGGCAAGGAGGAGTACGGAAAGATAGCGAGAACCTGCGAATACCGTCATGCAGCACATCCTTCTGGTAACCGCTTCGGCCACGTGCCGCCAACCGCGCTGCCGAAGTGAATGAGAACGGGCGGGAACGGCAGCGGCCATTCCCGCCCTGGGCCAGGTCCGATCAATCGGGCAGAGCGAAGACCGTCAGCACGCCGCCGAGCTTGGTGTAATCACCCAGCGCGGAGAACACGCCCACGGCACCGAGGCCCTCTTCGGGATCCTCGAGACCCGCTGCCAGGCCGATACCGGCCCAGCCGCCGACCCCGGAGAGCACGGCCACGTACTGCTTGCCCTCGTGCATGAAGGTATTGACGTTGCCGATGATCCCGGAGGGCGTCTTGAAGCGCCACAGCTCCTCGCCGTTCTCGATGTCCACCGCCTTCACGTGACCTTCGAGCGTGCCGTAGAAGGCCAGGTCACCTGCAGTGGCCAACGCCCCGCTCCACACCGCGAAACGCTCGTCGACTTCCCACACGGTCTCGCCGGCAACCGGGTCCCAGGCGATGAAGCTGCCCATGCGGCCTTCCATCTGGCCGTTCTCGGTGGGCGCCGGCATCATGGTCAGGGTCGCGCCCACATAGGGCTGGCCGGCCACGTACTCGGTCTCGTAGGGCTCGTAGTTCATGCAGATGCGGTTGATCCCGGCATAGATCAGGCCGGTACGCGGCGAGTAGGCGCTCGGCTGCATGTTCTTGGCGCCCATCGCGGTAGGACAGATGTCGGTGGTGTTGACGTTCACCCCCTGACGGAAGGTGCTGTAATCCTCGTTGACGTTGGGCCGCCCGGTCTCCATGTCGTAGCTGTCGGCCCAGTTGGTCTCGGGAGCGAACTTCTCGGCCACCAGCAGCTCACCGGTTTCACGGTCGAGCAGGAAACCGAAGCCGGTGCGGTCGATGATCGCCAGGCCCTTGCGCTCCTCGCCCTCGAATTCCACATCGATCAGCTGGTTCTCGTTGACGCCGTCGTAGTCCCACTCGTCGAACGGCACCTTCTGATACACCCACTTGACCGAGCCGTCATTGGGATCGCGGGCAAACACGGTGATGGCCCACTTGTTGTCGGCCGGCTCGCCGTCGACGGCGCGCTGATCGGGGTTCCAGGTGCCGGGGTTGCCGGTACCGTAGTAGATCAGGTCGAGGTCGGGGTCGTAGGTGACCCAGCCCCAGGGCGCCCCGCCGCCGCGCTCCCACTCGTCTTCCGGCCAGGTGGAGACGCCCAGGTCGGCCTCGCCGATGGGCTCGCCCAGCATCAGGGTGGTCTCGGGGTCGATCAGCACTTCGTCGTCCGGCCCGGTGGAGTAACCGCGCCAGACCATCTCGCCGGTCTCGACGTTGTAGGCGGTCATGTGACCGCGGATACCGTATTCGCCGCCGCTGATACCGACGATCACCATGTCATGCACCACCAGCGGCGACATGGTGTTGGTCTCGCCGACCGTATGGTCGCCGTTGCTGACGTCCCACAGCAGCTCGCCGCTCTCGGCATCCAGCGCAATCAGCGTATTGTCGGCCTGACCGAGGAACAGGCGTCCGTCGGCATAGGCCAGGCCACGGTTGACCGTGTCGCAGCACATCACCGGAATGACGCGGGAATCCTGATCCGGCTCGTAGCTCCAGACCACACGTCCTTCGTCCTCCAGATCGAGGGCGAAGACCTTGTTGGGGAAGGGGGTGTGGATATATAGCCGGCCATCGCCGACATAGAGGGGACCGCCTTCGTGGCCGCGCAGCACGCCAGTGGAGAACTGCCACACCGAGCGCAGCTCGCTCACGTTGTCGCGGTTGATCTGGTCCAGTTCGCTGAAGCGGTTGCCCTGGTAGTTGCCCAGCTGAGTGGCCCAGTATTCCGGGTTCTGCTGGAGTTCGAGTTGATTCTGGTTGGCATGCGCCACCGACACAGCCAACAAGCTAATGGCCGTTACGGCATAACCGGTCTCCCTAAGCATGGCGTTGTCTCCGTCTCACTGAAGGTGTGCCTGGGGAAAGCGGCACATCTTGTGTAGTTGTGTTTCAGGTATTGACAAGATTCAGGTCTAGCACAACTTCGGCAGGCGCATGGTCAGATCAGTTAATTTAGGTTTAGCTGGCAATCAAAAGACTATTGCCTCTGGGCAACAATCCTGCGTTACCCGTGCTAACCCCCTGCCATCGCGGCGTTTCAAGAGCCTATGTCTCCTCATTCGAGGGCTTTTGACGGATCTTCTTTGCCCTTACTAGACTTAGGTCGCAAGGTAGCGCAGCCATTAGCTGCTTTACTGAATGGGGCATGCCCATCGATCCACCCATGTGGAGGAGTTCTTATGTGGACCAAACCTGCTTATACCGACCTGCGTCTGGGCTTCGAAGTGACGCTATATATCTCCAATCGCTGAACCATCCCTTCGGCACGGACTCGACCGGCTGACGCTCTTCGCGGGCGTCAGCCGGTCGTTTTATCGGGTTCACCTTCGCCACGGAGTCCTGAATGCACGTACTGGTCCTCGGCGCCGCCGCCGGCGGTGGCTATCCACAGTGGAACTGCAACTGTTCGCTCTGCCATGGCCTGCGCAGCGGCAGCATCGAGGCAACCCCTCGTACCCAGTCATCCATTGCCATCAGCGCCGACGGTGAGCGCTGGCTGCTGTGCAACGCCTCGCCCGACATCCGTACCCAACTGGCCGCCAACCCCGAGCTGCACCCGCGGCGCATCCCCCGCGACAGCGGTATCTCGGGCGTGCTGTTGATGGATGCCCAGATCGACCACACCACCGGCCTGCTGTCGCTGCGCGAAGGCTGCCCCTTCGACGTGTGGTGCACGCCCAACGTGCAGCAGGACCTGAGCAGCGGCTTTCCGCTGTTCACCATGCTCGAACACTGGGGCGGGCTGCACTGGCGGCCCATCGGTATCGATGAAGCGCATCTGGAGGCCACCTTCGAGGTGCCTGCCTGTCCGGGCCTGTCGTTCACCGCGGTGGCACTCGACAGCAACGCACCGCCCTATTCGCCACGCCGCGGCGCACCGACCCCGGGCGACAACATCGGCCTGATGGTAGAGGACCGGGCCCGAGGCACGCGGCTGTTCTATGCCCCAGGGCTCGGTCGGCTCGACGAGCGGGTGCGCGGCTACCTCAGCCAAGCGGACTGCGTGCTGGTCGACGGCACCCTGTGGCACGACGACGAACTGCTGCGTGCCGGAGTGGGCAAGTCGACCGGCGCTGACATGGGCCACCTGGCCCTAGCCGGGCCGGGCGGTCTGCTGGAGGAGCTGGGGCGCTTGCCGCCGTCTACCCGCCGGGTGCTGATCCACATCAACAACACCAACCCGATCCTCGACGAGCGCTCCGCGGAGCGTGCTACGCTCAGCGAAACCGGCATTGAAGTCGCTTTCGACGGCATGCGCCTGGCAATATGAACCGCAACACGCCGACGGCATCACTACAATAACGATACATGCACGTCTGACTGGCAGAAGGAAGCGCTCCATGCATTCGATCGCATCCCCCTTCGCCGCCTCGACGGTGGAACCCGGCACTCCGGCGCTTTCCCCCGAGGCGTTCCGCGAGGCCCTGCTGGCCAAGGGCGCCTATTACCATGTCCATCACCCTTACCAGGTCGACATGGCCGAGGGCCGCGCCACGCCGGAACAGATCCGCGGCTGGGTGGCCAATCGCTTCTATTACCAGGTGATGATTCCGCAGAAGGACGCCGCGCTGCTGGCCAACTGTCCCGACGCCGCCACCCGCCGCCGCTGGATCCAGCGCCTGCTCGATCACGACGGCCATGACGACGACGGCGGCGGCATCGAGGCCTGGCTGACCCTCGGCGAGGCGGTGGGCCTCTCCCGCGACGAGCTCTGGACTCAGGAACACGTGCTGCCCGGCGTGCGCTTCGCGGTGGATGCCTACGTCAACTTCGTGCGTCGGGCGAGCTGGCAGGAAGCGGCGATCTCCTCGCTCACCGAGCTGTTCGCCCCTCAGGCACACCAGAGCCGGCTCGACACCTGGCCGACCCACTATCCCTGGATCGACGAGGCCGGCTACGGCTACTTCCGCAAGCGCTTGAAGGAAGCACGCCGCGACGTCGACCACGGCCTGGAGGTGGCGCTGGCCGTGTGCACCACCGCCGCTGCCCAGCAGCGCGCGCTGGAGATCCTGCAGTTCAAGCTCGACGTGCTGTGGTCGATGCTCGACGCCATGACCCTGGCCTACCAGCTCGAGCGGCCGCCCTACCACTCGGTCACCGACCGGCGCGTCTACCACAGGGGGCTGTGATGGCCACGATCGACTCCGCCACCGTTTATCGTCTGCGCCCCGGCTGGCGTCTGCAGTGGGAACAGGCCCAGGGCCGCCACGTGCTGCTCTATCCCGAAGGCATGGTGCAGCTCAACGACAGCGCCGGTGCCATCCTGAATCAGCTCGACGGCCAGCGCGACGTGGCCAGCCTGGTGGCCAACCTGCAGGCGCAGTTCCCCGATGCCCCCGCCGCGGCAATCGAGCAGGACGTCCACGAGTTCCTGCTCGATGCCGCCCGACAAGGGTGGATCCAGCATGACTGATCGAACCGATACCGCCGCTGTCAACGGCGCCACCGGCGCGCCGCTGTGGCTGCTCGCCGAGCTCACCTACCGCTGCCCGCTGCAGTGCGCCTACTGCTCCAACCCGCTGGACTTCGCCGCGGTGCAGGAGGAGCTCACCACCGCGGAGTGGATCGAGGTGCTGCGCCAGGCCCGCGCCATGGGCGCGGTGCAGATGGGGTTTTCCGGCGGCGAACCGCTGGTGCGGCGCGACCTGGAAGAGCTGGTGGCCGAGGCACGCCGGCTCGGCTTCTATACCAACCTGATCACCTCCGGGCTCGGTCTCGACGAGGCGCGCATCGAGGCGCTGCGCGAGGCCGGCCTCGACCATATCCAGATCAGCCTGCAGGCCGCCGACCCGGACGTGGCGGCAGCCGTGGCCGGCTCGCCCAAGGCCCATGCCAAGAAGCTGACCATGGCGCGGGCGGTCAAGGCCGCCGGCTACCCCATGGTGCTCAACGTGGTGCTGCACCGGCACAACATCGACCGCATCGACGAGATCATCGCCCTGTGCGACGAGCTGGGTGCCGACGCGGTGGAGCTGGCCAACTGCCAGATGTACGGCTGGGCCCACCTCAACCGCGAGGGCCTGCTGCCAAGCCGCGCCCAGCTCGAGGCCGCCGAGGCCACCACCGCGCGCTGGCGCGAGCGTCTGGCCGAGCGCGGTCGTGACATGCGCCTGCTGTTCGTGGTGCCCGACTACTACGGCGAGCGCCCCAAGGCGTGCATGGGCGGCTGGGGCTCGATCTTCATGACCGTGGCCCCGGACGGCGCGGTGCTGCCCTGTCACAGCGCGCGCATGCTGCCGATGACGTTTCCCAACGTGCGCGACCGGGGTCTCAGGGAGATCTGGTACGACAGCGAGCCGTTCAACCGCTACCGCGGCGACGCCTGGATGCAGGAGCCCTGTCGCAGCTGTGACGAGCGCCACAAGGACGTCGGCGGCTGCCGCTGCCAGGCCTACCTGCTCACCGGCGATGCCGCGGCCACCGACCCGGTCTGCTCGCTGTCGCCGGATCACCATTTGGTCGAGGCTGCCCGCCGCGAGGCCGACACAGCCACCCGCGCCATCGAGGCGCTGACCCTGCGCAACGTGCATGAGTCGCGAGTGTTCTGCCGCCAATGAACGCCCCGCCCCCTCTCGACGATGACGCGGCCCGCCGCGCGGGGCTGCCGCCGGGCAGCCGCTTGCAGGAGGTGCAACTGCCAAGCGGGCTGTGGATCGCTGCGGCGGAAGTGCCCAACGCGCGCCTGCAGCGCCTGGTCGCCGCGGTGGGAGTGGGCTACCTGGACGAGCCCGACGACTGCCGCGGCCTGGCCCACCTGCTCGAGCATGCCCTGTTCCTGGGTTCGACCCGCTATCCCGAGGCAGGCGAGCTGGCGCGCTGGGTCGGCGAGCGGGGCGGGCGCTACAACGCACGTACCGACGACACCGTTACCGACGTACACCTGCACCTGCCGCCGCACGAGACCGATGAGGGCCTCGCCCGACTGGTGGACATGCTGGCCCGGCCCCGGCTGGTTCCCGAGTCCATCGCCCGGGAGGTAGAGGTACTCGACGCGGAGTTCCGCGCCCGGCTGGCCGACCCCGATCTGCACCGGTTGGCGGCACTCGGCCGGCTCTGTCGTGAAGGCCACCCCGCCCGGCTCTGCCACGCCGGCAACCGCAAGAGCCTGGGCGACGATGCGGCTCACCTGGTCTCCCGGCTCAGCGACTTTCACGCTCGTCACTACCGCAGCGGCCGCATGGCGCTGGCCATGCTGGGGCCGCTGCCGCTCGAAGCACAGCTCGAGCTGCTCGCGCGCCACGGCGCGGCGCTACCCATAGGCGCCCCCTCATCGCTTCATCGCACCTGGCGCTGGGGCGAGCCTGGCGGCGTGGCCTGGCATTCGCCCCAGGCCACGCCCGGCACGTCGGCGCTGGAGCTGTTCTGGCCCCTGCCCGGCGAGCTCGATGCCAGCCACAGCGACTGGCTCTCCGGCGTGGCCGCGCGACTGGCCGACGGACGGCTGGCCGCCACGCTGCAGGCCGCCGTGGAGCTCGACAGATTCGACGTGACGCTCACCCCACAAGGCACCGGAGCGGCCCTGGCGCTGCGCCTGGCACCGGCACCCGACGAAGAGACCGTCCAGACGCTGCTCGCCGCCTGCCGCACGGCGCTCGAGCGGGCTCTCGTCTCGCCGTTGGCCACACGCCCCCCCGCCGCCGTCGAGCTGGATGCCTGGCCCCGCCGGTGCGCCTGCCGTCTGGCCGGTTCGGGCAGCAGCAGCGACAGTGACAGCAATGACCAGGCAGCGCCGCCGGAAGCCCTGCTGCCCTGGCTCGCCACCGAGCAGTGCCGGCTGCTGTGGCAATCTCCCCATGCCCCCGGCAGTTGGAAGCGCCTGACCGAAACCGGCACGGTCTGGCACCCGCAGTCGCTGTCGGAGGCAGAGCTGCCGTTGCCCTGGCGCGCAGCCCCCGCGCTGCCGGCCCGCACCCTACGACCGAGCGCTGATGAACCCGACCCACACCTGCTGAATCAGGGCGTGGGATTTCAGCTCTGGGCCGGCGATCCGCTGCAGCTGCCCGGCGCACCGCCGGCTTGGTTCTGCCTGGGCTGGTCCGCCTCGCTCGCACGCCAGACCGCACGCCTGGCCCAGTGGCGGCAGAACGCCCTGCCGCTGCGTCAGGCCGCCGCCGCCAATGGCCTGCAGCTCCGCTGCGACGGCGACGTTCGCGGCGACTGGCTGATCGCCACGGGCCCGGCCGAACGGCTGGACGCCCTGGTCGAGCTGGCCGTCGCATGCTGGCCCGAGACGGTGACGCGGCCCCGCGACGAAGCGCCCAAGGGGCTATTGGCCCAGCGTATGCTGGCACGTCTGGAAACCCTGCCGCCGCCCGGCACGCCCGGCCAGCAGAGCCGCCAGCCGCTCGCCTGGGTGTACGGCGACACCGATACCCAGGCAGCCGAGACCCTGCTCCGGCGGCTGGCGGCACGCCGACGGAACGACGACACAGCGCACGAGGCAACCGCAGAGACACACTGGCTCTCAGCGCAGGCAGACGACCATGCCGTGATGCTCGAGATTGCCGGCCCGGACGACACGCCCCAAAGCCGCTGGCTGCTGCAGTTGCTGGCCCAGTGTCACGATGCCGCCTTTCATCAGGAGATGCGCCAGCAACGTGGGCTCGGCTACGTGGCGGCGGTACGCTACCGCGAAGCGGCGGGCTACCCGCGGCTGGGCTACGTGGTGCAGTCGCCAGGCACGGGGGTGGACGCGTTACGCCAGGCCATCGGCGAATTCCTGGCCCACCAGGGCGAAGCGCTGGCGCGCCTCGACGAAACGGCGATGGCAAACCGCAAACGCGCCCTGCTTGCCGCCGCCGGCCCGCCCGAAACCCATGCCGAGGCCCTGAGCCGCCTGTGGCAGGCGCTGCGCCGCCAGCCACAGGCGGATGCCTGGCAGCCCCTGCCGTGGGAAGCCGAAAGCCAGGCCCTGACCTCACTGCATGGCGACGAACTCACGGCAATGGCCCGCGCCATCGCCGAGGGTCGCCTGGCGCAGCGCTGGTGGCTGCATGACCCGAGCGCAGCCCACCCGTAACACTTGTTACGAGAATGTTGCCCACCAGCAACTCTGTTATGCCACTGCGCCACAATCGCCTCGCCTCGGCTCACCTAGACTGACATCAGCGTCATCCCATGACGGGCGCCTCAGCGCCCCATATCACAACAAACCAGGGAGACCTGCCGATGAAATCTCGCGCCGCCGTTGCCATGGCCGCGGGCCAACCCCTCGAACTCACCGAGATCGACGTCCAGGATCCCAGGGCCGGTGAGGTGCTGGTACGGATCAAGGCCACCAGCGTGTGCCACACCGACGCCTTCACCCTCTCCGGCGCCGACCCCGAAGGGCTGTTCCCCTCGGT
>JAAQTN010000065.1 GCA_011742915.1 Billgrantia desiderata | reverse complement strand
CCAAGTCATTCCGAGGCACCACCCTCGGAAACAGCGCCCGTCGGGCGCTGCGCGCCATGCCTGGCGCACCAAAAAAACGCCCGGCTAATGCCGGGCGTTTCAAGAGATTATCCTGCTTTATTCGATTTCGAGCTGACCGTTGCTGAGCATTTGCTGAATCAGCGCATCGCTGTAGGCAACGCCCTTGAGAACGATCGTCTGGTCGACAACCGACTCATCATAGACGCCACCAGTGAAGCCTCCATTGTGGCTGATCTGGAGCACGGTATTGCCACTTCCATCGTCGGACGCATGGAGGTATTCCGCCAGATTGGAACTGCTGGCTCCATCAAGAAGATCAGCAATATCCAGCTTGTCGGCCTCGCCATCCACGCCGAACTGCCCCAGGGTGAAGTCCATCACCTTGTCTGTCGCAGGAGCCCCCGCCTCGCCCTGGTCGCCCAGGTTCCAGACGAAGGTGTCGGCTCCGAGGCCACCCACTAGTGTGTCGTCGCCAGCTCCGCCAATGATGATGTCGTTGCCAGCGCCACCGGTAAGCGCATCGTCGCCATCGGTTCCCCAGACGAAGCTATCCACGCCCGGCCCGGTGATCCCCACCTGGAGCGACGCCTCGGCAGTAGCGCCGGACGGATGCACCAGTTGGTAGGTCAGGCTGTCGATCTTGCCAACGTTGGCAACATCTGCAGCGGGCTCGTAGCGATAGTCCCCGTTGGCAAACAGCGTGAAGGTGCCGTACTGACCGGCAATGACGAGGCCACTCTGCGTGGCTTCGACATAGTCGCTGCCGACCAAGGCCTTGAGCAGCGTGCCGCTGGAGCCGGGGATATCGGTGCTGCCGTCGATGCCCGGGTCGCTCAGGACGTTGCCTTGCGTACCGGAAGCCTCCCAAACGCCATAGGCATCATGATTGAAGGTGGTCGTAACAGAGACACTCGGGTATCCCCATACGAAGCTTCCACCAGAGACTTCTGCTTGGAATGTGATGCGATAGCTTCCCGAGTCAAGTTCAGGCGTATTGAAATTACCGCTACCAACGCGCCCCCCTATGCCCGATACAACCTCCCAGCCAGCATCGCCAAACTTTTCCAGTTTCCATGCTAGAGAAGCCGACCCACGCGGAGCGCTCACGTTCGCATTGAAGCTGAAAACACCGCCACCATCTACAGCAATGTCGAACTCCTCTTTCCACTCTCGGGTTTTGCTACCCGTGTCAAGAAAACCATTGCCAACTGAATGACTACTTGAAGTTTGAGTCGCATCAATCTCGATCAGCGATACGTCGGCAATGGCCACGTTGTCGCTGGCCACGATACCGTTCGGCACACCTTCGAGGTTGATGGTCAACTTCGACGCTACCACGTCGCCATCAGCATCGGTCAGGTAGTAGGTGAACTCGTCCTGGTAGGACTCACCCGCCTTCATGCCGTCACGCGCGCTGCGGCTGACAACGTAGGTGTAGCTACCATCGGCGTTGACGGTCAGCGTGCCGAACTGGCCCTGCACGACACCGTTGGCTAGCGTGCCACCCTCGCCATCGGACCACAGCAGGCTGTTTTCCTCGGCCGGGCCATCGGCGCCCCAATCTGCTTCAACGTTACCATTGATTTGTGGCAAGTCATCGGTCGAAGCGATCTCGGCAAAGAGCTCGAATGAGCTGGCTTCGGTCTCCGTGGTATAGACCGTATCGACGAGATTGCCGTTGGTATCCAGGAATCCACGGATCTTGAGCACGTACTCACGGTCACCAACCTGGATGACCTGCTCCTGGTCCGGGTTGAGGATCTTGACGATATCGTCGTTGTCCGGATGCGTAGGGTCGGGATGCGTATTGGGCGTTTCGTCATGCTCGAGCTGGATGACGGTGGTCACTTCGGTCAAGACTCCGTCGATCATGACCTTGAACGACACCTCAAGATCGACGGTCTTAAGGACTTTGCTGCCACCGCTGATCACGAAGTTGTTATGCGTCAACGTGCCAAGCGAGAACAGTGAATCGGTACCCACCCCTTCACTTCCAGACAGCCCTTCCGCATAGATGAAATCGTAGCCAGAACCGTTGGTTCCACCCCACTGAATGAAAATACCGTTCTCATCCGAAGCGGTGGTGACGCTGCCACTTCCCGACGTAGTGGTCAGGTTCTCCCAGCCGGCACCGAGTTGACCCACTTCGATTTCGCTGACAGGTACCTGGATGGCCTGGACCAGATCGAACTCGAACGGGATATCGTCCACCACCACGACATCGACGGTGCCGTAGGCAATGTGTCCCAGGCCGTCCACCAGCTCGAGCTGAATGCCCTCTTTCGCCAACTCGTTACGGCCTTCACCGGATTCGTGCTCGACGGCGCTGCCCAGTTCGAAGCTATAGCTCACCTCACCGGTTGCAGAGTCGTAGCCAGTCAGAGTCAGGGTGTTGCCTTCCGGCGTCTCGATCACGATGACATTGCCGGCCGCCAGTGACTCCAGGTCGCCCGCGCTGAGCTTGACCTTGTTGCCCTGCTGCTCGCCATCTCCCAAGACCTTGGTTCCGGCGATCAGCAGCGCGCCGAACCCTTCCGGTGTAGAGAGTTTGAAGCTACCGCTATCGGCGGCTTGACCCTCGCCCTCGGCAGTGCCGCCATCGAGGTATTTCTCATTGACCGTTATATCACTGTCGGTCAGGCCCAGGATGGTGGGCAACTGGGGCAGCGGTGGCACTTCACCAGGCTGGAAGTCGATATTGAACGACCCATCTGTGGTATCTCCGTCGCCGTCGACTGCAACGACATCGACAGGCAGCGTGTAGCCGAGCTCGGCATCGAGGAACACCCCCTGGAAGTTCTTGACGTTGTACTGGTTGCCACCGGAGCTGCCATAGAAGCGGATTTCATCGAAGCCACCCGAGGCGGAAGCCGTCGTGCCGTTGCCGGTGCCTACCGATACGCCATTGCTGAAGATTTCCCAGCTCAGCGCTCCGCTATTGCCCATCTCGAAGGAGAGCTCAGTCAGTGTTTGGTTGAACTGAGCGATCAATGTCTGGCCTGCTCCAATCAGGTTGTTACCGACACCGATGCCATTGGTAGACCAGTTGACTGCACCGCCTACGCCGGTGAACTGAGCCGACAGGTTCGGGTTGCTGATGACCAGCTCGCCATCGATGCCACCACCCTGGTTGCCGATGACATCCGTGGTGAAGCTGACCGCGACAGGGTCAAGAGGCTGGTGGACCACGACCTCGTACTGGTTATCGCTGACGCTCATGTCGATGGTGAGCACAGGATTGCTGGGGTTATCGCCTACCTTATAGACGATCAGCTGTTGGCTCTCGCTATCGAACACGTAGACCAGCTTCGTACCGCCAGAAGTGAGGTATGTCTCTTTGGCACCATCATCATCTTCGTAGCGAATACGCACATGCCCGTCCACATCGGTAAGCAGGTTGGCATCGGCGATTTTCGCGCCATCGACATCGGCCCCAATGGTGAGATCCAGATCACCGATTGCGCTGCTGCCGCTATCCAGGCCCAATGAGACGTCTTCCGGCGTACCGAATTCGGGAATGTCATCCACGATATCGACATTGATCGCTTCGCCAGCCGATTCCTGACCGAGGGTGTCAACCAGCTTGACCGAGATGGCACCATCTTTCGGTATTGTGTCCGGCCCTTGATCGGGGTGCGCGACAGCGTCAGCCAGGACGAACTCGTAGTAGACGGTTCCTGAGTTGGCATTGCCGTCGTAGCCGGTTATCAGCAGGGTATTGCCGCCTTCCGTTTCGATCACGATCGGGTTGCCACTGCTCAGTCCAAGCAGATCGTCAATCGTGATTACCTGGCCTGCAATGTGAAGCTCCTTGATGCCTGACGTCGCTTGGATGCCGAATTCTCCCTGGCCCGGCAATGCCTCTTCATCTGGAGAAGAGCCCTGCTCCAGATGCTTCTCGTAAACCGTGATGTCTGCTCCGTCTCCGTCCAGACCGAAGATCTGGGGGGGATCCACAGGCACATCGACCACCGCGCTATCGCTGTCAGTCAAGTTGAAAGGGTTGAGCAGGCCTTCGGCAATCACCTGGGTGCCGGTGACGGTGACATTCGCCCCAGCCGGGTCGAACTGGCCGTTGCGAATCGCCTCGGCACCGGCCTCGGTCAGCTTCAGGACCGGGTTGCCGTCGGCGTCGACGCCGAGCTCGAAGTAGCCTTGTTCGTTGCCGCCGGTGATCTCGTAGCTGACCTCGCCCGCCAGCGCCGGGTCGATGCCGGCCAGGTCGGTCTCGCTGTGGATGGTGAAGGCGGTCTGACCGGCCTGGGCGTCGGCGCTGCTGTCCAGTTCCAGGGCGGCGTCGACGCTGACGTCGAGGCTCGGCTCGGGCATCGGCACTTCAAGGCCGGCACCGTCCTGGGCGCTCAGGTCGAACGGGTTGAGCAGGCCTTCGGCGATCACCTGGGTGCCGGTGACGGTGACATTCGCCCCAGCCGGGTCGAACTGGCCGTTGCGAATCGCCTCGGCACCGGCCTCGGTCAGCTTCAGGACCGGGTTGCCGTCGGCGTCGACGCCGAGCTCGAAGTAGCCTTGTTCGTTGCCGCCGGTGATCTCGTAGCTGACCTCGCCCGCCAGCGCCGGGTCGATGCCGGCCAGGTCGGTCTCGCTGTGGATGGTGAAGGCGGTCTGACCGGCCTGGGCGTCGGCGCTGCTGTCCAGTTCCAGGGCGGCGTCGACGCTGACGTCGAGGCTCGGCTCGGGCATCGGCACTTC
>JAAQTN010000064.1 GCA_011742915.1 Billgrantia desiderata | reverse complement strand
AAGGCCGGCACCGTCCTGGGCGCTCAGGTCGAACGGGTTGAGCAGGCCTTCGGCGATCACCTGGGTGCCGGTGACGGTGACATTCGCCCCAGCCGGGTCGAACTGGCCGTTGCGAATCGCCTCGGCACCGGCCTCGGTCAGCTTCAGGACCGGGTTGCCGTCGGCGTCGACGCCGAGCTCGAAGTAGCCTTGTTCGTTGCCGCCGGTGATCTCGTAGCTGACCTCGCCCGCCAGCGCCGGGTCGATGCCGGCCAGGTCGGTCTCGCTGTGGATGGTGAAGGCGGTCTGACCGGCCTGGGCGTCGGCGCTGCTGTCCAGTTCCAGGGCGGCGTCGACGCTGACGTCGAGGCTCGGCTCGGGCATCGGCACTTCAAGGCCGGCACCGTCCTGGGCGCTCAGGTCGAACGGGTTGAGCAGGCCTTCGGCGATCACCTGGGTGCCGGTGACGGTGACATTCGCCCCAGCCGGGTCAAACTGGCCGTTGCGGATCGCTTCGGCACCGGTTTCAGTCAGAACTAATGCAGGGTTTCCATCTGCATCTTGCCCCAATGTAAAGTAGCCGTTCTCGTTGCCACCGGTAATGGCGTAGCTGACAGTTCCGCCAAGGCTCGGATCAAGACCGTCAAAGTTGGTTACGCTGCCGATCGAGAAGGCCACTTGCCCAGCACTCGCCTCGGCACTTACCTCGAGAGCCAGTGCGGGCTGCAGGGTGACGATCAGGCTTGGGTCGGCATCAGGGCCCAGATCTCCAGCCAACAAGGCCCCCCCTTCCTCTTCCGGCAAGCCATCGAGATCAGTCATGCCGAAGTCGAAGGCCAGCGGATCGGTATCCTCGGCAATACGGGCAAGGCGCACAAAGCTGTGACCACCATCGGCGGCGCCACCGGGGCCGGCCCCGGCTGCGGTGGCATCGAGCACGTCAAGCAGGTCGATGCTGTCGTCGTCGAGTGCGGCCAGCAGTGCCTCGAGATCCTCATCGAGCGCCGCAAACTCGGAAGCATCGACGATTTCGTCGACATCGAGTTCAGGCGTCATGGCTACCTGCTCGCCACCTTCGATCAGGATGGGATCCTGGCCATCGCCGAAGTCGAGCTGGGCGCTTCCATTATCGGAGGTTTCCAGCACCTCGCCTTCCTGGAGTGTGTCTCCAACACTCAGCTCGCGAACGTTTCCTTCGGCATCACGCGCCCAGGCGCGCCCTGTGATCGAAATGACCGTGGCATTTGCCATGACATGACTCCATGTTTCGTCTGTGTTGTCTTTCGCTTTTTTACTTTTTCTGAAGGCGTCCGATACGACGCGCCAAGTTCAACCCTCGACGATACACACTAGATTACGTTTGGAAACAAACATATTGGACCGAAGGACAGTAACGTGAAGCAGCAACGAAAACGCGGGAATTATTTCATAAAAACAATGGCTTGCTGTTTTACCAGCAAGCCGACAGAATACACGATGGTTATCGGGATAGCCTGATTGTGTCAGACGATTTTCTCGTCCTGCCTGGAGAGCTTGAGCACCAATTGCATGCGGTCACGCACCCCCAGCTTGCGAAATGCCGCGCCAAGATGCGCCTTGACCGTACGCTCGGTGATGTCGAGCAGGCGGGCAACCTCCTTGTTGCTGCGCCCTTCCGCCACGGCCAAGGCCACGGCGCGCTCACGCTCCGTCAGTATGGCCAGGCTATCGACCGGCAGGCTTTCACGCCCGCCAAGGCTGTTGAAAGCTGCACCGATCACCTTGCTCAACAGCTCAGCCGGTACCCATACCCCCTGATTGCCAGTGACCAGCGCAGCCTGTGTCAGCAACTCAGGTGGTGAGAGCGCATGCAGGTAGCCCCTGGCGCCGGCCTGCAGCGCCTGCAGCGCTTCGGCCTCACTCGGCACCAGAGTCATCACCACGATGCTGCATCCCTGCGCGGCCAAGGCCGTCGTCAAGGCAGGCCACTCGGCATGGTCGGTCATGAGCCATACTTGGTCCCCACGCTTCGCCAGTCGCAGTACCCGTGCGGGATCGACCTGTCGGATGTCGGGAAAGGCGCTGCGCAGCCGTGGAATTTCTGCACGTTTCTGGCTGATGAACAGAGCTGTCATCATCGTTCCCCCATGGAGTCGCTCCATGCTCTCAGCACGGGCTTGAGCAAGAACTGCATCACGGTACGCTTGCCGGTCATGATGTCGACCTGAGCCGTCATGCCGGGAATGACCTGGATATCGCTACCCAGATTTTCTCCCTCCAGCGTTCTCACACGCACCAGATAGAAGGTGTTGTCGTTATCATCAGTGATGGTATCGGCACTGATGTGATCGAGTTCGGCCTGCAGCCCACCGAAGATGGCGAAGTCATAGGCGGTCAGCTTGATCGTGGCCGGCTGTCCTGGGCGCAGAAATGCAATGTCCTGCGGCGCGATACGAGCCTCGACCAGCAGCTGATCGTCGCTGGGTATGATATCCACCACTTCCTGGCCGGGCTGAACGACACCGCCGAGCGTGGTGATGCCCAGACGCTGGACGACACCCGTTACCGGCGAGCGAACCTCGGCCAGACGCACCCTATCCTGCAGGCCGGCACTGGACTCATCGAGCGCGCCGAGGTCACCGATGGTCTGCGCCAGGTCGTTGCGCCAGTTGCTGCGCCGTTCGGCACCGAGTTCACGCAGCTGCGTACGTGCTTCCTCCACGGCGGCCTCGAGCCGAGCGACCGAGGCTGCTGCCTGGTTGCGCTCACCGGTCGCGCGTGAGACCTCGCGCTCGAGCCGGAGGATGTCGACTTCGGAAACCGCTCCGGACTGCAGCAACGGACGCGTGAGATTCAGCTCCTGGCTGGCCATGTTGGCCTCGCGCTGTGCGGTATCCCGCCGCGCCTTGGCCTCGTTGAGCTCTTCCTCGCGCTGGCGGATACGGTCGCGCAGAATGCTCTCCTGCTCGCGCAGCTCCTCGCGCCGACTCTCGTAGACTTCCCGCTCCTGAGCCACGATGTCCGGCGCTTCGATGCGCAGCTCCTCATCGGGGTTGAAGGGTGTGTCGGTGGCCAGGGCACGCAGCCTTTCGGCACGGGCGCGCAGGGCCAAGGCCTGTGCCCGATTCTCACGGAAGTTGGCGATGAAGCGGGTCGGGTCGATGCGCATGAGCACCTGGCCCGCCTCCACGAGCTCCCCTTCACGCACCAGGATCTCCTGCACCACGCCGCCGTCGAAAGACTGCACCTTCTGCAGCTGGCTGGAGGGAATCACTCGCCCCGTGCCGCGAGTGACCTCGTCGATCGAGGCGAAGTAAGACCATACGATCAGCGCGATAACCGCAAGCAGAACGGTATACAGGAATACCCTCGCCCGGATGGGATCCTGCTGCATGCGCGCCCAGTCGGCATCGCTGGCCCAATCGCGATTGAGATGGGCAGCCGTGACCCGCTTGGAGAATAGCCGGTCGATGAAGGGGCGAAACGGCTTGCCGCCCACTTCGGAGAAGCGCCCGATCGCTTCGAAGCCCTGCTGCTCGGCGCTCTTGCCCTTGGCCTTGCCACCGGTCTTGGGAGAGGACATGACGGTCATCAGTTGGCCCTCCCGATCTGGCCCTTGCGCAGAGCCTCGACCACTTTGTCGCGCGGGCCGTCAGCGACGACCTTGCCGGCATCGATGACGATGATGCGTTCGACCAAGGACAGCAGCGAGGTACGGTGGGTCACCACGATCAGCGTCTTGCCTTCGCCGTACTGCTTCAGATTGGTCTTGAAGGCCTCTTCGCTGGCGTGATCCATCGAGCTGGTCGGTTCGTCGAGCAGCAGGATCTGCGGGTCGTGCACCATCGCCCGGGCGATGGCCACGGCCTGACGCTGACCGCCGGAGAGCATCTGCCCGCGCTCGCCCACCTGAAGGTCGACGCCATGAGAGTGCCCATTGACCAGACTCTCCAGCCCGCTGAGCTTGATGGCACGCAGCAGCGATTCGTCATCGACACCGTCGCTGCCGCCACCGGCGACGATGTTGTCGCGCAGAGAGCCGAAGAACAGGCTCACGTCCTGGGGCACGTAGCCGATATGACGGCGCAGTTGGATGGGGTCGAACTGGCGCAGATCGACGCCGTCGAGCATGACCGCTCCCGCCGTAGGCGCATACAGGCCCAGCAGCAGCTTGTTGAGCGAGGTCTTGCCGCACCCGACGCGACCGAGCAGCGCCACCTTTTCGCCGGGCTCGATCTTGAGCGAGATATCGCGCAGCGCATCGCGCTCCTCATCCGGATATCGCAACGACGCCTTGTCGAAGCGAATCTCGCCACGGACCACCGGGCGCGAGATGAACGCCTTGCCTTCGGGCCGCTCCACCGGACGCTGCATGACATCGTCGAGCGACTTGAGCGCGGTCGCAGACTGGTGATATTGGGCCAGCAGTGCGGCCGCCTGACTGATGGGGGCCATGGCCCGGGACGACAGCATATAGGCCGCGATGAGCCCACCCTGGGTCAGATTGCCATCAATGATCAGATAGACGCCGACCAGGATGACACCGACGGCCACGGTATGCTGGGCCCACATGGCGACGTTGGAAACGGAAGTGCTGACCAGGCGCAGCTGGGCGGAAGTGCGCGAAAGGAACGCTGTCGCTTTCTCCCAGATCGACTGGATACGACTCTCGGCCCGCAGCGACTTCACCGTCTCCAGGCTCGACAGCGATTCCACCAGCGTGGCATTGCGCTGAGCGCTGACTCGCCAGGTGGTTTCGGAAAGCTCATGCAGCTTGCCCTGAGCGGCCAGGGCATAGAGCAGCACCACGACGATACCGGCCAGCACCGGCAAGGCCAGCGGAGCTCCAATCAGTGCAATCACCCCGACGAACAGCAGGACGAAGGGCAAGTCGACCAGCGCCACCACCGTGGCCGAACCGATGAACGAGCGCACCGACTCGAAGGACTGCAGGGTCGAGGCGAACGACCCGGTAGAGGCGGGTTTGGCCTCCATGCGCAAGCCCAGCACCTGGGACATGATTCGCGATGAAAGCTTGACGTCGGCGCGGCTTGCCGCCAGGTCGACGAAAGCGCTGCGCATCAGGCGCAGAGCAAGATCGAAACAGAGCACGACGAAGATACCGGCGGCCAGCACCCACAGCGTCTCGGTCGCATGGTTGGGCACCACACGGTCGTAGACGTTGAGCACGAACAGCGGCATCGCCACCGCAAAAAGATTGATGATCACCGAACCGGCAATCACGTCGCGATAGAGGCGTCGGTTCTCGCGGATGACGCCCCAGAACCAGTGGCGCGAGCGCTGCTTGCCGACCTCAGGGCCCCGCGCATCGAAACGGAAGCGCGGTCGAACGTAGATGGCCTGGCCGCTGTAGCTTTCGGCAAGGCCATCCAGATCGACTTCGGAGACGGCATCGCCGAGCTCGGGGAAGATGACCCGCGCGCGACGCGATTTGAGATCCAACCCCACGAGCACACAGGCACGCCCCGGCTCCAACAGCAAGATGGCAGGGAAAAGTGCCGGATTGAGCTGCACCAGGCGGCTCTTGGCGATACGCGCCGTCATACCGGCCCGCGCAGCGGCCCGCGCAAAGACACCGGGCGTGAGACGCCCCTCTTCCAACGGCAAGCCTGCCGTCAGCGCATCGGGTGTCACCGCATGGTCATGGGCCAGGGCAATGGTTTGCAGGCACTCGAGCAGTTCGTCACGAACTGCCGAGCGGGGAGGCTCCTGAGCGGAATACAACACTTCTTGCTGTGTCACGGGGACCTCGGGGATGAGGCCCGCCCGGCTGATCCGGGCGGGTTGGTGCTAGATGACGATCACAGGGCTGCCCGTGCGAACTTCGCACAGACAGCTTTTACCCCAGGTCGTTCAGCCCTGTACGACATAGCTGTCGGCATAGCCCAAACGCTTCAGCTCGCTACGCAGCGCCGCCAGCTCACCCGGGTCGCCAATAGGGCCGAGTTGAATGCGGTGCAGTGCGGCCGAGCTGACCAGGCGCATCGGCCTGGCCAGAGTGTCGCTGAGTTGACTTCCGAGCTGCTGGGCACGCTGGGCATCGCTCAGCGCCGCCACCTGCAGATAGGCGCCCTGCTCGGCACCCACCGCCTGCGGCTCTGCCTGACCAGCAACGGCCAGCTCGCCAAGGGCGACCTCACCGTAAACCTCGCCCTGAACTTCGCGATAGACGCTGGCGACGGGCTGCTGCCGTGCCCAGAATTCGGCCACGCTCAGCTGAGTCGCGTGCTCCGTTTCCTGACTGCCGACGGCCGGCCACTGCTGCACGGACGACATGTCGAGATTTTCACCCACTCGCTCGAGAGTGACCTCAACGCGGCGGTTCTGACGGCGCCCTTCCACCGTGTCGTTGCTGGCCACCGGACGACGCGAACCGTAGCCGCGGGTCTGGATCAGACCGCGATCGACGCCCTGACCCACCAGGTAATCCGCCACGCTGTCGGCACGGCGCTGCGACAGCGGATCGTTGATGGCATGGGTTCCAGTGCTGTCGGCATGGCCGGCGATGAAGACTCGCGACAGATCGGTACGGCCACGAATCTGCCCGGCCAGCTCGGCGAGCTCCTGACGCGCATCGGGTCCCAGCTCGGCGCTGTTGACGGCGAACAGAGCGTCGGCGGAAAGCGTGACGTCAGGTGCGCGGGTCGGAGCCGGTGCGCTGATGCCCCGGGTGAAATCGGCCAGGGTGAAGCCGCCGGGGCCGTCGATCGGGCACACCACGCTCGGGTCGAGCGCCACACCGTCGCTGCCCAGTTCGGCCAGGCTCGGCATGTCGTCACGCATGACGCCAAGTGCCTGCATCAACTGGCCCATGGCCGCCAAGGTGCGCGCATCGGCCAGGGCGATGTCGTACTGGGCGTTGGCATAGGCGCGACTGGCCTCGAAGTACTCGTTCTCGCTGTCGAGCACGTCGAGCAGGGTGCGCTGGCCGATGTCGAACTGCTGCTGGTAAGCGCCACGAACACGGTCGATGGATTGACGATGCTCGTTGAGGTAGCGGATCTGCTCGCGCAGGCGCTGGGTATCGTTGTAGGCGATCTGCGTGGTTTGACGCACGTTGGTACAGGCCAGGTCACGCTGGTCGATGGCCTGCTCGACACGGTCGCTGGCCGCACGGAACGACGCCAGGTCGCTGCCGCCGCGGTACAGGTTCATGCTGGCGACCAGTTCGATGCTGTGACGGTCGCGTCGACCGAAGCCATCGAAGCCGCTTTCGTTGTTGTTGGTACCGGTGCGACCGCGCAGATCCAGGCGCGGCTGGAATCCGGCCCGGGTACCGGCCTGCTCGGCCCTGGCCGCCTCGATGTTCTCGATGGCGGCATGGAAATCGGGATTGCCCTGGAAGGCCAGGTTGACGGCTTCGCTCACCGAGGGCGGCAAGCGGTCGTCTAGCTGGGGCGCCGGGGCCAGGTTTTCGGCGGGCAGGCTGCCGACGATGCGCTGATAGCGCGCCGTGACGTCGTGGAGGTTGGAGGCCTCGGTCATCAGGTTGGATTCGGCCAACGCCAGACGACCGCTGATCTGCTCGAGGTCGACACCGCGACCGGCACCGGAGCGCACCCGGTCCTCGATCTGGTTGAACACGCGCAGGTGATCGGCATAGTTGTCCTGGGCCAGGCGTACCAGCTCACGGTAGCGGCGCACGTCGAGATAGGCGCGAGTGGCCTCCAACGCAACGTTTTCGCTGGCACCGAGCAGCTCGTAGTAGCGCACCAGCTTGGCACGATCGAGTCGCTCGACCTCGCTGCGGGTGGCAAAGCCGTCGTAGATCATCTGGGTCAGGCGCAGCTCGGCGAAGTCGGTATCGTAGCTGCCGCGCCCATCGCCCTGACGATCCTCACGGCCGACACCGGCTGCCACATCGATGCTGGGCAGGTAGTTGCCGCGTGCCACACCGACGTCATGGCCGGCAGCGCTCAAGCCGTTCCAGGCGGCCTTGACCTCGGGATTGGTGACCAGCGCCTGACGCACGACCTGCTGAATGTCCGTCGACCCCGGCGCCGCCAGGCCGGGCGGTAGGGTCTGGGCCACCGCGGCCGTCAAGGGAAGCAGCGCAAGCGAAGACCCCACCAGCGCGGCCTTGGCCAGCTTGTGGGTACGAGAGAAGTCAGTGGCATTTTTCATGGGAGTTCCCTTTACATGATGTCGATCGCCCCGTCTACACTGGCGATCCGTCGAGTTGTGAAGACATGTTCTTGTTATTACGGGGCTCACCCGGACCAAGCCGGATGGTGCATCCTTTCCCGATTCCCTTTTGAAAGCTGATTTACCTGAACCACGCACAGTATGAGCACCAGAAGATACATTACGTTACCTTCGACACCCCTCATCGTAGCCCCTCAGGCAGAGTCAACCTTTTTTGTAAGTAAGCGTAACCGAGGTTGTCCGATTGTCCAATAGATTCCTTTGTCGTTTTTTCAACCTTTCGCATGAGACTGCCTAAACCCAGGAAACGAACGCGAGGCTGAGCCGACCGGCCTTGACGGCGCTCTCCCGCTTGCCGACAAACATGGTATCGTCAGCCACATGAATGGCCGGCGCTATCAGCAAAAGGAGACGTGACATGTCAGCCTCATCTGAAATTCAGAAAACACGCGTTATCAATGAGCTGCGCGGCTTCATCAAGAAGTTGCTCCAGGACCCGCGGATCCTCGAACAGTCACTGGAGATCGCGCGCCGTCATTACAGCGAGGGCAAGCCCGAAGATGCCGCTGCCCGTATCGCCAATGAAATTTCCGATACCACCAGCGTGCACATCCCCGAGGATCCGCAGGAACACTCCGAAGCCGACAAGCTGTTCCTGGAACTGTTGAAAGAGGTGATCGGCGAGGAGCAGGCGCTCTACTGACTTGCCCGGCCGACGCAACGGCATGACTCGATTGGCGGGCGCCGCTCGGCGCCCTGACTCACCCGAATGGCCTGGAGACGAGAATCCCCACCCCGCCCGCCTCTCTCTGGTATAATGGCAAGCAATTGTTTTCCAATACTTTTACAAATCCCTTGCCCATGTACTATCTGCTCAAGCTGTTTCCGGAAATCACCATCAAGTCACGTTCGGTGCGCCGCCAGATGACTCGCTGCCTGGTCGGCAACATACGCAACGTGTTGCGTCCGCTGGGCGAAGCGATAGACGTCCAGGGCGGGTGGGATGCATTGAAGGTTCTCGTACCGGCAGAGGCCGAGCCAGACTGGTATCGCGAGATACAGGAGACGTTGTGCGACATTCCCGGCGTGCACGAGGTGCAGTGCGTCGAGGAAGTCCCTTTCGTCTCCTTCGAGGACACCACCGCACGGCTGCTGCCCGTGTGGCGGGACGTCATTGCCGGCCGCACCTTTCGCATCACGGTGAAACGCCGGGGGGTACACGACTTCACCTCGGAACAACTCGAGCGCCACCTCGGCCGAGCGCTGCTGGATGCTGCGCCCGATGCCAAGGTAAGGCTGAAGGAGCCCGACGTGGACGTTCGGGTGGATGTGGTAGAAAGCCGTCTGCGCATGGTGCGCCAGCGCTGGCCCGGCCTCGGCGGCTACCCCATGGGGTTGCAGGGTCAGGCGCTGACGCTGATATCGGGCGGTTACGACTCCCCAGTGGCGGCCTGGAAGATGATGCGCCGCGGCATCAAGACCCACTTTCTCTTCTTCGAACTCGGTGGCGCCGGCCATGAAGCTGCGGTACGCGAAGTGGCACACCATCTGTGGCACCGCTATTCCCGCTCGCATCGCGTGAAGTTCATTGCGGTGCCGTTCGAGGGCGTGGTGGCGGAACTGCAGCGCAGCATTCCCGATGGCCTCATCGGCGTTGCGCTGAAGCGGATGATGGTACGCGCAGCGAGTCGCATCGCCACCCGTGCACGCATCCCCATGCTGGTGACCGGCGATGCCATCGCTCAGGTCTCGAGCCAGAGCCTGACCAACCTGGTGCTGATGGACGAGGCCAGCGACGTGCCGATCCTGCGCCCGCTGATCGCCGAGGACAAGCAAACCATCATCGATACCGCACGCCAGATCGGTACCGCCCCCTTTGCCGAGAATATGCCCGAGGTGTGCGGTGCCGTTTCCCAGCGGCCCAACACCCAGGCACGCCACGACAAGGTGATTGCCGCCGAGGAAAATTTCGATTTCAGCGTGCTCGACGATGCCGTACAACGAGCGGTGCAGACTCGCTCCGATCAACTGCTGGAGCAAGCTCACACGGCGGAGCCTGAACTCGAAGTGGTGACCGATCTGCAGGCGGCAGCCAACGGCTCCGCCGTCAGCGTGATCGACATTCGCCCGCCGGCAGAGCGCGAAGCGGCTCCTCTGTCGCTTTCTCAGGTCGAGTGTCTGGAAATACCGTTCTTCGAACTGCAGTCGCGTGCCGGGGCCCTGCCCGACGACCGTCGCTATCTGCTGTATTGCGCTCAAGGCGTGATGAGCCGTATGCAGGCCATGCATCTTCACGATCGTGGATTGACCCACTTCGGCGTTTATCGCGAAGGCTGAAAGCGCTGCGCGCCGCTCGGTTACAATTTCTTTTTTAGCAACTACTTTATTGCCCCACCAGACTAGGCTAAAACAAAAAGTATGAGTCGCGGTCGAGTGGGGTGACGTATGGGTGCGCGCGGTACTTCGTCACGCCGGGATTCGTCTACCGTGGCGTGGCGCGACAATGGCGATTCGCTGCCCAAGCGTTCGCCGTTCATTGAGGAACCGAGAATCGCCCCAGCTACTCGGCCGGAACCGTCGCGTCGCTGGCTTTACCTGACACTGACCATCCTGCTGCTGGTATTCGGCGTCTCCCTGGCCACGCTGCTCGTCGCCGAGGCCAAGACGTCTCATTTTCAGGCCCAGGAGCTTTCCCGCTACTCCTCTACCCTGCGCTACACGCTAGAGCCCGGACGCAGCTCGCAGATTCTGTTTCCTCAACACGGCCCCTTCGATCAACGTCTGGGCTATACCCTACTGCCGGAGTTCGAATCCCGCCTGAATACTCGCGGTTATGAGATCGTCGAGCAGGCCCGCTTCACGCCAGCCCTGCTCGACTACACCCGCCGCGGCTTCTTCCCGCCCTACGGGGAGAAGACCCAAGCCGGCCTGACCATCGAGGAGTGTCGTGGCGACACCTTTTACGAGTTCCGCCATCCGCAGCGCCAATACGCCAGCTTCGAGGCGATACCGCCGGTGATACTGCAGGTGCTGCTGTTCATCGAAAATCGGCATTTGCTGAACGAAAGCACCCCCTACGCCAACCCTGCCGTCGACTGGCCTGTCAGGCGACACGTAAAACTGACCCCCAGGCGACACGGAAAACTGACCCCTCCGTGAGCTCACCTGGAGGGTCCA
>JAAQTN010000063.1 GCA_011742915.1 Billgrantia desiderata | reverse complement strand
CATGAACCGCCGTATACCGAACGGTACGTACGGTGGTGTGGGAGGGCGCCGGGGGTGACCCCGGCCCCTACCCGATCACATCCCGCCGCGCGAGACGCCGCTGAAGCTCGCCGATACCCAGTTCATCATCGCCCGCGAATGCGGCTTTCCCAGCTGGCCGAAGCTCAAGGCACATATCGAGGCGCTCGACTTTTCTCGGCGCAAGGTCGCCGAGCGCGGCGATCGCGACATGGCCACGCTGCACATTCGCTGCGGCTCGGATATCGAGCACAGCCTGCGCACTGTCGGCTTCGGAGGCGATTTCCTCGAGTTCTCCGATCCATTCTGCATCGGCCCGCTACGCGCTTTCTCGCCCACGGAGCTCATGACCCTGCGCGCCCGCTTCCTGGCGGAAGTGTCCGGTATGGCCGAGGGGGACGTTCTGGCCCGGCTGCGCAAGGGTTACGCCGCACTGGACGATCTCGAGCGCTATGAACGCCTCGTGCTGTGGTTCGAGCATGACAGCTACGACCAGCTGATCCTGGCCTACCTGCTTTACCGGCTGCGTGCACGCCCAACCAAGGCAAGGGTCGAGCTGGTGGCAGTGGAGTCGGTACCCGGCGTGGAGCGCTTCATCGGTCTCGGCCAGCTCGCTCCGGACCTGTTGGCGTGGTTGTGGCAGTGGCGCCGTCCGGTGGAGGCGCCGCTGCTCGAATTGGGCACTCGGGCGTGGCAGGCACTGACTGCCGACGGCCCCGAGCCGCTGCGAGCGCTCGTTGCCAGCGGTACGCCGGCACTGCCAATGATGGGCCGCGCGCTGGCCCGCCACCTGCAGGAACGCCCCGCCGAGGAGAGCGGCTTAGGCCTGACCGAGCGGCTGACGCTGGAGATCGTGCGCGACCACGGCCCGTTGTCGGTGGGCAAGACGTTCTCCTACCTCATGCGTGAGTACGAGCCGCTGCCCTATCTGGGCGACCTGATGTTCTGGTGGCTGCTGCAACCGCTTGCCACCGGTCCCGAGCCGCTTCTCGATATCAGCGAAACCCACCGCGAATGGCCCCATCGCTTGCTCGCCCTGACTGAGCGGGGGCGGGCCGTGCTTAGTGCAGACATCTGCTAGGCTGTTGGAAGAAAAAGAAAGCAGCTGGTAACTAGGATCTAGATAGCGACATTTCGTTACGATGAGAGAGAATGGTTGGGCTGGTGGGCACGATAGCTTTTTTAAAGCTTTGTGGGCGGTGATAAATGAGCTTGGAAATAACCTTGATTGTTTTGCTTGCTGCAATATTCAATGCAAGCTGGAATGCAATCGTAAAAGTGGGTGGTGACAGAATCGCAGTCATGGCGGTAATTACGCTATTCGGAAGCCTTATTTCGGCGTTCGCTTTGCCTTTTGTGGAACTTCCTGATGCCGCCAGCTGGCCTCTTCTTGCCTTGGCTATTCTGATTCATACGGCGTATCACTTCTGTCTTCCTATGGCCTATCATTATGGTGACTTTGGACAGGTCTATCCTATCGCTCGCGGATCGGCGCCTCTGCTCGTTACGTTGGGAGCCGCCGTGTTTGCTGGTGAAGTACTAAGCTTTTTTCCGCTGCTCGGTGTGCTGTTCCTGTCGGTCGGTGTAATGTCGCTAGCATTCGATACAAGAACCGGAGTTACTCGAAATCCTCTTGCTATAATGCTGGCCCTTGGTACGGGCGCCTTTATCGCTTCTTACACGTTGGTGGGTGGCTTGGGTGCTCGGCAGGCTGGTTCGGCGCTAGGTTTTGCTGTGTGCTTGACTATTGGCAACGGCTTGCTGACGTTCCTTATCGCCATTGTTTGGAAATTCGAAGCGATTAAAAAAGTTGCTTCCGGTAACTTAATTCCTGCAGCTCTCGGTGGAGGTATGCAGGTTGGGGCGTACTGGATCGTAATTTGGGCAATGGCTTATGCTCCACTAGGCATGGTTTCGTCATTACGTGAAACAAGTGTTTTATTCGCAGCGCTGATTTCCACCTTTATCTTGAAAGAAGGCTTAGGCGTTTGGCGATTCATCTCGTCCGGGCTGATTGCGTGCGGTATCGCGCTGACTCGTTACAAGCCATAGCGGGATAAGGCGGCCGATAGCCGCCATCCTTCGCTTACGCTACTCATGTCACATTCGGGGGTATGGCCGCCGGGTCCATCCAGAACGACTCCCAGACGTGCCCGTCGGGGTCCGCCAAGGCGCAGCTGTACATGAAGCCGTGATCCTGGCGCGGGTTGATATCGGCCGTGCCGCCATTGGCGCCGGCCGTCTCGTTCATGGCATCCACCGCCGCGCGGCTCTCGCAGGAGAGAGCCAGCATGAACTCGCTGGAGTCGCTCGGTGGAATCGGGCGATCGGTGAAGGTGCGCCACTTGGCATGGGTGAGCAGCATCACGTGGATCGTCTCGCTCAGCACCATGCACGCCGCTGTCTCGTCGGTGAAGTGAGGGTTGTTGGTAAAGCCCAGCGCCTCGTAGAAGGCCATCGATCTCTCGAGATCGGCAACGGGCAGATTCACGAAGATCATGCGCGACATGGCAAAGCTCCATCAGACAGGGAAGAGGGGCGTACTCCTCAGTATCGGATGGAGCGGGGTGATTTCGACAGCGGGGGAAAGGCGCCCGTGGGCGCCTTGGTTTGCATCACATCTGCGAGAGCAGGTAGTTCGGCTTGCCCAGCATCTTGATCAACCGCAGCTGCTGCTCCAGCCAGTGGGCGTGATCCTCTTCGGTGTCGGCCAGCAGCCCGAGGAGCACATCGCGGGTCTGGAAGTCGCGCTCCCGCTCGCACAGGGCGATGGCGTCCTTGAGGGCATCGCCCACCTCGTATTCGAGCTGGAGGTCATTGGCGATCATCTCCTCCACGTCGCTACCGATGCGCACCGGGGTGCGGGTGTGGATGTCGGGCTTGCCTTCCAGGAACAGGATGCGCTCGATCAGCAGCTTGGCATGGCCCTTTTCATCGTCGAACTCGTGGGCGATGCGTTCGTAGAGCTTGGTGAGCCCCCAGTCGGCGTACATCTCGGAGTGGAGAAAGTACTGATCCATGGCGGCGAGTTCCGCTGCCAGTAGGCCGTTCAGGGCGTCGATGATCTCTTGGTTGCCTTTCATGCGTATCCTTCCCTTGGCGCGATCGCGAATGAGCTCATCCTAGGGTGAATCTTGTGATCGGTCAATTTGCCTTGAAATTCAGTCGGTTGATGGTTCTTGCTTACGATTCGCATTTGGTTCGGTAGTTGAGATGAACCTTCTCAAGGGCAACACTGACAAGATACCGGGGAAACGAAGCGCAACAGGAGTGCCCATGACGACACGGAACCTCGATGTCAGAGGCCTGGACTCGGGTGAATGCCCCGTCGGCTTGTTCATACGGCTCGTCTGGGAATAGCACGATGCACGCCGTTGTCAGCGAGCGGCCGGTCGGGGTCATCAGCGATACCCACGGCCTGCTGCGCCCCGAGGCGCTCACCCTGCTCGAAGGCTGCGAACTCATTCTGCATCTCGGCGACGTGGGCGGGGGCGATGAAGACGCTGCCCTTCTCGAACGACTGGCCGAACTGGCGCCGACCTTCGCGGTGCGCGGCAACATCGACAGCGCTCCCTGGGCCGAGGCGCTGCCGCCGACGCTGGATCTCAGCGTCAACGGCTGGCACCTGCACCTCGTACATATCCTGCAGGCGTTCGATCCGGCCACGCCCTGCGACGCGGTCCTCCACGGCCACTCTCACAAGCCGCGCAACGAGTGGCAGGATGGCAGATTGCTGTTCAATCCCGGCGCCGCCGGCAAGCGCCGCTTTCGCCTGCCCATCACCCTGGGCAAGCTGTGGGCCGACGAGCGCGGCCTGCGGGGCGCCATCCTGCATTTGCCGCTGTAAAGCCGAGCTAAGTCAGTCGGCATCGGCCGCAAAGGCCACGTCGCGCTGCGCCTCGAGCATCTGAAGCCGCGCTTCCAGCGCCTGCTTGATGCCCGTGTACGCTGAACTGCCGAGTGCCAGCCGCATGGGTGGTTGCGCCGCGTCGGCGGCAGCGATCATGGCCTCTACCGTTCTTTCGGCATCGCCCTTTATCTCGAAGCTGCCGTCTGCCACGGCGCGCCTGACATCGCCCGCCGGCGTGGCCTCATAGACCGCCATCGGCGTGCCGTACACGAGCCCTGTGGCGAAATCGGTCGCGGTGGGTCCCGGTTCGACAATGATGAAATCGATCCCGAACGGCGCCACGTCCTGCGCCGTCGCTTCGACGAAGCCCTCGATGCCCCACTTGGTGGCGTGGTAGAGCGAGAAGTTGGGGTAGGCCTTCTGGCCGCCTTCGGAGGAGACCTGCACGATGCGCCCGCCGCCCTGGTCGCGCAGGTAGGGCAATACCGCGCGAATGAGCTGAATCGAACCGGTAAGGTTGGTGGCGATCTGGTGATCGATCTGCTCGTCGCTGAGCTCTTCTGCGGCACCGAAGAGCCCATAGCCAGCGTTCGATACCACCACATCGATCCTTCCCATACGCTCGAAGGCCTGGCGGGTGACCTCGCGGATCCCGGCCACATCGGTAAGATCGAGTTTCAGCACCAGCAGGCGCTCGCCATGGGCCTGCTGCAGTTCGTCGAGCACGCCTTCCCGGCGCAGCGTGGCAACCACGCGATCGCCACGCGCCAACAGGCGTTCCGTCATCAGACGGCCGAGGCCTGAAGAGGCGCCGGTAATCAACCATGTCTTGCTCATCGTTTCGTTCCTTCCTTCGGGTGGAGTGACGAAACCATGCTGGCGTTTCCGATTGGAATGCAGAAGTAGGCTACTGTTGTATGTACTCGTGAGAGAAATTCACCAATGAGCAAGCCAAGCATGTCTAAGCCAAGCATATCCAAGCCAACCCTGGCCGATCTGGAAGCCTTTGCGGTGGTGGCTGCCGAACGCAGCTTTCGGCGTGCCGCTGACGTCATCGGTGTCTCACGCTCGGCGCTGAGCCACCGCATGCGGCATCTGGAAGAGCAGCTCGGCGTGCGGCTGCTGCATCGCACCACCCGCAGCGTTTCCGTGACCGATGCCGGCGGTCGGTTCCTGGCGCGTATCACGCCCACCTTGAGTGAACTGAACGCCACGCTGGATACCCTCGCCGACGACCGCGGCGAGCCCGGCGGCGTGCTGCGCATCAACGCCAGCAGGGCAGCGGCCCGGCTGCTGCTTGCCCATATCGTGCCGGTTTATCTGCGCCGCTACCCGGCGGTGGAGCTCGATCTCGTCAGCGAAGGGCGGCTCGTCGACATCGTCGAGCAGGGCTTCGATGCCGGGGTTCGGTTGGGCGAGGCGGTCCCCCAGGACATGATTGCGGTGAAGCTGGGCGGTGCCATGCGCTTCCTGGCGGTGGCCTCGCCGGATTACCTGCGCCGCTTCGGCATGCCAAGCGTTCCCGACGACCTGCACAAGCATCGCTGCATCCGCCAGCGGCTGCCCAGCGGCAAGCGCTATCGCTGGGAGTTCGAGCGGCGAGGGCAGGAGATCGCCATCGACGTTCCCGGCGCGCTGACGCTCGACGACAACGAACTCATGGTCGAAGCGGCAGCCGACGGTCTCGGCATTGCCTACGTGCCCGAGATCGTGGCCAGCGAGCGTCTCGCCTCGGGGCAGCTAGTGGCGTTGCTCGAAGCCTGGAGCCCGCCGTACCCCGGCCTGATGCTTTACTACCCTGGGCACCGCCACGTGCCCGCGGCACTGCGCGCCTTCATCGATCTGTTGAAGGTGTCGGATATCCCCGCGGGAGGCCAACTAGGCATTCCCGAGAGTTAAGGGCTTACTCCCGCCTTGCCACCAGCAGGCCGATGCCGGCGCTCGCCAACAGGCTTGCGCAGGTGCGGTTGAACAGCCGGCGCATGGCGGGGCGCGAGAACCAGTGGCGTAGAAAGGCGCCGAAGCAGGCATAGCCGATGATGGCCACCCATTCGAGTACCAGGAACAGAGCGCCCAGGATCAGGAACTGGAAGGCGACGTCGCCGCCTGGCGTAACGAACTGAGGCAGGAACGCCGTGAAGATCAGGATCGCCTTTGGGTTGCCGGCGGCGAGCAGGAACTCCTGGCGGCTCAGGCCCCAGAGCCCCATCGGGGCGGCGGCCATGTCCTCGTCGCCACTCTCGGCGCCCCACAGCTGGAAGGCCAGCCAGAACAGATAGCCGGCGCCGAGCACCTTGATGAGCAGGAACAGCTTTTCGGAGGTGTAGAGCACGGTGGCCAGACCCGAGGCGGCGAGGGCGATCATCACCACGAAAGCCGCCAGGCGCCCGATGCCGGCCAGGCAAGCCATGCGCACGCCATAGCGCTTGGCGTTGCTCATGGAGAGCAGGTTGTTGGGGCCCGGTGCCATGTTCAGAGCGAAGCAGGCCGGCACGAAGAACAGCAGGGTCAGCAAGTCCATATGGGCCACCAGAGGGCGCGGTTCGGCTTTCGATTTTGCATCACGGCTCCTGTGGACTGAAGCAAGGTCACTATCTTTTTGCGCAATAATGTCCAAGCCCTAGTCCTTGGCGGGGCCTAAGCTAGGCCTTAGTGGCGTTCAGGGAGGTGTGGCATGGCCAAGCAATCCAGCCGGTTCGACTACCACAAGAGCCGGCAAGTACCCGGGCTCACGGTGCTCCATGCGTCGCTGAGCGACTTCAGTTACGACCGCCACGCGCATGAAGAGTACGCCTTCGGCGTGACCCTTGCCGGTCGGCAGGATTTCTTCAGCGGCGGCGAGTTTCACCGTAGCCCGCCCGGCAACGTCATCCAGTTCAACCCGGATCAGGCCCACGACGGCCATCCTGGTGACGGTACCACGCTGGGCTACGTGATGATCTATGTGCCCACCGCTCAGCTCGAGGCCTCGTTTGCCGATGCGGCGGGATGCGAGCGTGCCGCCCGGTTCCACGGCCGAGAGACCCTGCTGGCCGACCCCCAGTTGCGCCACGCCATTCTCGACCTCGCCCAACTGATGATCGACCGGCAGGGCACGCGCATTGACCAGGAACACGCCCTGCACCGCATGGCGACGCGCCTGGTGCAGCGTGCCGGCAAGTTCCAGCCCGGCGGCAGGGTGAGTCGCCCCGATGCACTGCTGCTGCGTGCCAAGGAGTACATCCTCGCGCACCTGGAGACGGATCTCTCGCTGGACGAGATCAGTCAGGCCGCCCACCTCTCCAAGTACCACTTCCTGCGCCTGTTCCGCCAGCAGTTCGGTATCACGCCGCACCAGTACGTGCTGAGCTGCCGGGTCAACGCTGCGCGCAGCGCCCTTGAGTCCGGTGTGGCGCCCTCCGAGGTGGCATTCCGCTACGGCTTCACCGACCTCAGCCACTTCAACCGCCGCTTCAAACGCATCTACGGCAAGACGCCATATCAGTACCAGCGCAGCGTCATCTAGCAGCGCTGAATTCCGGCCGCTCGGCCACACAAGACACACCATCTATCGGAGAGACTCCCATGGAGATCGTCGCCTATGCGCTGGGCGTCATGTACACGCCTGGCCCCGTGAACCTGCTCGGCTTGAACGCCGGACTCAATGGCCAGGCAAGGACATCGCTCGGCTTCTTCCTCGGTGTGGGGCTGGCCATGCTCACGCTATTCCTGCTGTTCGGCTGGGCTGGAGCGGCCTGGGTGCGTGGCGACATGCTCGCCGTGGTGGGGGCGGTGGGGTGTGGCTACATCCTCTACCTGGCGCTCAAGGTCGCCCGCTCGAGCGTTGACCTCAACCGAGCGCGCGAGGCACCGCGTATCCTGAGCTTCCGCGATGGCTTGATCATGCAGCTATGCAACCCCAAGGCCATGCTCGCGACCCTGCCGATCGCCACCATCCAGTTTCCTGCCGCCGGCATCCACGGCATGAGCCTGCTGTTCTGGTCGCTCGGGCTGGCCGCGCTGGCTTTCGGTGCCCCCGGCAGCTATGCCCTGATGGGTGCCGTCCTCGGCCAGCGCCTGGAAAATCCAAGGCTGCTGAAAGGCTTCAGCCTCGCCATGGCCGCGCTGCTGGTGTGGGTCGCGATCACCATTGGCTATGAGCACGTGTGGCTGCCGCTGGCCTCGGGCACTTTTTGAGGTGTGCCTTCCATCACAGGCAGGGTCGGCTTTGCACGGGTGGGCGAGCCCCGGCGCATGGCTCAGCGGCGAGCACTCTTGATGCCAGAGAATGCTCGCTGCATGGATCATCTCGAGAAGGACCGGCGTAACGCCTGCGCTTCGCTTTGGATCATTTCTCTCACTACGCCTGCCAGCTCGTTGAACCGAAGCACCCCGTGCATGACACCTGGAGCTACGGTCAAATGCGACTCCACGCCAGACTCCATGAGCTTTTTATGCAATATGACGTTTTCATCAAGGAGCGGGTCTAAATCACCTACGACCAAGCGGGTCGCGGGAAGCCCCGCCAGGTCGGCATGAAGGGGTTGGGCACGCCAATCGCCCTCGTTCTTTTGAAGATAGCTGGTCCAGTACTGGCGCATTGAGTCTGCCGAAAGGCCATGTCCGGCATAGTTGCTCAAGCGCTGCCATGAGTCGGAGGCGAGATCCTTCGAGTAGACCCCATAGAACAGTAGCAGGTGCCCCAGGTTGGTCACGCCGCTTTTCAGCATGGAAACTGCCGCTCCCAATGCCAGATTGGCGCCTGAAGAATCTCCTCCAAAGGCAAAGCGGTCGATTTTAGCCTCAGCGATTGACCCTTCGTGAATCACCTGCTGTGCGAGAGCGACGATCTCTTCGAAAGCGGCAGGGAAGGGGTGCTCGGGCGCGAGGGCATACTCTATCGAAAGGACCGCTACGCCGCTCTCGCGCACCAACTGCCTGAGGGGGGCGTCCCACCCTGCAAGAGTCCCGTGCCGGAACCCGCCGCCGTGGCAATAGAACATCAATCCCAAGGGGTGGTGACCGTCAGGCCAGTAAAGCTTGCAAGGCACGCGTCGGCCCTTCGTGGGGAAGTGCAGCAGGCGCTCTTGCGGCAAAGGGACGCTGGTCGCGGAAACGAACTGGGTGACCCGCTCAAGGTAGTCGCGCACGCTTTGAATATCGCCCGCCGCAGGACGAGCGAGCCCGGCATGGTGTAGACGAGCGGCCGCTTTGGCGATGTCCGGGTGGAGATCGGGGAAATGGTGCGTGTCGAGAGGGGGAGTCGGCGTGTCTTTGGCCATTTTGTACACGATGTTCCTGTTTGTTCACGTTGGTAAGTCACGTTTGGGCGATTCCGAGTGGGGAGGTCAGGGTGAAGCCCAGCCAACCCAAATATCTGAACCGTACCGGGATTCCCGGAGGCTCCAAACCTTGAGAGGATGGAGCCATGAACACTTCCAAGCGATATGCACCTGAGGTCCGGCAGCGAGCCGTCCGCATGGTCTTCGACCACGAAGCCGACTACCCCTCCCAGTGGGCCGCTATCGGTGCCATTGCCCCCAAGATCGGCTGCACGCCAGAGACGCTGCGTAGTTGGGTCCGTCAGGCCGAGCGTGATGCAGGTCGTCGGGAAGGCGCGACCACGTCTGAGCGCGAGCGGATCAAGGCTCTGGAGCGCGAGAACCGCGAGTTGAAGCAGGCCAACGAGATTCTCCGCAAGGCCTCTGCGTATTTTGCCCAGGCGGAGCTCGACCGCCGCGGCAAGTGATGATCGAGTTCATCGATGATCACCGGGAGTCGTACGGGGTCGAGCCGATCTGCCGAATCCTGCCGATCGCCCCGTCGACCTACTACGAGCACAAGGCCCGTGACGCCAAGCCTGATCGCGCGCCACCCCGCATCCAGCGTGATCGCTGGCTGAGTGCCGAGATCCAGCGCGTCTGGGAGGAGAACTTCGGTGTCTATGGCATCCGCAAGGTCTGGCGACAATTGCATCGAGAAGCGATTCCCACCGCTCGTTGCACCGTTGAGCGCCTGATGCGCCATATGGGGCTGCGAGGCGTGGTGAGAGGCAAGCCAGTCCGTACCACCGTGCCAGATCCCAACAAGGCCTCGCCGGCGGACCTGGTGCGACGGCAGTTTCAGCCAGCTCAGCCGAATGCGCTGTGGGTGTCGGATTTCACCTATGTCGCAACCTGGCAAGGCTTCGTCTATGTTGCCTTCGTCATCGACGCCTTTGCTCGCCGGATCATTGGCTGGCGAGTCTCCCGTTCACCCCGCACCGATATGGTGCTCGATGCGCTGGAGCAGTCGCTTCATGAACGGCCTCAGCGGCCTGGCAGCGACTTGATTCACCATAGCGATAGGGGCGTCCAATATGTCTCGATTCGATACACAGAGCGCTTGGAGGACGCCGGCATCGCCCCGTCTGTCGGGAGTGTCGGCGACTCATATGACAATGCGCTGGCCGAGACGGTGATCGGGTTGTTCAAGACGGAGGTCATCCGCCGAAGCGGGCCATGGCGGCACCTGGAGGCCGTTGAGTTCGCCACTCTGGAGTGGGTCGACTGGTTCAATCATCGGCGGCTCCTGGAACCGATCGGCAACATGCCGCCTGCTGAGCGAGAAGCGCTGTATTATGAGCAACAGGGTCAGGCCAAGATGGTGGCCTGACTCAAACCAACGAGTCTCCGAGAAAGCCGGTACGGTTCAATCCGATATAAATGGAAATCAAGGCGGCGCCGCTAGTGCGCCTCAGGTGTATGCCGCCCAGACGATGCAACAGAGTATGTGCAAGAATTATTGCAACCAGCAGAAACATGATCAGCCAGTCGCGATATAGCACCCATGACTCGAAATCAAAGGGAGCGATCGTTGCCGACAAGCCAACCACCGCCAACGTATTGAAGAGCCCAGAGCCGAGTATGTTGCCAATCGCCAGATCGTGTTGGCTTTTTCGTACTGCAGCGATGACGCTGGCGAGCTCCGGTAAAGACGTTCCCAGAGCGACAATCGTGAGCCCGATCACCAGTTCGCTGATGCCGAGCGACATCGCCAATTCTACGGATCCCCAAACCAGCAACCTGGAAGATGCAAGCAGTAGCACCAAGCTTGCCGTCAGCCAAACCATTACCCGCCAGCTAGCCGTTGGCGCGTCGCTGTGCTGCTCTTCCAGTGCCTCTGTTTCCGGGGGCTGCTTGAAGCTTTTGCGCACCGACCAGACAAGCAGGGCGAAGAAACAAGCTAGCAAGAGCAGTCCGTCAAGCCGACTGAGGTAGCGGTTGAGTAATAACGCCCCCGCCAGTAGCGTGATGGTCGATAGAATTACTATCTCGCTACGTATGACTCTCGAAGAGGTAGTGATAGGACATATCATCGCTGCTGCGCCCAGTACCAATCCTATATTGGCGATGTTCGAGCCAAAGGCGTTGCCAAGGGCCAGCGCAGGGCTGCCTTCCAACGCGGCAATCGCTGAAACCATGAGCTCTGGGGCGGATGTGCCGAAACCAATGATGATGACTCCGATAAACAAGGGAGAGATCCCGAAACGACGCGCCACCATGGCGGCACTACCGATGAAACGATCTGCGCTCCAGGCCAATGCTGCCAAGCCAATGACTATTGCCAAGCAGGGAATAAATATGTGGTTCATGGTCAACTTCTGGCTGTGGTGTATGAGAGGCGAGGCGTTACCTGCGGTTGGCTAAATTGTCAGCAGCCCTCGACCGTATTCGGCAGCCAAGGGCTCATTGGCTTAACCCAAGCAGATGTTGGATAGCCGAACATACTGTTGCCCGGCGTGCATGTCCCGCTCGACCATCCCCCCTTGTGGCGTAGGTCTTGGGTAGGAAATCTTGATCATGTCGAGCTGCGGTACGGGAATACGTTTGACTAGCGCAGGGTCAGCTCCATACAGACTTGCGAAAGCCTCGGTGGATAGCGCTTCGTCATCGCAGTAGCGAGTGAAGTTCTCTCGACTGTTGAAGTAGATGTCGAAAGTAATCCAGAACGGCCCGGCTTGTTTCGACCTGATATGTCGACATACGTCTTTCAATTTAGGCATTTCGCTTCACCCCTGCCAGTGAGTTTTTGGAAAGGTCCAACCATTCGGTACTTACCAGTTCAAAGGGATCGTCGAGCCTCACCACATGGTTCAACTTGAACTCATATATCTGACCGCGGGGGATGTCGGCAGGCGTGAATGCGAAACCGTACGAAGGCAACTCCTTCCCCAGAATGCTCGGGTAATGGAAGAAATAGGGGTTGCAGGCATGCGCAATCTCATCGGCCAGCTCCTGGGTGGCTGCGGTTGAAACGAACAGGATCCCCACTTCGGGAGGTGGAGGCGTGCACGCAGGCGGCTTCAGGCCGGTGACCGCGTTCCATCCATACATTCGCAGTGAGATATGGAACTCGCCCAGTTCGTCGGCAGGAATGCACTGACGGGTACGCGTATAGAGTGCGTCCAGCAATCGATCATGAAAGCCATCGATATCAGAGAGCACGTCGGGATCCTGCACACCAACCAGCATGATCGTCTGGTACATTCCCGCGGCAGCCCCTTCCAGTTTCATGGTGTAGGGCTGGGGCTCCCAGCGAGACCCGGTCACCCTCACTGTGCGCTCGTTCAGCATCTCGTACTCGGCACTGCTTACCTCGAGCACGCCGCCTGGCTCGATCAGGCGGAACGGGTCGGTGTTCTCGTACAGCATATGTCCAGAAACGCTTTGCGGCGTGCACCGGTTGTCGAGACTCAGCGGCTCCACTTCAAAGCCAGCACTGTCGATGGTGAGCAATACTCCAGAGCCTGCGGCAGGGTTCTCCGTGCATTGCACGCCGCATTCAGCGATCTTGCCTGCGTGCCATGAGGGGCCCCAAGGCGCTCCCTTCCAGATCGGGAACGCCGCGATAACGGCGGTATCGGTCGCTCTGCCGGCCAGTACGATGTCTGCGCCGGCTTCGAGAGCGGCCACGAATGGCTCCACCCCCAATGCCGCAACGATGTGCGCGCAAGAGTCCACCGTGTCGTCGTCCAGCGCGGTTGAGGGCGGTAGCGGTGTGATACGCCCAGCATGGTTCAGTCGCTTGACCGTCTCCTTGTCCTGCTCGCAGTGGATCAGGCCGATTTTCGGCGAGATGCCAAGCTCATTGGCGACCTCGACCACGATGTCCCTGGTCCAGGCCAGGTTGAGATCTCCACCCGCTTGCCCGGCGGTACCTACGATGATCGGTACGCCGGCGGCCGCCTGGGCTTTCATGAGTATCGTCAGGTCGCGCTTGACGGCGCCGCGATTGTTCTTCGACTTGCCCAGTGCAAGGTAGGCCGCCCCGCTATCGGTCGAACCCGCATCGGTAGCGATGGCCTGGGCACCTTGCTTCAACCCATAGGCAATCTCTTCCTCGCGCACGCCTGAGCCTAAAGAGCCGCAGGGCACGATCACCTTGATTTTTACATTCGTATCCATGATATGTGCCGTTTCATCCTGTTTGGGTTATCAAAAAAGAAGGCATTTAAAAACTCACCCACCCACCACCAAGCAATCTTCAGGAGGCGTATCACCATTTAGGACGGAGACCACGCACTTGGCTGCCACTGCGTTCGTGCGCCGGAGTCCCTCGTGCGTCGAGGCGGCGGAGTGCGGGGTCGCAACGACATTCGGCAGGCGCACCAATTCCTTGGTGATCTCGATCAGGCCGGGGTCTACCTCGCTTTCGAAGACATCGAGCCCTGCTCCGCCAAGCCGGCCCTCCTTGAGCGCGGACAACAGAGCACGATCGTCAACGAGGCCACCGCGGCCGGTATTGATCAGAAACGAGTCCTTCTTCATCATTGCCAGACGATCGGCATTGATGAGATGCCTGGTTTCAGGTTTGAAAGGTGCATGCAGCGATACGAAGTCGCTGCGCTGCAGCAGCTCCTCCAGACCGACGTATTCCACTCCCATGGATTTTCCGTAGGCATGATCGGGACGTGGGGTAGTGGCCAGTAGGGTCGTATCGAATGCCTTCAGCCGCCTTATCACATTCCTGGCGATACGCCCCAGGCCGATCACGCCGACTGTCTTTGCGTACAAGTCATTACCGATGAGGATCGTTCCGGTGCCGTCTATAAGCTGCTGCTGGGACTCTCGGATGCGATGCGCTGCGCTGAGCATCAAGGCCAGAGTGCGGTCCGCTACGCTCTCCTCGTTACCGCCAACAGCAATGGTGACCACCTTCCCTGTCTCGACAGCCGCCTTCAGATCGATTTTTTCGTAACCCACGCCCCTACGAGCAATGGCCTTGAGCCTGGGCAGCGACCGGAGCAGGCTCAAGGTCACGGTGGAATGGCCGACGATCCAGGCATCGGCCTCCGATAGCACAGCAATCAGTTCGGCCTCCGTCGCGGTGGCATCGTTTTTCCCCTCGGGAAAATCAGGCACGGTGACAGAGAGATCGGACTTCTCAAGAAAGCGTATGGTCGCTTCATCGAAAAATTTCGGAGTAACGACCACTGACTTGCTTTTCATCGACATTTATCCACCTTTTTTCAAGATAAGCGCTCCGCCGCCATTGTCGGAACTAGAAGGAGTAATCCAAATAAACACGCACTTCCTTGCCGTTGACGACATTGTTTGGCTGGGCCGATACCAAGGCCACGAAATCTTCATTGATCCAGTAGCGCGTAAAGATCAGGCCAGCTGAGAGTCCCTGGTAGTTGGGTTCATTGAATCGATAGTTCAAACGGTATTCCGTTTGGCTTTCCTGAATCGCGGAATCCGCGCCGGAAAAGGGGTTGGTGGCATCGAATCTTCCCCGCTTGAACAAAGCCATGAAGTTGACTCCATCCAACGGCACTCCTGCAATGGAATGCCCATTGAAGTCATAGCCCCCAGCGATCTGCCAAGTCTCTTCACCATCATTGTTGAAGTCGTTGCCTGATCGGGTCCAGGCATCCATTCGCCCATCGACGTTATTGCCATGATCGAAATAGGCGTAGCCAAGCCTTCCGTTCGTTAATTCTGCGGAGGTCCTGGAGTACGAAAGACCTGCACTCCAGTTGTCGATTCTCAGCCCCAGGTTGAGGTTCAGCCAGCTGGCCTTGTCGTCATACCCTGCATCCCTGGCAAGCCAGTCGCGATCCCAGATGTCGCCGTCTCTGCGCAGGTCATAGTAATAGGTCTCAAAGATGGCCCCACCCCGTTGCCCGATGGGTGCCCGTAGAGTCAATCCATAACTGGAGTTCTTGTTGAAGTCTTTGGCTATGCCCTGTGCGTGGCTCAAGGCAAAGAGTCTGGCATCGTACTCGATGCCAAACGTCCTGATGTGGTCGATCTCAACCCCGCTGTTGCTGACAATTTCTTCGAATCCGTCTCGGTCGCGAGGAGACACGCCGTTAATGTATGCGCCGTCCAGGTACAGCACGCCTGGCAATGGACCAATACCCAGCTCTTCGATGCGTACCTGTCCTCTCGCTCCCTGCAGGCTTCCGGGAACGGCCCTAGTGTCCAGCGTGACGACAGTGCCAGCGTCAAATCTCCCGCGCCCCACCTGCAACCCGGTGGCCCAGTTCTCACCATCGTGACGAAATTTCAGGAATGCTTGGCCGAGCTTCGCGAAGCCTCGGTTTTCACCGGACGTGTCATCGAAAAGGTCGCGACTCTCGGTGCGCGAATCGATTTTCGCCACGCCGTAAAGAGATGCATCGAACCCGATGTTGTTCCAGTATCCTGAGTTGTAGTCAGCGACGAGGCCCAGTGCCGTTCCCCCCAGCTCGTTCCCAAAAGAGAAGCCGCCAAAATTCTGTTCTATGATCTCGTTCTCAAGCCTGGTGTCGATGAGAACGGCCCGTAGATAGAAGTCGAGCTTGCTGGAATTGTCGGCTCTGTCATCATCGTGAATGTCCGATGCAAGAGCTGGTGAAATTCCGCCAAGTGCAACCGCTGAAAAAACCATTGCAAGCGTGCTTTTCGTGTTCATCTGAATTTTCCTGTTATAGTTTTTGTCACGAAAACTCTTTGCCATAGCAGGGCATATGGCAGGCGATACCGTTTTTTGTCGTTGGTTGTTTTTTATCGCTGGCTATTTTTTATCGCTGGTTATTTATTATCGTTAGTTGATTGCGCCCGTGATCACGGCTCCGGCAATGAAAACCAGCGACGCACCAATTGCCGGTAGCAGGGCAAATCTTTGGAGCTCGCCAACCTCTCGCTTGAGAAGCCCGGAGATCACGTAGATGGCGGCAATCAGCGGGCTAAGGGCGTGGACAGGCTGCCCCAGCATGGAGGCGCGAGCGATATGCATGGGATCGACCCCATACTCCGCGCCAGCGGCAGCCAGGATAGGAATTATCCCGAAGAAATAGGCGTCGTTTGACATGAAGAAGGTGAAAGGCAATGACGCGAACGCCGTAATCAGCGCCATGTGGCTTCCTGCAGCATCGGGAATGACGGTGACAAATGACTCGGACATAGCGTCCACCATGCCGGAGCCCGTGAGAATGCCAGTGAACACACCAGCGGCGAAAATGAGCGTTGCCACGGTAACGGCATTGTCCGCATGTGCCGCGATGCGCCTCTTTTGCTCAGCCAGGCGCGGATAGTTGATGAGCAGCGCCAGGGCGAAAGTGACGACCATCACTACCGGCAGCGGTGCCAACCCCGTGCCCATCGCCGCTGCCATGCCAAGCATCAAGATGAGGTTGACCCAGACGAGATGTGGACGTTGGTGGCTGCGATCGATCACGGGTACCTTGGCGCTGACCTCTGTCAACAGCATGTCCTTCCCTGGCGCCCAGCCCAGCCGCTTGCGCTCCCTCAAGCCGAGCCACCATGCAATACCTGCTGCATAGACGAGCCCTAGCATGGCCGCCGGGATTAGACCCATGAAGACTTCCATCACGTCCAGGTTCAAGGCGCTCGCCACTCGAGCGGTAGGCCCACCCCACGGAATGATGTTGATCATGGTGTTGGTCAGCAGGATGAGCAGCGCAATGATTAGTGGATTCATGCCGATACGAAGATAAACCGGCAGGAAGGCTGTCACCACGATCAGCACGGTGCTGGTGCCGTCGCCGTCGAGGGAAGTCACGGCGCCGAGGAAGGCCGTCGCCAACGCTATCCGCAGAGGGTCATGCCCGGCAAAGCGAGTGATCGATCTGACGAGAGGCTCAAAGAGGCCAGCGTCGTACATGATAGAGAAGAGAAGTATTGCAAATATCAGCATGATCGCGACGGGAGCGACTTGCCGCATACCGCCCATGATCATGCCGCCCATCTCGCTGCCCCCCAGTGTCAGGATGAGTGTCGTACCCTCTGATACCCTGTTCTTATAAACCGATCAGGGGGCGAAAGGAGAC
>JAAQTN010000062.1 GCA_011742915.1 Billgrantia desiderata | reverse complement strand
GGACCCTCCAGGTGAGCTCACGGAGGGGTCAGTTTTCCGTGTCGCCTGGGGGTCAGTTTTACGTGTCGCCTGACAGCGGCCCTTCAATGAGTCCCAGCGCCGAATGATCCACTCCATTTCGCAACCGAAACTACGGGATGTGGCATTCTTCGTCATGACCTTCGCCGATGGCAACCGACGTAACGACATCACCTTCTTTGCCAGCATGTCGCGCTATCTAAAACGGTTGGAACTTGCAGATATCGATGAGCTGGACCCCGAGGCGTTCTATCAAAGATACCATGATGGTGAGGTATTGCCGGAAGAGGGTACGCCCAAGCGCGGCCGATTTCTGCAGACCTATTTCCGCTTGCTGCGCAAACAAGAGGATTACCTACTCAAGTTGACACCCGAGCAGCGCCGGGCCGTAGCGCCTTGGAAACTCATTGCTCTGAAGGATGACCACTTCTGGCACCGCTCCACTATTCATAGAGAAGTAAGAGCCGAGCAGAGGATGCGCCGTAAGGCCGCTACCGCCGTTGTACATGATCGCTTCTATCTGCTCCGTGATATAGCCGAGCGTCGATGCATTCAGGTCGAGCGACTGTACACAGCCTTCCGAGATGCCATTGCCCATCATGAACGGAAGGGAGAGGCCCTGCCGATATCATTCTCGATCACCGATGAGACGGTATCGGCCTCAGGCCGCACTCGACCGACACAGCAGCATTTCAGGCTCTGGGACGCAGCGACATTGCGTTCTGTGCATGAGCCCGTGGCAGAAGACTTCTACTATCATCAGGATCAGCGTCAGCGCATGCGTGCGGCGGTATGCGACCAGGCAGGTTACTTCCTGAGCTATGAGGGCGGCCATGCCCGTGATGACGCTGATGCTGTAGAGCCCTATTGGTTCATCGAACTGCTGCAGGCGAATGTGCTGCGCTCTCAGGTTGTCGATCCTGATTTTCTGACGCGAAATGGCTACTCGAGAAGCTCATTTCAGCTCCCTCCACAATCGACTTGGGGAGCATCAACCAATAACTGGTTGGAACGTATCTCGCGAGATATTGGCATGCTCTTTATTCCACTTGATGCGCTCAAGCTTGGCGCTCTCGTCGGGCATGCGGCCATTCAGATCATGACCAAGACCGGGGCTCGCATGAACGAGTTCCTGCAAATCAGGTTGAGTCAGGAGCATCTATCACGAGTGCTGCTCGCCAAGGGCCGTGAAGCGATCGCCTTTCGCGCAATTCCCAAGGGACGCCGGGCAGAAGAGCCCTACTATATTGACGAGCGCTGCATGAGAGCGCTACACGCTTGGTGGAAGTTCCAGCGAGAGCGGGAGCAGAGCCTGGAGACCATCCCTGCTACTAGGAATTTGCGGCATAAACTTCGACCGGCGCCCTACTTATGGCAGCACGCCGGAAGACATTTCAGCCATAAGGACATCAATGCGACGATGTCCATCATGCTGCACGGTATCTCGCTGCAAACGCCTGACGGTGAGGCCGTGCGGGTCACTTCCCACCTGCTGCGTCACGGCTTTGCCACGGAGATGCGGGCGTTGAACACGCCTGTGGATGTGATCGCACTCCTCATGAAGCAGCGAGATATACGAGTGACCGAATACTATTCCCAGCCGACGCCGGCCAGGCTGGTGGAGCTGCAACGGAAGATCTTTGAAAGCCGTGTGGACCTGTCCCGTACCCACATACGATCCCCAGCGCAAATCCGGCGGCAGGTCGAAGCCGCGCAGGAGCAGGTGGGTGCACTGATCCCGGTTATCGGTGGACGTTGCACAGTGGCCAGTCAGTGTCCCATCAAGTTCGCCTGCATCGGCTGTGCCGGGAATGCGCCCGACTGGCGCAAGCGTGACCAAGTCATCATCTACCGGCAGGCCTGTGCGCAGATGGCGGAAATGGCGGAAGCACAGAATCTGCCCGCTGAAGAGCGCAAGGCAAAGGAAGCCATGGCGAGCTGCAATGATGTGCTGGCCGAGATGGAACTTCTTGAGCGAGCTGATCAGGCGGCAGCAGACCCCGTCATACTGACCATCGGGAGGAAGGAGGGATGACGCGACAATCCAGTAAGGCACGTTCCGAGGCTGCAATGGCCGGTTTGAAACGCAGTCATCAGCAACGTCGCAATCGAAGCGTGGCGATCGTGCGTCAAGCAATCAGCCGGCTACAGGAGACCGGCAGTCCTGTGACGCTGGGACGGATTGCGAGAATGTCGCGTGAACTCTCCGATACGGGAATGGGGATTTCCGAATCCACCATTCTTCGAAATCCTGAATGCTGCCAATTATACGAGGAAGCTGCTCAACCCGTTCGAAGGCGGCGTACCATTGGACGCCTACTGAACAGCGATGTGGAAAGACCCACCGATGCGGAGCGGCGACGTATGCATTATTTGATGCGCCTGACAAAGGCTGAGCTGGCCGCTCGCATTCTCGCTGTTGAGCGGAAGCTGGCTTTATCGGAAAAATCGAATGGCGTCCTGCGCGATCAGATTCTTCGGGAAAACTTGGGTCTATAATCACCTTTTCAATACTTAGACCCCACAGCTACTCACTTTGCATCGGAAATGAGGCTCCCTCGCTTTCTTCCGCCTGATGACGTTGTTGCTCTGGCGTCCATAGCGTCTTGAGGTAATTAATTACGGAGCGGATCTCGGCAGGGGTGAGCACGTCCTCGAAGGCCGGCATGGTCAGTCGTTCGGTCTCGTTCCAGGGGTCGCGCCACCCTTCGGAGACCATCCGATACAGCATGGCATCGGAGTGCTTCCAGGTATGCCCTTCTGGCCCATGTGGTGGGGCCGGCAACTCACCCATCGCATTGGGTCGCTGCCAGTTCGGCATCCCCTCGCCATCGATGCCGTGGCAGCTGGCACAATGCTGCTGGTAAATCTGCTCCCCCTCTATCGGCTGAGAGGCATCGTGCGAAAGAGGGGCATCATCCGCCATGGCCTGCCCGGCAGTACTTAACAGCAGCCAGGTTGTGACGAGGACCCCGCGGTTACGCATCGGGAATCGCCCTCCAGTTCCGGCCTTGGTCATTACTGCGCACGAGTTCCCCCACGCGATCCAAACCATAGAGGGTACCTTCTGGCGCCAGAGTGATCGCGACGAGTTCAGGAGCGTCGCCTTCTATCCGTAGCCACGCCTTGCCACCATTGTCGCTGACCCACAGGCCTCGATCCGTGGCCACATAGACACGTTCGGGCTCGTCGAACTCGTAGGCCACATCGTAGACGGTATCGGCATCGAGCTCTCCGGTCGGTCGCCAGCCGCAAAAGCAATCCATCGACAGGCGCACCGCATCGTCAGACACCGCATAGAGCCAACCGGTCTGCATGCTGCCCTCCATATCGGAGTGGACGAGCCGGCGAACAGGTTGGACAGGGCCGCTATCCTTCTTCCGCCATGATTCGCCGGCATCGTCACTTTGGTAGATGCCGTCGTCAGCGATCTTGGCGTAGAGCGTCTCGACTTGATGTCGGTGGGCACTGAAAGCGATGACGTTCCGGCTGGGCAGGCCCTCATCGACCCGGTACCAGCTGTCGCCATTGTCGTCGCTACGCTGCACTCCAATCGATGGGCCGGCGATATAAAGCGTCTGCTCAGCGGCAGCCGGCGCCACCACCAACTGCCCGGTCCTTACGGCCTCGGGCAACGGGATGGCCTGCCAGGAGTCGCCACCGTTCGTGCTTTCAAACAGCTGGCTGGAATTCACCTTGAGCAGACGAGCTCCGGTCAGGTCATACTCCAGCGCCGGCAAGACATCTTCGGCCGCTGCGGCCACGGAGGCGATGCCAAGGCCGATGATGGCCCCGCTCGTGATTGATAGGGTATGCCAGAAGCGACTCATCATTTTTTTCATATCACTATTTCCCTGGATAACGGTTAGCCGATGGCACCTAAGGCGGGAAAGGTGGGCAATAGCCAATACGAGAGCTCGGTCAGTTTTCCGGTCATCATCAAGATGCCCATCAGGATCATGATCAGTCCTGCCGCCAGGTGCATGGCTCGGCCCCAGCGGCGCAAGAATTTCTGGTGGTGCAAGAAGCGATCGAGCGAAACGGCGCTCAGCAGGAAGGGCACCCCCAGGCCTAGCGAATAAATGCCGAGTAACGCCATGCCGCTCGAAGCATTGGCCGTCGAGGCGCTGACGGTCAGGATGGCGCCCAGGATCGGGCCAATACAGGGGGTCCAGCCGAAGGCGAACGCCACGCCCAGCAGATACGCCGCACTACGCCCGCCACCCTCTGCCTTGAGCCGGCCGATAAAGCGCCACTCTCGCTGTAGCCCATGCAGCGGGATGAGGCCGGTCATGAAGGCACCAAACAGGATGACGATGATACCGCCGACCAGATTGGCTTCCTGGCGATAGGCCAGCAGCAAGCGACCGATGGCCGTGGCACTGGCGCCCAGCATCAGGAAGACCGTAGAGAACCCCAGCACGAACCATATCGACTGGGTCAACACCCGGAACCGTTCGCGCCGGTCCGCTTCCTGTAGCTGCCCCAGCGAGCGGCCGGCGACGAAGGAGAGGTACCCGGGTACGAGCGGCAAGACACAGGGCGACGCGAATGAGATCAGGCCTGCCAGAAACGCCGTGATCAGGCCGATGTTGGCGACTTCCCACATCCCTCCTTATCCCCCTCCTTATCCCGCGGCTAGGCTTGAAGCTTGGACAGGGGGTGCTCTGATGATGACACCTGCTGGTCAGCTTCGTGGGGAATAGCGGCTTCCGCTTGCTTGGGCGCTGCCGGATAGGCTTCTACCTCGGCTTGTATTTCAGAGGATTCCGCCTTGGCCTGTACGTTGGAGACTTCGCCCTGGTCGGTCGCTTTCCCTTTCTTGTCCTGGCATTTCATCATGCACAGCCCCAGCCCACACATGATGAGGCAGGGCAGTAGGCTCACCAGCAGGGGGGCGATACCCAACAGGACCAGTTGCTCCCAGCCCATGGCCAGGCCAGCGAGAACTCCCAAGGCAGTAGGTAGCCCAGAGCAACGTCGAGGTCAATAGCCCTTCCCTCCCCAGAATCGGTATGCCAAAAGCAAGCCTAGGAACCTACCGTTCCATGCGGCAAGGTGGGGCTATAAACGCAACGCCAATGGTCATGTAGAGCGCTATAGATCCTGGATCAGCCACGACCGAATACCCAGTGTCACGAGACCGACAAGACTCGCCTTGTCGTTGTCATAGTCTGCGCAGCGCGATTTCTGCGTAGATCCCCTTGTAATCAGTATCATGCGTTTTATCCGGCTCCGGCCTGGGATTCAGGGCTACTATTCGATCGCTGGGATCATTCAGCAGGCCGCGAAGCTGTTCATAATCGAAGCTCCAGCCCTCGGCCTTGCGCTGGTTGAGGCGTGTGACGGTCTCTACCAACGTGGACATGCTGTGCCCCTCTCCCTCCAGAGGCGAGAATGCCTGAATCAGCGGTTGCCCTTCATACCAGCCGATCTTGATGGGCTGGTTGACGATTTGGACCTGGGTGCCGGCGGGCACGCGGTCGAAAATCGACTCGATGTCCCCAGGGAACATGCGAATACAGCCACGGCTGGCACGCATGCCGATACCATCCGGCTGGTTGGTGCCATGGATCAAGTAGCCATCGAATCCAAGGATAATGGCATGGTCTCCCAGCGGATTGTCCGGGCCTGGGGGCACTACACTGGGTGCCTCTTCACCGCGTGCCCTGGCTTCACGCTGCACCGACTCGGGGGGATACCAGGCGGGGTTCTTGATATTCATGGTGGTCTTGGTCACCCCGAGGGGGGTATCGAAGCCCTCGCGACCGATGCCGATAGGATAGGTCTCGACACGTGGTGTCTCGTCGTCATCCACCTCGGGATAGTAATATAGGCGCAGCTCGGCGATGTTGATGACGATGCCAGTGCGCTCTCCGGCGGGCAGGATGAAGCGCCCGGGTATGGTCACCTCGGTACCCTCGCCGGGAATCCAGATGCTCACGTCCGGGTTGGCGCGCACGATCTCCCTGTACCCCAGGTTGTGTCGCCTGGCGATATCGAGCAGGGTATCTTCTCGATCCTCCACCGTTATGCGGTAGGTGTCGCCGATCACATTGCCTTCCTCAGGCAATGGATAGTGGCCGCGGGGCCACTCGTTCTCCTCCTGGGCCTGAGCAACGCCGATGAGCGCGAGCCAGCCTGCCAGCACTCCCACCAGTGTGCGTGTTCGGAGTTGCCACAACGAAGCTTCCCCCGCCGTACCTGAGTGAGGTTTCGACAACGCCATCATCCTCTCCCTTTTCGGCTGGACCCTTATCATCCAGACCGATGTGTGTTGAATCGCCATCCAAGCAGCACCAGTAAGGCGGCCAACAGCCAGGTCGGCCAGCTACCGGTTCGGGTGAACGGCGTGTTTCCCACCATGGGCATCACCTCGCCGCGAAGGCTCGTCGCCTGGAACTGTGGTGCGCGGGCCGTGACGCGGCCCTGAGGATCGACGATGGCGGTCACGCCGTTGCTGGTGGCGCGGATCAGGTACCGGCCGTTCTCCAGGGCGCGAAGGCGGGCCATCTGCAGATGCTGCAGGGGGCCGATGGAACGGCCGAACCAGGTGTCGTTGGAGACCGTCAGCAGTAGCTCAGCATCGCGCGCCTGCTCGGCGACCCGGTCGGCATAGATGATCTCGTAGCAGATGGCGTTGCCGATGGTGGTCCCGGCGGCGTGGATCGGCCCCTGAGCCTCGGGCCCGGGCGTCATGGTTGGCATGGGCAGGTCGAAGAAGGCAATGGTACCGGCGAGCAGACGATCAAGCGGCAAGTATTCGCCGAAGGGCACCAGGCGCGCCTTACGATACTGGCCCTCGGCGTTCCCCAGGCCGATCACGCTGTTGTAGTAGTCGCCTCCGTCGCGCTGCAGAATGCCGGTGAGCAGGGCGGTGTCGGGCGCGAGATTGGACTGCACCCGCTCGAGGATCGGTCGCGCCTCTTGCTCGAACATCGGCAGGGCCGCCTCGGGCCAGACAACCAGGTCGAGGTCGCCGGACTGGGCAAGGGTCAACACCGTGTAGATACTGGCCGCCTCGCGCTGGCCCTCGGGCGTCCATTTGATCGCCTGATCCAGGTTGCCCTGCAGCAAGGCGACCCGCAGCGGCTCGCCGGCCGGGGAGGTCCACTGGGCCGGCAGGGCCAGGGGAGTCAACCAAAGAGCGGCGATGGGCACTATGGCCCACCAGCGTCGGCGCAGAAACTCCACGCCCAGGGTGCCGGTCAGCGCAGTGATCAGCGATAGCAGGTAGACCCCACCGACCGGAGCCCAGGCCGCCAATGGCGAGTCTACCTGGGAGGTGCCCAGCAGCAGCCAGGGAAACCCGGTAAACAGCCAGGTGCGCAGCCATTCGCTCAGCACCCAGACGCCGGCGAAGCTGAGGAAGGCCAGCCGCCGGCCCGTTATGCGACGATAGAACCAGAAGGGCACGGCAAAGAACAGCGCCAGGCCGGCCACGAACAGACCGGTGAGGAAGAGCGCTAGGGGCGCCCCGGTATAGCCATAGTCGTGGATCGCGACGAAGACCCAGGAGGTCCCCGAGCCGAACAGGCCTACCCCATAGCACCAGCCGCGAAGGGCGGCCTGAGAGGGTGTCAGAGCATGGATGCCGACATAGACGAGGGCCACCGCTATCGGGCCCAGCCACCACAGCGCGAAGGGCGCGGCGCTCAGGGTGGTCAGCCCTCCGGCGACCAGGGCCAGCAAACAGCCGAGAGCCGGCGTGACCCGTCCGGCAAGCGTCTTGTGCGGGACTGACAGGTTGTCTGCAACCATGCCGTCACTCAGACAATCTGGAGGAGGGACGCTCACGCAAGGTCGTAATGGCGAAGGCCACTACGCCCAGGAACAGAGCGATATCCGCCAGGTTGAAGGCGGGCCAATGCCATTCACGCCAGTAAACGTCCAGGTAGTCCACCACATACCCTCGTGCCAGGCGGTCGATGCCATTACCCAACGCGCCACCCAGCATCAAGCTGTACCCCAGCGCCTCCAGACGGGGCCTGGGCCGGCACAACAGGATGGTCAGAACGATAGCCACCATCCCCGTCAGGCCCAGGAAAAGATAGCGCTGCCAGCCACCCGCATCGGCGAGGAAGCTGAAGGCTGCCCCCGTGTTCCACCAGTGACCCCAGTTGAAGAATGGGGTCAGCGGGACGGTCTGGCCATACGGCATCAGCGCCTGCACCAGCCACTTGATGACTTGGTCGGCCAGGCCGACCAGGCCCGCCAGGGCCAACCAGTACGGGCCCTGACGCGCCATCGCTATCCGTTTCGTTCTCATGACGTGGCTTCCTGGTAGCGCGGGCTTGCCGAGCCACTCGTGGCGGTGACGGGCGAGAAGCGATAGCCCAGCAGCCGCATGGCGTTCAGGGTCACCAACACGGTGGCGCCGGTATCCGCCATCACCGCGATCCACATGCCGGTAATGCCCAATGCCGTGGTCACCAGGAAGATGGCCTTCAGACCCAGCGCCAGGGCGACGTTGGTCTTGACGTTGCGCAGCGTGGCCCGAGACAGGTCAATCAGCTCGGCGATGCCGGTGACGCGGTTCTTGAGCAGGGCCGCATCCGCCGTTTCCAGTGCCACGTCGGTGCCGCCCCCCATGGCGATGCCGACATCGGCTGCTGCCAGCGCCGGGGCATCGTTGATCCCGTCACCCACCTTCCCTACAGGCCCCCGGCCGGCGGCCTGCCACGCCTGCACGCGCCGGGCCTTGTCCTCGGGCATCAGCTCGCCATACGCCTCGATGCCGAGAGAGCCACCGATGGCAGCGGCGGTACGTGCATTGTCACCGCTGAGCATCACCGCCTGCACGCCCAGGCGTGACAGCGCCGTCAGCCCCTCCTGGGCGTCCTCACGCGGCTCATCGCGTACTGCGATCAGCCCCAGCGGACGCTCGCTCTCGACCAGCAGGGCGAGACTCTTGCCGGCGTGTTCCAACTCGGCGATCCGGGCGCTCAGATCGTCATCGAGTGCAGCCTGCTCTGTCAGTTGCCGGGGGGAGACCAAGCTCAGCTCACGCCCCTCGACCTGACCAGCGACGCCACGTCCCGAAAGGGCTCGGTTGCCGTTCGTCTGGGGGATGGAAAGGCCCAGCTGCTGTGCATGCGAGAAGATGGCGGTGGCGATGGGATGACTGGAGTCACGTTCCAGCGCGGCGGCCAGCCTCAGGATCTCCTGCGCGCCCTGGCCGGTGGCCCAATCCTCCACGTCGGTGACCTTGGGGGTACCGGCGGTGAGGGTGCCGGTCTTGTCCAGCGCCACCGTTCGGAGCTTACCCAGCTGTTCGAGCACCGCGCCGCCCTTGATCAGCAGCCCACGGCGGGCGCCCGCCGAGAGGCCGGCAGCGATCGCCGCGGGGGTCGAGATCACCAGGGCACAAGGACAGGCGATCAACAGCAGGGCCAGGGCGCGATAGACCGATTCCGACCAGGCCATGGTCGAGACCAGCGGCGGCACCACCGCCATCAGCAGGGCGAGCCCCACCACCGCCGGCATGTAGTAGAAAGCGAAGCGATCGATGAAGCGGGCCACCGGTGCCTTGGCGGCCTGGGCCTCCTCCACCAGGCGGATGACCCGGGCGATGGTGTTGTCCTCGGCACCGCGGGTTACCTCCACTTCCAGGGCGGCATCGAGGTTGACCGTGCCGGCGAAGATGTCGTCACCCGGGGCACGCGAGCGGGGCACGGACTCCCCATTGATCGGTGACTCATCCACATCGGACTCGCCGGTCAGGATACGCCCATCGCAGGGGACGCGGTCGCCCGGTCGCACCAGGACTCGCTGCCCGGGCGTAAGCGTGGCGGCCGAGACCTCCCGGATTTCCCCATCCTCCATCAGCCTCGCCGTGGACGGGGTGAGGTCCGCGAGGGCCGAAATGCTGCGTCGCGCCCTTGAGGCGGCCACCCCCTCCAGCAATTCGCCCACGGCGAACAGGAAGACCACCACCGCCGCCTCGGCGGCGGCATCGATGGCCAGGGCGCCCAGGGCGGCGATGCTCATCAGCATCTCGATGGTGAAGGGGTTGCGCATCTTCAGCGCGCCCCAGGCACTCTGTGCGATGGGCACCAGCCCCACCAGGGTGGCGGCGACGAAGGGCCAGTTGCCCAGGGCCGGCCAGGTCAGGCGGAGAACGAAGGCCAGAGTCAGCAGGCCCCCGGTGACGATTACCAGGCGTCCCTTGGCGGTCTGCCACCAAGAGGCTGGGGAGGCATCCGACTTACCTCCCTCATCCTCGCCGGCAAGGCGGTAACCGAGCTCGTTAAGGGTCCGCTCGATCGCCTCATGAGAGGACCTCGTGCTCTGCTGAGGGTGAATCGTCACCGATCCGGTGACCGAGCTGGCCGACACCTCCTCGATGCCCTCCAGGCGGCCCAGCGCAGCTTCGACCTTGCGCTCGCACCCACCACAGTCCATGCCTTCCACCCGTAGCGTCGAGGCTGTGGCCGTGGCTATGGGTGCTGAATTCTTCATGGTGACACTCCTGGCGATGCGTTATCCTTTGCAGTATAAACCTTATAGCAACTATAGATTCAAGCCATACGGGAGGAACATCAGGATGCCGGAGATTAGCCCTGCCATCGGCATCGGCGAGCTGGCACGGCGCGCCGGCTGCAAGCCTGAAACGGTGCGCTACTATGAGCGCATCGGGTTGGTGGGCGATGCGTCGCGCACCGTGGGTGGGCAGCGACGCTACGGCGAGGAGGCTGTCAGGCGGTTGACCTTCATTCGCCATGCCCGGGACTTCGGCTTCTCGGTGGATGCGGTGCGTGAACTGCTGGCCATGTCAGACCAACCCGACATGCCGTGTCAGGAGGTCGACGCCATTGCCAAGCACCACCTGGAGGAGATCGAGGCGCGGCTGCAGCGGCTCTCCGCTCTGCGTGACGAGCTCAGACGGATGGTGAGCCAGTGTGCCGGGGGGAAGGTCGAAAGCTGCCGGATCATTGAAGTGTTGGGCGATCATCAGCTTTGTATCAGCGACCAGGCCCACGGAGGCGCTCACGATCTGGGGTAGGCGCCTGGACGGGTCGGCATGCTAGCCCAGCGAGACATCCAGGAACAGCATGAGTACCAATCCCACCGAGAGCCCCAGCGTCGCCTTGTTCTGGTGGCCGCTTCGGTGGGTCTCGGGAATGATCTCATGGCTGATGACATAGAGCATGGCGCCGGCGGCGAAGGCCAGCCCCCAGGGGAGCAGCACTTGCGACATGCTGACGACTCCCGCTCCCAGCAGGCCACCCAACGGCTCGACCAGCCCGGTGAGGGAGGCAATGGTCCAGGATCGCCAGCGTGAATACCCCTCACCCAGCAATGCCACTGCCACCGCCAGGCCTTCCGGCGCATTCTGCAGGCCGATACCGATAGCAAGGGGAAGTCCCCCTTCGCTTCCCCCTGCTCCGAAGGCCACACCCACCGCCAGACCCTCTGGCAGGTTGTGGATCGTGATGGCGAAGATGAATAACCAGATTCGGCGCAGCGATGCAGCCTCCGGCCCTTCACGCCCCTGTTCGAAATGTTCGTGGGGGAGTCGCTCATTCAGCAGGGCGACCAGTCCGATCCCCATCAGTATCGACGCGCAGGCAATGGCGGCAGGCAAGACGCTACCGCCATAGCGCAGTCCAGAGGCTTCCAGGGAGGGAATGATCAGTGAAAAGAAGGACGCCGCCAGCATGACACCGGCGGCGAATCCGAGTGCCAGGTCGCGAACGGCACGATCGGGCGCCTTGCTGATCAGGACAGGTAGCGCTCCGATGGCGGTCATCGAACCGGCGGCAAGACTACCCAGGAACCCCAGTGTGACCGGAGAGACACCTTCCATAGACCCTTCCCTTCTGGAGGATTGGTACTGCAGGGAATGTTGTGTCACACGACAATAGCCATTACATGGCCACCGATGCGTGTCATACAACAAGCCTGCCTGTCGGCCTATCGATTATCCAAGGCGACCAGACCGGACGTACCGATGGCTTTTTGCAGACGACCACGAGCCTCGAAGAGCACGCTTCGATAATCCTGGGGTGCCGGTGACTCCCCCAGAATGATGCGCTGCCCCTCCTCCAGAGGATCGACAGGTCGGTCACCCACTCTCACTTCGTAGTGCAGGTTGGGACCCGTGGTGAGTCCGGAGGCCCCGACTTCCCCCAGCGTGTCGCCGGCATTGATGACGTCCCCGACCGACAGACCGGAGGCGAAGCGGCTGAGATGCGTATAGCGGCTGAGGGTGCCCATCTCGTGCTCTACCTCCACGACACGACCATAACCTCCACGGCGACCGATGAAGGAGACCCGCCCCGGCGCCGTCGCCATGACCGGGGTGCCGCGAGGCGCGGCAAGGTCGACGCCGTCATGACGACGTACCCCCCCGTATACGGGATGGCGTCGATTGCCGAAGGCGGACGTCAGGCGTGCGCCGACCACCGGGAACCGCTTCGTCTCCACAAGGCTACCGTCCTTGTAGAGCATCACGGTGGCTCTCTGGTCCGCTGGCCATACCATCTCCAGTCGTGCCGACTGGTCAGCCAACCCCATATAGGTCAGACGGGGAGGCCCAACTCGCGTGCCATCCTCTCGGCGATCCTCTTCCCACAGTAACTGCAGGCGCTCCGCGCCCGAAATATCTCGGGCTGTGTCCATGAGTCCGCCTAACAGCACCTCGAGGTCCACGGCGAAACGCGTGGGTATCCCCTCTGCCGCCAAGGCGGCATAGAGTGACGTTTCGACGTCCACTTCACGGCCCAGAGTCAGGGTGTCGAGACGAGGCGGGACAATCCGCGTCGACGGCCGCTCCCCAAGCGTGACGACGTATTGAATACCCGAATCACGCTCGATGGTCACCGACACCGGCTGTCCGGTCGTCAGAGAGGTGAAAGTGAGACGGTCTCCAGGCCGCAAGCGTCTCGGGTCGAACCTCTCCGCCAGCGATTTCGACGCTTGGGTGCGCGTGTCGGAATCCGCGCCAAGCTGCTGCAGCAATGCATTCAGGGTATCCCCTGGTGCCACGGTTAGCTCTTGGGCGACGCGCTCGGGCGGCTGAACAGCCGAGGGTGATGATCCCTCCTGCGGGATAGCTTGTGCCCTGGCCGATGTCGGCTCGCTCGGTGATAGCGAGGCATTGTCTTGCCAATGGGCTTCGGCCAGCAGAGGGCCCAGCCCCATCAACCCTACCAGCATCCAGCGTCGCGTCATGACGCATCGTCCTCGCCAGAGGCCTCGGTCACCTCACGATTGACGGCGTCGACCAGCTCCTGCATGCCGAAGGGGTCCACCAGCTCGCCATTGACGAAAAAGGTCGGCGTCTGGCGGATCTGATTGGCCTTGACGTCAGCCTTGTCCTGGTCGAAGACCGCTTGTACCTCGGGTGAATCAAGTTGTTCCTCTGCTGCAGCTCTATCTAGACCGGCCTGGCTGGCGATATCCAGAATAGCAGCTTCATCGAAGCTGCCATGAGCCGCCCACTGGCTCTGGCGGGCCAGCAACGCCTCCAGCACCGGCTGGAAGACGTCCTGGTGCCTGGCGACTTCCAGCACGCGAATGGCGGTTTCGGACACTTCTCCGTGGAAGGGCGTGTAGCGCACCACCAGCCGCACCTGGTCGGGGTACTCTTCCAGGATGCGCTTGGTCAGCGGGTAGAAGGCACGGCAGGCCTCACAGGCCGGGTCGAAGAACTCCACGATGGTCACCGGTGCTTCTTCCGGCCCCAGAATAGGCGAGTGTGAGCGCACCAGAGAGTTTTCGACCTGAGCTCCATCCTGGTTGGCCGCCTCGGCGCCCATGCCCAACAGCGAGGGTCTCGATACGATCACGATGATGGCGATCAGCATCAACGCACCGGCCAGGATAAAAGTCGCTTTTTTGTACATTTACTTCTCCAATTCAAATGGTTAAGCGAAAAGCACGACGAGAGGACTGCTGAGTGGATCTCAACCGCTGATGGGTGCCCAAGTCGGCGAATAGTGGCGTGTTATCCATGCCCATAAAGATTGGCTCCCTGATGCGCATGATCAATATGCTCGAATTCCAAGCTGGAGTGGCCAATGTCAAAGCGTGCTTTGATATCCGCCTTGATCGCCTCGAGCTGCTGCCAGCCTTCTTCCGTCGTCACCACGTGGCAGTCAAGTGCGGCGGTATTCTCCTGCATTTGCCATAGGTGAACATGATGCACATCCTCAACCCCTTCGACGCTACGCAGGGCATCAATGACTGATTGACCATCGACATCGGGTGGCGAGCTCAGCATCAGTGTCCGGATGGGGCCACCTATCTCCGTAAAGGCAAGATAGAGAATATAGAGTGCAATACTGATCGTAATCGCGGGGTCTACCCAGCGCATGTCGTATAGCAGAATCAGCGAGCCGCCAATGATCACAGCGATGGACGCAAACGCATCAGACAGGTTGTGCAGGAAGAGAGCCCGAATGTTGACGCTATGTTTTTGCATCGACCAGGTGAGCAAGGCCGTTAGCGCATCGACAAGAAGAGCGACAATGCCGATGATGACGACTATCCAGCCCTGAATCTCTGGCGGGTCGATCATGCGCATCACGCCTTCATAAATTAGATAAAACCCAACGAGAATGAGGGTCGTGTAGTTGATCAGCGCTGCGACAATCTCGATTCGCCCATAGCCGAACGTCATCTGAGAGTCTGGCGGCCGTCTCGCGATCTTGCGGGCAGCAAATGCAATGATAAGGGCAGCCATGTCGGAAAGTTATGCAGCGCATCCGCGATCAGCGCGAGGCTTCCCGCCAGGATACCCCCAACGATCTGAGCAACAGTCAATATCCCGTTGGCCCAGATGGCGATGCTCATCCGACGGTCACCAGAGGTGGGGTCAAGATGGGGATGATCGTGATGATGTCCCATGCGTCATCCTAGTGTCACCTGATGACCCAGCAGTATAAAACCTATAGCAACTCAAGATTCAAGCCCGAATTCTAATGAAGACCGAGCCGGGGCTAGGCGTATGGAACTTTGCGTAGTGGGCGCCGTACCAAACACGGTTACCATGTTCCATGCCCCGGAAGGAGCCCATTTTGATACCCAAGCCGCACTCGCACGCCTGGCTGATGAGCCTAGCTTTACTATTGATGGTGACGCCAGCCCTCGCCGAGCCACGACTGCCAGACTTCACGGAGCTGGTCGACAAGGCCGCGCCGGCCGTCGTCAACATCTCGACCTCCCGGGAAGTCGAGATGTCCATGACGTCCTCTCGGCAGTTTGGGGGGCAGGAGATACCGGAGGTCTTCCGTGAGTTCAATGGTGACTGACCGCGACTGAGCAAGATCACTGTTTCCCTACCTGACCATGGTGGAGTGGCTCAATCTCTGCGCTCAGACTTTCCCCAAGGACGTGACGCAGTTGTCCTGCTGTGCCGGGTGAACGGCCAGGACAGGATACTCTATTGAATATCACTACTTGCACAAGTCAGGAAACAGACTTGATCGAGCTTCCAGCCAGGTTTGCTTTTCTACGGATAAGGCCAGGGTGCGCGTGGGGGCCACGCCTACGCATACCGGAATGCCGGTGAACTGTCGCACCTTCCGGCGCAGCTGCCGGGCGTGTTCGAGCAGTGGCTCGTGGGCGAAGCCGTCGAAGCGAACGAACATCTCATCGATGGAGTAGGGCTCTACGGCTGGGCTGAACTCCTCGAGCACTGCCTGCACCCGCTGGCTCATGTCGCCATAGAGTTCGTAGTTGGAGGAGAGCAGGTGAATTTGCCCGCTGCGTACCAGAGGCTGAAGCTTGAATGCCGGCGCACCCAACTTGATGCCGAGGGCCTTCAGCTCGTCGGAGAGCGAGATGACGCAGCCGTCGTTGTTCGACATTACCCCAACAGGGAAGCCGCACAGCCGGGGCTTGAAGACGCGCTCGCAGCTGACATAGAAGCTGTTGCAATCGATCAGGCCGATCATGCTCATACCGGGTACTCGTGGATGACCGCGCGCACCACGCCCCACACCTGACACTCGATGTCGACGAGCGGGATCGGCGCATAGCGTGGATTGCCCGAGCAGAGGCACGGCACCTTGCCACGCAGCTCGTATCGCTTGACGGTGATCTCACCCTCGACCAAAGCTACCAGGATATGGCCGGGGCGGGGCTCGAGTGAGCGATCGACCAGCAGTAGATCGCCTTCGTGGATCCCCAGGCGCTCCATGCTGTCGCCGGTCACGCTCATGAAGAACGTCGACGAGGGGCGTTTGACCAGGCGCTCGTTGAGGTCGAGCGTACGGCCTTCATAGTCCTGTGCCGGGCTGGGAAAGCCGCTGAGGCCGGCGCGGCCCAAGGCCAGCGGGTGAGGCAGCGCAAGCGGTGGCGGCTCGGGGTGAGCCGGGGTGAGGTTTGCCAGTGTCATGTGAGTCCCTTGGTGTTTTCTGTGTTTTTGTACAGTATTTTCGACACTGGCACTGTCAGGCAACAGGTAAGTGCTAATGGAAGTTAGCTTGGGGGCGTGTCGGCCTGGCAAAGGTGAGCGAAGGGCAGCATGATCAGGCGCCCGTGTAGGAGATAGCCTACAAACACGAAGCAAATTTCTTACGCCATCCGATATCCTGAGTTAATCCACGGCTGGCATGAAGCTACTACCCTGTGGGTAACGGGCTAGGGAAAGCCCTACAGGGAAGGCCGAGCGACGGAAAGCTCTTACCCCAAGGAGGCTTGGGCAGGATGCTGTCAATGGCCATCAGAACTGACCCACCAGCGGTCATTAGTTTTGACCCACCCATGATCGTCAGCTGAGCGTCTTCTGCTTCAGCCGGTAGCTCTCCCCGCCGAGCAGGTAGAGGTGCGAGTGGTGGATGATCCGGTCGACGATCGGCACCGCCACGTTGTCGTCGTGGAAGAACTCCCCCCAGCTGGTGAAGTCCTTGTTGGTGGTGATGATCAGCGAGCGGTGCTCATAGAACCGGTTGATCAGCTGGAACAGTGCATAGCGCGCCTGCCGGCTCATCGGCAGGTAGCCCAACTCATCGATCACCAGGGCATCGACCTTGGCGAGCTTGTGTAGCGTCTTCTTCAGCTCCCCCTTCATCTCCGCCAGCTCCAGCTCCTCGACCAGGTCCAGGGCGTTACGGAACAGCACCCGGTAGCCGGCCTCGATGGCCTTCTGGCCGATCCCGATGCTCAGATGGGTCTTGCCCACCCCTGGCGGGCCGATAAATACCAGGTTCTCGCGGTTGTCGAGGAAGGCGAAGTCCAGCAGGGCGTTGATCTGGCGCTTGGTGATGGTGGTCTGGTGTCGGTAGTCGAACCCCTCCAGCCGCTTGTCGCTGGGGAACCCGGCCTGGCGCCGGTAGAGGTCGATGCGCTTTGCCTCACGGGTCTGGCGCTCGTGCTCAACCAGCATATCGGCGAAGGCCAGGTAGGAGACCTCGTTGGCCTCTGCCTGGGCCAGCAGCTCGGGGAAATCACCAGCGATGGCGCCGAGGCGCAGGCTGCGGTAGCGCCCGGCGGTCAGCTCAAGCTGTCCCATGGGTCACCGCCTGCTGGCCGCTGGAGTGGCCAAGTCGGGCGTACTGAGCCAGCTCCGCCGGTGGCGTGCAGGGGCCGGCAGCGTCATCACCGTCGTGATCCCGGCCCCGCGCTTTGGCGAGCCGGGCCGCTGCCAGGCGTTCCTTGAGCCCGCCGGCGGTCAGGCGCTCCCGGGTGACCCAGTCGCTGATCAGCATCAGATCCAGCTCGGGTTCGCTCTCCAGCAGCTTCCTGGCGCCTCGCAGCTGGTCCTTGTAGTGGTGCGGCATGCTCTGGCGAAGCTTGTCACACAGCTGCCGGCCCAGACGCTCGCCGAGGCACCGAGTGATGGCCTGCTCCAGATCCGTCTCTTGCTGGCGGTGGTCGCGGTAGTGGCTCTCGTTGCGCAGTGTGCGGCCCTTACCCAGGTGCAGGGCGTGGCTGGCGATCTCCTCGCCGCTCTCCAGGTCGTGGATTGCCAGGCGTTCGTCCGCTTCCCGGACCCCGACGCGGCCCTGCTGGTAGGCCATCGGCACCGAGTACTTGTTGGCCTTCCAGGCGATCAGCCCAGTCTTGTCGACTCGTCGCGGGGCCAGGCCGCCGGCCTCGCGGCCCACGCAGGCCGGGGTCAGGTAGGGGCGAAGATGGCGCCGCTCCTCGGCGTCGAAGTGGGTCCACGGCTGCTGGCCGGTGGTGCCGTGAGTCCGCACGTTGGCGACGTCGTCGAGCCACTGCCGCACGTAAGCGCGCAGGTCGGCCTCGTCCCGGAACACCTCGCC
>JAAQTN010000061.1 GCA_011742915.1 Billgrantia desiderata | reverse complement strand
ACCCCAGATCCCTTTTATCCCCACCGAGCCTGGCATCTGGGGACTTCTGACTGACCCGGTGCAACATCCGGGCTAGGTGCACTCATATCTTCGGGACGTTTGGCGCTATCCAGGGCTGTGAGCTGCACCTGCAGCTTCGGTGCATGCTTGGCCTGGATGCCGGCTGTAGAGCCGGTTTCAAAGAACTTGCGCAGGCCTTTGTGACGGAAGCTCTTGATCATGCGTATACTGTATAGTATCGCTACACACAATACAATGGTTTCGCTCGAGAACCGCAAGGCACCGGGGTAGCCGGTTAACCCTCCGCCGCCACTCTTCTATAGATACGATAATATCTATTTTAACCATTTTTCTGCTAGGATAGATATAATCATATCCCTTTATGTGTGTTTACCTATGCGCATCTCTCTACTCACCGCCAGTGACGTTCAGCACGACCTGGCCAAGGCCGTTCGCCGCCGTCGCCGCGAGCTGAAACTGTCGCGCCACGCCCTGGCCGAGCGAAGCGGTGTGCCGGCACCGACCATCAAGCGCTTCGAGAGCACCGGCCAGATTTCGCTGCGCCAGTTCCTGCTGCTGTGGCAAAGCGTGGACCGGCTGGAACGTGTAGTGGCGCTTGCAGCCCCTCCGCCGAGCACGCCGCAAAGCATCGAGGAGGTGCTGCGCGATGCCTGACTTCGTTCCGGTAAGGCAGCTCGAGGTACTGCGCCGACTCAGTGATGGCCGTCAAACACGCATTGGGCGGTTGGCGCAGAGTCGCCAGGGTGTGTTCTTCCAGTACGACGACGCCTACTGTCGAGAGTTTCACAATCTCTCGCCGTTTCAGTTAGCGTTCGATACCCGACTGCAAGGCGCACCGCGCCAACCTCACCATGGCCTGCACGGCCTGTTTGCCGATTCGCTGCCGGACGGCTGGGGTCTGATGCTGATGGATCGCCTTTTTCGTCAGCACGGCATATCGCCACACGACGTTACGCCAATGGACCGCCTGGCTTTCGTCGCCGAGCACGGCATGGGAGCCTTGAGCTACCGGCCCGCTTCCGAGCTGGTCGATTACGCTGGATCCGCCCCCTGGAGCAGCCTGGGTGAGCTTGGCGAGCAGGCCCGCCGACTCTTCGAAGGCCAAACCGACACCGTGCTCACGGCCTTGGCCCAAGCCGGCAGTTCGGGCGGGGCTCGCCCAAAGGTACAGGTGTATCTTTCACCCAATGTCACTGACCTGGCCAGCACCCACCCACGTGAGGGGTTGGAACCCTGGCTGGTCAAGTTCACTTCGAGTACGCTGGCATTGGGCCATGAGGAGGGGCTGTGCGAGGCTGCCTACCTGACCCTTGCCCGTCATGCCGGCATCGAGACATCCGAGTGGAAACTGATTTCGCCCCCCGAAGACTCCCCGGCGCTTGCCTGGCTTGCATTGCGACGCTTCGACTGCAGCGAGCAGGGGCGTTACCACATGAGCAGTGCCTGTGGCTTGCTGGATGCCGATTTTCGTTCGCCGTCACTGGATTACGAAGACCTGATCAAGGCCGGCCAGGTTCTGTGCCGCAAACCTGCCGTCGGAAAAGCGCTGTTTCGTCGCGCCATGTTCAACCTCTTCGCCTGCAATCAGGACGATCACAGCAAGAACTGGGCGTTTCTACTCGATGACGAAGGCCAATGGAGCCCCACTCCCGGCTACGATCTGACCTTCAGCCCCAGCCCCTATGGCGAACACGCGACGGCGTTCAAGGGCCACGGCAGAAACCCACCTCTCAAGGCCGTTCAGGCGCTGGCCGAACAGGCCGGCTTCACTCGCTGGAGCGAAGCCAGGCAGGCGATAGAGAAAGTCCTGACGGCAGTCAGCGGCTGGGACACCGTTGCGAAGGAGTTGGGTGTGAGCATCCAGACACGCCGGGAGGTACAGCGGCGGCTGAGCGCCATTCAGATAGAAAACCGCCCACTGTGGGGCGGTTGAGCGCTCGAATGGCGGGCTATCAGTTCCGCCCGAGCTGGGCGTTCATCATCTCGAACTGCTGGAACAGGTAGTCGCTGGTCTGGTTCATCTGGGCGATCATGCCGTCGAGCTGGCCGAACTGGGTGCGGTAGCGGGCGATGGTGGCCTCGATGCTCTGCTCCATGCGCAGGTAGCGCTCGTTGAGACTCTCGATACGGCTCTCGGCACCGCTGATGGCGCCGCCCAGGACACCATTGCTGCCATTCAACTGTGTGACGATCTCGCTGATCTGACCGGCCAGGCCGCCGGTAGTGCTATCACCGGCGAAGAAGTCGCTGAGTGCGTCCTGGTCGTTGGCGATCACGCTATCCAGACGCTGTTGATCGATTTCCAGGGTGCCGTCGAGCTTCATCGAAATGCCGATATCGCTGAGCATGGAGAAACCGCCCTCCCCTGCCTCCATGCCGCCGGCCAGCACGCTGCGCAGGCGCCCTTCAATGCTGCGCACGGCACTGTCACCGAGCAGATCGCCAGCGGTCTCGCTATCGCCGCTGAAAGCGGTCAATTCGCCGATGGTGCTCTTGAGCGCATTGTAGGCCTCGACGAAGCCGGTGATGGCTTCGCGCACCGCGCGGGTGTTCTGTTCGACCTTGACGGTACTGCTACCCTCTTCCGTCAGGCTGAGCGTGACGCCTTGGATCGCTCCTTCCACCTGGTTAGAAGCACTGGTGATGGGAATGCCATTGACGTTGAGCAGCGCATCCTGTCCAGCCTGAGCAATGGCTTCGGCCCCTTCGGTTTCACTGAATGCGATGCCATCGGCAAAGAAACCATCACTGAAGGTCAGATCGGTAATGGAAGCCGCCTCACCGGTCTCGCTGCTCATCAGTGCGAGCCGGTAGCCCTCACCGTCGTTGACGATGGAGGCGGTGACGCCGGCACCCTCTTGGGCATTGATGGCGTCACGAATGTCCTCAAGCGTACTGCCTGCAGCAATCTCGATATCGATCGACTGAGGAGCCTCGCCGGTAGCGTTGCCGAAGTGCAACGTCAGCGTCTGCTCGCTGTCGGTCAACGCCTGGTCGAGATCGACCTCGAGCCGGGCCGAGGCCAGGCTGCCAGCCGAGGCCAGACGCTCCACTTCGATGGCGTACTGGCCCATGGCCGCATCACGCCCGGCAGCCGCTTCGACGGAATTACCGGCGACGGATGTGGAAAGGCTCTGATAGAGGGATGCGTCGTTGAGGGCGTTGGCGGCGGCTTGAAAGCCGGAAAGTGCGCCCTTGAGTTCACCGTAGGCGGAGATCTTGACTTGCTGGGTCTCGATCTGCCGTTCGATGGGCTTGAGCTTGCCGCGCTCGGCTTCGTTGAGCTGGTCGAGCAGACCGTTGAGATCGAGCCCGGAACCGATGCCGAGAGAAGAAATGCTGGCCATAAGGGACTGCCTTGTGTCGGTGTATTGACTTCCTGTTATCACAACCTCGGCGGCTTACCAAAAAACTTTAGCTTTCCGACAAAAAATTCCAGAACTCGCCGGCCGCCTCCTTGCGGAGTTGGTGTTACCCCTCATGCTCCGATAAATCATCATGGCGGCAGGAAACGAGCGCAGGGTGCCGTATAATGGCGACAATCGACCCTTTTGAGGCTGCCATATGCCAAAAAGCACCGCCTACCGCCCACCGTTCACGCTAACGCCATTAGCGCTCCGCCTTGTCGCGGAGATCAGCGAGGCTGTCGGGCGCTATGCGATTCTGGCGGAATACAGCCTCACCCCACAGCTGCGGCGAGAGAATCGGCTACGAACGATTCACGCATCGCTGGCCATCGAAAACAATACCCTCACGCTGGATCAGGTTAGTGCTGTCATCGACGGCAAGCGTGTGCTTGGCCACCCACGGGAAATCCAGGAGGTACGAAACGCTTTCTCCGCCTATGAAGCCATGCCGGGCTGGACACCCGAATCGGTGAAAGATCTGCTTGAAGCTCACAGCCTGCTGATGCAAGGGCTTGTCGATGATGCCGGCCGTTTTCGCACCGGAGGAGTGGGCATCTACAAGGGCAGTGAGCTGGTTCATATGGCCCCGCCCGCTCAGCGGGTACCTTTGCTGGTCGAAAATCTTCTGAAATGGCTGTCCGGCACAGATGAGCATCCATTGATTGCAAGCGCCGTGGTGCATTATGAACTTGAGTTCATCCACCCCTTTGCCGACGGCAACGGCAGGATGGGACGCCTGTGGCAAACCTTGATACTGCGTCGCTGGCGGCCGCTGCTGAGCTATCTACCTGTCGAGACGGTCATTCGCGACCGGCAGCAGGAATATTATGACACCCTGGCACAAGCCGACCAGGCAGGAGAAGCCACGCCTTTCATTGAATTCATGCTCACCGCACTGCGCGATGCCTTTAGGGAAGCGATTGAAAGCGAACCCGGCGCTTTCTCCCCCGCCATACAGCGGAATAGTCCAGATAGTGCCCTACGGACCGACCTAGCTAGCGACCCAGTAGACGACCCAGCTAGCGACCCAGTTGAAAGGTTGATGGCTGTCCTGGCGGCAGGAGAAGCCGGAACGGCGGCATTGATGGCAGCCCTTGGGCTGAGTCATCGCCCGACGTTCCGCAAGAACTATCTAGCCCCCGCGCTTGATGGTGCATGGATCGAACCCACCCAGCCTGAAAAACCCAACAGCCCCAAGCAGCGATACCGGCTGACACCAAAAGCAAAACGCTGGCTGCGGCTGCATGAGAACCCCTGAGCCAGGCCGTCACCGCGCATGAATGATCACTTCCACCCGACGGTTCTGGGCTCGCCCTTCCCCGGTCTCATTGCTGCCCAGTGGCCGGGTGTCGGCCAGCCCTACCGCCCGCAGGCGCTGCGATTCGACGCCGGAACGCTCCAACTCGTGAACGATGGCGATGGCGCGGGCACTGGAGAGCACCCAGTTGGAGGGAAAGTCGTTGGTCTGGATCGGCCGGCTGTCGGTGTGTCCTTCTACCGCGACCTCGCCGTCGTGGCGCTGGATCACCTCGACCAGGCGCTGGATCAGCGCCTCGCCCTCTTCGGTAAGCTCGGCTGCGGCGGTGGGGAACAGTAGCCGGTCCTCCACTCGCAGCTTGATGCCTTCGGCGACCCGGGTCGCCTCGACGCCCTCCAGATCCGGCAGATAGGGTGCATCGTGCAGGTCTTCATCCAACGACTGTTGCAGCAGCTGTAATGCCGCAATGGCGGGCTCATCGATCTGCTGCATGCCGCTCGGGGGCCGGTCGGTCAGTACCAGGATGAAATCGCCGCGCGAGCTGGGCAGTACATCATTGGCCGCGAGCAGTGGCTGCAGCGGTGGTTGTAATGGCGCAAGCGTAGCCGGCGCCTGTTGCTCCAGCAGAGCCAGCGGCGTTGGCGGCGGCATGAATGCGGGTAAAGCGGCAGGTGTCGGTACCGGTAACGCCGGTAACTCGCCCCTACGCGGCAGGCCGGCCACACCCAGCGCCGCCGCAATGGCCGACTGGCTCAGGCTTCCGGCAACGGGCCGAGGCTCGCCCGTTTCGGCCGTTGGCACCAAAGCCTGGGCCAGCTCGCTGGGCAGGGGAATCGCGAACGGCACCCGATCCGCCAACGATGGGCTGGCGTCGGAACGGCCGAAGCTGGAAAGGGTGAAGATCAGTACCATCAAGGCCACCAGCAGCGTCATGATGTCCAGATAGCCGATCATCCAGGCGCTGTCCTGGTCGTGATCGTGATGACTGGGCAAGAGCGATTCGTGGCGCATGGGACCACGATGATCGCCACTGCTGGCTTGCAGGGAGCTCATCGAAACGGTTTGTCATCCGAGGGAAGATGGCATGCTAGCGTAACGGTCGAAGGCACCGAGTGAAACGGCGAAAAGCGCGACTCGCGGGCGCTTCCTCGGGCTTCAGCTGGTGCTTTCGGGCAATCCGCTGCGTGATGCCAGGTAGCGGCTGGCAAAGAGGTCGGCCGGAACCGCTCGCCCGGTGAGATAGCCCTGGATCAGCTCGACCCCGTGACGCCCGAGAATGTCACGCTGGGACTCGGTTTCGACCCCCACGGCAGCCAGGCACAGCTCCATTTCGCGAGCCAGTCCTGCCACGGCGGCGACGATAGCCGCACTGCCTTTCTGGCCGCTGTCCAGCCGCTGCACGAAACGGCGGTCAATCTTCAACATGTTGATGGGCAGCTCATGCAGGTAACCGAGAGCGGCATAGCCGGTGCCGAAGTCGTTGATGGCGACATCCCCTGCCAGGCGTCGTAGACGTTTGAGTACCACGGCGGCCTGCTGAGGTTTGTCGAGCAGAGTACGCTCGGCTATCTCGAAGCCCAGCAGCCCGGGCTGCAGATTGTGCTGCTTGAGCTTGGTCGCCACTCGCACGGGCAGTTCCGGCTGCCAGAACTGACGGGCGGAGAGGTTGATGCTGATGGGAACCGACGCGCTACCGGCGACATTCCATGCGACCAGTTGGGTGCAGATCTGCTCCAGCATGTATTCATCCAGCTGTGGCAGCAGCCCAGCACGCTCGACCAGCGCCATGATGTCGATCGGCGGCACGCTGCCCAGCAGCGGATGATGCCAGCGCAACAGGGCCTCGGCACCGTACAGCCTGCCGCCCTCTCGCTCGAAGATGGGCTGATAGTGCAGCTGCAAGCCTTCACCCGTGATGAAGGCATCATGCAAGGCCTTTTCGAGCGCCCGCTGACGGTCGTCCTGCAGGTTCATCTCGTTGCGATAAAGGCGATAGCCGTTGCGACCCTCCTCCTTGGCCCGGTACATCGCCACGTCGGCATTGTGCACCAGGGCTTCCGCGGTGGTCGCATCGTCGGGGTAGAGGCTGATGCCCAGGCTGCAGCCGATGCGAAACTCCTGACCCTCGATCACGCAGGGCTCGCCAACGGCTTCCACCAGGCGACGAGCGATACGAGTCACCTCGTCGACCTCTTCGAGATCGGGGAGCAGGACCAGGAACTCGTCGCCGCCCAGGCGAGCCAGGGTGTCGTCTTCACGCAGGCGCAGCTGCAGCCGTTCGGACATCATCACCAGCAGTTCATCACCGAAGGCGTGACCGAGCGCATCGTTGACCTCCTTGAAGTGGTCGAGGTCGACGAAAATCACCGCCAGGCGGGTCTGGTTGCGGTGGGCATGCCTTATCGCCAGCTCCAGGCGATCTTCCAATAGGCGACGGTTGGGCAGGCCGGTGAGGGCATCGTAATAAGCCAGCTTGCGGATGCGCTCTTCGTTCTCGCGCATGTGAGTGATATCGCTGAACAGCGCTGCATAGTGGGTCACTGCGCCGCTGTCGTCGGTGATCGCCGTGATTGTCAGCATTTCGAGATAGAGCTCGCCGCTCTTGCGCCGATTCCAGATCTCGCCCCGCCAGTAGCCGCTGCGCTTCAGCGCATCCCACATCTGGCCGTAGAAGGCGGCGTCGTGACGGCCCGAAGAGAGAATCTCCGGAGTCCTGCCAATCGCCTCTTCGGCGGTATACCCGGTCATGTAGGTAAAGGCACGATTGACGAATTCGATCCGGTTGGCGGGATCGGTGATGATGATGCCCTCCAGCGAGGAATCTATGACTCGCTCGGCCAGTTGCAGATTTTCCCGCGATTTGGCCAGCGCCTGGTCACGCTGCTCCAACGCCTGACGCAGATCCTGCATATATAGGCACTCGGCACTGGCCAACATATCGCGAAAGCCCAGCAGCCCAACCACCTCATCGCTGTCGTCGAGCACCGCAAGGTGGCGCACCCGATGGTTCATCAACAGGTCACGGGCGGCGATCAGGGTGTCGTCCTGATACACCGTCAGCAGCGGCCGGCTGGCTAGCCCATCGATGGGCGTATTACCCGGGTGACGTGCCACGAATCGCACCAGGTCGCGTTCGGTGAGGATGCCCAGCTCGCCGTTCCCGCATTTGACGACCACGGCATCGCATTCGGATAACCGCATCGAACGCGCTGCCTGGGACAACAGCTGCGTACCTTCGAGCACCAGGGCTCGCTGACGCATCGCTGCCTGCACCTCGCGCAGGCGAAGGTAGGGCTCGAGCCCCTGGTTCAGGGCGACATCCGTCTGCGACAGGATGCCGACCGGCGCTCCGGTATCGTCGACCACCAGGAAGTGGCGACGCCGCTCGGCGTTGAAGCGCAGCGCCGCCTCGCTCATCGGCATGGAGCAGTGCAGACTCGCTACCGGCCGACTCATCACCTCCGAGACCGGCTGGCGTACGGCATCGGGATCGGCGAAATTGACGGCCAGCGCATCGTGCTCGGTCCAGATGCCCAGCGGCTGTCCGGCCTTGATCACGATGATGGAGCTGCATTGGCGAGCCGCCATCCGCTCGGCCGCCATCCACAGCGGTGTCTCGGGCTCGCAGGTGAGAAGCCCAGTTTGCATGATGCGTTCGATGGGTAGCTCTTGGCTCATGTCGCCTCACTGCTGGCTGCTGCTCGATGCACCGGCTACAACGCCCCGAACCCAAGAGCATCCGCCTGTCACCTGCATACTCTGAAGTGGCGCAGTCTTAAGGAAACACCGCACAAATGCCTGCGCGAGCGAATCACTGCGTTGCGCGGTGCTCAGAATCCTCACATATACCCCATATGCTCCGGTTCTTGTGCTCCGTGCGCCTTGCGCTTCATCTCGCTCGTCGATTTGTTCAGCGCTTCCAATGTAGCCAACTGTTACAGCATTTTATCCGCTTAGCTTGACTTTGCATCAACGAATAACGAAAACCGCCAACGCTGCGACAACACGCCACCATGAAAAATTGGCAAGATGCCCTAAAGGCGGCTTCTCTTCGGCCGATATAGCCTGTGGGAGAGGCTGTCCACGAACGGCCTTGGGGGAGATGCTGGATGCCAGCATCAGCAGGACGTATACAAAAGGAAAACAGTCAATGTCTTCGCCACTGACCGACGCCACCAACGCTTTGAGCACATCAGCACTGCACGACCTGACGCCACGTCAGCGCAAGGAGAACGTTCTGGCCTCGTTGCCCAGCGCCGGCTCCATGCTGGCCCAGGCCGAGAGCCACGGGATGTCGCCCAGCCAGGCCGACCTGGTAGAGCCGATCCAGCGTATCAACGAAGTGTTGCGCCAGTACGGCGTGGAATTCGAGCTCAACGACACGACACGCGTCATCACGCGCATCGTGGACCGCGAGTCAGGAGACGTGCTGCGCCAGATCCCGGCGGAAGAGGTGCTCGCCATTGCCGAGCGCCTGGACGAACTGAAGGGTAGTCTGATCAGTCTGCAAGCCTGATCGGTTACACCTGCATGTTCATGACGTCACGGTAGGCGGAAACCAGACGGTTACGAACCTGTAGCCCCATCTGGAAAGCCACGCTGGCCTTCTGCATGTCGACCATGACGTCGTTGAGTTCGACATTGGGATCGCCGGCCTGGAACGCCATGGATTTGGCCGCGGAAGCCTGCTGCAGGCGGTTGATACGCTGAATGGAAGCTTGCAGCTCACCGGCGAAACCGCCCTGCCCCACCTGAGTGGAAACCTGCTGCCCCTTGGCGACCGGCCCGCCGGCCTGGGCCGCCATGGCCTGCATTTGTGCCAGCGCCGACTGGATGGCAGGTGAACTCATGTTCCGCACCCCTCGTCTCGTGTTAGGAAAATCTGTACAAATGCCTGCGCGAGCGAATCGCTACGTTACGCGGTGCCGAAGCGTCGGACCGTCGAAATCCTCACATATACCCCATATGCTCCGGTTCCTGCGCTCCGTGCGCCTTGCGCTTCATCCCGCTCGTCAATTTGTCCAGCATTTCCTTGGTTGGCGGGCTCATTGCGAGCCCACTGGAATGTAGAGCAAGACTATCAGGTTGCCGCGTTCGCCAAACGACCAATTGGAAGGTAAAAAAGGGGCTTTTCCCGCCTTTGGAGTGGATGGGGGCTCGCATAATAGCGTTCATCACAGTTGCGCCCCTTGCGGGCAGCCAGAACGCGGTGAACGGATGCAGTCGATGCCATCTTCCAGCTACACACTCTACGCAGCTCAGTGCGTGGCTCATGCAGCCGCCCCGTGCGTACTCTTGCGGGGGCTCGCATGAGCAACGGCGCCACGACGCAGGAGCGTCAGGACTCCTCAGCTAGCGGGTCCGCCGCGGTGGTCGAACGGCTCCAGCAACAGCTGCGCGGCAATCCCTTGATCGCCATTCTGATCGGTGGCGCTGCGATGGTCGCCATCGTGGTCGCCCTGCTGATGTGGGCGCGTACGCCTGAGTACCGTGTTCTCTACAGCAACCTCACCGAGGCCGACGGCGGGCGCATCATCAGCGAGCTGGAGAACCGCGGCGTCCCGTACCGCTTCAGCGAGGGCGGCACGGCGCTATTGGTGCCGGGCGACAGCGTGCACAGCCTGCGCCTGCAGCTGGCCGAACAGGGCCTGCCCCGCGGCGGCAACGTCGGCTTCGAGCTGATGGACAACCAGGCCTTCGGCGTCAGCCAGTTCACCGAGCAGGTCAATTTCCAGCGCGGCCTGGAAGGCGAGCTGTCGCGCTCCATCGAATCTCTGGGGCCGGTATCCCGCGCCCGCGTGCACCTGGCCATGGCGCGTTCCTCGGTCTTCGTGCGCGACCGCGAGCCCGCCAAGGCCTCGATCATCGTTACCCTGGAGCCGGGCCGGGTGATGGGTGACGGCCAGGTAAGCGCCATCGTTCATATGGTATCCAGCAGTGTTCCCGACCTGGCCGCGGAAAACGTCACCGTGGTCGACCACAGCGGCCGCCTGCTTTCTCAGACCAGCACTCAGGGCCGCGGCCTCGACGCCACCCAGCTAGACTACATTGCCGAGGTGGAGCGCTCTTTCCAACAGCGTATCGAAAACATTCTGGCGCCGATCCTCGGCCGCGAGAACATCAGCGCCCAGGTCGCCGCCCAGATCGATTTCTCCCGCCGCGAAGAGACCTCCGAGCGCTTCGGCCCCAACCAGCCGCCCAACGAGGCCGCGATTCGCAGCCGCCAGTCGAGCCTTTCCTACAACGGCGGCGACGGTCTAGCGCTGGGTATCCCCGGCGCGCTGAGCAACACGCCCCCGGGCATGGCGCCCTCGCCCATCGAGCTACCCACCGACGAAGAGGGCGAACTCACCGAAGAGGCGCAACAGAGCCTGCAGGCGCTCAACAACCTGCGCCAGGACGACGTGGTCAACTTCGAGGTCGATCGCAACATCCAGCACATTCAGCATCGTCAGGGCGAGGTGACCCGCCTGACCGCCGCGGTGGTGGTGGACTACCGCGAAGAGCGCAACGAAGACGGCGAGTGGCAGCGCGTACCGTTGAGCGAGGCCCAGATCGCCCAGATCGAACGTCTGGTGCGCCAGGCCATCGGCTTCTCCCCGGCACGCGGCGACGAAATCGAAGTGGTCAACAGCCCGTTCAGCCGCGACGTGACGGAAGCCGAAGAGCTCGAGTGGTGGCAATCGCCCGAGGTTCATTCGCTGGCTCTGACCATTGGACGCTATCTGCTGGTGGCACTGGGCATTCTCCTCGGTTACCTGCTGGTCCTGCGCCCGCTGATAAAGCGCCATACCGAGCAGCCCGTGCTGACCAGCGCTCCGGGCACAGGTCTGCAGGTGCGCGTGGGTGACGACGGCGAGCCGGCCGAGGGTGAACTGCAGGCCGCCGGAGACGATGACGAGCTGCGGCCGTACCAGAAGCCCAAGCGCAAGCGCCGCTCGTCGGCCTACGAAGACCATCTGGCCGAGCTGCGTGAGCTCGCCCAGGAAGATCCCCGCATGATCGCCATGATCGTACGCAGCTGGATGAGCAAGCATGAGTAGTGCCAAAGCGATGAACGGCGTTCGCCGCAGCGCCATCCTAATGCTGGCCCTCGACGAGGACAGCGCAGCCGAGGTGTTCAAGTTCCTCTCGCCCAAGGAAATTCAGCAGTTGAGCATGGAAATGGCCGATATGGGCCAGGTCTCTCACGAGGACATGCAGCAGGTGATGCTGGAATTCCATCGCGAGACGGAGGAGTTCATCGCCCTCAACCTCAACTCCAGCGATCACATTCGCTCGGTGCTGACCAAGGCGCTGGGCAGCGAGCGCGCCACCAGTATCATCGAGGATATCCTGGAGTCTTCCGGCTCCAGCAGCGGCATCGATTCGCTGAACCTGATGGAAGCCTCGATGGTGGCCGAGCTGATCCGCGACGAGCATCCGCAGATCATCGCCACCATCCTGGTACACCTGGAGCGCCACCAGGCCGCCGATATCCTCGAGCTGTTCGACGACAAGCTGCGCAACGACGTGGTGCTGCGTATCGCCACGTTCAGCGGCGTGCAGCCGGCCGCCCTACAGGAGCTCACCGAGGTGCTCTCGGGCATGCTCGACGGACAGAACCTCAAGCGCAGCAAGATGGGTGGCGTGAGAACGGCGGCGGAGATCCTCAACCTGATGAACTCCGCCCTGGAGGAAACCGCCATCGAGACGGTGCGCGCCCACAGCGAGGATCTGGCACAGAAGATCATCGACGAGATGTTCCTGTTCGAGAATCTCATGGATCTCGACGACCGCAGCATCCAGTTGGTGCTCAAGGAGATCGACACCAACTCGCTGGTGGTGGCACTCAAGGGCGCTCCCGAAGGGCTCATGGAGAAGTTCCTGCGCAACATGTCGCGCCGTGCCGCCGACCTCATGCGCGAGGACATGGAGGCCCGTGGGCCGATTCGCGTCTCGCAGGTGGAAGCCGAGCAGAAGGCCATTCTTCAGGTGGTACGCCGCCTGGCCGACTCCGGCGAGATCGTGTTGAGTGGCGGAGACGACACCTATGTCTGAGCGGTCGACCGGCGCGGAACGTCACGCTCCCTGGCGGCGCTGGCAGATGGACGAACTGCAAGCCGAGCAGCCTGAAGAAAACGCCCGGCAGGCGCTGGATCCGGCTGTGGAGACCCGGCGCCGCGAAGCTTTCCAGCGCCAGGCAGAGCTCAAGGCGCTGCGCGAAAAAGTGAAGCAGGAGGCCCGTGAGGAGGGTTATCGGGCGGGCTTCGAAGCAGGCCGCCAGGCGGGGCATGTCGAGGGCCTTAAGGAAGGACGCGAGGAGGCCCGGCAAGAGCTCAAGCAGGAGATTCACGCCGTGATGGCTCCTCTAAAACCGTTGGCCGAGCAGTTCTCCAACGCTCTCGAGCAGCTCGATGACGAGATTGCCAACGACCTGGTGGAGTTGGCCCTGGCCACCGGGCATCAGCTCGCCGGCGAGGCGCTCAAGGCGCGTCCGCGTCAGGTCCTGGAACTGATCAGAGCTCTGCTACATACGGAGCCACCGCTGGTGGGCCAGCAGCGACTTTGGCTGCACCCCCTCGACCACAAACTGGTCGAGGAGCACCTGGGCGTCGAGCTGGCCGCGGCCGGCTGGAAACTGCAGCCCGATACCCAGCTCACCCGCGGCGGCTGTCGGGTCACCAGTGCCAACGGCGAGTTGGATGCCACCTGGGAGACACGTTGGCAGGCGGTGAAATCCCAGGTCAGACGTAGGCGCGCACCCACCAGTGCCACCGACGGCGACCGAGAAGAGTAGAGGCGAGGCAATGAGCGAGGCGGCAGCGACCACCAATGCGCATCAAGCACGCTGGCAGCAGACCCTGCGGCATGTGCGTGCACGTGTGGATACGGTGCCCGGCTATCGCGCCAGCGGCCGGGTGCTGCGTGCTACCGGCATGGTGATCGAAGCCGTCGGACTGCGCGTGGCGCTGGGTAATGCCTGCCGTATAGAGCTGCTCTCACCCGGTGGCAGCGAGCCGCCCCGTTTCGCCGAGGCCGAAGTGGTGGGCTTCAACGGCGAACGCCTGCTGCTCATGCCGCTCACGGAGATTTCCGGCCTGATGCCCGGTGCCCGCGTCTTTCCGCTGGGCGATGGACCGGATCATGCTGCGCGCCGCTTTCCGTTGGGTGAATCGCTGCTCGGTCGTGTGGTGGATGGCAACGGCGAGCCCCTGGATGGCCTTGGCCCGCTCGACGACGCGCCGCGCGCTCCGCTTATCACCCCCCCGCTCAACCCGCTGAAACGCGCCCCCATCGATGAGCAGATCGACGTCGGCATCCGCGCCATCAACGCCCTGCTCAGCGTCGGCCGCGGCCAACGCATGGGACTGTTCGCCGGCAGCGGCGTGGGCAAGTCGGTGCTGCTCGGCATGATGGCCCGTTATACCGACGCTGAAATCATCGTGGTGGGCCTGATTGGCGAGCGTGGCCGCGAGGTCCAGGACTTCATCGACAACATTCTCGGCCCCGAGGGTCGGCGGCGTGCCGTGGTGGTGGCGGCGCCGGCCGACACCTCGCCGCTGCAGCGTCTGCAGGGCGCCGCCTATGCCACTCGTCTGGCAGAGGGTTTTCGTGATGCGGGCAAGAATGTACTGCTGATCATGGATTCGCTGACCCGCTACGCCATGGCTCAGCGGGAAATCGCGCTGGCCATCGGCGAGCCGCCGGCCACCAAGGGCTATCCTCCCTCGGTATTCGCCAAGCTACCCAGCCTGGTGGAGCGTGCCGGCAATGCCGAGCGCGGCCGCGGCTCGATCACAGCCTTCTATACCGTACTGACCGAGGGCGACGATCAGCAGGACCCGATTGCCGACTCGGCACGGGCCATCCTCGACGGTCATATCGTGCTGTCACGCACCCTGGCGGAAGCCGGTCACTACCCGGCCATCGACATCGAGGCCTCGATCAGCCGCGTGATGACCCACATCATCGACGATCAGCAGCTGAGCATGACCCAGGCGTTCAAACGCCTGTTCTCGCGCTATCAGCGCAATCGCGACCTGATCAGCGTCGGCGCCTACAGCCCCGGGCACGATCCTCAGTTGGACGAGGCCGTACAGCGTTACCCGCAGCTGGAGCACTTTCTCCAGCAGGGCATGAATGAGAACGCCTCCATCGAGGCTTCCAAACAGGTTCTGGCCGAAACATTAGGAGTCAGACAATGAGTGCATCGTCACAACTCGCCATGCTGAGCGATCTGGCTCGCGACGCTCGCGACCAGGCGGGACAGCTGCTGGCGGGCGAGCGTCAAAGTGAACGTCAGGTCAGCGCTCAGTTGGAGTCGCTCAATCGTTACCGGCTCGAGTATGCCGAGCGCCTGCAACAGGCCATGCGTGAAGGCATCGATCCGGCCAGCATGCACAATTATCAGCAGTTTCTGGCGTCCCTGGATGCCGCACTCCAGCGCGCCAGACAGGCGTTGGACGCCCAGCAACAGCGCGTTCAGCAGAGCCAGCAGCATTGGCAGCAGGAACAGAAGCGGCTTTCCGCCTTCGATACCCTGGTATCGCGGCGCGACGCCGAACGGCAGCGCCAGGAGGCACGCCGCGACCAACGTATCAGTGACGAAATGGCAGCCGGACGGCTACTACGCCAGCGTACCGATCTCTCTTCCTGAGACGGTAAGGAGAACACCATGAATATCCAGATGATCCTATCCGCTCTGCCGAATCAGCTCTCCGGCAAGCAGGAAGCCGGTGTCGCCCCGGGACAGTTTGCCCTGGCATTGAACCAGGCAAGCAGCAGTGACCGCTTTGGCGACGGCACTCTCCCCCTTCAGCTGTCTGGTTCCGCCCATTCCTTGCCGCAAACCATGGCCGCCCCTCAGGCTCTGCTGCAGGCGATGAACGGCACCATCGAACAGCAGCTCGGAGAGAACGGCCCCACGGATGCTGACGCCAACGCCCAGCTCGAAGACATCATGGCACGGCTTGCCCTGATCGACGGCAGTTTCGTCCAGGAGCAGGACGCTGCCGGCATGCCGGCTCCGATGCCACAGGCCGCTACCAACCCGATGGTCGGCGGTGATGCCAACGCTGCCGATCAAGCCGAACGACAAGCCGCCGCCTTCGGCGCTGCAGCCATGCCGGCCCCGAGCAGCGCGGGTGAAATGAGAATGGCAAACGGCGATACCACCCTGCTCGCCACTGCCGGTCCTGGCACAGCCGGACAAGACCAAGCCGCTCGATCTGCAGCGCTGGCCCAGGCTGCCACCGCCGCCGACCGTGGCATCGTCACCAGTGCTGCCGCCGAAGCCCCGGCACGCTCTGCCAGCCCGGCATCGGAATTCTCCACCGCCTTCGCCAGAACGGCACAGGCTGGTAGCGAAATTCGCGCCATGGCACCGGAAGCGCCGCGGGCCGGCTTCGTGCCGGAAGCCGCCACCATGACACAGCCCGGTAGCGCTCCGGCAGGGCAGGCCCAGGCTGCTGCGCAACCCGCACTGCCCACCCAGGCCACTCTCACCGCCCCGCTGCAGAGCCCCAACTGGCCCGCCCAGTTGGGTCAGCAACTGGTGCAGTTTGCCCGCAGTGGCGGCGAGCAGCAGGTCGAGATGCGCCTGAACCCGGCCGAGCTCGGCCCGCTCTCCGTGACACTCAAGATGACCGAGCAGGGCGCCCAGGCGCAGTTCCTGGCCTCACATGCACAGGTTCGTCAGGTGCTGGAGCAGGCCATTCCGCAACTGCGTGAAGCGCTGGCCGAACAAGGCATTACCCTGGGCGAAACCTCGGTGGGCGAGCAGCGCCACCATGATGCCCAAGCTTTCGCCAATCAGAATGGCCGCCAGGGTCAGGGCGGTTCAGCTTCAGGCGAGGCAGAGGCCGCTCTGGCCGCAGCCGACGAAGCCGCATCGACTTCGACCGCCACCCTGTCGCTGGATGGCCGGGTGAACCTCTACGCCTGAGACAAAAAGCCAAGATAAGCCCTTTCGCGCGGCCTGTTCCTGTCATCGCAGGCCGCGCAGCTTGGCATAATCATCCCAACAGCTGGACAACATACGAAAGGCAAGGCAATGGCAAAATCGACGGGTGGCTCCTCCAAGCTCCTGTGGCTGATGGTGCTGCTGGTACTGCTCTCCATGGCAGCAGCGGGAGCGGCCATCTACATGGTCATGAGCGAGCGTGACGCAAGCGAAGGTGGCAACGCTCAGACGCAGCAGCTACAGCGACAGACGCCGATCTTCGTCAAGATCGACCCCTTCACAGTCAATCTCGCTGACGACAATTTCGGCTCGCGGCTGCTCTATACCGGCATCTCGCTGAAGGTCGGCAACAACGAGACTCGCGAGATTCTCACTGAGCACATGCCGCAGGTTCGCAGCCGTCTGCTGATGCTGTTCTCCGGCAAGCAGGCCAGCGAGCTGACCACACCGGAAGGCAAGCGCCGCCTAGGCGAAGAAGTGATAGCCGTGCTATCCGACCCGCTGTCCCAGCCTCAGCCGCCCCTGGAAATTCGGGACGTGCTGTTCACCGAGTTCATCGTGCAATAATCGGGTGCCCTGCCACCATGTCCCAAGACGATCTGCTGTCACAGGATGAGATCGACGCCCTGCTCAAGGGCGTCAGCGGCGACGACGAACCCGTTGCACGAAACGACGGCGAGGCGCGCGTACGTCCTTACGACCCGGCGACCCAGCACCGCGTGATCCGCGAGCGCCTGCAGGCGCTGGATATCATCAACGAGCGCTTCGCGCGGCACTTCCGCATGGGGCTGTTCAACCTGCTGCGGCGCAGCGCCGACATCACCGTCGATTCGGTGCGTTACCTGAGCTACAGCGAGTTTTCGCGCAACGTACCGGTGCCGACCAACATCAACATCATCGGCATGAAACCGCTGCGCGGCTCGGCATTGATCGTGTTCCCGCCGAACCTGGTGTTCATGGTGGTCGACAACCTGTTCGGCGGCGACGGACGCTTCCTGACCAAGTCGGAAGGTCGCGAGTTCACCAATACCGAGCAGCGCATCATTCAGCGCCTGCTGAATCTGGCCATCGACGCCTATGAGGAGTCGTGGAAGTCGGTCTATCCGCTCCAGATCAGCTATCTGCGCTCCGAGATGCAGTCGAAGTTCGCCAACATCACCAACTCGCCCAACGAGATCGTGGTGAATACGAACTTCAACATCGAGGTGGGCAATCTCACCAGCAGCTTCCAGATCTGCATCCCCTACTCGATGGTCGAGCCGTTGCGCGATCTGCTGGCAAACCCGCTCAGCGACGGCCACCACGACAAGGACGGCTCCTGGAGCAAGCGCATGGCCGGCGAGCTTCGCCGTTCAGAAGTGGAACTGATTGCCAATTTTGCCGATATCCCTACCCGCATCGCCCATGTTATGGCGCTCAAGGTAGGCGACGTGCTTCCGCTGGAACTCCCCGAGACCGTGACCGCCAGCGTCGACGGAGTGCCGGTGATGGAGTGCGACTACGGCAGCCAGCACGAACAGCGCGCGCTGCGTGTCATCCGCATCATCGACCATGGTGCACAGAACCCGGTGTCGAAGGACGCCTTCATCAAGGGCGCAGCGCCTCAAGCCAAGGAATCCAAGCATGACTGATCCCAAGAAACCCGATCAGAACGTTTCCGACGACGACTGGGCCTCCGCCATGTCCGAACAGCAGGATAACGAGCCGGCCGCCGACGACGACCCCTGGGCCGAGGCCATGGCCGAACAGGCCGCGGCAGAACAAGGCGCTGGCAGCGGTGACGACGACGACCCCTGGGCGGAAGCCCTGGCCGAGCAGGAAGCGTTCGAGGCGTCCGCCGACGAGCCCGCAGCCGCTGTTGCCCCCACGCCTGCCCCGCAGTCCGCAGGGGAACGGGTGTTCCGCCCGCTCGACAGGGGCAAGGAAGGCGGAGCGCCGCGTGACCTCGAGATGATCATGGACATCCCGGTCAAGCTGACCGTGGAACTGGGCCGTACCAAGCTGACCATCAAGCAGTTGCTCGAGCTGGCCCAAGGCTCCGTCGTCGAGCTAGACGGTCTCGCCGGCGAGCCAATGGATATCCTGATCAACGGCTACCTCATTGCCCAAGGCGAGGTGGTAGTGGTCGACGACAAGTACGGCATCCGCATCACCGAGATCATCACCCCCTCCGAGCGGGTGCAAAAACTCAACCGATGAGCAACACTCCTTCGACCGTATCCCCGGCCGGCATCGACGCGCTGGCCGTGGGTGGCGATGCTCTGGTGGGCATGGCCACCCTGGGCAAGACAGCCGCCGCCCTGGCGCTGGTCATCGCCATCATCCTGATCTGCACCGCCTTGCTGAAGCGCTGGAATCCTCAGCAGCGGGCCGCGGGGGGCCACCTGCGTGTGGTGGGCAGCGCTGCCGTCGGCACGCGCGAGCGGGTGGTGATCGTCGAGATCGAGGATACCTGGCTGGTGCTCGGGGTCGGCGGCGGTCAGGTCAACAAGCTGCACGAGCGGCAGGCACCTGCACGCCCCTCGGCCGAGACGACCGGCACACAGGCAGAAGACGAGCGCTTCGCCGTTCGCTTTGCCCGCGCTTTGAAGCATAACGCCGGCCTGGGTGGCTCCAGGCGGGGAGAATCATGATTCGTCCGTCTCTCTCTCGGTCCTTGTCACTGCCCTCGTCTGTGCGCTCGCTGGTCCTGTTTGCCGTCCTTTTGCTTGCCCTTCTGCCTCTGGGCGCCCATGCCCAGCAGATTCCAGGCATCATCAGCCAGCCCCTGGACAACGGCGGCCAGCAGTGGTCGATCCAACTGCAAACCCTGCTGCTGCTCACCTCGCTGGCCTTCCTGCCGGCAGCGCTGCTGATGATGACCAGCTTCACCCGTATTATCATCGTGCTTAGCCTGCTGCGTACGGCTATCGGCACTCAGGCCACTCCGCCCAATCAGGTGCTGCTGGGTCTTGCCCTGTTCCTGACCTTCTTCGTCATGTCACCCGTGATCGGGTTGGTATACGAGACTGCCTGGGTACCGCTGACCGCCGACGAGATCGATTTCGAGCAGTTCCTGCTGCTGGCCCAGGAGCCGTTCCGCGAATTCATGCTGGCCCAGACCCGCGAACCGGACCTGGCGCTCTTTGCGCGCCTGGCAGAGGTCGGTCCCATGCAGGGGCCGGAGGACGTGCCGCTGCGTATTCTGGTACCGGCCTTCGTCACCAGTGAGCTGAAAACCGCCTTCCAGATCGGCTTCACCATCTTCATCCCGTTCCTGATCATCGACCTGGTGGTTGCCAGCACCCTGATGTCACTGGGCATGATGATGGTACCGCCGGCCACCATCTCGCTGCCGTTCAAGCTGATGCTGTTCGTGCTGGTGGACGGCTGGCAGCTGATCGTTGGATCGCTGGCGGAGAGCTTCTTCATATGAATGCCGTCAAGAGAGGCCGGGCGCCCCGCGCCGGCAAGGAGTCACGATGACACCTGAAATGGTCATGGGCATCGCCTATCAGGGCATGCGCGTCACGCTGTTCCTGGCCGGCCCGCTGCTGATCACCGCCCTGCTCACGGGTCTTACCGTGAGTCTGTTCCAGGCTGCCACCCAGATCAACGAAATGACCCTCTCGTTCATCCCCAAGATTCTCGGCGTGTTCACCGTACTGGTGCTTGCCGGGCCCTGGCTGCTGAAGCTGATCGTGGACTTCACCCGCAACCTCTTCACCAGCATCCCCAGCATGTTGATGTGAGTCGCACTCTTGAGGTGAGCTACGCATGGTCGAGGTGACCTTCGATCAACTCCACGGCTGGCTGGTGCTTCTGCTGTGGCCCTTCGTGCGCATCCTGGCATTCTTTCAGGCCGCTCCGCTGTGGGGACACTCCAGCGTGCCGAACCAGGCCAAGATCGGGCTGGCATTTCTCATCACGCTGGTGATCGCCCCGGTATTGCCGCCCATGCCCGACGTGCCTCTCGTCTCCTGGGCGGGCTTCGGCATCATGGTGGAACAGATGCTGATCGGCATTGCCATCGGCCTGGTCATGCACGTTGTCTTCGCCGTGGTTCAGGCAGCTGGTGAGTTCATCGGCCTACAAATGGGCCTGGCCTTCGCATCCTTTTTCGATGCCGGCAGCGGCACCAACACCATGATCCTTTCGCGGATCTTCTTTATGGTCGCCCTGCTGATGTTCCTCGCCCTGGGCGGCCACTTGATGGTGCTGGAAGCACTGGTATCGAGCTTTTACGGCCTGCCTATCGGCATCGGCGCATTAAATCCCGCGGCCTTCGAGATGATGGTGCGCTACGGCGGTACCATCTTCGTCGCCGGCATGTCGCTGGCGTTGCCGCTGGTGGGTTCGCTGCTGATCATCAACCTGGCCATGGGCATTCTGAACCGCTCCGCGCCGCAGTTAACGGTATTCAACATCGGCTTCCCCACTTCGCTGACCGTCGGCCTGGTGCTGCTGATGGTGCTGATGACCGATATGTCACGCTTTCTGCAGCGCCTGTTCAGTAACGGTATTCAGTTCATCTACTCACTGATCGAGGCCTTGGCGCCGCTGACCTGATATCGCTCTCCTGAGCACTAGCTGACCACAAGCCAGCCGATCTATAAATGCAAAGCATGAATCGGGTAGGGGCCGGGGTCACCCCCGGCGCCCTCCCACACCACCGTACGTACCGTTCGGTATACGGCGGTTCA
>JAAQTN010000060.1 GCA_011742915.1 Billgrantia desiderata | reverse complement strand
GGTGCCGATGCTGGCTCCGGGCAAGAAAAAGACCCATAAGGCCTACCTCTGGGCCTATGCCACCACGCCCTACGCCGAGCAGAAGGCGGTGATCTACGACTTCGCGCCCGGGCGCGGCGGCCAACATGCCCGGGACTTCCTCGGCGAATGGAAGGGCAAGCTAGTCTGCGACGCTTACGGCGGCTACAAGCAGAGCTTTGCCAACGGCGTCATCGAAATCGGCTGTATGGCCCACGCCCGGCGCAAGTTCGTCGACCTGCACGTGGCCGGCAAGAGCCAGATTGCCGAGCAGGCCATTAAGCTGATCGGCCAGCTCTACCAGATAGAGCGCGAGGCTCAGCCGCTCAGCGGTGAAGAACGCCAGCGGCTACGTGACACCCGAGCGAGGCCTATCGCTGACGCACTACACCGCTGGATGCTGGCTCACCGCGAGAAGGTACCCAACGGCTCAGCAACGGCAAAAGCGTTGGACTACAGCCTGAAGCGTTGGGCAGCGCTGATGCGCTATCTTGATGATGGCGGGTTGCCCATCGACAATAACCGGGTCGAGAACCTGATTCGCCCGTGGGCGCTGGGTCGCAGCAACTGGCTATTTGCTGGCTCGCTGCGCAGCGGCCAGCGTGCCGCCAACATCATGAGCCTGATCCAGTCTGCCAAACTGAACGGTCATGAACCGCATGCCTACCTGAAAGACGTGCTGGCTCGGCTGCCGACGCAAAAGGCCAGCCAGATCCACGAGCTCTTACCTCAGCACTGGAAGCCAAGCATTTGATCACTCACGAAGGGTGATGCCCGACCGCTTACCTTTGGCTGGCGGCAAGCCGAAGAATCGGCGGTATTCGCGGCTAAATTGTGACACGCTTTCATAACCCACGGTGAATGCCGCACTGCTCGCCGATACCCCTTCTCCAAGCATTAGCCGCCTTGCCTCGATCAAACGTAATTGTTTCTGAAACTGCAGCGGTGTCAGTGAGGTCTGTTTACGGAAATGGTGGTGGAATGATGAGGGGCTCATACCCGCTACGGAAGCCAGATGCTCCACTGGCAAAGGTTTGTTGAAGCCTGTACGCAGCACTGTCACCGCTCGAGCGATGCGCTGGGCATGTCCCTCGGGCCAACCGAGGCGGCTGATGGCAGAGCCATGGCGCCCAGCTAGTAGCCAGTAGTGCAGTTCCCGCATCAGCGAAGCGTGCAGCACCGTTACGGAAGCTGGACGATCCAGAAGACGCATCAGGCGTAGCACGGCCTCGCTTACCTCGACATCGGTTGGTTCAACCTTTATCGGTGCTGAGTCTGGGGGCGGGATGGATTGAATTTCCTCCATCAGCTCAGTGACCAGTGCAGGATTCAGGTCGATCACCAACGAGATATAAGGGGCTTCGGTAGTCGCCTGAATGATCTGGCTGACAGTTGGTACATCCGCCGTGATCAGTAATGAATCTCCAGCACCGAAGGTGAATACGTCAGCTCCCATCATCACCTGCTTACTGCCCTGCAGTACTAGGCATGCGAGAGGGCGGGTGATTGCATAATCCAGCCCACTGGGCTCGGGCGCAGTAAGGATAGTCAGCCCTGGAATCGGTGTCTGGGCCAGGCTGTTGGGATCTGATTTCCTTACATAACCTCTAACGGCCTGAAGCAGAGCATCGGTCATGATTCGTCCCTTGAGCAGCTGGTAGCCGCATCGGTGTCCCCTTGGAGGAATAGGCAAATAGCGTCGAGGTTTCGGTAAGGACGGGTTTTTTCACGGAACACACAATGAGATCCCGTTCACGAACCACAGGGTATTATCATGACCAAGATCGCCATTGTAACCGGTTCCAGCCGTGGTCTCGGCCGTAACACCGCACTGAATATCGCTCGCCAGGGCAGCGATGTCGTCATTACCTATCATAGCCAGGCCGATGCGGCTTTGACGGTGGTTGCTGAAGTCGAAGCGCTGGGGCGCAGGGCTGTCGCGCTGCAGCTCGACGTGGGCAATGCCTCTAGCTTCGCGGCCTTCGCTGATCGGCTGCGTATGATGCTCCGCGATACCTATCATCGTGACACCTTCGATTACCTTGTCAACAACGCTGGGCATGGTGATATGGCACCGTTGGCCGAAACCACTGAAGAGCAATTTGATGCGCTGGTAAACGTACACTTCAAGGGAGTCTTCTTCCTTACTCAGGCATTGCTGCCACTGATTGCTGATGGTGGCCGCATCATCAACCTTTCCTCTGGGCTGACTCGTGTCTCCTATCCAGGCTTTTCCGCCTACTCGGCGGTCAAGGGAGCAGTAGAAGTCCTGAGTGTCTACATGGCCAAGGAATTGGGAAGTCGCGGCATCACGGTTAATACCGTGGCACCGGGGGCGATTGAAACCGACTTTCTTGGTGGGGCAGTTCGCGATATTCCAGACCTGAATAAAGTCTTCGCTGAGATGACAGCTCTGGGCCGTGTGGGCGTTCCCGACGACATCGGCCCAATGATTGCCAGACTTTTAGGGGAGGAGAATCGCTGGATCAATGCCCAGCGCATCGAGGTTTCCGGCGGCCAAGCGATTTAAACTGCCAGCGCCACGCCGAGCTTCGAACGGCTCGGCTGGCGCCATTTGCTGAGCCAGCCGACGAGAAGAGAGGGTAGCTCACTTTCCTTTGTAAGCTATTTCTTACATTCTTATCAGCGAAGCGCCACAGATACGCCTGGCCGCGATTGGTATGCTTTGCTGTGCGAAAAAGCGTGCGTACGCAAAACGACCAATAACATCGAGTACTTCCAGCCGCAGGGAGGCGACATGGCCAAGGCCACCGGTTTGCATTTCACTCTGACCTTGCCCGATGCCGAGGGCCTGGCGGTCATCGAGTTCACCCACCGGGAACGGCTCTCCGCCCCTTTCAAGCTCACGGTGCGCTTCGCCAGCCGTAACGGTAGCCTCTCCGCCCGCGACATCCTCGACCGCGAGGCCACCCTGACGATCTGGCAGGACGACGAGATGCTGCGCCAGGTGAACGGCATCGTCAGCGAGTTCGCCCGTGGCGACCGCGGCCACCGCCACACCTTCTACCGGATTGAGATCCGTCCCGCCCTGTGGCGCCTCGGCCTGCGCCAGAACTCGCGCATCTTCCAGGAGGTTTCGCCGCTCACGGTACTCAACACCCTGTGCGACGAGCACGGGCTGACCGATCTCGCCTTCGCCGCCACCCGTGAACCCGAGCCTCGGGAGTACCTCACTCAGTATCGAGAAGACGATCTTGCCTTCGTCGAGCGCCTGGCCGCCGAAGAGGGGCTTTTCTACTTTCATGAGTTCTTCGAGACCGGTGGCGAGACACCCAGCGCCGCCCACCGCCTGGTGTTCGCCGACGCGCCCCAGGTGCTGAGCCACCTAGGCGAGCGTACCTACCACGGCCGCGCCGGGGGCACGCCGCCGGCGCGTCATGTGCGCAAGCTGCAGCAGCATGCCCGGGTCGCCCCGGCCTCGGCCACGCTCAAGGACTACTCGTTCAAGAAGCCTGCCTACGGCCAGCTGCACGACCACGCCGCACGCGATCTTGAGGCGCACGGCCAGCGAAGCGACTACGAGCACTACGACTACCCCGGGCGCTACAAGGCCGATGCCTCCGGCCAGGCCTTCACTCGCATTCGTCTCGAAGCGCTGCGCCGTGGCGCCAATACCGCCGATGCCGAGAGCAACCTGCCCGAACTCGCCCCAGGCACCCGCTTCACGCTCACCGACCATGACCTCGAGGACCTTAACCGCGACTGGCAGGTGCTCGGCGTGGTGCACCACGGCAAGCAGCCCCAGGCGCTGGAAGAGGACGGCTTCGTACAGGGCAGCGAGCAAGCCGATCAAAGTGATGGCCTGCGGGGTCGGGCAGGCTCGGAAGCCATGACCAAGTACCACAACGAACTGGTGCTGATGCCCGCCGACCAGGCCTGGCGCCCCGAGCCCAATCCCCGGCCCCAGGTCGACGGCCCCCAGATCGCTTTCGTCGTCGGCCCCGAAGGCGAAGAGATCTATTGCGACGAGCACGGCCGGGTCAAGGTGCAGTTCCCCTGGGATCGCTATGCCGAGCCCAATGAAACGGCCAGCGCCTGGCTGAGAGTGAGTCAGGACTGGGCCGGCGGCGGCTACGGCAGCATGGCGATTCCGAGGATCGGTCATGAGGTCCTTGTCAGCTACCTGGAGGGCGACCCCGATCAACCGCTGATCACCGGACGGATCTACAACGCCGTCAGTACACCGCCCTACGAACTGCCGGCGCACAAGACCCGTACCGTCATCCGTACCCAGAGTCACCAAGGCGAAGGATTCAACGAACTGCGCTTCGATGACGAAGCCGGCCAGGAGCAGATCTGGCTGCATGCCCAGAAAGACCTGGAACTGCTGACCCACAACGACCGCACCGAAGAGATCGGCCACGACAGCCATCTCACCGTGCACCGCAACCGCATCAGCGAGATCCACGCCGACGACCACCTCACCGTGCGCGGCCAGCGCCACCTCAAGGTCGACGGCGACGACCACCTCATCGTCGGCGCCACGCGCCACGAAAAGACCGCCCGCGCCCAGCTCGTCGAAGCCGGCCAGGAGATCCACCACCAGGCCGGCAGCAAGACCGTGATCGACGCCGGTGCCGAGATCACCCTCAAGGCCGGCGGCAGCTTCCTCAAGCTCGACCCCAGCGGCATCACCATCGTCGGCGCCCAGGTCAAGATCAACTCCGGTGGCAGCCCCGGCTCGGGGAGCGGGCAAGGGGCGGCGGCGGCGCTGCTGCCGGGTGCCGCCACACCGGAAGCCAGCGAGGACGTGACGCTCAAATCGGTCGGTGCCGGGCTGTTTTCTCAGCTAGGTAATCTGCTGGATCTCGGCAATCCCGCCATGCTCGAAGGCTTGGCCAACCGCTGCAGTGCCTGTGCGCCTGCCGTGGGCAGCCCGGTCAATCCGCTGCTGGGCGCCAAGCTGCTGCCCGCGGAAACCGACTTCGCCTTGCCGGCACCGCGGCCCTTCGTGTTCTCACGCGGCTACCTCTCCGCCAATGCCCGTATCGGCGTGCTGGGGCAGGGGTGGTCGGTACCCGGCGACGGCCTCTCGCTCACTCTGCGCGACGATGCCTGCGTGATTCACGATGCCCAAGGCCGCGACATTACCTTCGGCGCTCTGGCGCCGGGTCAGTCGCGCTACTCACCCACCGAGCAGCTTTGGCTGCGGCGTGGCGGCGAGCCGACTGAGCTGGAAGCGGGCAAGGATGGCGAAAGCGCCCGCTGGGCAGCTCTGCCAGAAGCTCTGCGCCACGACCCGCAGACCATCGTGCTGAGCGATGGTGGCCTCTACTACGTCTTCGCACCGACGCAGGAAGCATCGTCTACCTGGCGCCTCGCCCAGGAACTGGACCGCAACGGCTACGCCACCACCTACCGCTGGGAAGCCGAGCTGCTCGTCCAGGTCGAAGACAGCGCCGGGCGCCACTTCCACTTCGACTACGAAGCACTGCTGCCGGCGAGCGAGCAGGACAGCGGCCAACGCCTCAGCGGCGTACGCCTGGTGCGTGAGGCCGATGGCAGCACCCAGGACGACTGGCTGGTGCGCTATGCCTACAGCCCAGAAGGCGACCTGATCAGCGTGCAGCTGCGTCACGGCGAGGTCGTACGCGAATTCGAGTGGCAGGACCACATGCTCACGGCTCACCGCGTGCCGGGCGGTATCGAAGCTCGCTACACCTGGGACCGCCATGTCCCGGAAGGCCGGGTCATCGCCCAGGAGGAGAGCGGTGGGCTGACGCGCACCTACGCCTACCATCTGGATCACACCCTGGTGACCGACAGCCTCGGCCGCGAGGAGCGCTACCACTTCAGCGGCTCTGGCCCCGGCCAGCGCTGGACGGCTCACACCCGTGCCGATGGCTCGGTTATTCAGTACCGCTACGATCACGCCGGGCAGCGTATCGCCACCATTGATCCGCTCGGCAGAGAGACCGCGCTCGAACGCGATGAAAGCGGGCAGGTCATCGCTCAGATAGGCCCCGACGGCAGCCGCTGGGCCATTACCCGCGACGCGCAAGGGCAGCCCATCGCCGTGGCCGGCCCGGAAAACCATCGTTGGCAGTTCGAGCGCGATGTCCGCGGCAACCTCATTCGTGTCACTGGCCCCGAGGGCACCACCACCTTCGCCTTCGAGAGCGAAGCGCTGCCCGATCGTCCCACCGCTGTCACCGACGCCGGCGGTAGTACTCGCCGACTCGAATGGAACGCCCTTGGCCAGCTTATCGCCGAGACCGACTGTTCGGCCCAGACCAACCGCTACGACTACGATAGCCGTGGCCACCTGCTGGCTGTGACCAACGCCCTGGGTGAAACCACCCGCACCACCCACGACGAGATGGGCCGGCGCATCGCCACCCAACTACCTGACGGCAGCCGCTGGCAGCATCACCACGACCTGCAGGGCCGGCTCGTCGAGCAAGAGGGACCGCAAGGCTATCGGCAGCAGTTCCACTACGACGCCCACGGTCGCCCCGTACTGCGAATCGACGCCGACGGCGGCCGCGAGCATTACGCCTACGACGAAGCTGGCCGACTCAGTGAACTGACCCTGGCCAACGGCGCCGGCTACCGCTTCGAGTACGATGAGATGGATCGCCTCGTCAGCGAGACCGGCCCGGACGGCCGCGAGCAGCGCTACGCCTACGACGCCGCTGGCCAACTGAATACTCGTACCGAAGCCCACCGGCTCGGCCTCGATGGGCAGCCGCTCGCCGTTCACTACGAGTTCGATGCCAACGGTCGGCTGATCGCCCGCCATCTGCCCGCAACCGATTCGGCTCCGGCCAGTACCGAGCGCTATCAGTGGCGCGCCGACGGCCAGCTTGCTGGTGTCGTCAATCCTGAGAGCGAGGTCTCCTTCGCTTATGACACTGCTGGTCGTCCCATCGGGGAGCGGCAGCGCCATCATACCGATGGCGACGTAGCCGCCTGGCAATGGCAGCACCAGCAACGCCTGACCGCTACCGGTGCACCCCAGGCCAGCCGCTACGGGGATCTGCCCGAACTCGCCTGGCACACCTACGGCAGCGGCCACCTGCACGGCCTCAGCGCTCCCGGGCTGGGCCTCGAGCTCGCCCTCGAACCCGACGCCCTACACCGTGAAACCCAGCGCCGCCTGAGTAGCGCCGACCAGCCCCAACCGCTGATTCTCGAGCGTGGCTACACGGCACTTGGACAACTGGATCACCTCAGCCTGCGCGGCCCTGGCAGCGCCAAAGGCGAGCAGCACTACCGCTACGACGCCCTCGGGCGGCTCAGCTTCCGCAGCCAGGGCAGTGTCAGCCCGGTCATCGCCTATAGCTACGACGCGGCGGGGCGCCTGATCGCCAGTCAGCACGGCGACCGTGCCCACCGCTACCCGGTGGATGCCGCCGGCAACCGCCTCGAAGGCCAAGCCAGCGCTCAGCCCGACAACCGCCTGACCCAGCTCGACGGCACCCGCTACCGTCACGATGGCGCCGGCAACCTGATCGAGCGCGAGACTTCCAATGGCGAGCGGCTCAGCCTTGGCTACGACGGTGCCAACCGCCTGGTACGGTTGACCCGTACCAGCGCCCAGGGAGCGACCGAAGAAGCCCGCTACCGCTACGACGCCTTGGGGCGACGCATCTGCAAGACCGTCCATCACGCCAACGGCACCACTGCCACCACCCACTACGGCTGGGATGGCGATCGGCTCGTGCACGAAGCGAAAGAGCGCCACCAAACCACCGTGGTCTACGAGCCCGGCAGCTTCGTGCCCATGCTCCGAATCGACCAGGCCGGTGATGGCGCAGCCAAGCAGATCAGTGCCTATGTCACCGATGCCCTGGGCACACCCATGCAGCTCGTTACGCCCCGGGGCGACACCCTGTGGCAAGCCCAGCCGGACGACTGGGCCGCGGCCACCAACGAACAAGGCCGCACCGCCCAGCCCATCCGCTTCCAGGGCCAGTGGTACGATGAAGAGAGCGGCCTCTACTACAACCGCCACCGCTACTACGACCCGCAGCAGGGCAGGTACATCAACCAGGACCCGATTGGTCTGAATGGTGGCACCAACCTGTATGGTTACGTCAGCAACCCGACAGGGATGGTGGATCCGCTGGGGTTGGAGGGTATTGTTGATAGACGGGTAAGACCGGACTCCAGGACTCTAATGGGTATGAGAGGGCTAGACCCTAGAAATAACAATCAGATTATTGAATCCTGCATGAGCGACTTGAAGGATTGGTTGGATATGGCTGACTACTCAGGGGCGGTTGATGCTAGAAATACAGTATTTGCAGCTCTACGGAAGCAGCCTGGTGCTGGTTTGTTTTCTTCTTTTAGCAAGCAGGCGCTCATGCAAGGCGCCTGCTCAAGCATGAACAATAACGGGAATCTTATCGATGAGTTGAGTGGGGAAGTTATCGATGATTTTTCTATTTGGCCGGGCCCGGTCCCGCAAGAGATACTAGACCTACGCCAGCTGAGTATACCCAATGACCCTGGTGCGAAAGCCAGAAGAGTTCTTGAACAAGGTGCTTATGGAATGTTTTTCCGATAGGAGTGTGTCGTGAAGTCCAAGTTTTTGGTTTCGGTAGTTTTTTTTCTCATTGGGTTCTGTGCCATTCTTCCGTTGGCACACTCTGAAACTTTGGAAGAAGGAAAAGCCGCATATGAAGCAGAGGAGTTTGCTACTGCGCACCATATTTTCCTCACCCTCGCTGAGGAGGGGAACAGTGAGGCTCAGAGCTTGCTGGGGGGAATGTATTTAAGAGGGCAGGGAGTAACGCAAGACTTTTTGCAGGCCGCAGAGTGGTATAGGCGCTCTGCTGAGCTTGGAAATCCAATTGCTCAGAATAATTTGGCATGGATGTACGAGGTAGGTAGGGGAGTAGAGAAGGATTATCAAGAAGCTATGAGGTGGTATCGCCTTTCTGCTGAAGAAGGAATGGCTGGGGCACAGCAAAATTTAGGGCTGATGTTTTTTTACGGCAGGGGGGGTAGTGTTAATTATTCAGAGGCGGCGCAATGGTTTCGTTTGTCAGCAGAGCAAGGGCTAGCTAAGTCGCAAGAATATCTTGGCAATATGTACTATTACGGTGCAGGAGTTTCGACTGACTATGAAGAATCAGCCCGATGGTTTAGGTTGGCCGCAGAGCAGGGGGAAGTAACCTCCCAATATCAGCTTGGTGTGCTGTATATGAATGGAGAAGGGGTGCCACAAGATGATGCCATTGCTGCAGAATGGTTTTACAAAGCTGCTGAGCAAGGTGATGATCATGCCCAGTTCAACTTGGGTGCAATGTATGAGAATGGCTGGGGGGTAAACCAGAATTACGAGGAGGCAGTCAAGTGGTACGCCATGGCTGCTCAACAAGGTCTAAAAGAGGCTCAGGAAGTCTTGCTTGAGCTTGCAGAGAGTGGTGTTGAGTCGGCTGTGGTTATTGTCAATGCTAAATGAAAGAAAGTGATGGTAATTAACGCTGGTAACGTTGCTAAATTTAATTATTTTAGATGCATGTAGCTTGGCTGTACAGTGATAGCATCCACCTGACACAAAGCCCCTGAGCCAACCACTTGGCTCAGGGGCTTTCCGTTTCTATCACCTGCTTACTTCGCCGCCAGCGCCACGCCCACCTTCGAGCGGTTCGGCCGGCCGATGGTTTGGGTGATCCAGGTGCCGGTTTCGGCAAGCTTGTTGAGGTCGATGCCGGTTTCGATACCCAGGCCGTTGAGCAGGTAGACGACGTCTTCACTGGCCACGTTGCCGGAGGCGCCCTTGGCGTAGGGGCAGCCGCCGAGGCCGGCGACGGAGCTGTCCACTACGCTGATGCCTTCTTCCAGCACGGCATAGAGGTTGGCCAGCGCTTGGCCGTAGGTGTCGTGGAAGTGGGCGGCGAGCTTTTCCATGGGGATGTCGCGGCTCACGGCTTCGATCATGCGCTTGGCGGCGAGCGGGGTGCCGACTCCGATGGTGTCGCCGAGCGAGACTTCGTAGCAGCCCATATCGAACAGCGCCTTGCTCACCTCGGCTACCTTGGCCGGGGCGATCTCGCCTTCGTAGGGGCAGCCGAGCACGCAGGAGACGTAGCCGCGCACGCGCACGTTGGCCTCTCTGGCTCGCTCCAGCACGGGGGCGAAGCGCTCCAGGGATTCGGCGACGGAGCAGTTGATGTTCTTCTGCGAGAAGGCTTCACTGGCTGCGCCGAATACCGCTACTTCTTCCACGCCACACTCAAGCGCTGCTTCCAGCCCCTTGAGGTTGGGGGTGAGGGCGGCGTAGGTCACGCCTTGGCGGCGCGTGAGGCCGGTCATCACCTCACGATGGTCGGCCATCTGCGGTACCCACTTGGGCGAGACGAAGCTGGCGGCTTCGATGTAGCCGATGCCGGCGGCGCCCAGGCGGTCGATCAGTTCCAGCTTGGTGGCCGTGTCGATCGGATTAGGCTCGTTCTGCAGCCCGTCGCGGGGGCCGACCTCGACCAGGCGCACGCGCTTGGGAAATGCCATTTGTAAACTCCTTCCTGTTCACGGCCATGGTCATGATTCGCGGCTGATCCGTCGACAGGGCTATGCGGAGGCGCTGTAAATCCTTCCCTGGACGCTACATTTGCCATCCATGGCAAATGACCTCCGCTTCGCCCTGTCCCCGGCGCCGCTTAGCTTGGCTCTCTCACTTCGTTTCCAGTTTACTCGGCGGGAGCAAACTCGAGCAGCACGTCTCCCTGGCCCACCGTATCGCCGGCGTTGAAGTGGAAGCTCTCCACGTGGCCGTCGGCGGGGGCGGTCATGGTGTGTTCCATCTTCATGGCTTCCATGACCATCAGCGGCATGCCTTTCTCCACCTTCTGACCGGCTTCCACCAGCAGCGCGACCACGGTGCCGTGCATCGGCGCGGTGAGGGTCGATTCGGCTTCGTGGTGGCCGTGGTCGATGGCGTCGATGCGGCGCCAGAACAGGCGGGTTTCGCCGCGCGGGTCGACCATCACGACGACGTTACCGTCGCGCCGTGCCTGCAGGCGACGGCGGTGGCCGTTGAGGGTGACGGCCACGGCGTCGCCTTCCAGGTGCTGCAGGCGGGCGGTAAGGGTCTCGCCGCCGATGGTCAGGTCCCACGGATCGGCGCCGCTGGCCCGGGTGCCTTCCACCACGACCACGCCTTCGGCGTCATGCACCTGAGCGATGGACGGGTCGCACAGCGAGATACGGATGGTATGCGGAGCATTGAGGCGGAAGCCGTCGTGGCGGTCCCACGGCGAGTCGCTCTCGCACTCGCGGGCCAGCTGGTTGAGACCGATCAATGCGGCACCGGCGTACTCTTCGATGCTGTACTGCTTGGGCGCGAAGAGAGTGGCTTCGTTCTTCTCGATGAAGCGGGTATCCAGCTCCGCGTTGCGGAACGCGGGGTGCGTGGCGAGCCGCTGCAGGAAGGCGCGGTTGGTTACCACGCCCTGTACGTCGAGTGCCGCCAGCGCCCGGTTGAGGGTGGAGAGGGCCTGGTCGCGGTCGTCGCCGTGGACGATCAGCTTGGCGAGCATGGGGTCGTAGTGCATGGAGACCACGTCGCCGGTTTCCACGCCGCTGTCCAGGCGTACCTGACGCGGGTCGAGTCCGGCGCCTTTGAGGTCCATGGCGAAGCGCTCGAGCCTGCCGGTGGCGGGCAGGAAGTCCTGCTCCGGGTCTTCGGCGTAGAGGCGCGCCTCGAAGCTGTGGCCGGTGATGGTCAGCTCCTCCTGCTGGAGCGGAAGGGCTTCGCCCATGGCCACGCGGAGCTGCCACTCGACCAGGTCCTGGCCGGTGATCATCTCGGTGACGGGGTGCTCCACCTGTAGGCGGGTGTTCATCTCCATGAAGTAGAACGAACCATCTTTATCCAGGAGGAACTCGACGGTACCGGCGCCGACGTAGCCGATCTCCTTGGCGGCGCGTACGGCGGCTTCGCCCATCTCGCGACGCAGTTCGGCGGTCATGCCGGGGGCGGGGGCTTCTTCGAGTACCTTCTGGTGGCGGCGCTGCACGGAGCAGTCGCGCTCGAACAGGTAGACGCCGTTGCCGTGGCTGTCGCAGAACACCTGGACCTCGACGTGACGCGGCTGGGTCAGGTACTTCTCGATCAGCATGCGGGTGTCGCCGAAGGCGGCCTGGGATTCGCGACGGCAGCCGTCCAGCGCAGCCTGGAACTGCTCGGGGGCCTCGACCACGCGCATGCCTTTGCCGCCGCCGCCGGCGCTGGCCTTGAGCAGCACCGGGTAGCCGATCTTGTCGGCTTCGGATTTCAGCAGGGCGTCGTCCTGGTCGTCTCCGTGGTAGCCCGGCACCAGCGGAACGCCGGCGTTGGCCATGCGCGCCTTGGCCGCGGACTTGTCGCCCATGGCGGCAATCGCCGAGGCGGGCGGGCCGACGAAGGTGATGCCGGCGGCGTCCAGTGCTTGAACGAAGGCGCCGTTCTCGGAGAGGAAGCCGTAGCCGGGGTGAATGGCGCCAGCGCCGGTGCGCTTGGCGGCCTCGACTACCGCTTCCACCTTCAGGTAGCTCTCGCGGGCGGCGGCCGGGCCCAGGCGTACGGCCTCGTCGGCCTCGCGCACGTGGCGGGCGTTGGCGTCGGCATCGGAGTACACGGCCACGGTGCGCAGGCCCATGGCGCGGGCGGTGCGCATCACGCGGCAGGCGATCTCGCCACGGTTGGCCACCAGCAGGGTGTCGAAGGGCGTGGTGCGGGAATCGGTCTGGCTCATGAGCGGCGCTCCGAGGAATTCGTGTTGTCGTCGGCCCAGGCGGGGCGGCGCTTCTCGAAGAAGCTGGTCAGGCCTTCCTGCCCTTCGGCGCTCACGCGCAGCTCGCTGATCACGCGGCAGGTGTGCTCACGGGTGGCCTTGCTGTCGGAGTCGCGGGCCACTTCGGCGAGCAGCGACTTGGTGGCGCGCTGGGCCTGGGGCGAGCCGGCCAGCAGGGTGGCGATCATCGCTTCGACCGCCTCGTCGATGTGGTCGTGGCCGACGATCTGGTGGGCCAGGCCCAGTTCCAGCGCTTTATCGGCGTCGATCACCTCGGCGGTGAGCGCGTAGCGGCGCATCTGGCGCGAGCCCAGGGCGCGCTGCACGTAGGGGCTGATCACCGCCGGGGAGAGGCCGATCTTGACCTCGGAGAGGCAGAATCTGGCCTTCTCGCTGGCGATCACTACGTCGCAGCAGGCGGCCAGGCCCACGGCACCGCCGAAGGCGGCACCCTGCACGCGGCATACGGTGGGGCAGGGCAGGGTATCCAGCCCGTGCATCAGCTGCGAGAGCTTGCGCGAATCGGCCAGATTGCCCTCGAAGTCGTACTCCACCATGCGCTTCATCCAGCCGAGATCGGCCCCGGCGGAAAAGCTCTTGCCCTCGGAGCCCAGCACCACCACGCGCACCTCGCCGTGGCGGGCGGCGTCGTGGAGCTTGTCGAGGTGCTCGTTGAGCTCGGCGATCAGGCTGTCGTCGAAGGCGTTGTGCACGTCGGGGCGGTTCAGCGTCAGCCGGGCGACGCCGCGCTCGTCGATGCTTAGCTGAGAAAAGCTATCTGTATCAGTCATTTTTCGTGGCTCCCAAATCTCGTAAAGTATTCGAGCGAAGGCCAGGGCTAGGCCCGTTCCCGACGGGCCAACGCACTTCCCACATCCATGTGGGTCGCAAGGCAAAAAACGGCGAAAGAGCGGAGTTTAGGAGCCCTAAATGAGCATCTTGAGCCGTTTTTTAACGCAGTATGGGCGAGCGCAGACACTTTACGACTCACATCCGGAATACGCCGAACCGGGTGTCCTGAACCTCCGCGTTCATCGCCGCGGCGAGCGAGAGTCCCAGCACGTCGCGGGTCTGAGCCGGGTCGATTACGCCGTCGTCCCACAGGCGGGCGCTGGCGTAGTAGGGGTGGCCCTGGCGCTCGTACTGTTCGCGGGTGGGCTGCTTGAAGGCCTCTTCCTCCTCCTTGCTCCACTCGCTGCCTTCACGCTCGTACTGCTCGCGCTTGACCTGGGCCAGCACGCCGGCGGCCTGTTCGCCACCCATCACCGAGATACGCGCGTTGGGCCACATGAACAGCAGGTTGGGGTCGTAGGCGCGGCCGCACATCCCGTAGTTGCCGGCGCCGAAGCTGCCGCCGATCAGCACGGTGAACTTGGGCACCTTGGCGCAGGCCACCGCGGTGACGAGCTTGGCGCCGTGCTTGGCGATACCTTCGTGCTCGTACTTGGAGCCGACCATGAAGCCGGTGATGTTCTGCAGGAACACCAGCGGGATCTTGCGCTGGGCGCACAGCTCGATGAAGTGGGCACCCTTCACTGCGGATTCGGAGAACAGCACGCCATTGTTGGCGACGATGCCCACCGGGTAGCCGTGGATGTGGGCGAAGCCGGTGACCAGGGTGTCGCCGTAGTAGCGCTTGAACTCGTCGAAGTCGGAGTCGTCGACGATGCGGCCGATCACCTCGCGCACGTCGAACGGCTTCTTGAGATCGGTGCCGACGATGCCGTAGATCTCGCTGGGGTCCAGCCGTGGGGGCTTGGGCGCCTGCATCTTGAGCTGGCCGCGCTTCTGCCAGTTCAGCCGCGACACGCAGGCGCGGGCGAGCTGCAGGGCGTGGGCGTCGTTCTCGGCGTAGTGGTCGGCCACGCCGCTCTTCTTGGCGTGCACGTCGGCGCCGCCCAGGTCCTCGGCGCTGATGGTCTCGCCGGTGGCGGCCTTCACCAGCGGCGGGCCGCCGAGGAAGATGGTGCCCTGCTGCTTGACGATGATCGACTCGTCGGCCATGGCCGGCACATAGGCGCCGCCGGCGGTGCAGGAGCCCATCACCACGGCGATTTGCGGGATGCCTTCGGCGGAGAGGGTGGCCTGGTTGTAGAAGATGCGCCCGAAGTGCTCGCGGTCGGGGAACACCTCGTCCTGGCGGGGCAGGAAGGCGCCACCGGAGTCGACCAGGTAGATGCACGGCAGGCGATGCTTGCGGGCGATCTCCTGGGCGCGGATGTGCTTCTTCACCGTCAGCGGGTAGTAGGTGCCGCCCTTGACGGTGGCGTCGTTGGCGACGATGACGCACTCCACGCCACTCACACGGCCGATGCCGGTGACCACGCCGGCGGCGGGTACGTCGCTCTCGTAGACCTCATGGGCGGCCAGCGCCGAGAACTCGAGAAAAGGTGAGCCCTCGTCGATCAGGTGATCGATGCGGTCGCGCACGAACAGCTTGCCGCGGCTCTCGTGGCGGGCGCGGGCCTTTTCGCCGCCGCCCTGGCTGATCGCCGCGGTCAGCTCACGCAGCTTCATCACCTCGTGGCGCATGGCCTTGTCGTTGGCCTGGAAGCCGTCGCTGCGCGGATTGACCTGGGTATTCAGAATCGCCATCGGGGCTCCCCTTACTTGGATTCGTTGAACAACTCACGGCCGATCAGCATGCGGCGAATCTCGCTGGTGCCGGCGCCGATTTCGTAGAGCTTGGCGTCGCGCAGCAGGCGCCCGGTGGGGTACTCGTTGATGTAGCCGTTGCCGCCGAGCAGTTGGATGGCGTCCAGCGCCACCTGGGTGGCCTTTTCCGCGCAGTAGAGGATCACGCCGGCGGCGTCCTTGCGGGAAGTCTGGCCGCGATCGCAGGCCGCCGCCACCGCGTAGAGGTAGGCGCGGCAGGCATTCAGCGTGGTGTACATGTCGGCGATCTTGCCCTGTACCAGTTGGAACTCGCCGATGGACTGGTTGAACTGCTTGCGCTCGTGAACGTAGGGCACGACGACGTCCATGGCCGCCTGCATGATGCCGATGGGGCCGGCGGCGAGCACGGTGCGCTCGTAGTCCAGGCCGCTCATCAGTACGCGCACGCCCTTGCCCTCATCGCCCAGCACGTTCTCGACCGGCACCTCGCAGTCCTGGAACACCAGCTCGCAGGTGTTGGAGCCGCGCATGCCCAGCTTGTCGAGCTTCTGTGCGGTGGAGAAGCCGGGCATGCCTTTCTCGATGATGAAGGCGGTGATGCCCTTGGAGCCGGCTTCCGGGTCGGTCTTGGCGTAGACCACCAGCACGTCGGCGTCGGGGCCGTTGGTGATCCACATCTTGTTGCCGTTGAGGATGTACTTGTCACCCTCCTGGCGGGCGCGCAGCTTCATGGAGACCACGTCGGAACCGGCGCCCGGCTCGGACATGGCCAGCGCGCCGATGTGCTCGCCGCTGATCAGCTTGGGCAGGTACTTGGCCTTCTGCTCGGCATTGGCGTTGATCTTGAGCTGGTTCACGCACAGGTTGGAATGCGCGCCGTAGGAGAGACCCACCGAGGCGCTGGCCCGGGAGATCTCTTCCATGGCGATGCAGTGCGCCAGGTAGCCCATGCCGGTGCCGCCGTCCTCTTCCGGCACGGTGATGCCGAGCAGGCCCATGTCGCCGAACTTCTGCCACAGGTCGTTGGGGAACTCGTTCTTCTCGTCGATCTCGGCGGCGCGCGGGGCGATCTCGTCGCGGGCGAAGGCGTTCACCTGATCGCGCAGCATATTGAGTTCGTCGTCGAGGCCGAAGTCGAGGGGCTTGTAGGCGGTCAGCATGGCGGAACTCCCTGATGGTTGTGTCGTCGCTGGTGTTTCTGTCGCTAGCGCAGCTGTGCGTCAGGTGCGAAGCTGTCAGGTTGCGCGAACCGCGCAGGCGCAGCTCGCATGTCTATGCACGAATGTTACTAGACTAGGCGAGATTTACGTTAACGTAAAGTGCAGCCTTGGGGCGTTCTACGAATGTCGAAGAGGCAAGGACAAGGAAAAAAGAGGGTAGAGAGAAAAAAGCGAACGCCACCGGGGTTGCCGGTGGCGTAGAGAGTGAGAGACGACTCAGTTACCCAGCCACATGGCCAACTGATAGTAGATGGGGATACCCACGATCACGTTGAGCGGGAAGGTGAAACCGAGCGCTGCGAGCATGGCCAGGCCGATGTTGGCCTGAGGTATTGCCGTTCGCATGGCCGCCGGGGCGGCAATGTACGAGGCGCTGGCGGCCAGTGCCGTGAGAATCATCAGCGAGCCCATGGGCAGGCCCAGCATCAGGCCGACAGCAAGGCCGGCCATGGCCAGGAAGAACGGGGCCACCAGGGCGAAGGTGAGCAGGCGCCAGTGGTACCAGGGAATGGGTCGCAGGGTTTCCGCCGCGGTGAGGCCCATCTGCAGCAGGAACAGGGCGAGCACGGCATGGAAGGCGCCCATGAACAGTTCGGTCACGGCCGCACCTTCGCGCGGGCCGTACATGGCGCCGATCACCGCGCCGCCTGCCAGCAGGATGACGCCACGGTTGGTCAGGGTCTCGTGCCAGATGCCCTGGAACGCCTCGCTGGCTTCCTTGCCGGCATGGCGCCGGTAAAGTGCAATGGCCACCATGATCGCCGGCAGCTCCATCATCACCAGGTAGAGGGTGACCTCGGCGCCGATGGGCAGGGCGCGGCTTTCGGCAAAGGCCAGTGCCACGGCGAAGGTACCGGCACTTACCGAACCGTAGTGGGCGGCGATACTGGCGCTGTCGGCGGGAGAGAGACGTGCGAAGCGGCGCAGGATGGGCATCAGCGCCAGCGGAATCAGCGCGCCGAGGGCGGCGACGGAGAGCAGTTCGGGGATCAGCGACCAGCGCAGGTTACCGTACAGTGCCATGCCGCCCTTGAGGCCGATGGTCAGCATCAGCAGCAGGCTCAGCGTGTCATAGGCGGCCTTGGGGATGTTGAGGTCCGACTTGACCACCCCGGCGAGCAGGCCGAGCAGGAAGAACATGACGACAATGTCAGGCATATCTCTCTCTTCTTCTGTAACCGCAAATGGCAGAGTAGTCGCGGATTGTGCGCAGTGCCTGATATTGATTCCAATAGAATCTCGATGAGATTACTATAGGTAATTATCTATATGACGCGCTGCGGGGCCGCGCCATGAACGTTCGTCACCTTACTTTCCGCCTGCTTCAGGTCTATGTCGTGGTGGTACGAAGCGGCTCGGTCAGCGAGGCGGCGCGCCAGCTCCACCTGACCCAGCCTACCGTCTCGCAGCAGCTCAAGCGCTTGAGCGAAGCGGTGGGTGAGCCGCTGCTGCATATGCGCCGCGGGCGCTTGCTGCCCACCGAGGCAGGGCGGGAGCTCTACCGCGCCAGTCGTGAGGTGCTGGGCCGCTTCGACGATTACCGGGACTACCTCGAGGCATTGCGAGGCGGTGAACGTGGGCGCTTCAGCATCGCCCTGGTCAACACCGCCCAGTACGTGCTGCCACGCTTGCTTGGCCCCTACAGCCAGGCATTTCCCGACGTCGACGTGACGCTGCACATCGGCAACCGCCGCCAGATGCTCACGCGCTTCGAGCGTCAGGACGACGACCTTTATGTGTTCAGCCATCCGCCCTCCCTGGTGCATGCCCTGGCCGGCCGCTTTCTGCGCAACCCGCTGGTGGTAGTGGCGCCTCAGGGGCACCCTCTGGCCAAGCGTGAGGCAATCGCCATGAACGAGCTGCTGGGGGAGCGCTTCCTGCTGCGCGAGCCGGGCTCGGCCACGCGCATGATGTTCGAGAGCTGGTTGCAGGAGCACGGCCTGTCGCTGGGGCCGACCCTGCAGATGGCCAGTAACGAGGCGATTCGCGTGGGCGTGGCCGCCGGCATGGGTCTGGCCGTGCTCTCCGAGCACGTGCTGCCGCCAGAGCACCCGGATATCGCCATCCTGCCGGTCACCGATTTCCCCATCGAGAGCCACTGGCAGTTCATCGTACGCCGCGACCGCCGCTTGCCTCACGCCGCCCAGGGCTTTCTGCGCTTCGCCTCGGGACATCTCGGCGAGTGCGTGCAACCGCGTTTCCTTGCCAATGAGCTGGCAAGGCTACTGGCGGATCTCGATCAGTAGTGGTAACTGGTGGCCAGCTCCTGGAAGGCTCTGGCAGGGTCCGAGAGTGGTTTCTGCTCCGGCCAGGCCAGGCCAACCTCCATGGTAGGGATGGGGTCGTCAAGATCGATGTGTTCGATCCGTCGCCCTTCCAGCGACCAAGGGCGATAGACCATATCTGAGAGGATGCAGATTCCGGTGCCATTCGCCACCATGCTGCGCACCGCTTCGACGGAGGATGTCCTGAACAGGATATTTGGCGCCAGGCCGGTCGGATCCCAGTAGCGCATCGCGGTTTGGTCCGCTTCGTCGACTGTCAGCATGATATAGGGCTCATCCACCAGGTCCCGAAGGCGAATGCTCTCGCGTTGTAGCAGAGGGTGGTGACTGCTGACCCACAGCCGTCGCGGTGAGTGCAGCAGTGTCTGGCGTCCCAGGCCGGAGGCTTGGTCGATGTTGGACGTAAGGACGATAGCTAGATCGAATTCGCCGGACCTCAACCCTTGCTGAATGGCGGGTCTCGGAGCTTCATGCAATCTGACCTGAACTCCGGGGTGACGGCGTTGAAATCTGGCCAGTAGTGGCGGAATGAAATACCCCGCGACCGTATAGCTCATGGCCAGATTCAGCGTCCCGGTTACCGCCATGCTGGTGTCCTCAAGGCTGTCGAATGCCTCGTCAATGGTTTGGAAAACCAGGCGCACCTGTTGCAGAAAGCGGCTGCCTTGCTGGGTCAGGGTCATACCCTGGGCCGTACGCTGGAACAGCGCCACCCCCAACTGCTCCTCAATCTCTCTGACTCCGGTGGTGATTGAGGATTGCGAAACGTTCAAATCCACGGCGGCCTGGGTGACCTTGCCGCTTTCGGCAACGGCCAGAAAATAACGTAATTTGCGCAGGGAAAGGTCGCGGGACATGTGGGGATCTCAAGCATTCGGATTTTTTGAAGATACAAAACAAAAATTAATAATTCCAGATGCCCTCAATGGTTGTTTTAAATAAATGACAGTTCCTTTGGAGGCAGTCATGACAACAACCATCGACTTGAATGCAGACATGGGCGAGGGCTTTGGCGCCTGGAAGGTAGGAGATGGCGTCGATCCGGAAATCCTTCCTTTGATTAGCTCGGCCAACGTGGCGGCCGGTTTTCATGCTGGCGATCCGAGCACGATGGCTGACATCCTCCGCCAAGCGGTAACACATGGGGTAGCGGTGGGTGTACATCCCGGTTTCCGTGATCTGGTCGGCTTTGGTCGACGGCACATCCAGGCTCCCGCCGAAGAACTGGTCAATGACGCTTTGTATCAGTTGGGAGCGCTACGCGAGCTGGCCGCTCACGAAGGGCTCCCTCTTCACCACTTCAAGCTTCACGGTGCGCTCTTCATGCATGCTGCCCGTAACGGGGAATTCGCTCGGGCTCTGTGCCGCGCTCTTGCACGTGTAGCGCCAACCCTGCCGATCTATTGCCTCGCCGGCACTGCAATCGATCAGGCTGCTGATGAAGCGGGCCTGGCACGTATACATGAGTTCTATGCCGATCGTGATTATGACGATGAAGGTTCCATCGTCTTTGTGCGCAAGGTCGCACCGCTCGATTCCGAGCATGTGGCACGGAAGGTGTTGAAAGCATGCAACGAGGGTGTCGTCGAGTCTGTCAGTGGCCGCCTGGTGCCCGTGAGTTTTCAATCGATCTGCATCCATAGTGATACGCCTGGCGCTCTATCGCTGGTTCGAGCCGTTCGCCATGCACTGGACCGGTCGGGCTACGTGGTACAGGCACCCTGAGAGCCCATAAGCGCTACCAACAATCACAACCGAGGAGAATGAACATGGCGCAACAGGACATCCAAGCTCCATTTCCAGGAGTGTTCTATCGGCGGCCTGCGCCCGACAAGCCTGTGTTCGTGGAGGAGGGGCAGCGTGTCGAGGTCGGCACGGTGATCGGGCTCATCGAAGTAATGAAGCAATTCTTCGAGCTGCGGGCCGAGATGGCGGGCACGGTTTCTGCTTTTCTCATTGCGGAAGAAACCGTGGTCGAAGCAGGGCAGACCGTCGCCACCGTGGAGGCTTCGTCATGATCCATCGACTGTTGATCGCCAATCGAGGGGAGATCGCGTTGCGGATCGTGCGAGCGGCCCGCGAGCTGGGTATGTACAGCATCGTGGCCCATAGCGAGGCTGATTCAGACAGCCTGGCCGTGCAGCAGGCCGACGAGTCGATCTGTATCGGACCGGCCCAAGCCACCAAGAGCTACTTGAATGTCGAGGCGGTACTGAATGCCGCGCGGCAGAGCAGGGCTGATGCCGTGCATCCTGGCTATGGATTCCTGTCAGAGAATGCTGACTTCGCTCGAGCGGTGAAGGCCGCCGGGATGGTGTTCGTCGGGCCCGATGCCGCGATCATCGAGCGCATGGGCGACAAGTCGAGAGCACGACAGACGGCTCTCGAAGCCGGTGTGCCGGTGGTGCCGGGCTCTCCCAGTGCGATACGTGATCTTGAAGAGGCACTTGCCGTGGCCGAAGCCATCGGCTATCCGCTGTTGGTCAAGGCCGCCGCTGGTGGCGGTGGGCGCGGCATTCGGATAGCAGAAGATGCTGAGGCACTGGTCAAGCAGCTGCCGATGGCCCAGACCGAGGCGCGCACTGCTTTCGGCGACGATCGGGTCTATCTTGAGCGCTTCATTTCACGGGCGCGTCATATCGAGGTGCAGATCCTGGGCGATGGCGAGAGGGCGGTGCACTTCTTCGAACGGGAATGCTCGCTGCAGCGTCGTCGCCAAAAAGTATTCGAGGAGTGCCCTTCGCCGGCTCTCGATGAAGCCACCCGTGATGCGCTTCATCGCTCTGCGGTGGCCTTGGCGGAGCACGTCGGTTACTTCGGCGCGGGTACGCTGGAGTATCTCTACGACGACCTGACAGGTGAGTTCTTCTTCATCGAGATGAACACCAGAATCCAGGTCGAGCATCCGATTACCGAGGCGGTGACTGGCGTCGACCTTGTACGTGAGATGCTGCGTTTGGCCAGGGGCGAGGGGTTGCGGTTCGCCCAACGGGACATTCAGTGCCGGGGCTGGGCCTTGGAGTTGCGTATCAATGCTGAAGACACCGAGCGCGATTTTTTTCCCTCTCCCGGGCAGGTTCAGCGGTTGGTGTGGCCGACGGGACCGGGGGTCCGTATCGACAGCGCTCTCTACGAGGGCTATCGCATGCCGCCATTCTACGACTCGCTGGTGGCCAAGCTGATTGTCTGGGACGAATGTCGAGACAGTGCCTTGCGCCGAGCCTGCCGGGCACTCGATGAGTTCAAGCTGGAAGGCTTCGCCACTACGGCGGCGTTGCACCGGCGCCTGTTAGAGGACTCCGAGGTGCGCCGTGGTGAGGTGGATACCAGCTTTCTCGAGCGCTGGCTGGAAGGCCAAACCATACCCACGCCAAGCGAGAAGGAGATGGTGTCATGAGTTCCGATCCGTTGACTCCGGCCCGCTATAGCCTGGCTGCCGATGAATTCATGTTCGTGGAGCTGAGTGAGGAGATGACTCTTGAGGCCTTCTTCCGCTCGATCTCCATTACCCAGCGGCTAAAGAGCAGCGAAACACCGGGGATAATCGAAATTTGCCCGGCCAATGCCTCCTATCAGGTGCGCTACGATCCGGACCGTCTCTCCGCCGCTGCCTTGAAAGAGATCCTCGAGTCGTTGGACAGAGAGGTCTCGGCTCAGCGGGTACGTACCATCGAGACGCGGGTGATAGAGGTACCAGTGCTCTATAACGACCCTTGGACCCACGAGACGCTGATGCGCTTTCGTGATCGTCATCAGGACCCGAATGGCACCGACCTCGACTATGCGGCACGCATCAACGGCTTTGACGGCGTCGAGGCTTTCATCGAAGCACACAGCGGCAATCCGTGGTTCGTCTCCATGGTGGGCTTCGTGGCAGGACTGCCATTCATGTACCAGATGGTGCCCCCCAGTGTCAGGATGAGTGTCGTACCCTCTGATACCCTGTTCTTATAAACCGATCAGGGGGCGAAAGGAGACA
>JAAQTN010000006.1 GCA_011742915.1 Billgrantia desiderata | reverse complement strand
AGTGTCTCCTTTCGCCCCCTGATCGGTTTATAAGAACAGGGTATCAGAGGGTACGACACTCATCCTGACACTGGGGGGCTTTAAAGGTCTTTTTTATAAAATAAAGAATAAGCATACGATCATAGATGAAGAAATAGAGGCTGTAAAGGAGGGAGATATGAGCAAAGAAAAAAAAGCATATTACCATAAGTTGAGCAAGATGAAACTTAGTGGCTCAGACTATTTGATTTTCTTATGCTTGCTGGGGCATGTGGATTATTACAATAGAATTACTTTAAAGCAAAAAGATATAGCTGAGCTGTGCGGAATGTCTCGACCACAAGTCAGCAGGTCAATAAAGAAATTAAAGGAAGTTGGTGCTTTAGAGGATACAAAAGAATTGATTTTGCATTTTGACTTGTTGTTTAGAGGCCGAAGCAGTGAATATGAGGACCAAAAGCAAATATTGATGATGCAGTCATCTCCTTTCAATAAGCTTGGAAGAGAAGATAATTGGGGGAATGCAGATGAAGGCTTAAAACAAAAAGAAAGAGAAAGAGCAAAAGAAGAATTAACCGAAGAATAAAGGAGAATAATATGAATAAATTATATGACATTTTTAATGAAATAAAAGAAGAGGCGGAGCTTAGTTTTTTCAAACAGATTGACTATGAGATATACGAAAAATTCGTTTATGAAATGCAGAGAAATATCAGCAAACCTCATGAAGTAAGGCTAGTGCTTAGAATGATTGAAGAATTGAGGTTGAATATTCTTCAAGAGTATATGAAAGAAAAAGAGAAGAAGATAAAAAAAATGGTTGAGCATAAAAATATGGACACTAAATATAATGCTCAAACATTGGGGACTATATATATGTTTGATTATTATTTTCGTCTCAAAACCGAAGAGTTAGAGGAGCTCGAAGAGAGATTGGAACGTCAGGAAGAAGATACTATTTAACCAGGTTGTTTAGTATATTTAAATGAACTGTATCACACTTATGTGGTCAATTCATTACAAGCAAGCCGAGACACTGTATTACATTTCTCGCTCCGCTCGAAAGTAATAAGTGTCGGCTTGCGGGGGAAACAAGTTTCCCCTCGACCCCTTTCAAGTGGCTTCGCCACTTAGGTATTGAAGGAGTTAAAAATGGAATTTATTTAATCAAAAGGAGATTTGAGAATGAAAATAAAAAAGACTGAAACTATAACTTTAAGGCTTTCGAAGATTGATAAAGAAAGAATATTGAGCGAGGCAAAAAGTCTTCCTGGCTTTACACCTTCCGACTACATCAGACATAAGCTCGTTAACGGAAAAATCACGGTCGTAACAAAAACCCTAAAAGCGGAAGACCCAGAGCAGATAAGGCTTAAAAGGTTTATCAGCAATAACTTAAATCAAATATCAAGAAGCCTTCATATTGCCAGAGAAAACAATGATTTGGCAATGATGAGAGAAGCACTGAATGACCTTGGAGCCATCAGGGTGATGCTTGAGCAACAGGGAGTGTCCCCATGATTATAAAGCATTTGAAGCACGGCAGTGCTAAACAGCGACCCAAGACAGCATCAGCCAGAAAACGTAAAGCGGTAAGAGCCGTTCAGTATCTAACCGATAAGCCTGACAACCAAGCCAATGTATTATTTGGAGACGAGCAAAGTTTTACGGATTTGCTGGCATACGGCAAGCAGTCTTGTTTGTATGAAAGTGTTGTTTTTAGTTTTGAAGAGACTATTGAAGAATTAGAGGCCAAAGGGCTTAATAAAACCGCCCTAGCAGAAGAAGCAGAGAACTACCTTAACACTTTAATGTGTGGCCTTGATAGAAGCCGATACGATGCTTTTTGTGTAATGCATACAGATAAAGAGGTAAATGGTGGTCGCCGTGTCGATGTTCACATGCTTATTTCAAAAGAGGACTTGGCAACTGGTAATCAGGTAACTCCTTATCTTCACGATGACAACAACGACTTCAAGAGAAAAGACTTGTTTACCAAGATATTCAACAAGAAGTATGGAACCACTACACCAGACCAAAAGAAAGTGGCAAAGCATAACGACTATACAATGAAACAGATGCGAGCTTTTGACAGGCAGGAGGCAAATGAAATAAACGAGCGACTTTATTATAAAGACCTTTTAATGTCTGATATACGAGAATATGCTATCAATAACCATCTACACAAGAAGTATAAAAATCGTAATGATATGCTCGCAGACATTGAAGATAAATTCGATTGCAAAATAAAGCCAACAAAAAAGGGAGTAACTATCACGGCCAAGATGCGAGTTGACCCAAATATACCTATTACCACAGAAGAAAAGTTCAGGCTACGAGATAGAATATTCTGGAATGATTACACACCCGATATTGACCCTTTAAACAGGATGTCTGGCAAGGAAAAATCCGAAAGCCTTGAAGTTATGCAAGAACGACTTGATAAGTTCATTGAGTCAAAATCAAAGCAAAGAGCCAAAAGATATAAGCCTATACAAAGCCAAGAGCCTGCAAATGATGATTTGGCAAAAAAGTATCAACAAGCCAGGGATCATATAAGAAGTATAAGAGATGAAAACAGGTTTAGCTTGGATCGATTGATAAAGGCTCAAAATAAAAAAGTAAGCCCAATGCCAATATCCAAGAAGCCAGCACCCGCTACGAGCGGAAGGCCATCAAACGGTATCAAGAGTTTCAGAGTGAAAGGACTGGACGAACCGATAGTGGAGAAGCCTTCTACAAGCCATTCTAAGCCTGAAAAGCCCATAAGGCAGGCCAATCCACAGGGGCAGGCAATCAAACCTCCCACAAGGCAATCTGAGGCGAATCAGCAGGAGATAGCGACGAAGACACGAAAGGCTAATATGAAGAGGAATCGAGGACCAGATTTTTCGCCATAACACTGGTAATTCATCCAGCCAAATTGTTGAGAATAAATCTCATCTAAAATGGTTAGAATTTGTGGTTAGAATACAAAAAAGTAAAGCCCGTAAGTCATTGACTTTACGGGCTTTTTCAAAAATGGCGGAGGGACAGGGATTCGAACCCTGGAAGGGCGTTAACCCTTGCCGGTTTTCAAGACCGGTGCATTCAACCGCTCTGCCATCCCTCCGGCTCACGGGGGCGAATATTACCAGTTATGCTCATAAGGTCAAGAGCATCGCTGCGTTAGGGAAGCACTGAACAAATCGACGAGCGAGATGAAGCACAAGGCGCACGGAGCGCAGTACCGAGCGAAGCGACAAACAGCCGTAGGCTGGCCCCGAAGGGGCGAGAAGCCGCAGGCTTCGAGTCAACCGGAGCATATGGGGTATATGTGAGGATTCCGAGCACCGCGCAACGCAGTGATTCGCTCGCGTAGGCATTTGTGCAGCGCTTCCTTAGCGCCGAGGAGTCGTCATGTCTGCCCCGCACGACACACAAAATGGCCCCATCGTCGCCGTCGCGGTGGCGGCAATCGAGCAGGGCAGGGTGCTGGTAGTGCGACGCACCAAGCCGCCCAACGCCAATAGGCTGGCACTGCCGGGTGGCCGTGTGGAACCGGGCGAGACGCTGTTCGAGGCCGCCGTGCGCGAACTGCGCGAGGAGACCGGGATCGAAGCCGAGGCGGAGCGTGTCGTGACGGCCGTCGAGGAGATTCAGCATGACACCCAAGGGCGCTTGTTGCACCACTACGTCATCGTCGTGGTTCGTTGCCGAGCGCTCGGCGGAATTGCAGTTGCCGGCGACGATGCCAGTGAAATCCGCTGGCTCGACCGCAGGCAGATCGGGGAAGAGCCTGAGCTGTGCGAGAACACCCGGCGGGTGGGCGCTTCGCTGTTCGAACCACTATACTCGCGATGAAGATGCGTTGAGCGTTGTAGAACTAAGGACTTGCGTCGGGAACCAACCGACGGCATCCTTGGTCCACTGCTGAGATCAACCAAGATCAACTACAGGGAGCTCTCGATCAATGGCCTATCACGACACACATGTGGCCCAGCACTCGTCCCAGGCCGTCAGCGCCAACAAGGTTCTTCGCAACACCTACGCGCTGCTGGCGATGACACTGCTGTTCTCCGCCGTCACAGCGGGTGCCGCCATGGCCATGGGCGTCGAGCGGATGAACATCTTCGTGTTCTTCATCGGCGCATACGGCTTGATGTTCCTCGTCCACAAGACCGCCAATTCGGCTGCCGGACTGCTGGCCACCTTCGCCTTCACCGGCTTCATGGGCTTCACCCTCGGCCCGATTCTCAGTGCCTATCTGGCCCTGCCCAACGGTCCCGCGCTGATCATGAATGCGCTGGCCATGACCGGCCTGACCTTCATCGGGCTTTCCGCCGTGGCACTGGTGTCCAAGAAGGACTTCAGCTTCCTGGCCAACTTCCTGCTGGCAGGCGCCATCGTGCTGATCCTGGCCATGGTCGCAGGCCTGATCTTCCAGATCCCCACCCTGATGTTGATGGTATCTGCCGGCTTCGTGCTGTTCGCCTCGGCCGCCATCCTCTATCAGACCAGCGAGATCGTGCACCGCGCCGGCGAGACCAACTACATCCTCGCCACCATCACGCTGTACGTCTCGATCTACAACCTCTTCGTCAGCCTGCTGGCGCTGCTCGGCATCATGAGCAACGACTGATCGCCGATCACGAGGGTATCGCCGGGCCCCGCTGATGCGGGGCCTGCGCGTTTGAGAAGACAGGTACCGCCATGCGTTACGCTCTACTCGTCCAGGGAGCGCCCTACAGCAGCCAGGCGTCTCATTCCGCGCTGCGCTTCGCCTCGGCGCTGCTGGCCCGCGGCCACCGCCTGGAGTGCGTCTTCTTCTATCATGAAGGGGTGTACAACGCCGCCCGCCTGGCCGCACCGCCCCAGGACGAACCGCATCTCCACGATGCCTGGTGCGCACTCAATGCCGAACATGGTACGCAGTTGCAGGTGTGTATTGCCGCCGCTCTGCGCCGCGGCATGCTCGACGAGCGAGAGGCCAGCCGCCACGGCAAGCACGGCCATAGCGTCGAGCCGCCCTTCGAACTGACGGGGCTCGGTCAGTTGATCGACCTGGGGCAGAGCGTCGATCGCCTGGTGACCTTTGCCCCCTGAGGAGAACGAACGGATGTCGTCACACGCCCTTGCCACCGGAGATCTGCTGGTCATCCTGCGCCATGCACCGCATGGCAGCAGCTGGCTGCGCGAAGGCCTGGATGCGGCGCTGGTGGCCGCGGCCTTCGGCCAGTCGGTGACGCTGCTGTTCCAGAGCGATGGCGTACTGGCTCTGGCCCGTGGCCAGCAAGCCGGGCCGCTGGGCCAGAAGAGCACCGCGCCCACCCTGGACATGCTGGCCATGTACGACATCGAATCGCTGTTCTTCGTCGAGGATGCCCTGGCGAGCTTCGGCCTGACTCAGCAGGACCTGCAGCTCTCGGCCTCGGGAATCCCCGTCACCGCGATTCCCGAACTACTTGCCGGCCACAAGCAGATCCTGACTTTCTGATAGGCTTCGATGCCACTGTGAGGCTTCATGATCCTGCATATTCTCAACCGACCGCCCAGTTCGAGCCTGGTGTATCGCGAAGCGCTCGCCGCCATGAGCGACACGGACCGCCTGCTGCTGGTCGAGGATGGCGTACTGGGTGCACTGACGTCCCAGGTGCGTCATTTCCAGCAGGTTGAGGGGCGCCTGTTCGCTTTGCGCGAAGACCTGCACGCACGCGGGCTCGAGGGCCAGTGCGATGCCAGCGTTCAGGTCGTCGATGTGGATGGCTTCGTCACTCTGACCGAAGAAGCCGACAAGACAGTGAGCTGGTTCTGATGGCTTCCACCGAGGTTGCACGCTATCTGAACGTCGGCGACAGACGCATCGCCCTGGACCCCGAAGGCTATCTCGTCGAGCTCAGCGACTGGACGCCGGCCGTGGCCGAGGCCCTGGCCGCCGAGGAGGGACGTGAACTCGGCGAGGAGCACTGGGAGGTGATCGAGGTGATCCGCGATTTCTATGCCCGCTATCAGGCCTCACCGGCCATGCGCCCGCTGGTCAAGGCGGTAGGGCTGGCTCTGGGGCCGGAGAAGGGGCGCTCGCTGCATCTGATGCGCCTGTTCCCCGACAGCCCTGCCAAGGTGACGGCTCGCCTTGCCGGGCTGCCGAAACCTGCCAACTGCCTCTGACGGCCTCACATGAACTTCCTGGCCCACGCCTGGCTTGCCCGCGGCGGCAGCGACGACTTTCTCTACGGCAATCTTATCGCCGATGGGGTCAAGGGCAGCGACCTTTCCGCCTGGCCAGCCGAGGTGGCGCTGGGCATTCGCCATCATCGCCGGGTCGATGCCTTCGTCGACGGGCATCCGGTCGTGCTGTCGGCACGCAGACGTGCGCCTGCCGAGCATCGCCGCTACGCCGGCATCGCGCTGGACCTGCTGTGGGATCATTTCGTGGCCCGTGAGCTCGAGCTGGAAACCCAGGAGTCTCGCCTGGTGCTGCGCAGCTATCGCGTGCTGAGCCACCGGCCCGCACCGGCTCGCCTGGAGCGGATGATTCCGGCCCTGGTCGCCCAGGACTGGCTGCACCGCTACGCCGACTTCACCTTCACCTGCGACGCCGTACGGGGCATCGGCAATCGCCTGTCGGGCCCCAATCGACTGGCCGCCCTGGTACCCTGGCTGGAGGCGGACTACGGCAACCTGCAGCGCGACTTCGACCGGCTGTGGCCGGCCGTCATCGAAGCGCTGGAAGCCGCGCCGGGCAAGCGCTCAATCGACCCGCAACCATAGGCAGTCGATCCTGTCGCCCGGGTTGACCTGGGCGTTGGCCGGCACCACCGCCAGCGCATCGGCCTTGACGCAGGAGGAGAGCACGCCGGAGCCCTGATCGGGAAAGGCGTGAGCGGTGACCCCGCCCTGGGCCATGTTCAGCGCCACCCGCATGTAGTGCCGCCGCGGTCCGGCACGGGTGGAGAAGTCGGCCCGCGCACTCAGGGTAGGCAGCGTGGCCAGGGCAGGGCAGGCGAGCAGGGCGCCCATCAACGGCCGCAGGAACAGCCAGGCGGCAACGAAACTGGAAACCGGATTGCCGGGCAGTCCGACGAAGCGCACCTCGCGCCCGTCGCTGGCATCGAGCCGGCCCAGCGCCAGCGGTTTGCCGGGCTTGAGAGCCAGGCGCCAGAGGTCGAGCCGGCCGATCTCTTCGATGGCGGCCTTGACGTGGTCTTCCTCACCGACGCTGACGCCACCGGTCGTGACGACCACCTCGGCCTGGTCGGCGGCCAGCGCCAGCATGGCGCGAGTGCCTTCGGCATCGTCGGGCATGGTGGTGATGAAAGTGACCTCGGCGCCGAAGCGCTCCAGCAGTTCCTTCAACATGGGCCGATTGGTGTTGTAGATCTGACCGGCCGCCAGCGGCCGGCCGGGCTCGACGATCTCGTCGCCGCTGTTGAGCAGCGCGACCCGTGGCCGTCGCCGTACCGCTACCTCGACCACGCCCTGGCTGGCCAGGTGCCCGAGTGCAGCGGCATCCAGGCGGTGGCCGACCTCGAGCAGCACCGCACCGGCCGCCACGTCGCTGCCGCGATGGCGCACGTTGTTGTCGGCCGGTACCTGGGCCGGTATGTCGGCGGCGTCGCCGACGACCTCGACCTGCTCCTGCATCACCACGCAGTCGGCGCCTTGCGGAAGCTCGGCCCCGGTGAAGATGCGCGCGCAGGTGCCCCGCATGAGCGGCTGCGGCGAGACACCGGCGGCAACCCGCTGGACGATCGGCAGGCGCTGACCGGCATCTGCATGATGCAACGCATAGCCGTCCATGGCGCTGTTGTGAAACGGGGGCACGTCGAGCCGGGCAATGACCTCGTCGGCCAGCACCCGACGGCTGGCCTGGGTGCAGTCGACGATTTCCGCATCGACGGCGACGACACCCTCGAGCAGGGCAGCCAGGGCCGCCTCGACGGATTGCAGTTCAGACATGCTGGCCTCGCTCCGGAATGACCAGATTGGCGAAATTGCACGGCTTGTGGCGGCTGTCGAGCTGCTCGGCGAGCAGCCCGTCCCAGGCGGTGCGACAGGCTCCGCTGGAACCTGGCAGGCAGAAGATCACCGTGGCGTTGGCCAGGCCGCCGAGGCAGCGACTCTGGATGGTCGAGCTGCCGACCTCCTGCCAGGAGAGCTGGCGGAACTGCTCGCCGAACCCCTCGATGCGCTTGTCCAGCAGCACCGATATCGCCTCAGGGGTGGAGTCGCGACCGGTGAAGCCGGTGCCCCCGGTGGTCAGGATCACCTGGACCTCGGGGTTGGCGATCCACTCCGATACCACCGCGCGGATACGGTAGACGTCGTCGATGACGATACGGCGCTCGGCCAGCCGGTGTCCGGCTTCGGTCAACCGCTCGGCGAGCAGGGCACCGCTGCGGTCGTTGTTGAAGTCGCGGGTGTCGGAAATGGTGAGCACTGCCACGTTGAGCGGAATCATCGTCTCGCTCATGAGCTCGACTCCCGCTTGCGCGCCTGACGCTCCTCGAAGGCGGCCAGCTGCTCCGGCGTGGCCTGGCGCTGATACTTGGCCTTCCACTCCTCGTAGGGCATGCCATAGACGTAGTCGCGTGCCGTTTCGTAGTCGAGTTCGGCACCCTGTTCGTCGGCGGCCGCCACCAGCCACTTCGACAGGCAGTTGCGGCAGAAGTCGGCGAGAATCATCAGGTCGATGTTCTGCACGTCCTTGTTGGCGTCCAGATGCCGGAGCAGGCGGCGGAAGGCGGCGGCCTCGAGCTGAGTGCGGGTGGCGTCGTCGAGATGCTGCATACGTTGGCTCCTGTTGAAATCGCCTCAGGATAGCAAAACTGCTGCGCCGGTGGGCTCAAACGGCATCGCCACGGGTGCAGACCGACAGCACCACTGCATCGTCTTCGCTCACCGAGACCAGCGCGTGGCCCATGTCGCTGTCGAAATAGATGCTGTCGCCGCGGGAGAGCTGCAGCGGCTCGTAGAATTCGGTATAGAGGCGAATCTCGCCCTCCAGCACCATCAGGAACTCCTCCCCGTCGTGACGCACCCACTCGCTGAACTCTTCGAAGCTGCGCGCCCGCACGATGGTCTTGAAGGGGATCATGCGCTTCTGGGCCAGCTCGCAGCTGAGCAGTTCATGCTCGTAGGTAGGGGTCGGGTGGCGTTCGCCTTCGCCCTGGCGGGTCAGGTCGCGGCGGCCCATGGTGCGTGTCTGCACCTTGGGTGGGGTGAGCAGCTGAGGAAGATCGATGCCCAGACCGTTGATGAGTTTCTGTACGGCGGTGAACGTCGGCGAGATCTGGTTGTTCTCGATCTTGGACAGGGTGGAGCGGGCCAGCCCCGTGCGCTGGCTGACATCCTCCAGCGTCCACTGGTTGGACAGGCGAATTTCCTTGAGTCGCTCCCCTAGGCGCAGGGGCTCGACGAACGGCTTGCGTCCCGAGGCGATGCGCAGTGCAGCCTGCTGATCGGTATTGGCGGGCATGGGTCGGTTCACTATTGGAAACAGAGTTTCTCAAAGCGTACCACAGAAGGGGCGGCGTGCCTCGCACCAACACGCCCCTGGCTTGCCTGGCGCCGACGGCTCACTGCTCGAAGGGCAACCCCAGCAGTGCCTTGACGTGTGCCTCTACGCTGCGCCCCAGCGAATCCAGGTCGTAGCCGCCCTCGAGTACCGAGACCAGGCGGTTGTCGGCATACAGCGCGGCGATGTCCAGCGCCAGCCGGGTGATCCAGTAGTAGTCCTCGTCTTCCAGGCAGAGCTCGGCCAGGGGGTCTTCGCGATGCGCGTCGAAACCGGCCGAGACGAGTACCAGCTCGGGCTTGAAGGCATGCAGCGCCGGCAGCCAGTCGTCCTCGATCGCCTTGCGGAAGGCGGCACTGTCGGTGCCTGCCTCGAGCGGCGTGTTGACCACGTTCTGCCACTCGCTGCGCAGGTAGCGCCAGGGGTAGAAGGGGTACTGGAAACTGGTGCAGATCAGGATGTCGGGGTCGTCCTTGAAGATGTCGATGGTGCCGTTGCACTGGTGCACGTCGAAATCGAGGATCGCGATACGGCGTACGCCGTGGCGCGCGCGGGCATGGGCGGCGCCGACCGCGACGTTGTTGTAGAAACAGAAGCCCATGGCGTCGGTGGCCTCGGCGTGGTGGCCGGGCGGGCGTACGGCGCAGAAGACGTTGTCGGCCTGGCCGCGATAGACCTGATCGACCCCGCGGATCACCGCGCCCGCCGCTACGCGGGCAGCGCTGAGGCTGTCGGGGTTCATCAGGGTATCGCTGTCCAGCGTGACGATGCCCGTTGCGGGAACGCACTTGTCCAGGGCACGTAGATGGCGCAGCGGATGGACCCTGGCCAGCTCCTCTTCACTGGCCGGACGCGCTTCCGACTGCATGGTCTGCTGCAACAGTCCGCTGAGGGCGAGGCGGGCGCGAATGGCTTCGAGACGCAGGGGGCTTTCGGGGTGCTCCGGGCCCATATGGTGAAGGTCGCAGTCGGGATGCGAGATGAACGCCGTGATCATATGAACTCCAGAGTGACTGAAGTCACCTTAATGCGCGCAAGCCCTTGCACAACAGTGTCAATAAGTCGTACACAGGGAAGCATCTTCATGTCCTGGTGGAGGCAACGTCTTGAGCACCCGGTTCCTGCGCCACTTCTTCGAACCGCGCACCATCGCGGTGATCGGCGCCTCGGAAAAGCCCCATTCGATCGGCGGTATCGTGATCCGGAATCTCCAGGAAGCGGGGTTTCCCGGCAGGCTGTGGGCGGTCAACCGCAGGGGCTACGAGTCGGTCTTCGAGCAGCCCTGCGTGTCGCGCATCGCCGAGCTGCCGGAGACGCCGGACCTGGCAGTGGTGTGTACCCCGGCCGACACCCTGCCCAAGGTGATATCGCGACTCGGCAGAATCGGTGTCAAGGCGGCCGTTGTGCTGTCCGGCGGTGCTCACCTGGACGAAGCCGAAGACGACAAGGGATCGATCCGTGAGCGCATGCTCACGGCGGCACGCGAATCGGGCCTCCGTGTGCTCGGCCCCGAATGCATGGGACTGATCGTGCCGGGTCGCCGGATCAACGCCTCCTATGCCAGCCAGCCGGTCAAGGCCGGCAAGGTCGCCTATCTCGGGCAGTCGGGCATGCTCGGTAACGCCATGATCGACTGGGCGGCGGGTCGCGGCATCGGCTTTTCGCATCTGATCACGGTAGGCGACAGCGTCGACGTCATGCTTCCCGACCTGATCGACTACATCAACCAGTACGCCCCGACCCAGGCCATCCTGCTGCATCTCGAGCGTATCCAGGACTCCCTGCACTTCATGACCGCCCTGCGCGATGCCTCGCGCAATCGCCTGGTGCTGGCGATCAAGAGCGGGCGCACACCGCAGTCCGACCTTTCCGGCATGCCGCCCACGCCGGGCATCGCCAACCGCGACGTAGTATTCGATGCCGCCTTGTCCCGCGCCGGCGTGGTGCGGGTCAACGACTCCGACGAGCTGTTCGATGCACTGATGACGCTGTCGCAGATGCGGCCGCTCAAGGGCGACCGCCTGGCCATCGTCTCCAACGGCCTGGGGCCCGCCATGCTCGCCATCGACAAGCTGATCAGCGCGGGGGGCACCCTGGCCAGCTTCAGCCAGGAGACCCGCGCGGCGCTGCGCAAGGGCGACTTCGACATGAGCAAGCCCGGCGAGAATCCGGTGGATCTGGGCGGCAACGCCACACCGGAGCGCTTCGTCGACGCCCTGGAGATCGTCGCCGCCGACCCCGGGGTCGACGCGGTGCTTGTGGTGCATGCCCCCACGCGTCTGGCCCCGTCGAAGGTCACCGCCCAGGCGCTGATCGCCAACCGCAAGCGCTTCAAGCGCAACCTGCTGACCAGTTGGATGGGGCTCGAAGGCGCTCTCTACGCGCGTCACGAGTGCAGCCTGGCGGGCATACCGACCTACGTTTCGCCGGAGAAGGCGGTCAAGGCCTTCATGCACATGGTCGACTACCAGCGCGTGCAGGCGCTGCTGCAGGAAACCCCGCCCAGCCTGCCGTTCAGTACCACGCCCGACATTCGCGCCCGCTGCCGCACCCTGATCGAGCAGGCCAGGGCAGAGGGGCGCGAGATGCTGTCCCACTCCGAGACCGCCCAGGTGCTGGAGGCCTACGGCATCCCCGTGGCGTCGAGCCGCTACGTGCACACGCCCGAGGAAGCCGCTGCCGCGGCTCGGAATCTCGAAGGGCCCTGGGCGCTCAAGGTGGTGCATGACGGCAACTGCCGGCCGTTTCGCTACCGCAAGCACCCTCACCGTATTTCAGCGGGGTTGCTGCAGGACCTGCAGGATCCCCAGCAGGTAGCGGAAGGCCTCACCCGGCTGGGGCACAAGGTGCACGAGAAATTCCCCCCGGTGAAGATCCGCGAGTACTGCCTGCAGTCCATGCAGCGGGGCAAGCAGTCGATGCAGATCTGTGCCGGCATCACCCGCGACCCGGTGTTCGGTCCGCTCATCGTGTTCGGCATCGGTGGCTACAAGGTCAACATCCTGGCCGACCGACAGGTGGCACTGCCGCCGCTGAACATGACCCTGGCGGCGGACGTGGTGGGGCGCACCCATGCCGCGCGGCTGATTCGCGAGCACTCCAGCGATCCGGAGCGCGACCTGCAGCGGCTGTGCCAGCTACTGGTCAAGCTCTCGCAGATGGCCTCGGATCTGCTCGAACTGCGCGGGCTCGAGCTCAACCCGTTGCTGCTCAACCGCGACGGGGTGGTGGCGGTGGATTTCGCCCTCGATCTCGGCACCCCGGCTCGCTTCGCGATCATGCCTTACCCGGAAGAGCTGCGAGAGTGGGTGACGCTCAACAACGGCATGCAGGTCGAGGTGCGCCCCATTCGCGCCGAGGACGCGCCCCTAATCACCAGCTTCCACAGTCAGCTCTCCGAGGAGAGCATTCGCTTTCGCTACTTCCACAACAAGTCCGATCTCAGCCAGCGCGACCTGTCGATCCTGTCGCACATCAACTACGACCGTCAGATGGCGTTCATTGCCGAGCACCAGAAGGAAGACGGCGGCAAGGAGATGCTGGGGGTGGTCCGGGTGTGGAACGACCCGGACAACATCCGCACCGAGTTCTCGATCATCGTGCGCGACGACATGGCCGGGCAGGGGCTCGGCAGCCTGTTGATGCGCAAGATGATCGCTTACTGCAAGAGCGTCGGCACGCTGGAGATGATCGGCAAGGTGATGGTCGACAACCACCCCATGCGGGCCCTGATGAAGCATCTGGGCTTTCGCTGCCGCTACAACATGGAGGAGCAGGTGGTGGACGCCGTGCTGCGGCTCAACGAGCCGGAGAGCGAGTGGCAGAGGTTACGTCTGGAAAGCCTCCCCGACTAGGGAAACGCTGCACAAATGTCTGCGCGGGCAAATCGCTGCGTTGCGCGGTGCTCGGAATCCTCACATATACCCCATATGCTCCGGTTCCTGTGCTCCGTGCGCCTTGCGCTTCACTCCGCTCGCCTATTTGTTCAGCAGTTCCCTAGCGGAAACCCTGATTCATTACTGCGCTCGATATCTTCGCTCGTTACATGAAATCAGGGCTTCCTGCCGCTCAGCTCACGGGGCGAGGCGGAAGGAGCGCCAGCTCCCCTCGCGGTGCTCGTAGCGGATGCGGTCGTGCAGCCGGCTCGGCTGACCCTGCCAGAATTCGATCATGTCCGGCACCACGCGATAGCCGCCCCAATGCACCGGACGCGGAATGTCCTGACCCTCGTAGGCCTGCTCGAAACGGTGCTGACGCTCTTCGATCCAGTGCCGGTCGGGGATCACCACGCTCTGAGTGGCAACCCAGGCGCCCAGCTGACTGGCGCGGGGCCGGCTATTGAAATAGGCATCCGACTCCTCCTCGCCGACCAGCTCCACCCGTCCCTCTACCCGTACCTGACGTCCCAGGGAGGGCCACCAGAACACCAGCGCGGCATGCGGCACGTTGGCCAGCTCGCTGCCCTTGTGGCTGTGGTAGTTGGTGTAGAAGACCAGACCGCGCTCATCGGAGCCCTTCAGCAGTACGATGCGCGCATGGGGCAGCCCCTGGCTGTCCACCGTGGCGAGGGTCATCACGTTGCCGTCCTGGCCCTCGGCATCGAGCGCCAGCGTCAGCCACTCGTCGAACAGCACCATGGGCTCGGCGGGCACCATGCTTTCCTCGAGCCTGCCGCCCTCGTAATCGCGCCGGATATCGGCAATGTTGCGTGTCATGGCGTACTCCTAGTCTTTGTCATCTATGGTCGCCGCTGTGCGAGAGCAGCACAACACCCTCGGCGCATCCGCCACGTTCAGTATGGAGCATCACTCTCCACGACCGGTCTTGATCTGCCGGCTGCGAAAGCGGGCGTAGAACATGCAGCCGGTGAACAGCCCCAGTGCCGCGAGCGCTTCGGCAATACCCAGCAGCCCCTGACCGGGCAGCGTGGCCACCATCACCCCCTGCACGAAATAGAGCAGGCTGACGAAGGCGAGCCAGACATGCCCACGGGGGCGCTTGGCGACGATCGAAGGCAGGAACAGGATCAGCGGCAGGCCGCGGATCAGAATGGGAGTCAGCGGGTTGGTGCCGGCCTCCATGGCCAAGCCGCTCCAGGCCAGCAGCGCCAGGAGAACGACGTAGCTGACGAGCACCGCCTGACGGCTGCGCTCAGTGAGAAAATTCAGCTCATGGCGCGCCTCGAGCCCCTCGACCCAGCGCCTCATGAGTCTTGCCTCAGGCCGTCGAGCGCCAGCGCCAAACGCGCCAAGCGCTTGCCCTGGGCGCGCACCAGCCGGCGCTCGGCATCCGCCAGGGGCTGATCGCTGCGCTGCCCGGCCACGTGACTGGCCCCATAGGGTGTGCCGCCGGCGGTGGTGGTCATCAGCTCGGTCTCGCTGTAGGGCAGGCCGGCATAGACCATGCCGTGGTGCAGCAAGGGCAGCAGCATGGAGATCAGCGTGGTCTCCTGGCCGCCGTGCAGGCTGGAGGTGGAGGTGAAGGCGGTGGCCGGCTTGTCGACCAGGGCACCGTTGAGCCACAGCGCACTGGTCGAGTCGATGAAATGCTTGAGCGGCGCGGCCATGTTGCCGAACCGGGTCGGGCTGCCTAGCGCCAGGCCGGCGCAATGGCGCAGGTCGTCCAGCTCGGCATAGATGGCGCCCTCGGCGGGAATCTCCGGGTCGACGGCCTCGCAGGTGGGCGAGACCGGCGGCACGGTGCGCAGCCGCGCCTCGATGCCGGGGCAGGACTCCACGCCGGCGGCCAGCTGTTCGGCCATGCTGCGCGTGGCGCCGTGGCGGGAGTAGTAGAGAATCAGCACATAGGGCAGCGAATCGCGCATCGTGGCTCCAGAAGCAGAGGGGAAAGGTCAGTCGCGGGCGTGAAGCAGGGCCAGCACGTCTTCGGGTGGCCGACCGATGACGGCGCGCTTACCGTCGTCGGCGATGGGGCGCTCCATCAGCTTGGGATAGCGCACCAGTACGCCTATCACCTGCTCCTGATCCTGCAGATTAGTGTCTGCGACTTCCTTCCACTCCGTCTCCTTGGTGCGCACCAGGGCCTCGCCGTCGGCGTCGAGCCGCGACATGAGGTCACGCAGCTCCTCTTCGCTGAGCGGTTCGTCGAGATAGCGACGCACCCTGACCTCGGCGCCGCGCTCCTCGAGCAGCGCCAGCGCCTGGCGCGACTTCGAGCAACGGGGGTTGTGGTAGAGCGTAATGGCCATGCGCGACTCCTCGATCCGTGAAAACTGGTCCGTATTGTAGAAGGGGGGTCATGTCGACCACAACTGTGACGCCCGGAATCTCTGCGCCGATCAGTCGCTTGCATTGACCTCGGCAGGTCGTGCAGCCTCGTCGAGGCGACGATAGACCCACGCCATGCGGCCATCCGCCAGGCGCATGGGAACACGCTGATAGCGGATTCCCAGCCGCTCATAGCGGTCGAGCCGCTCCAGCTCGTCGGCATCGACCACCACCAGCTCGCCCAGCACTCGCTCGTCGGGCGCTTCGACCAGATCGAGGCGCTCGCGGCGAAAACCTTCGAGCACGGCTGTCTCGGTCTCTCCCGCACGCCCCATGACCACCCAGCGCACCGGGGCAAAACGCAGCGTGCCGTAGACGAACACGGCATGCTCGCCGGCCTCGATCTCAGGTAGATGAGCGGGGCGATCGTAGGTATAAGGACTCAGCATGGTGAGCCACAGCCAGCCGGCCAGGGCGAGCAGGCCGAACAGCATGACGAGAACGTAATGACGCAGGCGCATGTCGTCTCCCTGTGACATGTGAAACCACATCCTGCCACGGTGAGAGGGCGGTTGTCCGGTTCTCCGCCGCCAGTGGGCTCTGTTAGGATGCAAGTCGAGGCTCGATCACAGCGGAGGTTGCCCATGACGCACTCAGCACACGAGGATCAGGACTTCCGGGCATTGGTGGGGGATGTGAAGCCACTGCGCAGGAGCGCCAATCGAGCCGACCCGGGCCCACGCCGCAGCCGGCCCAGCGAGGCACAACTGGCTCGCCGCGAGAGCGCCCAGGCAGAGCTCGGGGAGAACAATTTCCTGTCGGACGACTTCGTCGAGCTGGTGCCACCGTTCGATCCCCTGGCCTTTCGCCGCGACGGCATCCAGCAGGGCGTCGTGGATCGTCTGCGACACGGCGGCTATCCCGCCCAGTCGCGCCTGCATCTGCTGCGCCGCCCGCTGGCGGAGTGTCGTCGGATGCTGCCGCCCTTCATTCGCGAAGCCTACGCCCACGACTTGCGCTCGCTGCTGATCGTGCATGGCCGCGGGCAGGAGATCGACAGCCCCGCCAACGTGCTGCGCTCCTACCTGGCCAAATGGCTGGTGCAGTTCGAGGAGGTGCAGGCTTTCGCTTCTGCTCAGCAGGCCGACGGCGGTCTGGGCGCGACCTGGGTGATGCTGCGCAAGAGCGAGCGGGCGAGGGCGGACAACCGCGAGCGTCAGCAGAAGCGTCGCGGCTGAGCGCAAGGCCGTTCGTTTACCCGACGACGAAAAGCCGGCACGAGGCCGGCTTTCTTTCTGAATGACGCGCCAAGGGAGCCGTATGCGGGGCTAGGCCAGCGCTGGCTCCGCCCGCTTGACGGCTTCGCGCATGCGCTGGCGGAACAGCGGCTCGCTCACATCGACGGCAGGCTGATAGGCGCGGCTGAAGGCATTCAGCGCGTGCAGCGCATCTTCCAGCCACTGATCTTCCCGCAGCGACAGCGCATTGAAGCCGCAGCGGGTGAGGAAGAAGGCCTGATCGACCAGTACGTCGCCGATGGCGCGAATCTCGCCATCGAAGCCGTAGCGCTCGCGCAGCAGGCGCGCCAGGCTGTAGCCGCGGCCATCGGTGAACCTGGGGAAGTCGATGGCGATCAGCGGGGCTGCTGCCAGCTGTTCGGCCAGCTCCGGCGTCAGCTCGGTGTCGCTGGCAAGCCACGGCGCCAGCTCGGCGCTGCCTTCCAGCGCCTGCCAGCGTGCCAGCGGCACGATGGCAGGGCTGGAAGCCGGCAGCTCCGCTTCGGCATCGCGAATCAGCAGCCAGCGGTCCTCGGCCGGCTTGCCGTCACGGATGAAAGGGCGCTGGGTGGCGTTCTGATCAGGCATAGACCCGCTCCTTGAATGGCTTGAGGCCGATACGGCGATACGTTTCGATGAAGGTCTCGCCTTCGGCACGCTCGCCGACGTAGACCTGCAGTACCTTGTCGATGACGTCGGGCACGCTCTCGCGGTCGAACGAGGGGCCGAGAATCTTGCCCAGCGAGGAGTCGTTGCCCTGGGCGCCGCCGAGGGAGATCTGGTACCACTCCTCGCCCTTCTTGTCGACGCCGAGAATGCCGATGTGGCCCACGTGGTGATGACCGCAGGCATTCATGCAGCCGGAAATGTTGAGATCCAGCGGCCCCAGATCATAGAGGTAATCGATGTCCTCGAAGCGCTCCTGAATCGCCTGAGCCACCGGGATCGACTTGGCATTGGCCAGGGCGCAGTAGTCGCCGCCGGGGCAGCAGATCAGGTCGGCCAGGGTGCCCACGGTGGGGTTGGCCAGGCCCAGCTCTTCCAGGCGATGCCAGAGCTCCTCGAGGCGGTCCACCGCCACGTCGGCCAGCACCAGGTTCTGCTCGTGGGTAACGCGGATCTCGCCGTAGCTGAACTCGTCGGCCAGATCGGCCACCTGGTGCATCTGCTCCCAGGTCAGGTCGCCCGGTGAGTGACCCTTGCGCTTGAGCGACAGGGTGACGGCCTTGTAGCCCGGCACCTTGTGGCCGTGCACGTTGTTGGTGACGAAACGCGCAAAGGCGCGATTCTCGCCACGCAGGCGCTCGAACTGGGCAATCGCCTCTTCACCGATGGCGCGACGCTCCGGGTCGATGAAGTGGGACTGCATCGCCTCGACGGCTTCACGGGTCAGCGTCTGGGGGCCATCCTTGAGATGCGCCCACTCGGCGTCGACGCGACGACGGAACTCCTCGACGCCCAGCGCCTTGACCAGGATCTTGATGCGCGCCTTGAACTTGTTGTCGCGGCGGCCGAACTGGTTGTAGACGCGCACCAGTGCCTCGAGATAGGTCAGCAGATGCTGCCAGGGCAGGTCGTCGCGCACCACCTCGCCGATCATCGGCGTGCGGCCGAGGCCGCCGCCGGCCAACACCTTGACACGCACCTCGCCCTTGTCGTCGCGCCACAGGCGCAGACCGACATCGTGCACCTGGATCGCGGCGCGATCCTCGGCGGCACCGGTCACGGCGATCTTGAACTTGCGCGGCAGGTAGGTGAACTCGGGGTGGAACGTCGACCACTGGCGAATCAGCTCGCACCAGGGCCGCGGATCGACCTCCTCGTCCTCGGAGATGCCGGCGAACTGGTCGGTGGAGGTGTTGCGAATGTCGTTGCCGCTGGTCTGGATGGCGTGCATCTGAACGCTGGCCAGCTCGGCCAGCATGTCGGGCACGGTCTCCAGCTTCGGCCAGTTCAGCTGCAGATTGGTACGGGTGGTGAAGTGACCGTAGCCGCGATCGTAGTCGCGGGCCAGATCGCCCAGCTTGCGCAGCTGATAGGAGGCCAGCATGCCGTAGGGAATGGCGATACGCAGCATGGGCGCATAGCGCTGGACATAGAGGCCGTTCTGCACGCGCAGCGGCAAGAATTCTTCGTCGCTGATCCGTCCGGCCAGATAGCGATTCATCTGGTCGCGAAACTGAGCGACGCGTTCATTGACCAGAGTCTGATCATGGGTGTCGTAGCGATACATTCAGCCGGTCCTGCTGCAGGGGAAATGGCGAAGCGTCAGGGGGCACCATAACGCCCCAGGCATATTCTTTGAAAGAATAAATATTCATATTTTTTATACGTAAAGACATATAAAGGTCAAGTCACCACTCTATCAGATCTCCAGCCGCAGCCACTGCCGCCGCTGCCAGATCGTCACGAACCACAGCGAGTTGAGACAACGGTAGCCGAGCTGCACCCACCAGATGCCCAGCAGGCCCTGCTCCATGACCACACCGACCCACCACGCCAGCGGCAGGAAGACCAGCCACTGAAGGGAGAGCGTGGTGGTCATCACGGTGCGACTGGCACCGGCACCCAGCAGGGCCTGGGCCAGCACCAGGGCGGCACCGTCCAGCACGATCATCACTGTGGTGAGCTGCAGCGGCAGGCGAGCAAGGGCGATGAGCTCGGGGTCGCGCAGGAACACACCGAGGATCTGTTCCGGAAACAGCGCCATGGGCAGCGCCAGGGCCGCCAGGCACAGCCAGGCGAGGCGTACCACGTCCCAGCCCCAGCGATGGGCGTCGCCGTGGGCCTGACGCCCCAGCGACTGGCCGACCAGGCTCATGGCGGCCATGCCCAGCCCTACGCCGGGCAGGATCAACAGCAGCGAGAGGTTAACCAGCACGTGGCCCACGGCGACGCTGGCCGTATCGATGCGCCCCAGAATCCAGAACAGCACCGCATAGCCGGCGGCGAACCACAGCTGCTGAAAGGAGTGAGGCGTGGCCAGGCGCAGCGTGGTCAGCAGAGCAGGGCGCCGGGGCACGCCCGCGAGAAAGCCGCTGGGTACGGCATGACGCAGGCTCAGCAGCGCCCAGAGCAAGAGGCCGACGTAGAGCGAAAGGGTGGTGCCCGCACCGGCGCCGGCGGCGCCCATGGCCGGTAGCCCCAGGTAGCCGAAGATCAGGCATACGCTGGCTGCCACGTTGACGACGTGCATCGCCAGCATGATGCGCAGATAGAATCCGCTCTGCTCGATGCCGTTCCAGTAACCCCGGAAGCAGAAGATCATGGCCACGGCCGACAGCGACAGCACGCGCCAGCGGAAGTACTCGACCGCGACGGCATTGACCGCGGCATCGGGATTGATCAGGGCCATCAGGCGCGGCGCCTGCCACAGGCACAGCAGCGTCAACGGCAGGGAGACGCACAGGGCAATGGCCAGCCCGGCATTGAGCGGCCTGGCGCGTACCTGCCAGGCCTCCTCGCCATGACGCCTGGCCGTCTGCGACTGCACGCCGGAGGAGAGCCCGAAGACCAGGGCCGTGACCAGGAACATGGCATAGCCGCCGATACCCACGCCGGCCAGCGGCACCTCGCCGAGCGAGCCGACCAGCGCCGCGTCGATCAGGTTGATCAGGCTCTGGGTCAGCATCGCGGCGATGATCGGCGTGGCTAGGCGCAGGATGCGTCGACGGCGGATCGAATCTGGCAGCATGCTCTATCGTAGGGTTCGAGAGTGCCCCGCGCCGAGGCGCGGGGCATCAGGGGTCGTCGTCTCAGGCCGGATCGTAGGAGAGTACCGGCGAGAGCCAGCGCTCCAGCTCCTCGAGGCTCATGCCCTTGCGCTGCGCCAGCGCCTCGACCTGGTCGCGAGTGATCTTGCCGGTGGAGAAGTACTTGGCCTGGGGGTGCGAGAAGTACCACCCCGACACCGCGGCCGCCGGCCACATGGCGAAGTGCTCGGTCAGCTCGATGCCGGCGTTCTCGGTGGCATCGAGCAGTTGGAACAGGGTGCGCTTCTCGGTGTGATCGGGGCAGGCGGGATAGCCCGGCGCCGGCCGGATGCCCTGGTACTTCTCGGCGATCAGGGCGTCGTTGTCCAGGGTCTCGTCGGGTACGTAGCCCCAGAACTCCTTGCGCACCCGCTCGTGCATGCGCTCGGCAAAGGCCTCGGCCAGACGGTCGGTGAGGGCCTGGACCATGATCGCGCTGTAGTCGTCGCCGGCGGCCTTGTAGCGCTCGGCCAGCGCCTCAACACCGTGGCCGGTGGTCACGGCGAAGCCGCCGACCCAGTCGAGCTGGTCGCGTTCGTTGCCGTCGGCATCGTAGCGGGGGGCAACGAAATCGGCCAGGCTGTAACAGACGCCATCGCGGTTCTTGGTGGTCTGCTGGCGAATGTGGTGCAGGCGGGCGATCACTTCGCTGCGCGACTCGTCCGCATACACCTCGATGACGTCGTCGTCGACGCTGTTGGCCGGCCACAGACCGATCACCCCGCGCGCCTCGACGTGCTTGCCGTCGATCAGCTTGCGCAGCATCTGCTGGGCATCGGCGAACAGGTTGCGCGCGGCCTCGCCGACCACCGCGTCGTCGAAAATCTTCGGGTACTTGCCCGCCAGCTCCCAGCTCATGAAGAAGGGGGTCCAGTCGATGCGCTCGACCAGCTCCTCGATATCGTAACCCTCGAACACCTTGAGTCCGGTGATGGCGGGCCGGGGCGGCGTATAGCTGTCCCAGTCGATGGGCAGCTTGCGCTGGCGGGCCTCGGCGTAGCTCAGGTCCGCCGCCTTGGGACGGCGCTTGGCGTTGCGCTCGCGCACCTGCTCGTACTCCGCCTTGATCTCGGCCACATAGGCGGGCTTCAGCGTGGGAGAGAGCAGCTTGCCGGCAACGCCCACCGCCCGCGAGGCGTCGGTCACGTAGATCACCGGCTCGTCGTACTGCGGCTCGACCTTCACCGCGGTGTGCGCCTTGGAGGTGGTGGCGCCGCCGATCAGCAGCGGCAGCTTGAAGCCCTGGCGCTTCATCTCCTTGGCCACGTGGACCATCTCGTCCAGCGAGGGCGTGATCAGCCCCGAGAGGCCGATGATGTCGGCATTGACGTCACGGGCCGTCTGCAGAATCTTCTCCGCCGGCACCATCACGCCCAGGTCGATCACCTCGTAGTTGTTGCACTGCAGGACCACGCCGACGATGTTCTTGCCGATGTCGTGCACGTCGCCCTTCACCGTGGCCATGACGATCTTGCCCTTGGCTTGGGTGTCCTCGCTCTTTTCGGCTTCGATGAAGGGGATGAGGTAGGCTACCGCCTGCTTCATGACCCGCGCCGACTTGACCACCTGGGGCAGGAACATCTTGCCGGCGCCGAACAGGTCGCCGACCACGTTCATGCCGTCCATCAGCGGCCCCTCGATCACCTCGATGGGACGTGCGGCCCGCTGCCGGGCGAGCTCGGTATCCTCTTCGATGAAGGCGGTGATGCCCTTGACCAGGGCATGTTCGATGCGCTTCTCCACCTCCCAGGAGCGCCACTCCAGGTCCTCTTTCTTCGCCGCGCCGCTGCCGTCGCCCTTGTACTTCTCGGCCAGGTCGACCAGGCGTTCGGTGCCGTCGCTGCGGCGATTGAGCACCACGTCCTCGACCGCCTCGCGCAGTTCCTCCGGCAGATCGTCGTAGACCGCCAGCTGGCCGGCGTTGACGATACCCATGGTCAGCCCGGCACGGATGGCGTGATAGAGGAACACCGAGTGAATCGCCTCGCGCACCGGGTCGTTGCCGCGGAAGGAGAACGAGACGTTGGAGACCCCGCCCGAGACCATGGCGTGGGGCAGGTGCTCGCGGATCCAGCGGGTGGCCTCGATGAAGTCGACGGCGTAATTGTCGTGCTCCTCGATGCCGGTGGCGATGGCGAAGATGTTGGGGTCGAAGATGATGTCTTCCGGCGGGAAGCCGACCCGTTCGATCAGCAGCTCATAGGCGCGCTGACAGATCTCGGTCTTGCGCACGAAGGTATCGGCCTGGCCGGTCTCGTCGAAGGCCATGACCACCACCGCGGCCCCGTAGCGACGACACAGGGTGGCCTGCTCGAGGAACGCTTCCTCGCCCTCCTTGAGCGAGATGGAGTTGACCACCGCCTTGCCCTGTACGCACTTGAGGCCGGCCTCGATGATCTCCCACTTGGAGGAGTCGATCATGATCGGCACCCGGGCGATGTCGGGCTCGCCAGCGATCAGGTTGAGGAAGCGTACCATCGCCTCCTGCGACTCCAGCATGCCCTCGTCCATGTTGATGTCGATGATCTGGGCGCCGTTCTCGACCTGGTCCAGCGCCACTTCCAGGGCGGTGGTGTAGTCCTCCTCGACGATCAGGCGCTTGAAGCGCGCCGAGCCGGTGACGTTGGTGCGCTCGCCGACGTTGACGAACAGCGAGCCCTTCTCGATGTTGAAGGGCTCCAGCCCCGCCAGGCGACAGGCGCGCGGACGCTCGGGCACCTTGCGCGGCGCCATGCCCTGGATGGCGGCATGAATCGCGGCGATGTGCTCCGGCGTCGAGCCGCAGCAACCGCCGATGATGTTGACCAGACCGCTCGAGGCGAACTCGGCGACGATGGCCGCCATCTCTTCGGGGGTCTGATCGTACTCGCCGAATTCGTTGGGCAGCCCGGCGTTGGGGTGCGCCGAGACGAAGGTGTCGGCCTTGGTCGAGAGCTCTTCCAGATAAGGGCGCAGCTCTTCGGCGCCCAGGGCACAGTTCAGGCCGATGGAGAGTGGCTGGGCATGGCGCACCGAGTTCCAGAACGCCTCGGTGGTCTGGCCGGAGAGGGTGCGCCCGGAAGCGTCGGTGATGGTACCGGATATCATCACCGGCAGCCGCTCGCCGCGGTCGTCGAACAGCGCCTCCAGGGCGAAGATGGCCGCCTTGGCATTGAGGGTGTCGAAGATCGTCTCGATCAGGATCAGGTCGGCGCCGCCCTCGATCAGCGCTTCGGCCGCCTCGTAGTAGTTGTCGCGCAGCTGATCGAAGGTGACGTTGCGCTTGGCCGGATCGTTGACGTCGGGCGAGAGCGAGGCGGTACGCGAGGTCGGCCCCAGCACCCCGGCCACGTAGCGCGGCACCCCGGTCTCGGCCGCCACCGCATCGCACGCCGCGCGGGCCAGACGCGCCGACTCGCGATTGATCTCCGGCACCAGTGCCTCCATGCCGTAATCGGCCTGGGAGAGGCGAGTGCTGTTGAAGGTGTTGGTCTCGATGATGTCGGCGCCCGCCTCGAGATAGGCGCGGTGAAGACGCGTGACGAGATCGGGGCAGGTCAGTGCCAGCAGGTCGTTGTTGCCCTTGAGTTCCGAGGGCCAGTCGCCGAAGCGCTCGCCGCGGAAGTCGGCTTCCTCGAGCTTGGCGTTCTGTATCATGGTACCCATGCCGCCATCCAGCATGAGGATGCGCTCGCCGAGCCGTTCGGTGAGGGTGGCGGTCAGTGCAGAAGGAAGGGCGGCCATGGGTCGGGTCGGTCTCCAGCGAAGTCACGTCCAGGTATGTGGCCGCCCATGGATCCTGGTGCTCTTTGGCAGGGGCGGCCTTGTCGGCCGGCTATGGTAGCAAAACCAGCGGCTTGAGGGCAGGGCTGGTCAAAAACCGAGCAAAACAGTCGGGATTGTCTCGAAGCCCGCTTTTGCTTACCATGATGGTATGTCACTTATGGCCGGCCCCGTTGCCGCGTCCGACCAGCGAGAACATCATGAGCGAGATCATCCAGATTACCGACAGCGCCCAGGAATACCTTGCCGAGCTGCTGGCAAAGCAGAACGTCGAGGGCATTGCAGTGCGCATCTTCATCACCCAGCCGGGCACGCCCTACGCCGAGACCTGCCTGGCCTACTGCCGGCCCGGCGAGGAAGAGCCCACTGACGAGCGTCTGGAGCTCGACAAGATCGCCGTATTGATCGACAAGAACAGCATACCCTTCCTCGAAGAGGCAGTGGTCGATTTCAACGCCGACCGCATGGGTGGGCAGCTCACCATCAAGGCGCCCAACGCCAAGATGCCCAAGGTCAATGCCGACAGCCCGCTCGAGGATCGCGTCAACTACATTCTCTACAGCGAGATTAACCCGGGCCTGGCTGCCCACGGCGGCGAGATCAAGCTGATCGAGCTGACCGAGGACCAGGTCGCGGTACTGGCCTTCGGCGGCGGCTGCCAGGGCTGCGCGGCGGTCGACCTGACGCTCAAGGAAGGGGTGGAGAAGACCCTGATGGAGCGTATCCCTGAGCTGGCCGGCATCCGCGACGTGACCGACCACACGGATACCACCAACGCCTACTATCGCTGACATTCGAAACGGCGACCCGCATTTCGCGGCATCGCCGTGGTTCGTACAGGGTGCACCGCCCGCAAGGGCGCCGGGCATTCAGCGAACGCTCTCGGAAGGCTCCACTTTGGAGCCTTCCTGCGTTTCGGCTCCCCGCTCCGCACGGCGTGAGGGCTTTCCTTCCTCGTCAGGCTGCCAAGTGCGCCGCATGAGCTCGGCATCCAGGGTGCGCAGCCGCGCCGCCTGCTCTTCGATGTGGCGCTTCTGGTCCTCGATGCGTGCCTGCAGCAGCGACTGTTCGTGGCGCAGCGTGTCGATACGCTCTTCGGCGCGACTTCTCGCCCACTGGGTCTCGCGGTGCTGCTTCTCCTCGCGGCCCAAGGCGGCCTGGGTCTCGTGCAGCTGGCGCTGCAGGTTTTCCTGACGCTTCTCCAACTGCTGGGCCGCGGCATCGTAGCGCTTCTCGGCCGCCACGCGCTCCTGGCGCGCCTCGTCGAGTAGCGTCATGAGGCGTGCCTCGGCGGCTTCATGACGCTGCTCCTCCTGGTTGAGACGCGCCAGGTGCTGCGCATCACGCTCGGCCAGGGCCTGCTGATGCGCCTGAGCCTGCTGCTCGCTCTCCTGCTGAAGCTTGTCGAGCTGTTGCAGGGCACGGCTGAGACGCTCCTCGAACTGGCGAGCACGCTCCTGCCACTGATCGCGCTCGGCCTCGACCCGCGCCAGGGCGGCGCTACGCGCCTCCAATCGCTGCTCGGTGCCCGCCACGTGAGCGGAAAGGGCGGCCTCGCGCTGCTCGGCATCCTCGACCTGCCGCTGCGCTTCCTGCATGGCTTCCTGCGCCTCGACAACACGCCGGTCGGCGTGCTCGCGATATTGCGCCAGCGCCTCGCCGGCGGCTTCCTGAGCCTTGTGCCAGAGACTCTCCGCCAGCCGCTGTACCGCCTCGGGCATGGCCTGCGACGCGGGCTGCTCGCGGCTGCTCTCCCGCCGCAGCCGCCATTCGCGCAGATGATCGCTGATCGTGGTGAAGCTGCCGGTACCCAACACTTCGCGAATCTTCTGCACGCTGGGGGCTTCTCCCCGCGCCTGCAGGGATTCGATGGCGCCCAGTACATCCTCGTATTGCACACCGCTGCGTGCCATGTCGATCTCCTTGATGGTGTAGCTGCTGCTCCATGCATCACGCGGCAGGCGACGCTTGTTCTTGCTCTACCATGCGCCCGCTTGAGTCGTTCAAGCATAGCCGTTTTCCCAGCGGCGGAAAAGAAAATTACATTTTATGTATTACGTAATTTACATTACGTTGATAATCAAAATTCAAGATTACCCGTCTTATCTTGAAAAACTGCTCGATACGCCTGACACTGGAGACTCAGGGAGTGGGACAAGGGCATGAGGATGTCGAGCGAGACAAGCAGGGCAGAGGCGGGCTCACGGCCCGAGCCGAAATCGAGCGAGTTGGCGCCGATTGGCGGACTGATGCCCACCCGCCTGCGCCCAGGCCAGGTCCATATCGCCGCACAAAGCGATGCCGAAGCCGTGGCGCGCTGGCTCGCCGAATATCGCGACAGCCCGCGAACGCTGCGCGCCTATCGTCGCGAGGCTGAGCGGCTGCTGCTGTGGCTGGCGCGGGAAGGGCGCGGGCTGGCCGAGCTGCGCCGTCACGACCTGGATGCCTACGAGGCGTTTCTGGCCTCGCCCACGCCGCGCGAGCATTGGGTGGGGCCGCCGCGGCCGCGCCACGCCCCCGACTGGCGCCCGTTCCGCGGGCCGCTGTCGCCCAGCAGCCGGCGGCAGAGCCTGGTGATCCTGCAGGGCATGTTCGCCTGGCTGGTGGAAGCAGGATGGCTCACGCACAATCCGTTTCGCCTGATGCGCGACAAGCGGCGCCGGCTGGACAACCGCCAGACCAGTATCGAGCGCTACCTGGAGCGGCCGCTGTGGGAGTGGCTATGGCAGTGGCTGAACGAGCCGCCGGCACAGGATGCCAGCCTTAGGGAGCACTACCTTCACCAGCGTCGGCGACTGATCTTCGGCTTTGCCTATCTGCTGGCCCCGCGTATCGGCGAGATGGCTGCCGCCGAGATGAGCGATTTCTTCCTGCGCGAAGGGCGCTGGTGGTGGCGCGTGGTGGGGAAGGGCGAAAAGCTGGCGCGCATTCCCGTACCGCCCGACATGCTGACGCTGCTGGAACAGTGGCGGGAAACGCTGGGGCTCTCGCCACACCCCCAGCCCGGAGAGGCGGGAGCGCTGCTGCGCGGCCTGGACGGCGAGCGTCGTCTAGGCGACAACCAGCTCTATCGGCTGATTCGAAGCGCCTTTCACGCCGCCGCCGATGCCCTGCAAGCCGAGGCCGGCGAGGCGGCTGCCGCCCAGGCGGCACGGCTGCGCGCCGCCACGCCGCACTGGCTGCGCCACACCTCGCTGACCCACCAGGCCCAGGCCGGGGTCGAACTGCGCTACCTGGCCAGCACCGCGCGCCACGCGCGGCTCGACACCACGGCGCAATACCTGCACGGCGAGGACGAGGAGTGGCATCGTCAACAAGCCGCTCACGGTTTGCCCGGCAGGGCGCCCGAACCGGTATAATGACCTTCGAGTCATCACGGGAGGCCACATGACCACCGAAGCCACGGCCGAGCAGGCCCAGCAGGCGTTGCTGGAAGAGTTCGAGATGTTCGACAACTGGATGGACCGCTACCAGTACATCATCGACATGGGCAAACAGCTGCCGCCGTTTCCCGAGGAGTGGAAGACCCCGGAGCGCAAGATCCAGGGCTGTCAATCCAACGTCTGGATTCACCATCGCCGCGAAGGCGAGGCGCTGCACTTCGACGCGGTATCCGATGCCGCCATCGTTTCCGGACTGATCGCCGTGCTGATGCGCATCTACAACGACCGTCCGCCGGCCGAGATTCGCGCCACCAGCCCTCACTTCCTGCAGGATCTGGGGCTCGACAAGCACCTGTCGCCGACGCGCAGCAACGGTCTGCACGCCATGCTGACCAAGATCTACGAAGTCGCCGAGAGCGAGGCCGCCTGAGGTCTCGCCGCGCGCCGCCCCGCGGCATGGCGGCGCCGCTCCCTGGCGAGTATGCCGTCGGCGTCCAGGCTGGCGATGGCCACATCCGGCTGCGCCGGGATCTCACCCGCCAGCTGCAGTGCCTGATAGCGGCCGCAGCACACCCTCAGGAAGGAAGCGAAGTTGGCGGGATCGTGACCGGCCTCGGCGCACTCCCGCGCCAGCCGGGCCACCAGTTGGCTGAGTGACAGTCCGTCGCGCCTGCCCACCTCTTCGAGCACCGTCCAGAAGAAGCGCTCCAGACGCACGCTGGTGGAAACGCCATCGATACGCATGGAGCGTGTCTGCGGCTCCCAGAGATCCGGCTGGGCGCCGATGAAAAGCCTGCACATGAGTCATTCTCCCCCTGATCCGGCTCGCGACCGATGCCTTCAGCATGGCGTCGGTCGCGGGCCAGGGCAAGGCCGTCGCTCGACACCGGTCAGGGTTCGATGTCCGGCTTCGATGTCACAGTTCGATGCGTGTGCCCAGCACGGCGAGGAACTGGGCCAGCCAGGCCGGATGGGCGGGCCAGGCGGGCGCCGTCACCAGCTTGCCGTCGGTCACGGCATCGTCCACGGCGATGTCGGCATAACGACCGCCGGCCAGCTCCACTTCGGGGCGACAGGCAGGGTAGGCCGAACAAGTGCGCCCCTCCAGCACGCGTGCCGCCGCCAGCAGCTGAGCGCCATGACAGATCGCCGCCACCGGCTTGTCTTCGGTGAAGAAGTGACGCACCACCTCGATGACCCGCTCGTTGAGACGCAGGTACTCGGGCGCGCGCCCGCCGGCAACGACCAGACCGTCGTAGTCGGCAGGATCGACGGCGGCGAACTCGGCGTTCAGGGTAAAGCGGTGCCCGGGCTTCTCGCTGTAGGTCTGATCGCCCTCGAAGTCATGGATGGCAGTGGCGATACTTTCACCGGCCCGCTTGTCGGGACAGACGGCGTCGACGCGGTGCCCCACGGCCTGCAGTGCCTGAAACGGCACCATGGTTTCGTAGTCTTCGGCGAAATCGCCGCACAGCAAGAGCAGTCGCTTGGCAGACATGGCGTGTCTCCTCATCGGCTCGTTGTGTTGGGTGTGCCATCGAGCAGTCTGGCACGGGCGAACCGGGCGAGGGTGGTAGCGGGCTACTACAGCGGGCTACCAAGGGGACCATGACAAACGGGACGGGTGGCAGAGGTGAGAGGTGAGAGGCGGGCGCAGACCGCGCCGTCTTCATCAGTGCTTGGTGGTGTGCTCCGCACGACAGCGATAGTGCTCGTCGAGCTCCGGGTCTTCGCGGCACATGCGCTCGCTGGGGCCGCCCGGCACGGGATCGATGCCGCCATCGCTGCCGGGGTGGCAGCGCACGATGCGCTTCGCCGCCAGCCAACCGCCGCGCAGCGGACCATGCACCTGAACGGCCTCGACGGTGTAGTGGGAACAGCTCGGCCAATAGCGGCAGCGCGGGCCGAGCACGGGACTGATGACCAGTTGATAGAGCCTGACGAGAGCGATCATTGCCAGGCCCAGGGCGCGCGCCACGAGCCTGCCGAGATGCTGTAGCCAGGCCGTCGGGCGAGTCACGCTCAGCCTTCCTTCGACGGCTTGCCGTAGAGGGTGTCGGGATCGATCAGCGGCTCGCTGGTGATTCTCGCTTCTTCCCCCTCCAGCGCCACGTAGAAGCAGCTGCGCCGGCCGGTATGGCAGGCCGGTCCGTTCTGTTCCACCTGCAGCAGCAGAGTGTCGCCATCGCAATCGAGGCTGGCAGCGCGCAGGTGCTGCTGCTGACCGGAAGACTCCCCCTTGCGCCACAGCTTGCCCCGCGAGCGCGACCAGTAGCAGACACGCCCGCTGGCCAGCGTCTCTTCGAGGGCCTCACGGTTCATCCATGCCATCATCAGCACTTCGCCGCTATCGTGCTGCTGAGCGATGGCGGGAATCAGGCCGTCCTGATTGAAACGCACTGCCGCCAATATGCGCTCGAGGGGGAGGCGGGCGTCGAGCTCGGCGCGCTCGAGCCGTTTGAAGGTATCGCTCATGACGTTTCCGTAGTGGCTGGCTTGTCTCTTGCCGGCGCGGCAAGGCAAAGGTCACAGCTGCCCAGCAGCTCGATGGTCTGACGCTCGACGCGGAACCCGAGTTCCCGCGCCCGAGCGCTCAGCTGTGCATTGACGTCGTCCAGATGCAGCTCTTCGACGCGTCCGCAGTGACGACAGATCAGCAGCTGGAAGCCGTGAGCATGCTCGGGGCAGGGGCAGGCCACATAGGCATTGAGGGACTCGATGCGGTGCACCAGCCCCTGTTCGATGAGAAAGTCGAGCGCGCGATAAACGGTAGGCGGGCGGGCCGAGGCATGCTCGACGGCAAGCCGGTCGAGCAATTCATAGGCCTTCAGGCCACCGCTGGTTGCTGCGATCATCTCGAGCACCCGGCGCCTGATCGGGGTGAAGCGAACCCCGCGAAGCTGGCACTGTCTTTCGGCCTGCGCAAGCAGGGCAGTAGCGTCGGTCATGGTAGAGCCGATGTGTAGGGAATGGCATCCATTCTACGTGCTGAGGCTTGCCTCGGCCAGCACGGGCTCGGGAAGCTCCTTGAGTTCGCCATGGCGTGCGAAGTGGCGCTGCGAGAAGGCGACCCGCTCCCTGACGCTCACTCCATCGGGCTGTTTCTCCACCAGGTCCAGGCGTGCGCGCAACCCTTCGCCATTGGCCATCTGGATGGCCAGGCCGGGGCGGGCATTGAGTTCCAGCAGCATGGGGCCGCGGTTGCGATCGATGACCATGTCGGTGCCCAGATAGCCAAGCCCCGTCATCTCGTAACAGCCGGCCGCCAGTTCCAGCAGGTTGGACCAGTCGGGAATCCGCAGGCTGGCGAGCTCGTGGCCCGTATCGGGATGGTCGCGCCGGGTACGGTCGAACTGGACGCCGCGTACCGCCGTGCCCGTGGCGATGTCCAGCCCCACGCCCACCGCCCCCTGGTGCAGGTTGGCCTTGCCGTCGGAAGCCGCCGTGGAGAGGCGCATCATGGCCATCACCGGATAGCCGCGGAAGATGATCACGCGAATGTCGGGTACGCCTTCGTAGGTGTACTCCGAGAGCTTCTCGTCGAAGTTGATCAGCCCCTCGATCATGGCCACGTCGGGTGTACCGCCCAACGAATAGAGGCCGGAGAGGATGTTCGAGACGTGCCGGTGCAGATCCTCGATGCTCAGGCGGGCACCGCTGGGCTTGATGAAATTCTCCCCATCGACCTGCTCGATGACCAGGATGCCCTTGCCGCCGCTACCCTTGGCCGGCTTGATGACGAAACCGGGATGACCGGCAATCATGCGGCCCAGCGCCTTGACGCCGAACTGGGTGGACACGGTGCCGATCAGCGCCGGCGTGGTGATGCCGTGTTTTTCCGCCAGCAGCTTGGTCTTCAGTTTGTCATCCACCAGCGGATACAGGCGCCGGCTGTTGTAGCGCCCGATATAGCGGATGTTGCGCCGATTCATGCCGATGATGCCTCGGAGCTTGAGCTGCTTCGGTCGTGCCCACATGGGACTCAATCCTCGGTGACCGGTTTGAAGCGTCGCAGCTCGAGCAGCCGATACCCCGTGTAGTTACCCAACAGCAGGATCAGCGACATGATGATGAGCTGCACACCCAGAAAATTGAAGGTGAGGTGGCGTATCCAGGGGTTGTTCATCGCCAGGTACGCCAGTATGGCAGTAATGAGGCTTCCGCCGCCTTGAATCAAGACCTCCTTGGGACCCTCTTCCTCCCACAGGATCGACATCCGTTCGATGGTCCAGGCCAGGATGATCATCGGGAAGAAGGTGATCGTCAGGCCTGCGTTGAGCCCCACTCGATACGATAGCACCGAAAACAGCGAAATGATGGCGATCACCGTGATGATGACCGCCGACACTCGCGCCACCAGCAGCAAGTTGAGGTAGGAGAGGTAGTTGCGTATCACCAGTCCTACCGCCACGATCAACAGAAAACCTATCATGCCGGTTGGCAGGGTCGTCTGAATGAAGGCGAGGGCGATCAGCACCGGCATGAAGGTGCCGGAGGTCTTGATGCCGACGATGATGCGCAGGAAGACCACCACCAGCGCCCCGATGGGAATCAACAGGATGGTCTGGAAGAGCGCCTGTTCCTCCAGCGGCAGACTGTGGATCGAGAAGTTGAGCAGGGTGTCGTCCGCCAGCTGACTGCGTACCGCTGCCGCCGCCGGCTGATTGCGCGACAGCATCGAGAAGGTCACCCGCGAATTGGTGCCGCCCTGTACTTCGAGCACCGCGCGCCCGCCGGTTTCCCACAGCAGCAGGTTGTCCGGCTGCCCCTGGTCGGCGGTACGAGGGTTGAACAGCGTCCAGTTCTGCTCGTCCTCGAACACCATGATCCAGGAGGTCAACGCCTGCCGACGGCGGCCATCCTCGAGCATGAGGCCGCTCACCTCGCGGGCATGCACGCCGGCCTGGTTGAGCAGACGCACCAGTAGCGGAGTACGCTCGAACTGCGTCAGCAGCAGGCGGGCGTTCTCGCCCTGACGGTCTTCGCCGAAATCGCGAATCAACTCGCGGGTGAAGGTGTAGGGATCGGCGCTGCGCATCCAGGCCCGCTCGATGACCTGGGCGGCCGCGGTATCGTAGGGTCGCTCCCAGCTGATCTCACGCAGCGGCGGACGCACCATCTGCTGCTGGCGTCTGTCTTCGGTCACCTGCAAGCGCACGGAGTAATAGAGCTGCTGGCTGCCCGTGGCACTGCGAATCGACCACTGCGCGCGGCGGCTGCGCTCATCCTGCAGAAAGGAGAGGCCGTATCCCGGCGAGGCCGTGTTCTCGGTCAGAATGCGGTAGCCACGCTGGTGCGAAGGCAGCGCCAGGTCGACCCGCACGGGATCGCCCAGTGCGGTGAAGTCGACGATGGCCTCGACCTCCCAGATCTGGCGTTGCTCACCGGGCGTCCAGGGCACCTCCATCTGAATGTGCCGATGCAGGCTCGTGCCGATGCCAAGCACCATCAGCAGACCCACGATGAGGTAGAAGGGCAGTCGCGACATGTAGAATCCTTGCAGGTAGGGCAGTCAGGCCACGATCAGCCTTCTTCTTCGTCCCGGTCGTTGATCTGGTCCTCGGCTGCCTCGGAGGCAGGGCGGCCTCCGGGGAATTCGGGACGGGGGTGGAGATAGTTCTCCGCCACGTCGATCAGGGCGATATCCATGAGAAAACGACGACCGAGCAGCACCGGATAGTTGAGGTGAGTGCGGTCGCTCAGGGTGAACTCCACGGTTTCGCGAATCGGGCCCAAGGTCATCATCAGACTGACGACCGGGCGCGACTCGCTGCCGGCGGCCTGTAGAATTCGTACCCGACGTTCGACCGGGCGCTCGATCCACTCGTCGCGTACATGTTCGACGACGATATCGCTCTCGTTGAGGCCCAGCTTGAAGCGTACCCAATCCTCACCGTCGCGCTCGAAGCGCGTGACGTCCGTCGCACTCAGCGAGGAGGTGTTGGCCCCGGAGTCGACCCGGGCGCGCAGATAGGTGCCTACCTCCGGCAGGCCGATCCATTCGGCGCGGCCCACCATTTCCTTCGAGGAGAGCGCCTCGCTCAGCTCGTTGTTGCATTCGGCCGGAACCAGTACCGGCTCATCGCCGCTACGCTGTTCGAGCCGCTCGATGTCGCCACGCAGGTGGCGCAGGGTGATGCCTGCATCGCGCAGTTCGCTGAGCAGCTCGGCTTGGCGGCGCTCATGCTGGGCGAAGTGAGCCTCGGCCCGTTCGCAGCGCAAGGCCATGTGCTCCTCGAGCTGACCGATGCGGGTTTCGAAAAGATCGGGACTCAGAGTGGGCTCAGGCTCGGCCTGAGGGCCGGTATTGAGGGCGCATCCGCTGATCAGCAACGAACTTAGCAACCAGACGACGGTGGCGGATAGCGTTCTCGGTTGCATGGGAAATCGACAGCCTCCAATTGGACTGCGCATCGGCGCAGCGGCAGTGGGCTTGGCACAATCCCGGGTAACGACCGGGGTCTGGGGCGCTTGAACGATCGCGCCGGGACATGACGGGGGATGATAAGGATTTCGAGGTGGGCTTGTCCAACACCGCAACAGATAGTCAATTTAACATAATATACATTATGCGAACCATCGGCCTGGACGGTCAGTCGCTGCGATACGATGAGCGGTATGCCGGCCTGCCGTTCGACGACCTCGCCATGGCGCCGGCCGGCTTTCCGCAACGCACGACCCCGGCTGCTGCCGGGGTCGCACGGACTTGCAAGCTCGGCCTGTCAGGCGTCATCGGGCGGTGCGTAGGAGCCATCCTCACGATGCACTTCCTTGCCGGTGATCGGCGGCGTGAATACGCAGGCCAGGTGCATGGTCTTGTGTGCGCGCAGCAGATGTTCGTCGTGCTGATCGAGAATATAGATGTCGCCGGGCTTGATCGGCCAGATCTTGCCGTCGGCCAGAGTCTCCACTTCACCTTCGCCTTCGATGCAGTACACCGACTCGTAGTGATGCTTGTAGTGGATGTGAGTCTCGGTGCCTTCGTAGATCCGCGTGATGTGGAACGAGAAGCCGCCACCGTCGTTGGCCAGCACCAGACGCGTGCTGTCCCAGGTGCCGCTTTCCGACTTGACCAGGCGGTCGGTCTTACGCGCTTCCTCGAGGTTGCGAACGATCATTGCTCATGTCACTCCATACGATCCATGGACTGGCCGGCTGACACCGCAGCCGGCCGTTTTCTGGCAGTTGCTCGGCAAATCGCCGCTTAGCCAAGCACTTCCTTTACGCTTGCCTCGAGGATATCCAACCCCTCGAGCAGATCCTCGTCGGGAATGGTCAGCGGGCACAGGCATTTCACCACTTCGCCGGCCTGGCCGCTGGTTTCGATCACCAGCCCCTTCTCGAAGGCCTTGGCGGTGAACTTGTCGGCCAGCTCGCCGCTGCCCACGTCGATGCCGCGCATCAGGCCACGGCCGCGCTCGGTGGCCTTCACGCCGTACTCGCCGATCAAGGCGGCTATCTTCTGGAAGCGATCCTCGACCACCCTGCCCTTGCGCTGCACGTCGCGCTCGAAGGTGTCGTCCTGCCAGTACTGTCGCATGGCCGCCGCGGCCGTGGCAAAGGCCAGGTTGAAACCGCGGAAGGTGCCGTTGTACTGGCCCGGCTTCCACTTGTCGAGCTCGGGGCGCATCAGTACGTGGGCGAACGGCAGACCGAAGCCGGACAGCGATTTCGAATTGGTGACGATGTCGGGCGTGATGCCGGCATGCTCGAAGCTGAAGAACTTGCCGGTGCGGCCACAGCCGGCCTGGATGTCGTCGACGATCAGCAGGATGTCGTTGTCGCGGCAGATCCGCTCCAGGCGCTGGAGCCACTCGAGCCCGGCCACGTTGATGCCGCCTTCGCCCTGCACGGTCTCGACGATTACCGCCGCCGGCAGGTCCAGGCCGCTGGAGTTGTCGCCCAGCAGCTTCTCGAAGTAGTCGAGGCTGTCGGTATGCTCGCCCAGGTAACCGTCATAGGGCATGAAGGCGCTGCCCTGCAGCGGGATGCCACCGGTGGCCTCGCGGAACTTGCGATTGCCGGTGGTGGCCAGCGAGCCCATGGTCACACCGTGGAAACCGTTGGTGAAGCTCACGATGTTGTGGCGACCCTGGGCCACCCGTGCCAGACGAATCGCCGCCTCCACGGCGTTGGTGCCGGTCGGCCCCGGCAGGTGCACCTTGTAGTCCAGCCCACGCGGCTTGAGGATCACCTCTTCGAGGGTTTCCAGGTAGTCGCGCTTGGCGGCGGTCCAGAAGTCGAGGCCATGCACGATGCCGTCGCTGTCGAGGTAGTCCAGCAGCGCCTGCTTCAGGTGCGGATTGTTGTGACCGTAATTGAGCGTGCCGGCGCCGGCCAGAAAGTCGATGTACTCGCGGCCGCTCTCGTCGGTCAGGCGTGCGTTCCTGGCCTTGGTGAAAACCACCGGAAACGAGCGGGAATAGGTTCGGACATTGGATTCGAGACGTTCGAGTGTCTGGGTCTGCATGGTGACCTCCTGTCAGATGATCAGGCGAAAGGCTGCGTGGACGACCGAGCCGCTCGGCCGTCCGGCAATGGGATGGGGATCAGATGCGCCGCGTATCGAACGGACCGATGCGCACGAGATTCTCGGGGTCGTGCTCACCGCCGAGTTGATCCGTCGAGAAGTACTCACGGCTGTTGAGGGGTGCCTGCCAACGGTCGGCAAGGCGGCGGAAAAGCCCCCAGGACGCCTGATTGTCCGGCGTGATGGTGGTTTCCAGATGGTGCACGTCGAGCAGCTCGGGGCGGCTCATGACGGCCTCTACCAGGCGCCGGGCCAAGCCGGTGCCGCGCGCTTTCTCGCCCACCGCCACCTGCCACAGGAAATAGGTGTCCGGGGCGTTGCTCTTCACGTAGCCGGAAACGAAGCCGACGATTTCGCCCTCTTCGTTGGTGGCAACGGCGCAGGTATCGCGGAACTGTGTCGCCAGTAGCAGATAGGCGTAGGCGGAATTGACATCGAGCGGCGGGCAGGACTTGACCAGTTCGTAGATGCCCCAGCCGTCGTCGGGGTTGGGTTTGCGGATGAACAGCGGTGAGGCATCGCTGCCGACCACGGCATCGGCCACGCTGGGGCGGACCAGGTCGGCGGAGGGAGTGAAAGGCTGCGGTGTCATGTTCATGGTCAGGTTTCGCTGTAGCGATGTTACTGCCAATGATAACAAAGCCAACCGACAAATCAAAACGGGCGTTATGACTGAGGCACAATTACATAACAAAAAATTATCAACGCTTTCCAATACGTGCCCGATGACTACAACCGCCATCGCGTTCGGTCACGCCCATGGCAAAGTCTAGTTCAGAATTCCCCGGGCGTCGGAAACGAATCGGGCCGCCCTTCAGGCGGCCCGATCGAACGAGAAACCGACAAAGCGTCAATGCCGCGATAATGTCCGCATGGTGACGAACTCCTCCGCCGCGGTGGGATGAATGCCCACGGTGGCATCGAAGTCTGCCTTGGTCAGCCCCGCCTTTACCGCGATGGCGATGCCTTGTATGAGCTCTCCCGCCTCCTCGCCCACCATATGGGCGCCGACCACCACGTCGCTGGCGTCGTCGACGATCAGCTTCATCAGACAGCGCTCCTCACTGCCGGAAAGCGTGTGCTTCATCGGCCGGAAATCGGTGCGGTAGACGCGAATCGCGTCATACTCCTTGCGCGCCTGCTCCTCCGACAGGCCCACCGTGCCGATGTTGGGATGACAGAACACTGCCGTGGCGATATTGCGGTAATCCATGGGCTTGGGCGGTGCCTCGCCAAAATGCTGGCTGACCAGATGCATGGCTTCCGCCAGCGCCACGGGGGTCAGCTCCGGCCCACCTGTCACGTCGCCCAGTGCCAGGATGGAAGGCGTGGTGGTCTCGAAGCGATCGTTGACCTTGACGGTGCCATCGGGGTTGAGAGCGATGCCTAGCGCGTCGAGGCCGACTCCCTCGAGATGGGGCTTGCGTCCGGTAGCGGCCAGCACCGTGTCCACCTCGAGCGACTCGCCGTTGGTCAGCGTCACGAGCAGCCCGCCCTCGGTCTTCTCGATACTCTCGATATTGGTTTCGAAATGCAGATTCACGCCCTTGAGGGCCATCTGCTCACGGGTGAATTCACGCACCTCGCGGTCGAAGCCGCGCAGAAACAGTTCGCCGCGATAGACCAGGTGCGACTCGCTGCCCAGCCCGTTGAAGATGCTGGCAAACTCCACCGCGATGTAGCCGCCGCCCAGCACCAGGAAACGCCGCGGCATGCGCTCCAGATCGAACACCTCGTTGGACGTCACCGTCAGTTCGCGACCGGGGAAGTCGGGCACCCAGGGCCAGCCGCCGACGGCCACCAGAATCTTGGCGGCGCTGAAGGCGCGGCCGTCGACCTCGACGCGGTGGGCATCGACCACCCGGGCCCGGCCGTGGATCAACTCGACCCCGGCGTTGTCCAGCAGCCGGCCGTAGATCTCGTTGAGACGCTTGATCTCGCGCACCTTGTTGTCGCGCAGCGTGGCCCAGTCGAAGCGCGGCGCCTCGGTCAGGCTCCAGCCGAAGCCTCGGGCGTCTTCGAAGGCGTCGTGGAAATGGGCGGCATAGGAATAGAGTTTCTTGGGCACGCAACCCACGTTCACGCAGGTGCCGCCCAGATAGCGGTCTTCGGCAACGGCCACTCTGGCACCGGTTGCCGCTGCAGTGCGGGCAGCGCGCACCCCACCGGAGCCGGCACCAATCACGAACAGGTCATAGTCGAAGTCTGACACTCATTTCTCCTCGTCTAGCCGGGGTCAGGTGGCATACCCGGTCCGTTCGGCAGATGATAACAGTGCAGGTGTAACCATGTAGAGCGGTGCCCCATGTAGAGCTCTGCCAGGGTGCGGCTCTTGGTTGACCGACTCGGGGCATGGCGGTAAAAGGTGCCCTCCCCTACTCTCTGACCTTCGGACGGACTCTGCCATGAACCAGGAAATCGACTGCCTGCTGGAAAACAACCGGCGCTGGGCAGAGCGGATGTGTCAGGAAGATGCGGAGTATTTCACCCGCCTTTCCCGTCAGCAAAATCCGAATTACCTCTGGATCGGCTGCTCCGACAGCCGGGTACCGGCCAATCAGATCGTCTCGCTGCCACCGGGTGAGGTCTTCGTCCACCGCAACGTCGCCAACCTGCTGCATCACAACGACATGAACGCCCTCTCCGTGGTGCAGTATGCCGTCGACGTCCTCCAGGTCAGGCATATCATGGTGGTCGGCCACTACGGCTGCGGCGGCGTGCGCGCGGCAGTCACGGGGGGCGATTGCGGCATGGTGGATTACTGGCTGCATTCGGTGCGCGAGCTGTATAGCCAACACCGCCCTTCACTAGCCCACTTGCCGCTGGATCAGCAGGTCGATCGGCTCTGCGAGCTCAACGTGCAGGCGCAGGTGAACAACCTGTGTCGTACCAAGATCGTTCAGCTCGCCTGGCAGCGCGGCCAGGAGCTCTCGATTCACGGCTGGATCTACGGCCTGGGCGATGGTCGCATCGCCGATCTCGGTTGCACCGTCGAAGGGCTGGATCAGGTGGCTACGCTCTATCGCATCGACCGCCTTCAGGCAGCGCCTGACAGTTGCTAGGCTCTGTCCGAAAACTGGCTGCACTCGGCCATACGGCGTTAAAAACCAGCTCAAAATACTCATTTACACCCCGTAAACTCCGTCTTTTCGCTGATTTTTTCCTTGTCTGGCCTTCGCTCGCCGACTTTTCAGACAGAGCCTTGTAGGCCTTGGCTGAAGCCGACCGGCTCGAAACCGACCACGCCAGGCCTTACACTTTTATCGAAGTCCCAGCCACCGACGTCCCAACCAGCCGGAATCTGACATGCCCGACGCTCTTGCTCACCTTCAGATGGCACATCTCGAGGCCCTGGAACGTCGCTATGCCGACGCCATGAGCGCCCTTGGTTACGACGGCGTACTGATCTTCAGCGGCCGCCCTGCCCTGCACTTCGGCGACGACCAACACGCCAACTTCTGCAGCTACGGCCATTTCCAGCACTGGACCGGTCAGGCCGGCCTGGCCCACAGCTGGCTGCTGGTGCAGCCGGGCCAGCGCACGACCTGCTTCGTCCATGCACCGGACGACTTCTGGCACCTGCCGCCAAGCCTTCCCGACGAGGGCTGGACCGACTACCTCGAGGTGATCAGCGGTCGCTTCGAGACACCGCCGGCGGTAAAGGCGAGCCGTCTTGCCGTGATTGGCGACGTCGCCGAAGCGACGGCCCGTGCCCTTGGCGCCGAGTGCAATCCTCCCGCTCTGCTGACCGCCCTGGATGAAGGCCGGGTGCGCAAGAGTGAATACGAAATCGCCTGTCTGAGCGAGGCCAACCGGATGGCGCTGCGCGGCCACCAGGCTGCCAGAGCGGCGTTTCTGGCCGGCGAGAGCGAACTCGACATTCAGCTGGCCTACCTCAAGGCATCGCGGCAGCGGGAAAGCGATGTACCCTACGGCAACATCGTCGGTCTCGGCACCCATGGCGCGGTGCTGCACTATCAGCATTACGACAGCGAGGCGCCCGCGTCGCGTCACAGCCTGCTGGTCGATGCCGGGTACCGCTATCGCGGCTACTGCGCGGACATCACCCGCAGCTGGCCGGGGCCGGACGCCGACCCCGCCTTCGCCGCGCTGGTAACGCGCATGCACGACATCAAGCAGCAACTGGTGGCGGCGCTGGCCCCCGGCGTCGATTTCGTCGCCCTGCACGAGCGCATGCACCGCCTGCTCGCAGCACTGCTGGTCGAGAGCGAACTGGTCGCCGGTTCGGCCGAGGCCGCGGTCGAAGGCGGAATCACCCGCGCCTTCTGCCCTCACGGCCTGGGCCACCTGCTGGGCGTGCAGGTACATGACGTGGCCGGACGCACGAGCCGGGAGGGCATACCCCTGCCACCGCCGCCCGAGCACCCGGCGCTGCGCCTGACCCGGGAACTGGAACCAGGAATGACGGTCACCATAGAACCCGGGCTCTACTTCATTCCCATGCTGCTCGGACCGTTGCAGGCAAGCCCTGCGGGAAGCGACGTGAACTGGTCGCTGGTCGAACGTCTGCGGCCTCATGGCGGCATTCGCATCGAAGACAACGTGGCCATCGCCACGCATTCGGTGCGCAACCTGACCATGGAACACGAGTGAACGATATGCGTGAACGGCAGCAAGAGGCCGACTTTGCTCCGCCGCGCGGATTGAGCAATCCGCACGTTCAGACACTGTTGCCCCGCTGCCTGCCACGCCCGCGACTCGCTCGCGACATCGAGCAGTTCGAACTCCCCGACGGCGACTTCGTCGAGCTCAACTGGATCCGGCCGATCCCCACCAGCAGCACGGCACCGATCCTGGTGCTGTTTCATGGCCTGGAGGGCTCGTTTCACTCCCCCTATGCGCGCTGGTTGCTGGCCACGGCCAGCCGCATGGGGTGGCGCGCCGTACTGATGCACTTTCGCGGCTGCGGCAGCCAGCCGAACCGCCTGCCGCGTGCCTACCACAGCGGCGACACCGCCGATGCCTATTGGCTGATCGCCGAGCTGTCGCGACGTTATCCCGGCGCCTTGAAGGTAGCCACCGGGGTCTCGCTGGGCGGCAACATGTTGCTCAAGCTGGTGGCGGAACAGGGCGGCAGCGGCCTCGATCTGGCCGGTGCCATCATCATCAGCGCCCCGCTCGACCTGGCCGCCAGCGCCGACACCCTGCACCAGGGATTCTCCCGGATATATGAGCGCCATCTGCTCAGGGCCCTGAAACGCAAGGTGGCGCCAAGGCTGGTACGCGGCGAACTGCCGCTGACGCTGAACGGCGAGGCACTCGAGCGCATCGACAGCCTGCGCGGATACGACGATGCCGTGACCGCCCCGCTGCACGGCTTCAAGGGGGCCGATGATTATTATCGCCGCGCTTCGGCCGGAAGGCTGCTGGGCGACATCGAGCTACCGACCTTGATCTTGCATGCCGATGACGACCCCTTCATGCCGGCCGGGCTGTTCCATCGTCTGCCCCAGCCTTCCGCGGCGGTGCATCTGGAAATCACCCATCATGGCGGACACGTCGGCTTCATGGAGTGGCGCAACAAGCGTCTCTCGCCCTGGCTGGCCCGTCGCCTGGCGCGCGAGCTGGATGGCTGGGCCAGCCTCGGCGACGCCTGGCGCTCCATCGCCGATCACCGGCTCAGCCGATCGGACAGCTGACCCCGGTTCCCTTCAGCCCGCAGTAGCCGCCCGGGTTCTTGTGCAGATACTGCTGATGGTATTCCTCGGCCGGATAGAAGACCTCGAGGGAGGCGATCTCGGTGGTGATCTGGCCGCGGCCCGCCTGAGCCAACGAATACTGATAGACGTCACGACTGCGCCTGGCGGCCGCCAGTTGGGCATCGCTGGTGGTGTAGATCGCCGAGCGGTACTGGCTGCCGATGTCGTTGCCCTGGCGCATGCCCTGGGTCGGATCGTGGGCCTCCCAGAACACCTTCAGCAGCGTCTCGAGATCCACCTCTCGGGCATCGAACACCACCCGCACCACTTCGGTGTGACCGGTCCTCCCGGTAGAGGTCTCTTCGTAGGTGGGGTTGGGAGTCACGCCTCCGGCATACCCCACCGCCGTCACATACACCCCCGGTAGCTGCCAGAACAGACGCTCGGCGCCCCAGAAACAGCCAAGCCCCAGCACGATCTGCTCATGCCCCTCGGGAAACGGCGGCAGCATGGAGCGGCCGCTGACGGCATGCACGCCGGATATCTGCACCGGCGTGTCGCGCCCCGGAAGCGCATGTGTAGGATCGATGTTCATGACGTTATCCTCGCAGCAACACGTTGAGAGCGATCACGGAGCGGGCTCGAGTCGTGGCGGCCGGCCGGGCCTGGAGAAGATGTAAACCAGATCGACGGCCTGGGCAGCCCCGGAAACGGCCTGCACGTAGAGATTGCGCCACAGGGTATAGCGCAGCGTAAGCTCCGCGATCGGCGAGAAGATACCGACACCATAGCTGACGCGCAGATCTTCTGTCAGGTAGCCGCTCACGACCACCTGGCTGTCGTCGCCGACACCGGTCGTCTCCAGGGCCAGATCGTCGATGCCGAATGCCTGACCGATGGCACCGACCACCCCGCCCGTCTGCCCCAAGGCCAGGCCCACCAGCGCCGAGGTCAGCGCACCGTCCGCGTCACCATCCCGCGGCGCCCGGCCGCGCAGCAGGTACGAAAGCGCCCGCGCCTCATCCATGGCCGGCTCGGAGAAGATGGCCAGACTCGGCTCAGCGGCGAAGCCGGTCACACGCAGCCCGGCAATGACGCCATCCTCGGTGATGTCGGGGTTACGTATGGCTTCGAAGTCGAGCAGCGGCTGTTCCGGCGGTCCGCTGAACAGCAACTGCCCTTGGCGAATCAGCAGATCCTGGCCGAAGGCGCGGAAACGACCGTCGACGAGATTGACCTCGCCGAACAGCTGCACCGGGCCATCCTGCTGGCGCACCTGCAGGGTGCCGGCCAAACCGGTTTCCAGCCCCGACGCGGCGAGCGTCATGTCCGGCCCCAGGTGCAACTCGATACGCACGTCCAGCTGCATGCCCGCCTCGCGCAGCGCCACGGCGGCGGCTTCGTCACCACCGGCGGCCGGCTCCAGTTCCTCACGCCGCTGGGCCCGTGCCTCGTCGCGCCGGGTGATGATGACCTCGTCGGGACTGGGGCTGACGGCCGCCGGCGGCGCCTCGCCCACCTCCAGTCGCGCCCAGGGCACCCCAACGTTACCCCGCACGCGCAGCGCCTGCGGGGTCACCCGGACGGCGATCTCGGGGGCGACGCGCAGACGGCCGAACTGCGGCAGGCTCACCAGTAGCGGACGGCGGGTACCGTCCAGCTCCACGGCGATGCGCCACTCGTCGAGCGAGGGCCAACTGGCGTTGCCGTCGATCACCAGGCGCCCGTCGTCGCTGGCCACATAGCCCATCAGGCGTGCACTGTCGCCGTTGAACTCGATGCGAATGCGTCCGTCCTCGACGATCAGCGGCACATCGAGCCCCGACGCCCGCAGTCCCATCAACTCCAGCGCACCATCCAGGCTCGGGTTGTCGCGGCTACCGGAGATCCCGACCCGACCGGCCAGGGTACCCTCCAGCATGTCGAGTCCGGCCGCCAGCGTCCGGTAGCGAGACAGGTCGAGAGCGTCGACGACGAGGCTACCGGTAAGCTCACCGCTGCCCAGCGGGTCATTCAGATCGAGATCGAGTGCCAGCCTCCCGGCATCGCCAAGGCCGAGCTCGAGGTCGAGTGCCATACGCGCCTGGGTGGCATCCAGCCGCACGGCGAGGCGGGTGGCGGGCATCGACCAGGGCTGGCCATAGATATCCACCCCTTCCAGGTCGAGCTGGCTGGCCAGATCCGCCTCGGCGCTCCACTGGCGACCGCCCTGCCGCCAGCGCGCCTGCAGCTGCAGGTCGGTCTCGCCGCTGGCGCGCCAGTCCTCCGGCAGCCACTCGTTGAACATGCTCATGGGCAGCCCGCGCACGGCCAGGCTTACCTGGCCTTGATCGGCGCCGGCCTGCAGCGTGTCCTCCAGGCACAGACGTCCGCCCTGCTCTCGACGCAGGCAGAACGGCTGCACCTGAGCACGGGCCGTCGCCAGGTCCACTGAGAAGGCCACGGGGTCGTCTAGGCGCATCTCGCCGTAATCGGTATCGACCTCCAGCGGATCGATGCGACCGCTATAGCGCTGGCGCTCGGTGGAGAGCCCGCCCTCGAGCACGAGCGACGCCCGCGACAGCGGCATGCCTCGCCCGGCAAGCGCCGTCAACTCGGCGCGATGGGACGACAGCCGCCCGGACAAGGCCAGCGACAACTCACTGAAACGCTGGCCACCCGCGTTGAGCCGCTCGATGGCGAGATTGCCATCGAGGCTCGGGTCGTCCAGCCCCTGAACGCTGGCAGTGAGCTGCAGCGCCTCGAGGCGATTCTCGGCAAACGCCAGCGTCTGGCCCCGCAGGTCGATCTCCAGGCGCGGGCTGCTCAGCGTGCCGGCGGTGCGGAAGCGTCCGGTCAGGCTGCCGCTGAGATCGTCGTGCAGGCTGTCAAGCCCGGTCAGCGAGATGTCGCCGCTGAGGTCCATGCGCTGCTCGGTGATCGCGCCGGCAACGGTGATACGGTTCTGCCCCTGGCGGAAATCGAACTCCTGTACCTGCCAGCGCATGTCACTGTCCCCGGCCAGACGTGCCCGCAGCGACAGCGGCAGTTCCTGCAGCTGACCGTCGATGGCCAGCCGCGGCACGTGCAGCTGCCAGCCCGCTTCGGTCTGGCTGAAGGCGAGGTCCATATTGCCGCTGAGGCGCCCCTGCATGGCATCGGTGAACTGCCCGGGGTCGAGGTTGTCGAGGCGCACGGTGGCATCGAGCACCAGGCCGTCATGCCATTCGATGCTTCCGCGGCTGACCACCGAAGCATTGCCCAGGCTCAGGGACAGCGGGGTCCAGGCGAAGTGTTCCAGGTCGCCGCTACCGGTCAGGGCAATCCGGGTCAGCGGCACCTCCGGCCCCTCGACCCGCGCCGAGAGTGCCGCGCTGTACTGCTCGAGAGTGCCCGATAGACGCAGGTCGAGATCCTCGATCACATAGGGATCGTCGAGCGCTTCATCCTCTTCGGCGAAGGCGGCCGCCATCGGCAGCGGCCACTGCAGGAATTCGCTGCTCATCCTGGCGGAGAAAGGCACTTCCGGGTCGAGCACATCGGCCTGAGCGGTCAGCCGCGTGCTCACCGGGCCGCGCGCCACGAGTTCGGCGTCGAGCTCGGCCAGCGTGCCGTCGAGCCTGAGGTCGAGCCGCTGCCCGGCCAATTCGGGCATCAGCTCCGGCAGCCACAGCGCGGCCTCCAGCCGCGCCTGGAGCGGGTAATCGTCACGCAATTCGACGCGCGCACCGAGTCTGACGTCGGCGTCCAGGCTGGCGGCTTCCAGAGCGACGATCTCGACCACCTGGCCGCTGGCCTCGAAGGCCAGGGTGAGATGGCGCAGGTCATAATCGAGCGGCCCCCGCAGCTCGACGCCATCGAGATGGATGCGCGGTGCCGCTATCGTCAAGGGCAGGACGATTTCCGGCAGCACAATGCGCTCGCGCTGCGCCAGTGGCACTTCGGGCTCACCTGCCTCGGTCGGCACCGGTGCCGAACCAACGGTCTCGGCGGCGGCCAGTGCCTGAGCGCTCAACGCCGGCGTGCCTGCCGGCGCCTCCAGCGCCAGTTGCTCGGCCCCGCCCGCTGGCAGGCTGACCTGCAGCCGCTCGAGGCGTGTGGGCAGCAGCGTCAGCCGTTCGCCCTCGGCCTCGATGCCGGTATGCAGTCTGTTCCAGCCAACTTGGGTACCGTCGCCCAGCCGCAGCGCGACGTCTTCAATGACCAGCTCAGGCGCCGAGATGTCGAGCGGAAAGCGGAACGGCGGCTGCGCCGTCTCCGCGGCCACCTCATCCGCCCTTTCCACCACGGCTTCGGCATTGGCATTGGCATTGGCTTCGACATTGGCTTCGGCATTGGCAGGCAGCGTCACGTTCAGGCCTTCGGCTCGTGAAGCACCGAGTTGCAGTCCTGAGTTCTCGGCCATGGCGGTGGTGTTCAACTGAGCGAGTGCGACATGCGTGCCGTCGGCCAGACTCACCCTGGTATCCACCAGCACCAGTTCGCGTACCTCCATGGGGAACGGCAAACGGATCGGATCGCTCGCCCCGGTCTCGTCCGGCGCAGGTGCCGCGGCCGGCTCCTCTGGCTGCCCTGGCCGCAACGCGACCCGCCCACCCTGCATGACCAGGCGCTCGACACACAGGCGCCCCCGCAGCAGGCAGTCGTCCGCCCAGATGAGCTCGAGCCGTTCGGCGGCGATGTCGGCAGGCCCCGCCTCGATCTGAAACCCATGCAGCACGAGACGATCCAGCGGCGCCCCTTCGACACGCTCCAACTGGTAGAAACCGCGTTTGGCCCCTTCTTCGAGCAGCAAGCCGGCCCCCCATGGCGACAGAGCCAGACCCAGCACGAGGAAGAGTATGCCGATGGCCATCAACGGCAGCACGATCAGCAGACGGAGCAACGACCACAGCAATAGACGCATTCTCAGAATTCCGGGCCGATGGCGAAGTGCAGACGCCACGAGTTCTCCTCGTCATCGAAGGGGTGAGCGATATCGAAACGTACCGGCCCGACGGGGGAAATCCACCTGACGCCGAGGCCGGCACCGGTATTCAGCGTTTCCGGCCACCAGTCGTCGAAGGCATCGCCGCTGTCGACGAAGGCGGCTCCCCACCAGTTGCCGGTGACACGCCGCTGCAGCTCGGCACTGCCGACCAGCATCTGCTGACCGCCGCGTATCAGACCCTCTTCGTTGCGTGGTGCCAGGGTCTCGAAGCCGTAACCCCTTACCGAACGGTCGCCTCCGGCAAAGAAGCGCAGCGAGGGCGGCACCTGGGAGAAGTCATCGGTTTCGATGGCCCCCACGCCGAGTCGGGTGACGAAACGCAGGTTCTCGCCCAGCATGCGGATCCATTCGGTATTGCCCGTCATCCGCAGGAAGTCCGCATCGGAGCCCCACACGCTGTCCGAATACTCGAAGGTGATGCGCTGACGATCGCCCCAGGTGGGAAAGCGGGGATCGCGCGTGCGGGTGCGCGACCAACTCACCCCCGGGTAGTAGATGAAGACGCTTTCCGCCTCGCCCCCCTGGGTGAAGTCTTCGTAGGTGGCACGCACGAACAGCGTCTGCACCCAGCGGTTGTCGAACTCCCAGCGTCGTGCCGCTTCCAGGGTGACCTCGTTGGTACGGGTGTCCTGGTTGTCGCGGTGACGCAGGCCGTACTGGAAGCGATACTGATCGCGCAGCGGGTCGTCGAGCGGCAGCAGATAGGTACCGGTGAACTGCTGCTCCGGCTGCGAGACGAACAGGTCGTGCTCGAGGCTGTGCCCAAAGCGGTTGATCCACGGCTGATTCCAACCGAAGCTCAGGCGCGGCCCCACATCGGTGGCATAGCCGATGCCGGTTTCGAATTGGTGACGATCGGCCGGGGCCAGGGATACGTCGATCGGCATGCTGGGCTGCTCCGGTGCGTGCAGCCGCGCAACGGCAGCCAACGCCGAGGCGGAGAGCCGGGGGCCGGTCGCCAGTGCGGTGCGCGTCGAAGGCACCTGCGGCAGTGCGGCCTCGCCCTCGGTCGCCACGGCATTCCACCAACCTACGGTTGGCGGGGCCAGGGCAAGCTCGCGGCGGGCATCGAGCCTTGGCCGTACGCTGACGGAGCTGAACCAGTTGGTCTGCCCGAGCCGCTGGGCATACAGCGCCACCTGACCGGCAAGATAGGGCTGGCCGGGCTCGAAGGGCGCGATGTTGCGCAAGCGATCTTCGACGATATGGTGGCCGCGAATGGTGATGTTGCCGAAGGTGTAGCGTCGGCCGCTGTCGAGCGTGAGGTAGAGCCTGGCGCTTTCGTCGAAGGGCCGCACTTCCATGCGGCGGTCGGTGAAGGACCAGTCGAAGTAGCCCCGTTCCAGGGCGAGGTTGGCCAAGCGGTTGCGCATGCGATCCCAGGGCGCATGCTCCAGCGGATCACCCACCTGGAGGGGCAGTTCGTCCACGGTGTCACGAAAGGGCTCGTCGCGGGCGGCGTCACCCTCGATGCTGACTTCGAGCACCTGCACGGTCACCTGCGGGCCGGGATCGATGGCCAGCTCGACGTAACGCGGCGGCTCCTGCTGATCGAGCCGTGGGCTTATACGCGGCTCGTAGTAGCCGTAGACGCGCATGGCCTCGCGGGTACGACGCACCACCACGCCTTCGAGGCGACGGCGGTCGTACTGGGCGGCCTCCAGTTCGCTGAGATAGTGACGGATATTCTCCGCAACCGGATCCGTCACTCCATCGATTCGTGCCTCGAGTGCCAGCGCTCCATGCGCCATGCCAAGACACAGGGCCGCCGCCCCCATGCGTGAAATCACGCCTCTTCCCATATTCACGGCTTCCCGTCTTGACTGCTGCCGGCCTGCCCTGGCCCCGGCGATCCTACCGTAGGGCCTCCAGCCCGGCGCTCAGCGACAGCTGCTCCTGGCGCAGCTCGCGCAGTTCCGTATCGATGCCTGCCAGCCTGGCGCGCAGCTCTTCGACGGCCTGGGTGGCGTCGTCGGCGTCGGCGGCCGCCGCAATGTCGCCGGCCAACGTCTCGAGCCGTTCCTCCAGCGCTGCTTCCCGAGCCAGGAACGTTTCCTCCAGGGCGGCAAGCTGCTGCTCGACGAGCTGCTGGACATGCTCGTCCAGGGCTTCGAGCCGCTCATCGAGCGATGCTCTCACGCCCTGCTGCTGCTCTGCCAGAGTTTCCTGAGCGCTCTGCAGTTCCTCTATATGTTGTACAACACTTTGATCATCTTCGGCCAGTGCATCGATTCTGGCCGCCAAGACCTCGCGCCCCTCTTCACCTGCCCGCTCGAGGGCATTCAGCGATGAGCGAACGGCGCCGAGCAGCGCCTCGCGGTCTTCGGCCTCGGTGACTATCCGCTCGACGTTGCCGGAAAGTTCATCGACCCGTAGAGCAAGGTCGTCGATGCGTTCGTCGATGGCTGCGAATCGCGAGCCGTCCCGCTCGCCGACCTGCTGTACGTCGACTTCCAGGCTGGCCATGCGGGCCACCAGGGATTCGGCATGATCCATGACGGCGGAGAGTCGCGACTCGAGACGCTCGAACCGTTCACCGCGGCCCTCCTCGGCATCGAACCGGGCATGGACGTTGGACATCTCGGCGCTGATCTGTTGCATCTGCGCATTCATGCGCTCCCGCTCCTGCCATCCCAACCAGCTCACCCCAACCAGCATGACCAGCAGCAGCAGCACGGCAAACTTCAGCGGCCACAGGCGGGGCTGGGGCGCCATTGGGCGGCGCGGTCTCGTCAGGCTGCTATCGGGATCGGGCACGATGGGACGTCGCTCGGAAGGACGCGCTTCGGGCATGTCGAACTCCTTGTGGGCAGGTGCGGCAGGCGCCCCACCATTGTAAGCAGGTTGCACGCCTGCGCGCACACTGCCACCTCAACGCGTCGAGCTCTCTCAGGGTTCGGCACGCCGACCGATACCGCGATAGACCAGCCCCCAGCTGGCCACATGGGCGGGGTCGTAGATGTTGCGTCCGTCCAGCAGCAGCTTCTCGTTGAGCAAACCGGCCAGTCGCGACCAGTCGGGATTCCAGTAGTGCTTCCACTCGGTGACCAGCATCAGCGCGTCGGCATTCTCGCAGGCGGCGTACGGGTCGCCGTCGAACAGGCTGAGCAGGGGATGATCCCCCACCTCGGCGCGCAGTGCCGGCACGGCTGCCGGATCGTGCAGCTGCACTCGCACCCCCTGGGCCCACAGCGCCCGCAGCAGGGTCAGCACCGGTGCATGGTCGATACGCGCCGAGCCGGGCTTGAAAGCGGCCCCCCAGATCGCCACGGTGCGCCCTTCGAGCTGGCCGTGGAAATGAGTCCACAGCTTGCGGAACAGGGTCTCCTTCTTCTGCTCGTTGATGTCCAGCACCTGTTCGAGCAGCGCGGATTGACGCCCGCTGGCCTCCTGAACATCGGCCAGACGCATCAGATCGCGGGAGAAATGCGGCCCGCCGAAGCCGCAGCCTGGGTAGAGGTATTCGTACCCGATGCGGGAGTCCGCGCCCATCCCCTGGCGCACGAACTCCACGTCGACCCCCAGGCTGTCGGCCAGTCCGGCAATCTCGTTCATGTAGCTGATACGGGTCGCCAGCATGCCGATCGTCGCCAGCTTGGTCAGCTCCGCGGCACGCCGCGGCATGAGCTGCATCACGTCACGCCGCCGATTGAACGCTCTCAACAGCTCGCGGACCTGCGCCTCGGCATGCTCGTCGTCGCAGCCCAGCAGCCAGCGACCGGGACGGGTGAAGCTGGCCCAGGCGCGCCCCTCCTCGATCATGTCGACCAGAGCGACGGCGCGCCGGCCGTTGCCACCGAGGCGTATCTCCAGGCGTTCGGTCTCGCCCACCGGAAAGGTGGAGTTGTTGATGAGAATGAGCGCGCCTTGCTGGCTCCCGGCGACCTCCGCCACCAGCTCGTCGGCCTCCTCACGCTGTTCCGGCGACAGCGCGAGCCAGAGAATGTCGATCGCTTCGCCTGGGTTCGAACCCTCGCCATTGGCCAGGCTCAGGGTGCCCTGCTCCAGCCCCTCCTCCAGACGCTCGAGCAGATCAGGCTCTCTTCGCAGCCAGTCGGCGGCCTGCAGTGCCGGCCAGCGCATCGAGGCATGCGGTACCCAACGGACCTGGTGGCCGACCCAGGAGAGCGCTGCGGCGGCCGTAGCCGCCGCCAGTTCGCTGCCATGTATCTGTACGCGCATGATACTTACCCCGCTTGGCTATAGCGAGCGAGCAGCTCGCGGAATCCCTCGCCGAAACGAGGATGGCGCCGGGCGTATACCAACGTGGCCTCGAGATAGCCCAACTGATGCCCACAGTCGTAGGTCTTGCCGCACATGCGCCAGGCATCGACCCCCTCGCGCTGGCGCAGCGTCTCGATGGCGTCGGTGAGCTGGATCTCGTCGCCGGCCCCGGGCGGCGTCTCGGCCAGCAGCGCAAAGATGCTGCCCGGCAGCACGTAGCGGCCGATAACGGCCAGGTTGGACGGGGCCTGCTCCCGAGCCGGCTTCTCGACCACACCGGCCAGCGGGCAGGACTTGCCGGCTGCTGGCGGCTCGCCTTCGGGGCTAACGATGCCGTACTTGTGCACGTTCTCCCACGGCACGTCCTCGACCATCAGCTGCGAGCGTCCGGTGGCTTCGTAGGCGTCGAGCATGCCGGCGAGGTCGTTGCGAGACAGACCATCATCATCCACCAGCACGTCGGGGAGCAGCACCGCGAACGGTTCGTCGTCACCGATCACCGGACGCGCGCAGAGCACGGCATGGCCGAGACCCAGCGGCTCGTGCTGGCGTACGCTGATGATGTTGACGTCGGCGGGGACGATGGAGCGCAGCTCATCGAGCAGCTCCTGCTTGTTCTTGGCCTCGAGGGTGGCCTCCAGTTCGAAATGGGTGTCGAAGTGGTTCTCGATGGCGCTCTTGCTGGCGTGGGTCACCAGCACGATGTCGCGGATACCGGCCTTGACCGCCTCGTCGACCACATACTGGATCACGGGACGATCGACGATGGTGATCATCTCCTTGGGGATCGCCTTCGAAGCCGGCAGACAGCGGGTGCCGAAACCAGCAACGGGCAGAACGGCCTTGCGGATCATGGTGCCTTCCTTGTCGGTTGGTGGAAAGAAGCTGCCCCGGGCCTGTCCTAGATTCCATCATGGGAAAGCCCGGGCAGCTACGGGTACAATAGCGCATGATACCGAAGGTAAAGAATGTTGCCAGGGTGCCAGCCCAATTGACACGGAGAGATCACATGAGTGCAAGTTTCCACCACAACGTCGACCAGGGCGAGATCGCCAAGTTCGAGGCTCTGGCCAGCCGCTGGTGGGACCCTCAGAGCGAGTTCAAGCCGCTGCATGACATCAATCCGCTGCGTCTGGATTTCATCGATGCCCGCTGCGGCCTGGCCGGGCGCAAGGTGCTGGACGTCGGCTGCGGTGGCGGCATCCTTGCCGAAGCCATGGCCCATCGCGGCGCTCGTGTCACCGGTGTGGACATGGGCGAGGCACCGCTTGGCGTGGCCCGCCTGCATGCGCTGGAGAGCGGCGTCGAGGTGGAATATCGCCAGGCCAGCGCCGAGGCCATGGCCGCCGAACATCCCGGCGAATATGACGTGGTGACCTGCATGGAGATGCTCGAGCACGTGCCCGACCCGGGCTCGGTGATCCAGGCCTGCGCGACCCTGGTCAAGCCCGGCGGACACCTCTTCTTCTCGACCATCAACCGCAACCCCAAGGCCTACGCCCTGGCCATCGTCGCTGCCGAATACCTGCTGCAGATGCTGCCCCGCGGCACGCACGAGTACCGCAAGTTCATTCGCCCTTCCGAGCTTGCCGGATGGTGCCGCGAGCATGGCCTCAGCGTCCGTGAACAGAGCGGCCTGGTCTACAATCCCCTGACGCGGCGCTATCGCCTGTCGGCAAGCGACGTGTCGGTCAACTATCTGGTGCACTGCCGCCGGGAGCAGGCATGAAGGTGCCATCTCCCGAGGCGTTGCTGTTCGACCTCGACGGCACCCTGGTCGATACCGCCCCCGACCTGGCGCGGGCGACGAATGCCTTGCGCGCCCATCACGGCATGGAACCGCTGCCCTACCCGGTGATTCGCGCGCAGGTATCGAATGGCGGCAGCGCCCTGGTCGCCCTGGCGCTGGGTCTGGACAAGACGCATCACGGCCATGACGAAGCGCGTCAGTTCCTGCTCGATGCCTACGGCCGAGCAGTGGCCGACGAGAGCTGTTTGTTCCCCCATCTCGACCGGCTGCTGGCCAGGTGGGAGGCGCAGCAACGCCCTTGGGGCATCGTCACCAACAAGCCGCGCGCCTACGCCGCCCCGCTGATCGAGAGCCTGGGGCTGACCCCCGGCGCCCTGCTCTGCGCCGACGACCTGCCGCAGCGCAAGCCGGCGCCGGAACCGCTGTGGGTGGCGGCCGAACGGCTGGACGTCGCTCCCGCCCGCTGCTGGTACATCGGCGACCACCTGCGCGACATGCAGGCCGCCCGCGCCGCCGGCATGGTCGCCGTCGCCGTGGGTTACGGTTACATCGAGGAGGGTGAGGATTACCGGCAGTGGCCGGCCGATCTCTGGTTCGAGACCTGCGAAGCGCTGGTGGAGGCACTGCTTCAGCCTGCCTGAGTCACCAGGCAGGCTGCAGCCATTTGCTTACTTGGGCGGCTGGGCGTCGAAGCGCTGGCCGTTATAACCCTTGCTATCCGGTCCCATCAGCCACAGATAGGTCGGCATGATCTCTTCCGGCGTACGCAGCGTCTGCGGGTCTTCTCCCGGATAGGCGTTGGCGCGCATCTTGGTGCGGGTCGCCCCCGGGTTGAGGGTGTTGACCCGAATCGTGCCCAGGTGCTCGACCTCATCCGCCAGCACTTCCATGAAACCCTCGGTGGCGAACTTGGAGACGGCATAGGCGCCCCAGTAGGCACGCCCCTTGCGCCCCACGCTCGATGACGTGAACACCACGGAAGCATCGGGTGAGGACTTCAGCAGCGGCAGCAGAGCCTGGGTCATCCACACCGGGCCGTTGATGTTGATCTGCATGACCTGATCCCACAGCTCGGGGTTGTACTGCTCGAACGGGGTGATGCGACCGAGCAGGCCCGCGTTGTGCAGAATGCCATCGAGCCGGCCGAACTCCTTGTCCAGCGTCTCGGCCATGTCGTGGTAGTCCTTCAGCGTGGCGCCTTCGAGATTGAGCGGAAAGATGGCCGGCTGAGGCCCGCCGGCGGCCTCGATCTCGTCGTAGACCTTTTCCAGCTTGGCGATGGTGCGTCCCAGCAGGATCACCGTGGCACCGTGACGGGCATAGGCCAGCGCAGCGGCGCGACCGATGCCGTCACCGGCCCCCGTCACCAGAACGATGCGATCGCGAAGCAGATCGGCGGGCGCCTCGTAGTCGAACTTGCAGGTCATCTTCACTCCTTGGGCAGGGCCAGTCCGTTACAGTGACTGGCGCAGGAAATCGTTGGCAAGGCCGGCGGCACTACTGTCAGGATAGTCGTCACGCACCCGTTCGAGCAGGCCGCGGCTCTCCTCCAGTTCACCCTGGCGCGCCTTGATCAGACCCAACTTGTACAGGGCATCCGGCACCTTGCTGCTCTGCGGGTAGTCGTCGATGACCGTGCGGAATGCCGTCTCGGCCTGATCCAGGTTGGCCTCCGCCGAGTGCAACTCGCCCAGCCAGTAGTAGCCGTTGGCCGTGAGCGTGGTGTCGGGGTAGTCGACGACGAAGGCATCGAACGCCTGGATGGCCTCGCCGAACTGGCGCGCCTGCACCTTGGCGAAGGCGGCCTGATAGGCGGCCTGTGCGTCGGGACTGGTGCCGCTGGGAGACGGGGTCTGCGCGACCTGACGAGCCGCTTCCTGATCGACCTCGGGGCTGGTCTGGATACCGGCGCTACCGGCGGTGATCCGCTCGTCGAGATCCATGTACTGCTGTCGGGTCTGGTTGCGCAGCTGTTCGAGCTGGTGACGCAGTTCCTCGATCTGGCCGCGCAGCTGCTGGATCTCGCGCTGATGGTCCTGCAACTGGTTGTAGAGCACCAGGCTACCACCGGGCTCTTCACGCACTTCGGCCTGCTCCATGAACCCACGGGGCTGCGCGGTGCGGTCTTCCACGATCGGGCGCTGCTGCGCTTCGACAAGGCTCATCACGGACAGCGGGAGCACCAGGGCTCCCGCGCCGCACAGCCTTTTCAGACTGTGTTTCATGCTTCACTCCCTCGGCGCTGATCGGCGCCAGTTCGCTCAGTAGGCAAAGACCACGCGACGGTTCTGGGCATGAGCATCTTCGCTGTTGCCACGTACCGCCAGACGCTCTTCACCGTAGCTGACCACCTGGAGCTGGGACGGAGAGACGCCCTGCACCTCGAGGAAGCGCTTCACCGAGTTGGCACGACGCTCACCCAGCGCCATGTTGTACTCGCGGGTGCCGCGCTCGTCGGTGTGGCCCTGCAGTACGACGCGGGCATTGCCGTTGGAGCGCAGGTAGCGGGCATGAGCGACCAGGACCGATTCGAACTCCGGACGAATGGTGTCACGGTCGAAGTCGAAATAGATGGTGCGAACGTCGGGGATGCGGCCGTCGGCCTGCTGGCCGGCACGATCGCCGCTGACACCGGTACCGCTCACCTGACCAGCGCCGGCAGTGCCCGTACCGACGCCACCATCGGCGCGTGTGCCATCCATGGACCCGTCACGGCTGCCACCGGTGCTGGAACAGCCGGCAATCAGGGCAAGAGACAGGGCAATTGCCAGAGTTCTGGCATGTGACTTGAATTGCATCGTCAAACTCCTCAAAGGACTCGAATGACACGTACCACTAGTTCAAGAACGGTGACCATGCGGGTTCACGCACGTCACCACGCGCCGAAGGCAACCGGTAGGACGCCCGTCCATCGGCCGACACGGCCCCCAACACCCCGCTGTTACCTTGCTGGGTGGCGAAGATTACCATGGTCCCGTTGGGCGCAACACTAGGCGACTCATCCGAACGGGTCTCACTGATCACGACAAGACGGCCAGAGCCGAGATCCTGGCGCGCAACCTGAAAACCGCTGTTGCTGCGGTGGACCAGGAACAGCGCCTCCCCATCCGGCGACAGCCGCCCGCGGGCGTTGTAGTTGCCGGTGAAGGTCAAGCGCTCGGTCTGGCCGCTGCCGAAGCTGTAGCGGTAGATCTGCGGGCCGCCGCTGCGGTCCGAGGTGAAGATCAGGCTGCGACCGTCCGGCGACCAGGCCGGCTCGGTGTCGATGCTCGAGTTGTTGGTGATGCGCTCGAGATTGCGTGATCCCACGTCCATGATATAGATGTCCGGCTGGCCGTCCTTGGACAGGGTCATGGCCAGGCGACGACCGTCCGGCGACCAGGCCGGCGCGCCGTTGATACCGTCGAACGACGCAACCTGGGCACGCTGCCCGGTCCCCACCTCCTGCACGTAGATGGCGGGACGCTCGGTCTCGAAGGAAACATAAGCCAGCTTGCGTCCATCCGGCGACCAGGCCGGCGACAGGATCGGCTCACGCGAGCTCAGCACCTGCTGGCTGTTGTGTCCGTCGGCATCGGCCACGTAGAGACCGAACTGCATGTCCTGGTCGGTGCCCTGTGCCGTGACGTAGGCAATGCGGGTCGAGAACGCACCGCGAATGCCGGTGATGGCCTCGAAGATCTGGTCGCTCACGTAGTGGGCACCGCTGCGCAGCTCGTTGCTGCCGGCGCTGACGCTTTCGCCGAGCATGCGGCGCTGACCGCTGACGTCCATCAGCTCGTAACGGATACGATAGCCGTCGGCTGCACGGCTGACCTGGCCCACCACCAGATAGCGCACGTCCAGCGCTCGCCACTGGCCGTAGCGCACTTCTTCGCCGGTAGTGGGACGGTCGTACATGGCATTGCGCGGCAGCGGCGCGAAATAGCCGCTGCGCTCCAGATTGTCACTGATGATCTGGGCCACATCCTCGGGCAGGCTTTCGCCGTCGGCGGAGAACGGCACTATGGCAATGGGAGTGGCCCGGTCACTGCCGCGTGTGATCTCGATGGTGAGATTGGCCTGGGCAAGCGAGCTGAACAGCAACAGCATGGCGCTCAACCAGATGGTCATCAGGGCTTTCATCAGCGTACATCTCCCGGTGTGAAACGCAGATTGAACTGGCGGAAGTCACGTTGTGCCGCCGGCGGCAATTGGCGCAGTTCGCCAAAGGGTGCGGCGGCTTCCACAGCCTGTAAGGCGGAGCGATCGAAACTGCTATCTCCGCTACTTTGAGTAATGGTAGCGCCAAACAGCTCCCCTGAGGGACCCAACTGGACCTGAACCGTGGCCGCAAGCCCGCCGCCGGCGCCGGGCGGAATCACCCACGCCTGCTCCACGGCACGGCGCACCAGGTTGATGAAGCTGTTGGCGGCCTCCTGGGCCTGCCGGGCGTTGGCCACGGCATCCGACTCACCTTCGATGGCGCGATCGAGCCCCTGACTGGCGGCTTCGGCCGCACGCCGGGCTTCCTCCTCACGACGGCGCTGCTCTTCGGCCTCGCGCTGACGCCGGGCTTCCTCCTCGCGGCGACGCTGCTCCTCGGCCTCGCGCTGACGCTGGGCTTCCTCCTCGCGGCGACGCTGCTCCTCGGCCTCGCGCTGACGCTGGGCCTCCTCCTCGCGGCGACGCTGTTCCTCGGCCTCGCGCTGACGCTGGGCCTCCTCTTCGCGGCGACGCTGCTCTTCGGCTTCGCGCTGGCGCTGTTCCTCGGCTTCCCGCTGGCGTCGTGCCTCCTCTTCGGCGCGCTGCTGTGCTTCCTGCTGGCGCTGGCGTTCGGCTTCCGCCGCGGCTTCCTGTTGGCGCTGACGCTCGGCCTCCTGCTCCTCGCGCAGCCGCGCCTGGCGCTCGGCTTCCTCGGCCCGGCGCTGCGCCTCGGCCTCGGCTTCCTGTCTGGCCTCCTGCAGCCGGCGAGCCTCCTCTTCACGTGCCGCCTGCTGCTGCTCGGCTTCGCGGGCACGCTCTTCGGCCGCCTGACGCTCGGCTTCGGCGCGCGCCTGCTCCTCGGCCTCGGCCTGGCGCGCCTCTTCTTCCTGGCGAGCCTCTTCTTCCGCCTGCCGCGCCGCGGCACGCGCTCGTGCCTCCTCGGCACGCTGAGCCTGGTCGGTGGTGGTTTCGGTGCTGACCAGTGTCGCCTGCACGATCGACGTCGACTCGGGATCGGCCGGCTGACGCTGCGGCAGAGTGACCAGGCTCAGCACCACGACCAGCACGTGCAGGCCGATAGCCAGCAGCGTGGGCACGCCATAGCCGACCGGCTTGTCATAGCTGCGCGAAGGGCCGCGCTGACGTCGGGCCATCACGTCTCCTAGTGTCCTGGTCAAGAAGCTCTTAATCACGCGGCGGCGGCTCGGAAATCAGCCCGACGTTGGTCACACCCGACACCTGCAGCGTACTCATCAGGGTCACGACCTCGCCGTAGGGCACGAAACGGTCGCCGCGCACCATGACCTGCGTACCGGGCTGACGCTCGAGCAGAATCAGCACCCGGTCGCCGAGCTCCTCCAGATCCACGGCCATCTCTTCGCCGCCGATCGACAGGTAATAATCCCCCTCGCGATCCACCGACACGATGATGGGGTCGCGGTCTTCCTGTGAGTCGATCGGCTCAGAGGTGACCTGAGGCAGCTCGATCTGAACGCCCTGGGTCAGCATCGGCGCCGTGATCATGAAGATGACCAGCAGAACCAGCATGACGTCGATGAAGGGAACGACGTTGATCTCCCCCATCGGCTTGCGGCGGCCGCCACGATTGAAAGGACCATGCATGTCGCGACTCCCTCAGGCGGTGCCGGCTTCGCTGCGGCCCTGCAGATTGCGGTGCAGGATGGAGTGGAACTCCTCGGCGAAGTCCTCGTACTTGCCCAGCAGCCGGTCGGACTCGGACGACAGGCGGTTGTAGAAGATAACCGCGGGGATGGCGGCGAACAGGCCCATGGCGGTGGCGATCAGAGCCTCGGCAATCCACGGCGCGACGGTGGCCAGCGTGGCCTGCTGGGCCATGGAGAGCGCCTGGAACGAGCCCATGATGCCCCACACCGTGCCGAACAGGCCGATGTAGGGGCTCGCCGACGCCACGGTGGCAAGGAATACCAGATGCAGGGTGAGACGCTCCTCTTCCCGCGACCAGGCCACACGCATGCTGCGCTGCACGCCGTCGAGGATGGCATCGGCGCTCTTGGTCTTGGCCATCAGCCGGTTGAATTCGCGGAACCCGGCACGAAAGACATGCTCGGCGCCCTGGGTTTCTTGCTCCGACGGCGTTTCACGATAGAGCTCGTTGAGATCGACACCCGACCAGAAGCGCTCTTCGAAGGTCTGATGCGCCGCACGGGCCCGACGCATGACGAACGTACGCTGGAAAATCACCACCCAGGAGAGTATCGAGCCAAGCACCAGGATCAGCATGACCAGCTGCACCACGGTGCTGGCGCTCATGATCAGGTGGGGTATTGACATAGAGTCGTTCACGGGCATCCTCGCTGATCTTGCATTCAGGCATTGAGAACCGCGGCGAGTGCCGGCGGCCAGGGTCTGGGTTTGAGGCGTGTGGCATCCAGACAGGCGATGTCGACACGCGCTTCGCATAAGGGTTCCCCACCACGCTGTACCGACTGAGCGAAACTCAGCCGACAGCGCCCGCTCGATGCGACGGCCGCGGTGACGCACAGCTCGTCGTCGAGCCGAGCAGGCTTGGCATAGCGGCACTCCAGGCGATGCACGACCAGCTGCACGCCGGCGTCGAGCAACTCGCGCTGAGTGAAGCCGTGCTGACGCAGCCATTCGCTGCGGGCCCGCTCCATGTACTTGAAGTAGTTGACGTAGTAGACGATGCCGCCGGCATCGGTATCCTCGATGTAGACGCGCAGCGGCAGACGGAATTCACTCACGGACGCACCTCACCGCTGGCATCCTGCGCCTGCTCGTGGGGCACCAGGTCGAAGTGCTGCCAGGCCTGGCGTGTCACCACCCGGCCCCGAGCGGTGCGCATCATCAGCCCCTGCTGGATCAGATAGGGCTCGATCACGTCCTCGATGGTGTCGCGCTCTTCGCCGATCGCCGCCGCCAGCGAGTCGATGCCCACCGGCCCGCCGTCGAACTTCTCGATCATCGCCAGCAGCAGGCGGCGATCCATGTGGTCGAGGCCGTGATGGTCCACGTGCAGCATGTTCAGCGCCTGATCGGCGATGGCCGCATCCACCCGACCGCTGCCCCGCACCTGGGCGAAGTCGCGCACCCGGCGCAACAGGCGATTGGCGATGCGCGGCGTGCCTCGCGAGCGGCGTGCCACCTCGCGGGCACCGTCACGGTCCGCCTCGACGCCAAGCAGCCTGGCCGAGCGAGCGACGATCTCGGTGAGCTCCTCGATGTCGTAGAACTCCAGGCGCTGGACGATGCCGAAGCGGTCGCGCAGCGGTGAGGTGAGCAGTCCTGCCCGGGTGGTGGCGCCCACCAGGGTGAAGGGCGGCAGGTCGAGCTTGATGGAGCGCGCCGCCGGACCCTCACCGATGACGATATCGAGCTGGAAGTCCTCCATCGCGGGATAGAGGATCTCCTCCACCACGGGCGAGAGGCGGTGAATCTCATCGATGAACAGCACGTCGCCGGGCTGCAGGTTGGTGAGCATGGCGGCAAGATCGCCGGCACGCTCCAGTACCGGGCCGGAGGTGGACTTCAACCCCACGCCCATCTCGGCGGCGATGATGTTGGCGAGCGTGGTCTTGCCCAGACCGGGCGGGCCGAACACCAGCGTGTGATCGAGGCTCTCGTCACGCCCGCGAGCGGCGCTGATGAAGATTTCCAGCTGCTCACGCACGCGCGGCTGGCCGATGTACTCAGCCAGCGTCTTGGGGCGGATCGCGTGATCGACGCGACTCTCACCCTCGCGCTCCTCGGCGGCGATCAAGCGATCATTCTGCATCATGTCGAACACTCGCGGCGCTCATGAAAAATTCAGGACGAAAGTCCCTGTCTCCGATCAAACGACGGTTGAGTTCTGTCGAGTCGTGGCCCGCCATGCGCGCCCTACCCGGCCATCCGCTTGGTCAAGGCGGCCTTGATCAGGGCTTCGGTCGACTGGCCCTCTTCCAGCCCGGACAGCATCTTCGCGGCCTCGGTCGGCTTGTAGCCCAGGCTGACCAGTGCCGCCTCGGCATCGGCCAGCGGATCCTGACGCTCCCGCAGACCGCCGGGCAGCGTGGCGATGTCCGCCGGGTCGACGGCAGCGTTCTGCTCCCAGTGAGGAAAGCGGTCGCGCATCTCGATGACCAGGCGCTCGGCGGTCTTCTTGCCGACCCCGGGCAGGCGCGTCAGGCTCTTGACGTCATCCTCCATCACGCAGCGGATGAACGCCGTCTCGTCCATGCCGGACAGGATCGCCAGGGCCAGCTTGGGGCCGATACCGTTGACCTTGATCAGGGCGCGAAACAGCGCGCGCTCCTGCTCACGGGCGAAGCCGAACAGCAGGTGGGCGTCTTCACGCACGGTGAGGTGCGTATAGAGCGACACCGCTTCTCCCACCCCGGGCAGCGCCACCAGCGTGGTCATCGAAGCCTCCAGCTCATAGCCGACCCCGGCTACGTCCACGACCAGCCAGGGCGGTTGTTTCTCGAGCAGGGTGCCACGCAAGCGTCCTATCATTGGGCATTGTTTCCCGATGCGAATACGTCTGAGGCGCACGGCCTTCCTGGCGCCACTATACTGGTCGCTCAAGCGGCTGACCAGCCCACTACAAACGGTGTTCGAAAATTATTTTGCCGAAAGCGTCAACGCGCTTTCAAGGTTGGAAGTCGCGCCAGGAGCTGCCGCGCCGACGCGCCCGATGGCCGCCGAAACTGCCCTGCGTGACCAGGCCCAGCCGGGCATGGGCATGGGTCAGCGCGATGGCCAGCGCGTCGGCGGCATCGGCCTGGGGCGTACCGTCGAGCCCCAGCACCGCCACCACCATATGCTGGATCTGAGTCTTGGTCGCCGCCCCGCTGCCGGTGACCGCCTGCTTGATCTGACGCGGCCCGTATTCATGCACGGCCAGGCCGTGATTGGCGGCGCAGACGATGGCCGCGCCGCGTGCCTGACCCAGCTTCAGCGCGGAATCGGGATTCTTGGCCATGAACACCTGCTCGATGGCCAGCTCCCCCGGGCGATACTCGCCGATCAGCTCGGCGATGCCGGTATAGATGCGCGCCAGACGCTGAGGCAGCTCGACGTCCTGCAACCGAATACAGCCACTGGCGACGTAGCGCGGCTTGGGCGTGGTGACGTCGAGCACGCCGTAGCCGGTGATGCGTGAGCCGGGATCGATTCCGAGGATCAGCACGACACCCTCTCCCTCGCGCAGGTGGTCGCCATACGTGTGCCACGGCCACCCTGATGGCGTCGCGAAACCGGCGCCACTGGGGCGCCGGTCTCGTTCATCGCACAGCTGGCAGGCGTACTCACTCCTGCCCTTCCGCCTTGGCCTTCTGGCGCAGACGAATGTTGAGTTCGCGCAGCTGGTCGCCGCTCACCTCGCCCGGCGCGTCGGTCATCAGACAGGCCGCACTCTGGGTCTTGGGGAAGGCGATCACTTCACGAATGGTACGCGAGCCGGCCATCAGCATCACCAGGCGGTCGAGGCCGAACGCCAGGCCGCCGTGGGGCGGCGCACCATAGTGCAGGGCGTCGAGCAGGAAGCCGAACTTCTCGCGGGCTTCCTCCTCGCCGATGCCGAGGATCTCGAACACGGTGCTCTGCATCTGCTGGTCGTGGATACGGATCGAGCCGCCGCCCAGCTCGGTGCCGTTGAGCACCATGTCGTAGGCCCGCGAGAGCGCCGCGGCCGGGTTGGCCTTGAGCTCTTCCGGGCTGCACGAGGGCGAGGTGAACGGATGGTGCAGCGGGCTCAGGCGGCCGTTGTCGTCGGCTTCGAACATCGGGAAGTCGACCACCCACAGCGGTGCCCAGGGGCGGGTGTAGAGGTTGAGGTCCTCGCCCAGCTTGACCCGCAGCGCACCCAACGCCTCGTTGACGATCCTGGCCTTGTCGGCGCCGAAGAAGACGATGTCGCCGTCTGCCGCGCCCACGCGGTCGAGCAGCTCCTCGATCACGTTCTCCATGAACTTGACGATCGGCGACTGCAGCCCTTCGAGACCCTTGGCACGCTCGTTGACCTTGATCCAGGCCAGCCCCTTGGCGCCGTAGATACCGACGAACTTGGTGTAGTCGTCGATCACCTTGCGCGACATGCTGGCCCCACCCGGCACCTTGAGCGCCGCGACGCGGCCGTCGGCAGCGTTGGCCGGGCCGGAGAAGACCTGGAAGTCGACCTGCTTCATCAGGTCGTCGACGTCGACCAGCGTCAGCGGAATGCGCAGGTCGGGCTTGTCGGAGCCGTAACGGTCCATGGCCTCGGCCCAGCTCATGCGCGGGAACTCGGGCAGTTCCACGTCGAGCACGTCCTGGAACAGCTCACGGATCATGGCCTCGGTCACGCCCATGATATCGTTCTCCTCGACGAAGGAGGCCTCGATATCGATCTGGGTGAACTCCGGCTGACGGTCGGCGCGCAGGTCCTCGTCGCGGAAGCACTTGGCGATCTGGTAGTAGCGGTCGAAGCCGGCCACCATCAGCAGCTGCTTGAACAGCTGCGGCGACTGCGGCAGGGCAAAGAAGCTGCCCGGATGGGTACGACTCGGCACCAGGTAGTCGCGGGCACCCTCGGGCGTGGCGCGGGTCAGGATCGGCGTCTCGATGTCGAGGAAGCCCTGCCCCTCGAGGAAGGCGCGCACGTGGTGCGAGATGCGCGAACGCAGGCGCAGCTTCTCGATCATCTCCGGGCGGCGCAGGTCGATGTAGCGGTGCTTGAGCCGCACCTCCTCGCCGACCTTGCCATGCTCGTCAAGCTGGAACGGCGGCGTGGCCGCCGTGTTCAGCACTTCGACCTCCTTGGCCAGTACCTCGATCATGCCGGTGGGCATCTTGGGGTTCTGGGTACCCTCGGGGCGCAGACGCACGCGGCCGGAAATGCGCAGCACGTACTCGCTGCGAGCACGGTCGGCAGTGGCGAAGGCCTCGGCGGTATCGGGGTCGACCACGACCTGGGCGATGCCGTCGCGATCGCGCATGTCGAGGAAGATCACGCCCCCGTGGTCACGGCGGCGGTGAACCCAGCCGCACAGGGTGACCGTCTGGTCCACCATGGTCTCGTTGAGCTGGCCGCAATAATGGCTGCGCATGTCGTATCCTGTTTCGTAACGTTATCGATTGAGGGGTCGGTGGCGGTCAGGCCGCGGCGCCGTCCTTTGCCGGCGCTTTGCTTTCCTTGCTCTCTCCGCCGCCGCCAGCGGAGTCGCCGGCCAGATTCTTCTTGCTGCCGGACTTGAAGTCGGTTTCGTACCAGCCGCCGCCGGCCAGCCGGAAGCCCGCCGCGGAAACCAGGCGGGAAAGCGCCGGTGCTTCACAGGCAGGACAGTCGGTCAGAGGGGCGGCGCTGAGCTTCTGGAGCTTCTCCAGACGATGGCCGCAGGCCTTGCACTGATATTCATAGATGGGCATGGTTCAATTCACTCCTGATTCGACAGCGCGCAACCAACGGCGATATAGGGTCGAGCGGTGCACATTCCAAGCCTGCCGTGAAAGCCCGATAGTATAACGTGCCTGGCAAGGCGTGTCCCAGCCCTGCCGCGGCGAACCAACACAAGGAATTCAGCATGAAAGCCGTGATACTCGATGCCGCCAGCCTGGGTCCCGACATCGACCTCTCCGCCATCCGCGACCAGGTGGAGACGCTGGAGGTCCATGAGGCAAGCACCACCGAGCAGAGCCGCCAGCGGCTGACCGGCGCCCAGGTGGCCATCGTCAACAAGGTGGTGCTCGACGCCGCCACCCTCGAGGCCCTGCCGGGACTCAAGCTGATCTGCGTGCTGGCCACCGGCACCAACAACATCGACATGACCAGCGCCGAGCGGCTCGGCATCGCCGTGCGCAACGTCACGGCCTACGGCACGGCCAGCGTGGCCCAGCACAGCCTGATGCTGATCCTGGCGCTGGCCAACCGGCTACCGCTCTATCAGCGCGACGTGGCGGCCGGACGCTGGAACGAAAGCCCCTTCTTCTGCCTGATGGACCACGGCACCCTGCAGCTCGAAGGCAAGCACCTGGTCATCGTCGGCCAAGGCGAACTGGGCAGCCGCGTGGCCGCCCTCGGCGAAGCCTTCGGCATGCGCGTCAGCTTTGCCGCCCGCCCCGGCAACGAGAGCAACGACTCACGCCCGGGGATAGCCCAGCTTGCCCCCGAGGCCGACGTCATCAGCCTGCACTGTCCGCTCACCGACGCCACCCGCCACCTGGTCGACGCCGCCCTGCTCGCCACGCTGAAGCCCAACGCCCTGCTGGTCAACTGCGCCCGTGGCGGCATCATCGACGAACGGGCGGCGCTTGCCGCACTGCGTGAGGGCCGACTGGGCGGCCTGGGCGTCGACGTATTGCCGGCGGAGCCACCGCGTGACGGCCATCCGCTGCTCGATGCCCTGGCCGAGCCGCTCAACCTGATCGTCACGCCGCACAATGCCTGGATCACACCGGAGGCTCGCCAGCGCATCGTGACACTCACCGGCGAGAACCTGCGCAGCTGGAAGGCGCAACAGAGCGGAGTCTGACCATGCTGCACGACCCCATGCCGCACAACTCTATGCTGCACAACTCCAAGCTTCACAACTTCGGCTCGATCAATCTCGACCACTTCTATCGCGTGCCGCACCTGGTCCACCCCGGCGAGACCTTGGCCAGCCGCAGCTACCATCTCGGTCTCGGCGGCAAAGGGGCCAACCAGTCGCTGGCCATGGCACTGGCCGGCGGCCAGGTGTGCCACTGGGGCCGCCTGGGCCGCCAGGACGCCTGGGCCCGCGACCGTCTGGCCCGCGCCGGGGTCGACGTCACCCACCTGGAGCTGGTCGACGAGCCCAGCGGACACGCCATCATCCAGGTCGACGATCGCGGCGAGAACGCCATCATCCTGTTTCCCGGCGCCAACCACGGCTTCACGCGTCGGCATCGCGACGCCTTGTGCGAAGCGGCCCAGCCCGGCGATTGGCTGCTGGTGCAGAACGAGTGCAACGCCCTGGCCGAGCTGCTCGAGTGCGCGCGTAGGCAGGACCTGGCCGTCGCCTTCAATCCCGCACCGATGTCCGACACGGTGCTGGAGCTGCCCCTCGATGCCTGCAAACTACTGTTCGTCAATCGTGGCGAGGCGGCCTGGCTGGCCGGCCTGCCCGAGACCAGCGATGCCCAGGCGCTGCTTCAGGGTCTGCAGACACGGCTGCCGCAAACGGCAACGGTGTTGACCCTGGGCAGCGAAGGAGCCTGGTACCAGGCGGGCGACGAGCGCCACTTCCAGCCCGCCCTGCCGGTCGAGCCGGTGGACACCACCGGCGCCGGCGACACCTTCATCGGCTATTTCATGGCGGCCCTGCAGGAACAGCGCAGCGTCCCCGACTGCCTGGCGCTGGCCGCCCACGCCGCCGCACTCGGCGTGCAGCAGTCCGGTGCCGCCGACAGCATTCCATCGCGCGACGAGGTCGAGCGATATCTCACCGGCTCACAGAGCGCCTGACACCCACAAGGAGGCAACGTGTCGCACCCGACCATCTTCGATACCGACCCCGGCGTCGACGACGCCCAGGCCATCGCCATCGCCCTGCGTCATCCCGACATCGAGCTGCTCGGCTTGACCACTACCTACGGCAACGTCGACATCGAGACCGCCACCCATAATGGCCTGCTGCTGTGCGAACTGGCCGGGCGCGGCGACGTGCCCGTCGCCCAGGGCGCCGCCGGCCCCATGGTCAAGCCGCGTCATCCCGCGCCGGCGCATATCCACGGCGCCAACGGCCTGGGCAACATCGCGCTGCCCGAGGTGAAGGGAAAGAAGGATCCGCGCAGCGCCGCGCAGTTCATCGTCGACACCGTCAACGAGCGTCCCGGTGAAGTCACCCTGGTCGCGGTCGGGCCGGTGGGCAACCTGGCCGCTGCTCTGCAGCTCGACCCGGCGCTCACCGAGAAGGTCAAGCGGGTGGTGATCATGGGGGGCTCGGTCCGCGAGGGCGGCAACGTCACGCCGGTGGCCGAGGCCAACATGTTCAACGACCCCCACGCCGCCCAGCGCGTGCTCACCGCTGGCTGGCCGCTGACCCTGGTGGGTCTCGACGTAACCCATCGCTGCGTGCTGACGCCGGCCCACATGCAACGCATCGAGGCGGGTCAGGACGAGCTGGGCAAGGTGCTGGCCGGCAGCTACGCCTTCTACCGCGACTTCTATCGCGAATTCCTCGGCATCGACGGCTGCTGCCCCCACGACAGCTGTGCGCTGGCCTGGCTGCTACGCCCGGAGCTGTTCACCACCGCGCCGGGGCATCTGGCGGTCGTCACCGAGGGGCTGGCCGAGGGTCAGACCCTGTTCGCCCCCGAGGGGCGCGGTTTCATCCAGGAGCGCTGGTCGCAGACGCCCCTGGCGGAAGTGTGCCTCGAAGTGGACGGTGAAGCCTTAGTGGAGTGGATCACTGCCACGCTAAGTTAAGCAATCAGAGGCAAACGAAGTTGTCCGGGTCATGGCACTCCAGCGCTTCCAGCTCGACGTGCGTGACCCGGGCATTGGGCGGCCCCTGCCACAGCCATGCTGACACCTGGTTGACCGCCTCGCCATTACCGCACAGCAGCACCTCGACCTGCCCATCAGGGAGATTCTTGGCGTAGCCGGTCAAGCCGTGCTGCAACGCCTGCTCCTGAACCGCACGGCGGTACCACACTCCCTGCACCTTGCCGGCCACCAGCGCCTTCACACAGCGTTTGCTCATTTTCGTCTCCTCATTGACTGAAATGGGTGCGCACGGATGCTCTAACCTTGATACTAAGGATGCGGTCACGCCACAAGCAACGACCGCCCAACGGAAGCAGTGCCAACCACTGCGCTCCACATCACAACAACGCATCCTCACAAGGGAGATATCGCCATGCAGATCTTCGACCACCCCGAGTTCGACCATCACCAGCAGATCGTCTTCGGCAGCGACGAGGCCAGCGGCCTGCGCGCCATCATCGCCATCCACGACACGCGCCGCGGCCCTGCCCTGGGCGGCCTGCGCATCTACCCCTACGCCAGCGAAGCGGACGCTCTGACCGACGTGCTGCGTCTGTCCCGTGGCATGACCTACAAGTCGGCCCTGGCCGACCTGCCCCTGGGCGGCGGCAAGGCCGTGATCATCGCCGACCCGCGTCGCGACAAGACCCCCGCCATGCTGTACGCCATGGGCCGGCTCGTGGAATCGCTGGGCGGCCGATACATCACCGCCGAGGACTCCGGCAGCGGCGAGGAGGACATGCGCCTGATTCGTCAGGAGACGTCACATGTCAGCGGGCTGGGCCACGACGGCAACTCGGGTGACCCCTCGCCCTTCACCGCCCACGGCGTTTTCTGCGCGCTCAAGAGTGCCGTACGCCATCGCCTCGGCCGTAGCGACCTGCAAGGGCTGCGCGTCGCCATCCAGGGGGTCGGTCACGTCGGCGCCCACCTTGCCCGCGAGCTGCACGAAGCCGGCGCCAAGCTGGTGCTGACCGATGTCGACCGCGACAGCCTCGGCATGCTGGTCAGCGAACTGAGTGCCGAGAGCGTCGCGCCCGATGCCATTTTCGATGCCGACGTGGACGTCTTCGCCCCCTGCGCCCTCGGGGCAGTACTGACCGACGAGGTAGCCGAGCGCCTCAAGGCCAAGGTGATTTGCGGCGCCGCCAACAACCAGCTGGCGACGGCGGCAGTTGCCGGACGATTGCAGGCCCGCGGCATTCTCTACACGCCCGATTACGTGGCCAACGCCGGCGGCGTCATCGAAGTCGAGGCCCAGCGTCACCAGCGCTACAACCGCGACTCGGTCATGCGGCACGTGGAGCGCATCGCCGAAACGGTGGACGAGATCCTCAGCCGAGCGCAGAGCGAGGACAAGAGCCCTGCCGCCGTGGCGGATCAACTGGCACGCGAGCGCCTCGCCGGCTGAGGCTATGTACGGCCAAGGCCGGGCGGCACATCCGCCCGGCCTGCCGCCGCTCGCTGCCCGTTCGTCAATCCATCACCAGCTCACGCCTGACGAGAACGGCGCTGTTACGCGGCACCACCTCGCGCCCCCTGGCCAGCAGATAGCTGCGGGTAAACGCTGCCCCGAACAGCAGAATGAGGGATGAGTAGTAGACCCATAGCAGGATCATGACCACCGAACCGGCTGCCCCGTAGGTCGAGGCGGTAGCGGTATAGGCCAGATAGGAGGCGATCGCACTACGCCCGATGGCGAACAGCAGCGCGGTGACCACGGCCCCCAGCAGCACGTCCCACCAGCTCAGCACCACGTCGGGCAGAACCTTGAAGATGGTGGCGAACAGCGCCGTGATCACGGCCATGGCAACCAGGAACTCGGCGCCGGCCGTCAGAGCGCCGAGCAGCGGCATGGCATCGCCCACCGCCTGCAGCATGGCACGAATCATGATCCCCACCAGCAGCGACACCAGCAGGATGAAGCCGATCGCCAGTACCACGGCGAGCGACAGCAGGCGCTGCTTGAGAAATATCAGCACGCTGTTGCGGCTGGGCTTGGCCGTCACGCCCCAGATGGTGTTGAGCGAGAACTGCATCTGTGCGAACACCGTAGTCGCCCCCACCAGTAGGCCACCGACACCCAGCAACGTCGGCAGGATACCCGCCTGCTCGATGCGTGACGCCGCCACCGCCTGCTCCACCGCCCGCGCCGCCTCCTCACCCAGGGTGCCCTGCAATTGAGCGACGATCTGCCCTTGGGCGGCATCCTCACCGAAGACGATGCCGATCACGGCGACGGCAATGATTACCGTCGGCGCAAGCGAGAAGAGCGTGTAGAAAGCCAGCGAACCGGCATAGCTGAACGCATTGCGCTCCAGCCATAGAGAGATCGCTTGCTGAAGGGTATTCCACCAGAACCGGATCGAGAACCTGTGCACGACGCCTCCTTCGCCTTTGGCCACCATTTCAGCATACGCTACTGAAGGCCACCTGTCGGCACGCGACCCGCGTTGCAGCCCCGGCCTCCCCGCGCCCATAATGGTGCGCCCAGCCACCAGCCAAGGAAGCGCGATGAGCGATACCGATCACGAATTCGACTGCCTGGTATTCATCGGACGTTTTCAGCCGCCGCACCTGGGACATCTGGCGGTGATCAACGAGGCCCTGCGTCATGCGCGACAGGTCATCGTGCTGGTGGGGTCGGCCTGGCAGGCGCGCTCGCTGCGCAACCCCTGGCGTTTCGACGAACGCCAGGCGCTGCTGCGCAGCTGCTTCGACGAAGAGGAGAATGCGCGCCTCGAGATCGTGCCGCTGCTGGATGCGCTCTACAACGACGACGTCTGGGTACGTGACGTACAGCGCAAGGTACGCGACATCGCAGGTCACCATCACGCCCGCCTGCCGCGCATCGGCCTGATCGGCGCCAGTCGCGGCCAGTCGAGCTACTATCTTTCGCTGTTTCCCCAGTGGGAATCGGTCAGCGTGCCGCTGGTCGACGGCATTTCCGCCAGCCAGATCCGCGAGCGGCTGTTCCGCTCCCCCTCCTCCACCGAGGACTACCTCAGCACCGGAGCGACGCACGACCTGCCGCCCGGCGTCTGCGAGGCGCTGCGGGATTTCGCCGACAGCGAGGCACACCTGCAGTTGATGGAGGAGCAGAAACTGCTGGAGCAGTACCGCCAGGCCTGGGCCAACGCCCCTTACCCCCCTATCTTCGTCACGGTGAACGCCGTGGTGGTGCAGTCGGGCCACGTGCTGCTGGTGCGGCGTACCGCCGCCCCAGGGAAAGGCCTGCTGGCGCTGCCCGGCGGCTTCATCAACCCCCATGAGCGCCTGCTCGACGCCTGCCTGCGTGAGCTGCGCGAGCGGGTCAGGCTCAAGGTGCCGGAGCCGGTGCTCAAGGGCTCACTGCGCGGGCAGCGGCTGTTCGACGAGCCCCACCGCAGCTGGCGCGGGCGCACCCTGGCCGAGGCCTTCTACTTCGCCCTGCGCCCCGATCAGCAGCTGCCCCAGCTCAAACCGGTCAAGGGCGGCGACCACGCACGCTGGGTACCGCTGGCCGAGCTCGAACCGGACAGCCTGTTCGAGGACCACTTCTTCATCATCCAGAATTTTCTCGGCCTGCCGGCCGATTTCGGCGGGATCTAGCGACATACAAAAAGTGCTTCACGGGTCGGCGAGCGGCTCAAGCGCAAGGCGCCCGGAGCGCAGGAGGTGGAGCATATGGGGTATATGTGACGCCTCCGAGCACCGCGTAACGCAGCGATTGGGCGACGCAGCCAGCCGTGGAGTGCTTTTTTCAGGCTTGGAGGAAGTCCCGGGGCAACTTCATCATCTGCCGCCACAGCTTCTCGACCCCCGGCTTGTGCACCAGCGAGCAGCGATAGAGACGGATCTCCAGCGGTACGTCCCACTGCTCACCACCGGCGCGCAATAACTTGCCGCTCTTGAGCTCTTCGCGTACGCAGAAGTCGGGGATCCAGGCCAGCCCCACGCCCTGCAGCACCATGCCCTTGAGCCCTTCCGCCATGGCGGTTTCGTAGACGGTGCGCAGGCGCAGGCGCAGCGGATCGTTCTTGAGCAGCATGCGCACGCTGCGCCCCAGAAAGGCCCCCTGGGTGTAGGCCAGATAGGGGATCGTCTCCTTGCTGTCGAGGCTGAAGCGCGGCCGCCCCTTGGCATCGGGAACACTGATGGGCAGCATCTTGACCTGACCGATGGAGAACGAGGGGAACACTTCCGCATCGAGCTGCATCGTGGCGTATGGGTCATGGTAAGCCAGCATCAGATCGCAGTTGCCCTCGCGCAGCACGTGGATCGCCTCGCCCACGTTCATGGCCACGAGCCGCGTAGGCAGCTCGCCCAGACCTTCCTGCAGCCGCGAGATCCACTCGGGGTAGAAGCTCAGTGCCAGGGAGTGGGCGGCGACGATGTCCAGCGCCTCGCGCGCCATGGAAACGCCGCGCAGATGCCCCAGGCACTCGTTGAGCTGTTCCACCAGATTGCGCGCCGTGACCAGGAACAGCTGCCCTTCCGGGGTCAGGTTGATGGGCGTGGTGGAGCGGTCGACGAGGGTCACGCCCACGGCCTGTTCCAGGGCGCGAATCCGGCGACTGAAGGCGGGCTGAGTGACATGGCGCTGCCGGGCGGAGGCGGAGAAGCTGCGGGTATTGGCCAAGGCCACGAAATCTTCCAGCCATTTTGTCTCGAGGTTCACCGGGACTCCCGCTCACAGCCATCGCGAATCAAGTTGGGTGCCCTGCACAAGACTCCGAAAAGAGAGAATGTTAGGCGTTGCCTAATTTACCCCAGCTGCCCACTGAACCCAAGCGACTTCGGCAACACTCGGGCGACGACGGAGCGCTACTGAATGGGCGCCGTGAGATAGGCCGCCCGGGAGATGAGCTTGCTCCACAGGGGGCGGTTCTGCAGCTCGTCGTAGCCGATACGACGGCAGTCGGCGAAGTCGCGCTCCAGCATCAGACGCACCTGGGCGGCAAAACGCCGGTCGGGAATGAAGGCGGTGATCTCGAAGTTCAGACGAAACGAGCGGTTGTCGAGATTGACCGTGCCCACCGATGCCGCACTGTCGTCGATGAGAATCACCTTCTGGTGCAGGAAACCCGGCTGGTAGCGGTAGACCTTGACCCCGGCCCGCACCATGTCGGGCAAGAACGAGAATGCCGAGAGGTAAATGAGCAGATGATCGGGATGCTCGGGCATCATGATGCGCACGTCGACGCCACGCATGGCGGCGAGCCGCAGCGCATCCTGCACCCCCTGATCGGGCACGAAATAGGGGCTCGTGACCCACAGCCTCTCATGCGCGCTGTGAATGGCATGCTGCACCAGCAGGCTGGCCGTCTCCTGACGGTCGGCAGGCCCCGAGGGCACGATCACCACGTTGTGGCACTCCTCGCAGGTGACATGCGGCTCCCAGCTCAGATTGAGCACCGCCCCCGTGGCCCAGTGCCAATCCTCCCAGAACGCCTCCTGCAACCCCAGCACGCTGGGGCCGGTAAGCTTGAGATGGGTATCGCGCCAGGGGCCGTGCCGCGGATGCTGGCCCAGATACTCCACCCCGACGTTGAAACCGCCCAGCCAACCCTCGTTGCCATCGACGACGAGGATCTTGCGGTGGTTGCGGAAATTGAGCTGGAAGCGATGCTTGAAGCCCCGTGAGGAACGGAACGCGCTGACCTCAACGCCCCCCTCCTTCAGATCATGCAGATAGCCTTCGGAAAGCTTGCGACTGCCGACTTCGTCGAACAGGAAATAGACCCTGACCCCGCGCTGCGCGGCGCGCAGCATGTGCTCCTTGAGTCGATGCCCCAACGCGTCGTTGCGCACGATGAAGAACTGGATCAGCACGTAATCGCGAGCGGAGTCGATGCCGGCGAACAGGCTGTCGAACGTCGCCTTGCCGTCGATCAGCAGCTCGGCCTGATTGCCGCTGGTCAACGGCATCATGGCCAGCTGCTCCACGGCTCGGATATCGGGGTTGCGGGTATAGGCAAGGAACGGCTCCAGCCGCTCCCGATAGCGGGCGAGAATTCGCCGCAGCACGGTATCGCGCTCGCCGCGGGCGGAAACGTAGCCGTAGAAGCGCGGGCGTCCGAAGATCCAGTAGGCAGGTACCGCCAGGTAGGGAAAGGTGACGAGAGAGATGATCCAGGCCACGGCCCCCTGCGAGGTGCGACTGGAAAGGAGTGCCAGGACCGCCGACACGAAGCCCAGCAGATGTACCATGAATATCGCCAGGCCGAAAAGCCAGGATGCCATGATCTCTCCCTGAAAAAACAACAATCTGAAGCATACCTCAGACGACAACGGCCCCGCCAGTTGGCGGGGCCGTTTGCCTACATAACTAGAGATTTCGTACCGATATCACGCGCGCTCGGCGATGATCTCCTTCCACTTGGCGGGGCCGGTCTGGTGCACCGAGGTGCCCTGGCTGTCCACCGCCACGGTGACCGGCATGTCTTCGACCTCGAACTCGTAGATCGCTTCCATGCCCAGGTCGGCGAAGCCCACCACGCGGGACTTCTTGATCGCCTGGGCCACCAGGTAGGCGGAGCCGCCCACAGCCATCAGATAGACCGCCTTGTTGTCGCGGATCGCCTCGATGGCGGCCGGGCCGCGCTCGGCCTTGCCCACCATGCCCAGCAGGCCGGTCTCTTCCAGCATGGTGCGGGTGAACTTGTCCATCCGCGTGGCAGTGGTCGGACCGGCCGGACCGACCACCTCGTCGCGCACCGGATCCACCGGACCGACGTAGTAGATGAAGCGGCCCTTGAGGTCGACCGGCAGCGCCTCGCCCTTGGCGATCATGTCGACCATGCGCTTGTGGGCGGCATCGCGACCGGTGAGCAGCTTGCCGTTGAGCAGCAGGGTATCGCCCGGCTGCCAGGTCTGCACCTCTTCCGGGGTGACCGTATCCAGGTTAACGCGCTTGACGTTGTCACCCGCCTCGCGGGTGATCTCCGGCCAGTCCTCGAGCTTGGGCACCGGCAGTGCCGCCGGGCCGGAGCCGTCCAGGGTGAAGTGCGCATGACGGGTGGCGGCGCAGTTGGGGATGATCGCCACCGGCTTGTTGGCGGCGTGGGTCGGGTAGTCCTTGACCTTGATGTCGAGCACCGTGGTCAGGCCGCCCAGGCCCTGGGCGCCGATACCGCTCTTGTTGACCTTGTCGAACAGCTCCAGACGCAGCTCCTCGGCACGGTTGGACGCGCCGCGCGCCTGCAGCTCCTGGATGTCGATGGGATCGAGCAGCGCCTCCTTGGCGATCTCCATGGCCTTCTCGGCGGTACCGCCGATGCCGATGCCGAGCATGCCGGGCGGACACCAGCCGGCGCCCATCTTGGGCAGCTGCTCGAGCACCCAGTCGACCACGCTGTCCGACGGGTTGAGCATGGCGAACTTGGACTTCGCCTCGCTGCCGCCGCCCTTGGCCGCCACGTGGACCTCGACCTTGTCGCCGGGCACGATCTTGTGATGGATGATCGCCGGCGTGTTGTCGCCGGTGTTCTTGCGGGCGCCGTCCGGATCGGCCAGCACCGAGGCGCGCAGCACGTTGTCGGGCAGCTGGTAGGCACGACGCACGCCCTCGTTGATCATGTCGTCGAGGCTCATCTCGGCGTCCCAGCGCACGTTCATGCCTACATGCACGAACACGGTGACGATGCCGGTGTCCTGACAGATCGGACGGTGGCCCATGGCGCACATGCGCGAGTTGATCAGAATCTGGGCGATGGCGTCCTTGGCCGCCGGGTTCTCCTCCCGCTCGTACGCCGCCGCCATGGCGTCGATGAAATCCTTGGGATGGTAGTAGGAGATGTACTGCAGGGCGTCGGCGACGCTCTGGATCAAATCGTCCTGGCGGATCACGGTCATGTGCAAGGAACTCCTCGGCAGTGTCGGCATGCCCGCTTCTGGATTCGCAAGCGCGAAGCGGCGGGTTCGAACGGGGGCGAATTATACCGTATCGCGGCCTGCTAGACAGGTTCATGCCGCCAAGGTCGAACCCTGTTGGCAATGGCTCGAGAAGATAACGGTATAAATGCCAGATCGATTTGTCGCCCTGAACCACCACCTCTACGCTAGCTGTTAGTCAGTCATGGACTCATGGAACGTAGCGTCACGATCAAGGAGCCGATCATGCAACCCACCGTGTCCGATTTCCTCGTCTCCCGCCTGCGCGAATGGGGTGTGGAGCGGCTGTACGGCTACTCAGGCGACGGCATCAACGGCGTGATGTCCGCCCTGCGCCGCGCCGACGGCAATCCCCGCCTTATCCAGCCCCGCCACGAGGAAGTGGCGGCCTTCATGGCCTGTGCGCATGCCAAGTTCAGCGATGAGGTCGGCGTCTGCGTGGCCACCTCCGGCCCTGGCGCGGTGCACCTGCTCAACGGCCTCTACGATGCGCGCAAGGACCATATGCCCACCGTGGCCATCGTCGGTCAGCAGGCGCGCAAGAGCCTGGGCACCGACTATCAGCAGGAGCTCGACCTGATGGCGCTGTTCAAGGACGTCGCCAGCGAGTACGTGCAGATGGTTACCGAGCCGGCTCAGGCCCGTCACGTCATCGACCAGGCCATGCGTATCGCCATCGCCCGACGCACCGTGACCTGCGTGATCCTGCCCAACGACGTGCAGGATCTGCCCATGGAAGATCCGCCCCGGGAGCATGGCGCGGTATTCTCCGGCGTCGGCTACCAGTTTCCCCAGCAGCTGCCCGAGCCCGCCGACCCGGACGCCGCCGCAGAGATTCTGAAATCGGGCAAGAAGGTCGCCATCCTGGCCGGTGCCGGGGTCAAGCATGCGGTGGACGAGCTGATCCGCGTGGCCGACCTGACCGGTGCCGGCATCGCCAAGGCGATACTGGCCAAGACCATGGTGCCCGACGACCTGCCCGGCGTGACCGGTTCCATCGGCCTGCTCGGTACCGAAGCCAGCGACCGCATGATGAGGGAGTGCGACACCCTGCTGATGGTGGGCACGCGCTTCCCCTATGTGGAGTTTCTGCCCGAACCGGGTCAGGCCCGGGCCATTCAGATCGACGTGGTACCGGAAGCCCTGGGCGTGCGCTACCCCACCGAGGTCAATCTGCATGGCGACGCCGGCGCCACCTTGGCAGCGCTGGCCGAACGCCTCAAGCGCAAGCGCAACAGCAAGTGGCGCAAGCAGGTGCAGGGCTGGATCGACGACTGGTGGGAGAAGACCGAGGCGCGTGCCGCCACCGAGGCCACGCCGATCAACCCGCAGCTCGTGTTCCAGCGCCTTTCGCCACGCCTGCCGGACGACGTCATGCTCACCTGCGACGTGGGCAGCGCCACCAACTGGTATGCCCGCAACCTGAAGATTCGTCGCGGCATGCTGGGCTCCGTTTCCGGCGGACTGGCCTCGATGGGCAACGGCGTGCCCTACCTGGTCGCCGCCAAGTTCTGCCACCCTAGCCGCCCTGCCATCGCGCTGGTCGGCGACGGCGCCATGCAGATGCTGGGCAACAATGCCCTGATCACCCTGGCCAAGTACTGGCAGGAGTGGGAAGACCCGCGCTGCATCGTGCTGGTGCTCAACAACCACGACCTGAGCCAGGTGACCTGGGAGCAGCGGGTGATGGAGGGCGACCCCAAGTTCGATACCTCTCAGGAGCTGCCCGAGTTCCGCTACGACCAGTACGCCGAGCTGCTCGGCTTCAAGGGCCTGGTCATGCGCGAGCCCGACGACGTCGACCGGGTATGGGACGAGGCCCTCGCCGCCGACCGCCCGGTGGTGATCAACGCCTATACTGACGGCGACATCGCTCCCCTGCCCCCGCACATCGAGTTCGAGCAGGCCAAGAACTACCTGGCCTCGATGCTCAAGGGCGATTCCAGCGGACTGCACAGCGCCAAGCTCTCGGCCAAGCAGATGAGCCGCTCGCTGTTCAGACGCAAGAAGTGACACCCAGCCTGCGGACACACCCGATCCGGCCCCCGCTCATGCCCGCCTGACAAGGCGGCATGGCCGGGCCACGGCACTCGCCGCTTGCGCCGACGTCGGACACGAAGATAACGGTATAAACACTAGCGCTATAAATCGTTCAATCGGGCTGGCAGCTCGGGCAGAGATAGAGCCGACGCGAGGCGACCATCCGTCGCTCGATCGGCGTGCCGCAGGCGTGACACGGCCTGCCGTCGCGCTCGAACACGGCAAAGCGACTGAGCCGACGGCTCTCGCCGTGCCGCCTGGCGGCGACCGCCCACTCGGCGCGGTTGGTCACGCCGGCCTGTTCGTAGGCCTGTCGGGTCACGGCAAGGATGGTACGCGCCAGCTCTTGCAGTCGCACGGCGCTCAGGTCGGCGACCCGGGCCGTGGGCGACAGCCCGGCGAAGAACAGAATCTCGGAGCGCAGGTAGTTGCCGATGCCGGCGAAAGGTGCCTGATCGAGCAGCAACCCGCCCAGCCGACGGCGCACGAAGCGCGGCTCGCTCAAACGCACCACGGCCTGCTCCGGCGTGACCCCGTGGGTCAGCAGGTCGGGGCCGAGACGGGAGAGAAACGGATGCTCGGCGAGCCGCTCGGCCGGCCACAGCGAGACGTCCGAGGCGCTGTAGAGGCTGGCCGAGCGCCCTTCCGCCGTCAGCCGTACGCGCAGCGAGCGCTCGGTATCGGGCTCGCGTTCGGCGTCGTGGAGCTTCCATACGCCGTAGAGCTGGTTGTGGCTGTAGAGCACGCGACCGTCGTCGAAGCGGGTCAGCAACGCCTTGCCCCAGCTGTCCACCGTCGTGACCTCTCGCCCCACCAGCGAGTCGGCCTCGGCGGCCAGTTCGGGGAAGGCGAACCACACGGACTCCAGCCGCCTGCCGGCAAGCTGCTCGTGCAGACGGTCGGCGGCACGGCGAATCTCAGGGCCTTCGGGCATCAAGTGTTTCCTTAGTATCTTGCCCCGCTCGGGGCTGATCCGCGGGCAGGCCTGCGAGGAGGCGCTGTAAATACTTCCCTGTACGCTACTTTTGCCATCCCTGGCAAAAGACCTCCTCTTCGGCCTGCCCCCGGCGCCCTCGCTCCATGGCATTATGACTCCTCGATATACGTAAGAGCATCTGTGGATTGGCGTCGCGAGCGAAGAGAGGTTGCCCGCCGCCGGAGCGCAGCAACCGGAGTTGACTTGCTGCTCAATGAGGATTGCGAGTACCGCCGGCGGGCAAGATATCGAGCGCAGCAGTCAATCAACGATGCCTACCCCAGAGCCAGCTGCCGCTCCTGGAGCTCATGCAGCCGGTCACGCAGCCTGGCCGCCTCCTCGAACTCCAGGTTCTGGGCCGCCTCGAACATGGCGTCCTCGACCCGGGAGACCTCCTTGGCCAGATCGGTCGGCGAGAGCTCGTTGAGGTCGTAGATCGCCGCACCCTCGGCCACCTTGCGCTCGCTGCGCCGCCCCTTGCCCTTGCGTCCCGGCGCCTGCGCCGCCTCCATGATGTCGGCCACCGAGCGGGTCACGGTGGTGGGCGTGATGCCGTGCTTCTCGTTGTGGGCGATCTGCTTGGCCCGGCGCCGCTCGGTCTCGTCGATGGCGCGGCGCATGGAGTCGGTCGTTCGGTCGGCATAGAGGATCGCTTTGCCGTGGGCGTTGCGCGCTGCCCGGCCGATGGTCTGGATCAGCGAGCGCTCGTTGCGCAGGAAGCCCTCCTTGTCCGCATCGAGGATCGCCACCAGCGAGACCTCGGGAATGTCGAGCCCCTCGCGCAGCAGGTTGATGCCCACCAGCACGTCGAAGTTGCCCAGGCGCAGGTCGCGGATGATCTCGACCCGCTCCACGGTGTCGATGTCGGAGTGCAGGTAGCGCACCCTCACGTCGTGCTCGTCGAGATACTCGGTGAGATCCTCCGCCATGCGCTTGGTCAGGGTGGTGACCAGCACCCGCTCGCCCACTTCGGTACGCAGGCGGATCTCGGAGAGCAGATCGTCGACCTGGGTCGAGGCCGGGCGTACCTCGATCTCCGGGTCGACCAGCCCGGTGGGGCGCACCACCTGCTCCACCACCTGGCCGGCATGTTCGGCCTCGTAGGGGCCCGGCGTGGCCGAGACGAAGATCGTCTGCGGGCAGATGCTCTCCCACTCCTCGAAGGTCATCGGACGGTTGTCCAGCGCCGAGGGCAGGCGGAAGCCGTACTCCACCAGCGTCTCCTTGCGCGAGCGGTCGCCCTTGTACATGCCGCCCACCTGAGGAACGCTGACGTGGGATTCGTCGATGAACAGCAGCGCGTCGTCGGGCAGGTAGTCGAAGAAGGTGGGCGGCGGCTCGCCGGGATTGCGGCCGGAGAGGTAGCGCGAGTAGTTCTCGATGCCGTTGCAGTAGCCCAGCTCGTTCATCATCTCCAGGTCGTAGAGGGTACGCTGCTCGAGCCGCTGCGCCTCCACCAGACGGTCGTTCTTGCGCAGCCATTCGAGGCGCTCGACCAGCTCGACCTTGATCGCCTCGGCGGCCGAGATGATCGTCTCCCGCGGCGTCACGTAGTGGCTCTTGGGATAGATCGTCATGCGCGGCACCTCGCCGCGGGTTTCGCCGGTGAGCGGATCGAACAGGCGGATCGAGTCGATCTCGTCGCCGAACAGCTCCACCCGTACCGCCTCCTCGTCGGAATCGGCCGGATAGATGTCGATCACGTCGCCGCGCACCCGGTAGGTAGCGCGTTTGAAGTCCATGTCGTTGCGGGTGTACTGCAGCTCCGCCAGCCGCCGCAGGAAGCTGCGCTGATCGATCAGCTCACCGCGGGTGAAGTGCAGGCGCATCTTCAGGTACTGGTCAGGATCGCCCAGGCCGTAGATCGCCGAGACCGAGACCACGATCAGCGCATCGCGCCGCTCGAGCAGTGCCTTGGTCGCCGAGAGCCGCATCTGCTCGATGTGTTCGTTGATCGAGGCGTCCTTCTCGATGAAGGTGTCCGACGAGGGGACGTACGCCTCCGGCTGGTAGTAGTCGTAATAGGAGACGAAATACTCGATGGCGTTGTCGGGGAAGAACGACTTGAACTCGCCATAGAGCTGGGCGGCCAGGGTCTTGTTGGGCGCCATGACGATGGTGGGGCGCTGCAGCCGCTCCACCACGTTGGCCATGGTGAAGGTCTTGCCCGAGCCGGTCACGCCGAGCAGGGTCTGATGGGCCAGGCCCGCCTCCAGCCCCTTCACCAGGCTCTCGATGGCGGTTGGCTGATCGCCGGCGGGCTTGAACTTCGAATTGAGGCGAAACGGCTTGCTCATCGCGACTCCAGGCATGCATCAGGCGCCCTGGGGCGCCTGCTGTCTCAGTGGTTCGTCTTGGTCCGTGCATCCGGTCCATGCATCAAGACCGTGCATCAGTAGCACGTCTCGGTACTGCAGCTCCGTGAGTATAGGAGCGTGGCGGCCATCATGCCGCGTCGACGGTACTGCGCGTGGTGACTTCCACGGTGGCACTGGTCATGAGGCGGTGGATGGGGCACTTGTGGCTGATCTCCTCCAGCCGCAGACGCTGCGCCTCGTCCTCGATGCCGTGAAAGGTCATCACCACTTCGAGTCGGTAAATGCCCTTGTGTTCCTCGCTGACGTCGCGATTGACCCAGACGCTGACGCCCTCCAGCGGCCACTGCTTGCGCTGGGCGTACATCTGCGCCGTGATCGCCTTGCAGGCCCCGAGCGAGAGATCGAAGTAGTCGTGGGGGTCAGGGGCGCTCTCCTCGCCGCCGAAGGCCTTGGGCACGTCGACATAAAGATCCTCGAAGCCCGCTATCCGCACCCGCTGGCGCAAGATACGATTCCGCTCGCTGACGATTTCGATGGTCTCTTTCATTATACGCTCCGCTCTGAAGCTGGATGGGTGCGGCTGGATGGGGCTACTTGACCTGGATGGGCAGCTTGAGCGCCTCGACGGCACGGATCAGCGCCTCGCGACTGACGCAACCTTCCACCTCGGCACCGTGGCGCCCCACCTCGGCGCTCTCTACCCCATCCACCATCATCAGGGCGGTGGTGATGCGATTCACCTGCTCGGCGTTTTCCACACCGGTGAAATCGAGCGACTGATGCGGCATGCATGACTCCCTACCGTGGAATAAGGTAATAAGCAGTCTAACATGAGCGTTGCGGTGCGACACCGCTTGCAATCTGCCCTCGCCGCCCGCATACCGACGATATATCCCCGACATGACGACCTGGAGCCACAGGCATAATGAGTGATTGGACAACTGCCCTGGAGGGGCGCCGTACGAGCGATTCACGGGTCGAGTTCGAGGTCGGCGAGCCGGGCCATCGGGCCGCGGCGAAGGTCAAGGTGACACCGCTCGTCCACCTCGCCGTACTCGACGTGGTCGGCACGGGTGCCGACAAGTTGCTGCAGGGACAGACCAGCGCTCAGGTCGAGCTGGCCAAGGGCGGCTTCGCTCCCTTGACCTGCTTCTGCAATGCCAAGGGGCGCATGCTGGCCAACGCCCAACTGCTGCGCGTCAGCCCCGAGCGCTACCGTCTGATCCTGCACCGTGACCTGGTGGAGCCGCTGCGCGATCACCTGAAGAAATTCGCCCCGTTCTACAAGAGCGAGCTCAGCGTTCGCGACGACCTGGCCCTGCTGGGCTTGATCGGCGCCGACGCAGCGGCCGTCGCGGCCAGGCATCTCGACATTGCAGCCCCCAGCCTCTGGCACCAGGCCGGCGACGCGGAGCGCCAGCTGCTGGCTCATCCCGGACCGCAGCCACGCGTGTTGATCTGCCTGCCCCGGGAGCAGGCCGCCGCAACGGCCAGCGCCTTGGCCGAAGAAGCGCCCCTGGTCGGCAACGCCGAGTGGTGCCTGCAGGACATACGGGCCGGGCTCGCCTGGCTCACCGCCGCCCACCAGGACGCCCTGCTACCGCAGATGATCAACTGGGAGGCGCTGGGTGGCATCAGCTTCAAGAAGGGCTGCTATACCGGTCAGGAAGTGGTGGCTCGTGCGCATTTCCGCGGCCAGGTGAAGAAGCGTCTGGCCTACTGTCGGCTCGAGGGTGAGCCGTTGCCGGAACTGGGCAGCACCATCGTCGACGAGAATGGCAAGAACGCTGGCGAGGTGATCGCTGCGGAGCGCGATAACAAGGGTGGCGTCGAGCTGCTCGCCGTGCTCACCACCCGCGAGGAGATGGGCCCGCTCAGCATAGAGGGCAGGAGCGTGACCCCGCTGCCTCTGCCCTACCCGATTGAAAGGCTCGATCCGGAGAGTCTGGCCCAGGCCGGCGCCTAAGCCACACCCTCGCCCAGGTCCAAGCCGAAGACTCGCCCGGCGGTCGCCGTGCTCTGTGCGGCGACCAACTCGGACGTCTCGCCACGCAGCTTGGCCACCATCTCGCACACCTGAACGATTCGGGCAGGCTCGTTGCGCTGCCCCTGGTAGCCGCACAGCGGCATGTCGGGGCTGTCGGTCTCCAGCACGAAGCCGTCCTCGGGCAGGCTCTTCACCGCCCGCCACAGGCGCTGGGCGCGCTCGTAGGTGACTGCACCGCCCAGCCCCACCACGAAGCCGAGATCGAGGAACTTCCAGGCCTGGTCCGGCGAGCCGGCGAAGGCGTGAATCAAGCCGCCCGCCGGCAGATCGAGCTGGCGCAGGCGCTTGGAGACCTTGTCGTTGGCATGCACGCAGTGGATCACCACCGGCAGACGGCGCGCCTTGGCCAGACGCAGCTGGGCATCGAACAGCTGCCACTGGTCGTCGAGGGTCTCCTCGAAGCGCGCATCGATACCGCACTCGCCCAGCGCCCGCACCTCGGGGTGCTCATCCAGCAAGCGAGCCAGTGCCTCGACGTCGCCTGCGCCGTGTTCGTGCATGAAGTAGGGGTGCAGCCCCAGGCTGACGTGCACGTCGTCACGCTCGCCCAGCGCCAGCACGGCGGGCCACCTCTCACGGGTCGTGCCCGGCACCAGGAAATGGCCGACACCGGCCGCCCTGGCACGTTCGAACATCGCCTCGCGGTCGTCGTCGAAGGCCTCGAAGTCGAGGTGGCAGTGGGCATCTATCAACATCCGTGTCGTACTCCCTTGCGCGGCAGAGGCCACGCCGGCGCCCGAGTCACTCCGGCGCGGGCTGGGTGGCAGGCAGCTGCGATGTACAGGCCGGGCAGCGCGTGGCCGGCAGCGGGATCTTGCTCAGGCAGTAAGGACACTCCTTTACCGTCGGCGCCGCCGCCGTCTCCTGCGGATAGGCCAGATTCTTGAGCCGGTTGATGTTGCGGATCAACAGGAAGGTGGCAAAGGCGACGATCAGAAAAGAGAGCATCGCATTGAAGAACAGGCCGTAGTTCAGGGTTACCGCCCCCGCCGCCTGAGCCTGCTCGAGAGTATGGTAGATCCCGCCATCCGGCCCGTCACGCAGCACCAGGAACTGGTTGGCGAAATTCATCCCGCCGGTCGCCAGGCCGATCAGCGGGGTGAAGACATCACTCACCAGACTGTTGACGATGGAGGTGAAGGCGGCGCCGATGATGATACCCACCGCCATGTCGACCACATTGCCCTTGACCGCGAACTCGCGGAACTCCTTCAACATCTTCGACGCCATGGTACCCCCCCTATGCGGCGGGGAAACGCCGCCCGAACAGCGTTGACTCAGTGCTCCCGGGTAGCCGCGAAACGGATCTCCGGCCAGCGTTCCTGGGTCATCTGCAGGTTGACCCTCGTTGGTGCAATGTAGGTCAGGTAGCCACCGCCATCCAGCGCCAGGTTGGCGCTCGCCTTGCGCTTGAACTCCTCGAGCTTCTTGGCGTCGTCGCAGTAGATCCAGCGCGCGGTCTGCACGTTGACCGGCTCGTAGACGCAGTCGACCTTGTACTCCTCCTTGAGCCGGTGAGCGACCACGTCGAACTGCAGGGTGCCGACGGCGCCGAGGATCAGGTCGTTGTTGTCCAGCGGCTGGAACAGCTGGGTCGCGCCCTCTTCGGAGAGCTGCTGCAGGCCCTTCTGCAGCGCCTTGAGCTTCAGCGGATCCTTCAGCTGCACGCGCTTGAACAGCTCCGGGGCGAAGTGCGGAATGCCGGTGAAGCGCATGTCCTCGCCCATGGTGAAGGTATCGCCGATCTGGATGGTGCCGTGGTTGTGCAGGCCGATGATGTCGCCGGGCCAGGCCTCCTCGACGTGGGCGCGGTCGGAGGCCATGAAAGTCAGGGCGTCGGCGATCTTGACGTCCTTGCCGATACGCACGTGGCGCATCTTCATGTTCTTCTCGTACTTGCCCGAGCAGACCCGCAGGAAGGCGATGCGGTCGCGATGCTTGGGGTCCATGTTGGCCTGGATCTTGAACACGAAGCCGGTGAAGCGGCTGTCGTTGGCCTCGACGGTGCGCGTATCGGTCTCGCGGGGCTGCGGCGGCGGCGCATACTCGACGAAGCCGTCGAGCATCTCGCGTACGCCGAAGTTGCCCATGGCGGTACCGAAATAGACCGGCGTGAGCTCGCCGCGGCGATAGGCCTCGAGATCGAACTCATGGGAGGCGCCGCGCACCAGCTCCACCTCCATGCGTAGCTCCTCGGCCGCTTCCGCGCCGAGCACCACGTCCACCTCGGGGTTGTCGAGCCCCTCGATGCGCTTGTCGTCGGGGATGCGGCTGCCCTGACCCTGGGTGTAGAGGTGAATCACGTCGTTGTAGAGGTGATAGACCCCCTTGAAGTGACGCCCCATGCCGATCGGCCAGGTCATCGGCGCACACTGGATGTCGAGCACCGTCTCCACCTCGTCCATCACCTCGATGGGATCGCGGATGTCGCGGTCCATCTTGTTGACGAAGGTGAGGATCGGCGTGGTACGCAGACGGCACACCTCCATCAGCTTGATGGTGCGCTCCTCGACGCCCTTGGCGCCGTCGATGACCATCAGCGCCGAGTCCACCGCCGTCAGCGTGCGGTAGGTATCCTCGGAGAAGTCCTCGTGACCCGGGGTGTCGAGCAGATTGACCATGCGCCCGCCGTAGGGGAACTGCATCACCGAGGTGGTCACGGAGATGCCCCGCTCCTGCTCCATCTTCATCCAGTCGGAGGTGGCGTGGCGGTCGTTGCGCTTGCTCTTCACCGAGCCGGCGAGCTGGATGGCGTTTCCGAACAGCAGCATCTTCTCGGTGATGGTGGTCTTGCCCGCGTCGGGGTGCGAGATGATCGCAAAGGTTCTACGCAGCCCGACTTCGCGGGCCAGATCGGCGTCTGACATCAGTCTCGAATTCGTCTTGAGGCACCCAGCGGTGCGTGAATGAGCAGTGGGCGCATTCTACGGCTTTGCCCCGCGCAGTTGTAGGGCAGCGGCGTCGAAAGCTCATGCCAAGGCCGTCCATTCTGCCCGCCCGGGGGCACGACAAGGTATCATGTGGGCGGATTCTTCGCTGGAGCCCCCATGCCAACCGCCCCGCCCCTGCCGCTATCCACCCCCAGCCGCAACCTGGTGCGCCTGACCCTGGTGCGCGGCATTACCTGGACCGGCTTTCTGATCGCCACCATCGTCGGCGTCGAGCTGCTGCATTTCGAGATCGAAGTGGCGGCGGTGATCGGGGTGATCGTCTGCATGGGGCTGGTCAACCTCTTCACCTGGTGGCGCCTGGGCCGCCAGTGGGCGGTCAGCCACACCGAGTACGTGCTGCATCTGCTGGCCGACACCGTCGGCCTGACCCTGCTGTTCTATCTCACCGGCGGCTCCAGCAACCCCTTCATCAACTACTACCTGGTGCCGGTCACCATCGCCGCCGCCACCCTGCCCTGGCGCTACGCCTGGATCATCGCCAGCGCCGCCATGGGGTCGTACACGCTGCTGATGTGGGTCTATCACCCGGTGCCCCAGTTCGCCCACTACTACGACGCCGTCGGGGTCAATCTCCACATCCTCGGCATGTGGATCAACTTCGGTCTCTCCGCGGGCCTGGTGACCTTCTTCATCTACAAGATGGCCCACGCCCTGCGCAGCCGTGAGCAGGCCCTCTCCCAGACCCGCGAAGCGGCGCTGCGCAACGAGCAGATCGTGGCGGTGGCCACTCAGGCCGCCGGCACCGCCCATGAGCTGGGCACACCACTGTCGACGATGGCGGTGCTGCTCAGCGAGATGCGTGAAAGCGCCAAGGACGATCCCGAACTGACCGAGGACATCGAGCTGCTGCGCCGCCAGGTCGACGTGTGCAAGTCGCGCCTGCGCCACCTGGTGGAAAGCACCGACCGCAGGCGCATGGCCGAACCCGAGGTGTGCGATGCCCGGGAGTGGCTTAAGGGCGTCGTGCAGCGCTGGCTGGTGCTGCGCCCCGACGTCAGCCACCGTCTGGAGATCGCCGAGCAGCGCGGCACGCCCTGGCTCAAGGTCGACACCACGCTGGATCAGGCCATCACCAATCTGCTCAACAACGCTGCCGACGCCAACCCCGACGACGTCAGCATTCGCCTCGACTGGAACGACGACGAGGCGATCATCGACATTCGCGACCATGGGCCCGGCGTCAGCCTGGAGATCGCCGACCAGTTGGGCGAGACTTTCGTTTCGACCAAGAGCAAGGGGCTGGGCATCGGCCTGTTCCTGACCCACGCCACCATCAACCGCTTCGGCGGCGGCGTAAGTCTGTATAATCATCCTGACGGGGGAACGCTGACCGAAGTGATCCTGCCGCACAGCGAGCCCTGAGCGACGAGGACGCCATGCAAGACGCCGAAACACGCCTGCTGATCGTCGATGACGATGAAATGTTCTGTCACGTGCTGTCACGCGCCCTGGGCAGGCGCGGATACGAGGTGCTGGTGGCCCACGACGCGGAGCAGGCGCTGAGCCTGGCCCGCCGCCACCGCCCCGAGCTGGCCACCCTGGACCTCAAGCTGGAGCACAGCTCGGGACTGAAGCTGCTGCCCGAGCTGCTCGATGCCGTACCCAACTGCCGCATCGTGGTGCTGACGGGCTACTCGAGCATCGCCACCGCCGTGGAAGCGATCAAGCTCGGCGCCGTCAACTACCTGTGCAAACCGGCCGATGCCGACGAGATCCTCGCTGCCCTCGACCAGCAGCAGGGCGATCCGGATGCCGAGGTGGCGGAATCGCCGCCCTCGATCAACCGCATCGCCTGGGAGCACATCCAGAAGGTGTTGCAGGAGCACGACGGCAACATCTCCGCCACCGCCCGCGCCCTGGGCATGCACCGCCGCACCCTGCAACGCAAGCTGCAGAAGCGGCCGGTGCGGCGGTAGTTCTAGTCCAGTAAGGCCCTGCCCCGGCTTAGCGCCACCCAGGCAAGCGGCGCCGGGGACAGGTCGTAGCGGAGGTTATTTGCCAGGGGTGAGGAGCACTGCTCCGAACGGGCTGGCCATGGATGGCCAGCACCGGTCCTGCAAGCGGAGCAGGATGCGAGAGCGCAGCAGGGCAAATATAGCGCCCAGGGATGGGTTCACAGCGCCTCCACGAGACCTGTCGCCGGAAAGGCCGCGAGCGTATGTCACTGGGCCGTCCAACCCAGATCTATATTCCAGCTCGAGCCCGTTACCGCGCCTGCCGCATCCGAGGCCAGGTAGGCCACCAGCGCCGACACTTCCTCGGGATCGATCAGGCGCTTCACCGCGGCATTCTTGAGCATGATCTGCTCGACCACGTCCTGCTCGTCCATGTTGTGCAGCCGGGCCTGATCGGCGATCTGGTTCTCCACCAGCGGTGTCTTTACGTAGGCCGGGCAGATGGCGTTGGCGGTGATGCCCTGGGGGCCGCCCTCCAGCGCCGCCGTCTTGGTCAGCCCGATCATGCCGTGCTTGGCACTGATGTAGGCCGACTTGCCCGGCGAGGCGACCTGGGCATGCACCGAGGCGATATTGACGATACGCCCCCAGCCGTTCTCACGCATGGAAGGCCATACGGCCTGGGTCAGCAGGAAAGGCGCCGTCAGCATCAGATCGATGATCTGGCGCCACTTGGCCTCGGGAAAGTCCTCAATCGGCGAGACGTGCTGAATTCCGGCGTTGTTGACCAGGATGTCGACCTTGCCGAAACGCTTGATCGCCTCCGCCACGGCCGCCTTGCACGCCTCGCCGTCGCTGAGATCGGCCTGGAAGAACGCCGCACCCACGGCATCGGCCTTGGCCCTGGCCTGCTCGTTGAAATCCACGGCCAGCACCTGGTGACCGAGCTCGCGAAACTGGTGCACCACGGCCTCACCGATGCCGCTGGCGGTTCCCGTTACCAGGGCGACACGTGGCACGGTAGCGGTTGCATTGCTCATGGGTAAATCCTTCTACATGACGATGGAAGACCTGATCCCCAGCATAAGCCGGGGGTCGCGGCCACGACCAGCCCACCGGAAGTCTTACGCTTCGCCAGTGGGGGTCATGACCTTTTCCATCAGCCGCTGAGCCAGACGGCTGCCTTCCTCACGGGATTCCAGGTCGCTCAGGTCGTCGAGCAGCTCGCAGCGCCACAGCCAGAGATCCGCATCCAGCACTTCGGCAACGAAGGGATAGCGCCCCGAGGGCAGATCGAAGGCCCGCCGCTCGCCCTCGGCGGGCGCCCGCGCACTGGAGAAGGCGGGAAACAGCACCAGCGACAGCGAGACGGGGCTGACCAGGGCCCCCACCAGGTAGTCGCGCCCGACGGACGCCTCGCCGTGATCGGGGCTGGCCTGAAAGCACAGCGCATCGACATCCAGCAGCGGATTGGCGGTCGGTGTCGCTTCGAGTGCGGCACCCTGTCGTCGCCGCCAGGCCTCGGCCATCTCGTTCAGGCGCCGGTACTGCTCGGGCGTCGGGGCCAGCATGGCATGCTCCTTTCCAGGTAGGTGGATACGGGCAGGTGAAGGCAGGCGCCCCGTTCGGCAGAACGCCTCATCGCTGCTATTCTGGCAGGTCCATGCGCGACGAGGAATGCCCATGCTCCCCCAGCAGCGTCTCGAACTTGCCATCGACATCGCCCGGGAAGCCGGCGAGAAAATCGTGGCGGCCAGGCACGGCCAGGCCTTCAATCAGCGTCTCAAGAACGGCCAGGAGCTGGTCACCGACGTGGACGTGGCCGTGGATACCCTGATCAGCGAGCGCCTGGAGGCCAGCCTGCCCGGCGAACAGCGGCTGAGCGAAGAGCTGACACCCGACCGCGAAGTGATGAGCACGGCCGAGTCGCTGTGGGTCATCGATCCCATCGACGGTACCGTCAACTTCGCGCACGGCCTGCGTCACGTGGCCGTTTCCATCGCCTGGGTCAGCGAAGGCAAGACGCGCCTCGGCGTGGTGCATGCGCCATTTCTCGGCGAAACCTATACCGCCCTCTACGGCCAGGGCGCCTGGTGCAACGGCAAGCCGATTCATGCCAGCCGCACGGGCAACCTGCAGCGTTGCCTGGTCGCCACCGGCTTCCCCTACCGGCGCGACAGCCGCCCGCCGCTGATGCGCCGCCTGATGGCCGTGCTGGAGCACTGTCAGGACGTGCGCCGCAACGGCTCCGCCGCCCTCGATCTGTGCGACGTGGCCTGCGGCCGTCTGGATGCCTACTACGAGAGCGTTTCGCCCTGGGACTTCGCCGCCGGCGTGCTGATCGCCCGCGAGGCCGGGGCCCGTACCGGCCATCTCTACCCCTGCCCGACAGGCATTCCGGAAGATCTCTACGGCGAGAACATACTGGTCAGCGCACCCGAGATTCACGCCGAGCTGGGGGATCTACTGCGCGCCGCCGACGCCAACGAACTCCGCTATGACTGAACTTGGCGTTGCCGCGGCAATAGCACGCCCCAATCGTGTCGCTAGCAGCGCCCTATTGGCCCCGACAGCTCTCATCCGTCACAATGTCGCCAGACAAAACACCTCAGGAGACATCTTCTATGTTCGTGGTCATCTTCGGTCGTCCCGGCTGCCCCTTCTGCGTGCGTGCCCAGGACCTCGCCCAGCGCCTGGAAAGCGCCAACGTGATCGAAGGACACCGCTACGTGGACATCTGGGCCGAAGGCATCAGCAAGGCCGACCTGGAGAAGACCATCGGCAAACCGGTGTCGACCGTACCCCAGATATTCATCGACCAGAACCATGTCGGCGGCTTCACCGAATTCGATCAGTACGTGCGCGACAATGCCCTGATGGCATGAGCCTGCCGAACGCCGGCGCCGGTACGATACCGGCCCGGCGCTAGCGTTCAATTCCCGTTTAACGTTCCCCCCGCGTTGAAAGCCGTTCCTGGCCAGCCCCTATACTGAAGTCCAATACGAGGCGCATCCGGACAAAGGAACCGCACGATGCAACGGGAAGAATTCCTGCAGCAACTCTGGCTCGATTACATCCACCATCATCCCGATGTGGGAATGCTTCGCCTGTGGCCGACGGATGCACCGGTCGAATACCTGACCCTGCTCACGCTCAGCCAGCCTCCCTTCAGCACGCAGGACCTGCTGCCGACGCTGGGCCACCTCGGCTACCGCCCCGTGCACCGCTACGCCATGGCCGACCGTGGCTTGCTGGTGTGCCTGCTGGCACCGCCGGAAGACGGCACCTGGCTGGTGCTGGCAGAACTCCAGCTCGGCACGCTGTCGCGGGAACCGCGGGAAAGGCTGACCGAGCTGGTGAGTCGGACCCATCCCCAGGACACCCGCGGCAAGAACCTGCTGTGCCGCGGGCGTCCCTGGGCCATGCCCAACTGGAACGACTACCTCACGCTCCACGACGCCCACCCGCTGGCGGCCTGGATTGCCGTGATGGGGCCCAGTGTGCATCACGCCGGTTTCGACTGCGAACGACTGGGCAGCCGCTTCGAGCTGCTCGACGATGCTCTTGCGGCTGCCGGACTCGAAGGCAGCGAAGAGCGCCAGCACGGCATCTTCCCGGTATCGCCACTGCTCGAGTACCGCTTCTATCCGACCTGTTCGCAGCGTCTGGCCTTCGCCGAAGGAGACGAGCACCGGATCTGCCTGGGCGGCCTGGCCCTGATGCAGAAGCGCCTGAGCAGCGACCACGAGCGTGCCGTGGAGCTCCTGCTGCCCCACCACACCCGCTGCGAGATCACCTGAGGGCTCGCCTGCGTTATCCACAGAAATTGTGGATAACGCTGTGCAAGACAGCGTGACAAGCGGCGACATTCCGATAGCGGCGCGCTTTGCTTGAGCTGGTCATAAATTCATCACCCCCCAGCAATGAAAAGGCCCGAGCCCTGAATGAGGGCTCGAGCCTGGTAGCGCAGCCGAACCGACCGGCATCGCCGATCGGTTCGAGCACGTTGCTGGGCTGCTGGCGCGTCAGTCGAAGGTCATTTCCGGCACGTGGTCGGGCACGATCAGCTTGCCGGCGGTCTTCTCGACGATCTCCTCCACGCTCACACCCGGGGCGCGCTCCTTGAGGACGAAGGCGCCGTTCTCGATCTCCAGGTAAGCGAGATCGGTGAGCACGCGGTTGATGCAGCCGGCGCCGGTCAGCGGCAGCGTGCACTTCTCGAGCAGTTTGGATTCGCCGTGCTTGGAGGCATGGGTCATGGTGCAGATGATGTTCTCGGCACCCGCCACCAGATCCATGGCGCCGCCCATGCCCTTGATCAGCTTGCCGGGCACCATCCACGAGGCGATGTTGCCCTCCTGATCCACCTCGAAGGCGCCGAGCACGGTCAGGTCGACATGGCCGCCACGGATCATGGCGAAGGATTCCGCAGAATTGAAGATGGCCGCTCCGGGGCGGGCCGTCACAGTCTGCTTGCCGGCATTGATCATGTCCGGATCGACCTCGTCCTCGGTGGGGAAGCGCCCCATGCCGAGCAGGCCGTTTTCCGATTGCAGCATCACGTCGATGCCTTCCGGTACGTAATTGGCCACCAGTGTGGGAATGCCGATCCCCAGGTTGACGTAGAAACCGTCCTTGAGCTCTTGCGCCACGCGCTGTGCCATCTGTTCGCGAGTCAGTGCCATCTTGTTTGCCTCTTGTGTTCGGTGGAGAAGCGATACGATCGATGCCGGTCACTGCCGGCTGCGGCGGTGCCGGCGGCTCAGCCTTCGCGCACCGTGCGCTTCTCGATACGCTTCTCGAAGGTGCCCTGGATGATGCGGTCGACGTAGATACCCGGCGTATGGATCTGGTCGGGGCGCAGCTCGCCCGGCTCGACGATCTCCTCGACCTCCACCACGGTGATCTTGCCGCAGGTGGCGGCCAGCGGGTTGAAGTTCTGCGCCGTGTCGCGATACACCACGTTGCCGTAGCGGTCGGCCTTCCAGCCCTTGACGATGGCGAAATCGGCGTGGAACGCTTCCTCGAGGATGTAATGGCGACCGTTGAACTCGCGCACCTCCTTGCCCTCGCCGATCGGCGTGCCGTAGCCGGTCGCCGTATAGAAGGCGGGAATGCCGGCGCCGCCGGCGCGCATCTTCTCGGCCAGGGTGCCCTGCGGGGTCAGGATGACTTCGATCTCCTCGTTGAGCATCTGCTGCTCGAACAGGGCATTCTCACCCACATAGGAGGCGTAGAAGCGCTTGATCTGCTTGTCTTCCAGCAGCAGGCCCAGACCGAAGCCGTCGACGCCGCAGTTGTTGGAGATGACGGTCAGATCCTTGACGCCGCGACGCTTGACCTCGGCAATCAGGTTTTCCGGGATCCCGCACAGGCCGAAGCCGCCGGCTACCAGGGTCATGCCGCTTTCGATGCCGTCCATCGCTTCTTCGTAGGAATACACGCGCTTGTCGAAACCTGACATCGCAAAGCCTCGTCTTGTTGTGAAGTGGTCAAATGAAAGTACCTGACCAGTGTTGACCCCGCCAATATATTTGTTAAGTTTGTTTTTCTTATCAATTGATATGAACAACTTATAAAACGGGCGACACAACATGACCATCAAGCAGCTACGCGCCTTCCTGGCCGTGGCGCAAACGCTCAGTTTCACCCAGGCCTGCGAACGGCTGCATCTGTCACAGCCGGCCCTGAGCCTGGCCATCAAGGGGCTCGAGGAGACCCTGGGTGGGCCGCTGCTGATTCGCAGCACCCGCAGCGTACGGCTGACTCCCGAAGGCGAGACCCTGCTGCCGCTGGCCAAGCGTCTGCTGGCCGACTGGGACAATGCCGAGGAGTTGCTGCGCCAGCGCTTCACGCTGCAGCTCGGGCGAGTGGCACTGGCCGCCATGCCCTCAATCGCCTGCAATCGCCTACCGCGTGCATTGCGCCGTTTTCGCCTGCGCTTTCCCCGGGTCAACGTCACCGTGCATGACGTGATCAACGAGCAGGTAATCGACATGGTGCGCCAACGCCAGGTCGAGCTCGGCATCGCCTTCGAGCCGGAAACCCGCGAAGGCATCGACTTCCTGCCGCTGTTCGACGACACCTTCGTCGCGGTCCTGCCGCCGGATTCGCCCCTGGCAGAGGCCGAGTCGGTCGACTGGAAGGCACTGCTGGCCCACGACTTCATCACGCTGCAGCGCCCTTCCATGGTACGCATCCTGCTGGAGCAGGCCCTGGCCAGACAGCAGTCGGAGCTGCCGGTGGCGTTCGAGAGCCATCAGCTGGCCACGGTGGGTCGCATGGTGGCCAGCGGGCTCGGCGTCAGCGCCGTACCCTCGCTGTGTCGCGAACAGATGCACGAGCTCGGCGCTCGCTGCGTGCCGCTGTACGAGCCGCAGATCCGGCGCACCGTGGGCATCGTGCTGGGCGCCGGCCAGGAACTCTCCATCGCCGCACGGGCGCTGCACGAAGTGCTGCAGACGACGCTCTGCGAGTCGTCACCCACATAATGTAGCGCTGGGCAGCATGAGCACTATCCATTAGCATGTGCGCCTAACCGTCACACACCCGAGCGCCGCGTACCGCAGCGATTCGCTCGCGTAGGCACTTGTACAGAATTTCCCAAGGTCAAGGAGTCAGGTATGGCGCCCCTGAAAGGGCTCATCAGCGTACTGCTACTGGTGATCAACACCCTGTTCTGGTCGATCCCCCTGATTCTGTTGACCCTGCTCAAGCTGATCACCCCGACTCGCCCGCTGCGCCTGATCGTGCTGCGCGGCCTGAACGGCGTGGCACTGAACTGGATCGGCTGCAACCTGTGGTGGATGCGCCACTGGCTGAAGCCGCGGCTCGATGCCACCCTGCCCGAGGGACTGTCGCCCGGGCAGCACTGGCTGGTGATCTCCAACCACCGCAGCTGGACCGACATCTTCATGCTGCTGATGGTGCTGCACCGGCGTATTCCCATGCCGCGCTTCTTCCTCAAGCAGCAACTCATCTGGATTCCCATCGTCGGCCTTGCCTGGTGGGCGCTCGAGTACCCTTTCATGCGCCGCTACAGTCGCGAGCAGATCGCGCGTCGCCCCCAGCTCGCCGACGTCGACCGCAAGGCCACCGAGCTGATGTGCGAGCGCGCTCGAGAGATGCCGTTGGCGATCTTCAACTTCGTTGAAGGCACCCGATTTACCCCGGCCAAGCGCGACGCGCAGAATAGTCCATTCCGCCACCTGCTTCGGCCCAAGGCCGGCGGTGTCGCCCAGGTGCTGAGCCACCTGGGCGAACAGCTAGACGGCATCCTCGACGTCACGCTGCACTACGAGAATCCCCAGCCGACCTTCTGGGGCTTCCTGTGCGGCCGCGAAGGCCGGATTACGCTCGATGCCCGACGTCTCGACGTCCCCGAATGGATGCTCGACAGCCGTTACCATGACGACCCGCACTACAAGGAACGCTTCCATACATGGCTGAACGCCCTGTGGCAGGAAAAAGACCAGGCGCTCGACTCGCGCTGACACTGCTTTGCACTCTGTCATTGCTCCTGACCGGCTGCGCCTCGCCCAGCGGTAGCGTTCAGCGCAGCAGCGACCCTCAACGCAGCGACGCTCCAGGCATCTCTGGCGGTTGGGTCGTGGTTCAGCGCGGCGATACCCTGGGCAGCATTGCGGCACGCGCCGACGTGCCGTTGGCCCGCTTGCAACGCTTCAATCCCGACGTCAATCCCAACCGCCTGGCGGTCGGTCAGCGCCTGCTGATTCCCACCCAGCAGGAGCGCGCGCCCTCGGGCGGCCCCTACCGCTATCAGATTCGTCCCGGCGACACCTATTCGGCCGTAGCCCGACGCTTCGGCACCACGCCGGCGCGCATCCAGGCCGCCAACCCGGGGGTGGAACCGACGCGGCTGCGGGTAGGCCAGATCATTCAGGTGCCCCTGCGCGGCGGCGCCGCGGCTACGGCGAGCTCATCGGGTGCGCCGAGCTCGTCGGCTGCGGCGGCCAGCCGTGCGAGCAGCGCCAGCGCCCCGGCGGGGACTTCCACACCGCCGCCACCCGCTACCGGCAACATTCCCTCTTCGGCACGCAACTGGCCCTGGCCGCTGGATGACTATCGCATCGTGCGCTCCTACGGCGCCGACAATCACGGCACCCTGCAGCCGATGCTGTTGGCCACCAACCGCGGCGCGCAGGCCAAGGCGGTGGCGGACGGCGACGTGCGCTTCGCCGGCAGCATGCGCCAGCTCGGACGTGTGGTGATCGTGCACCACGCCGACAATCTGCAGAGCGTCTACGCGCTGTGCGACAACGTGCTGGTGACGGACGGCGCTCGCGTCACGCGGGGAACCCCGCTGTGCGATGTCGGCTTCAGCAATGCCACGGAGCGTTTCGACCTGCTGTTCGACATGCGCCTCGGCGGCAAGCCCATCGACCCCCGGCGGGTACTGCGCTAGGAGAGATGGCGATGGCGGAATGGCAACGGCTCACGGCATCACCCGCCTTGTACCGTTGCCAGGGTGTGCTCGGCGAATCCGAAGCCGACCGGGCGCTCGCGACATTGAACGCCGAGCTGGCCTGGCAGCGCCCTGCCCTGAAACTGTACGGTCGCGAGCACCCGATACCGCGCACTCAGGTATGGATGGGCGATGACGAAGCCCACTACCGCTATTCCGGGCGAGATTTCCAGCCCGAGCCCTGGCACCCCACGGTTGCGGCGCTGCGCAACAGGGTCGTCTCTCTGCTGGAGGAGCTGGGATTGCGGGCACGCTTCAACAGCGTGCTGTTGAACCGCTACGAGGACGGTAACGAGCGCATGGGCTGGCACAGCGACGACGAGCCGGAGCTGGGACGCGACCCCGTCATTGCCGCCCTCTCGCTGGGCGCCGAGAGGCCGCTGCGCTTCCGCTGGAAACGCGGTGACGCCAAGCCCTTCAACGTCTGGCTGCCCCACGACAGCCTGCTGGTCATGGGCCCCGGCTGTCAGGCCCAGCTGCAGCATGCGCTGCTGCCCCGGCGCATACCCGGCCTGCGCATCAGCCTGACCTTCCGCCAGGTCCTGGTGCCGGGCGGAGATTCTTCAGCCGACGATCAGCGCGCCTGTCGGTAGAGCCCCCACAGCGTTGCAATCAACAGCGCGTAGATCAGGCTACCGGCGGGATACGCCAGAAAGCAGTAGGTCAGGCCGAAGTCGATGAAGGCCACCGGCACCAGCGTGCCCGCCACGGCCAGGGCGCGGCGTTCCCCCGAGCCGGCCCCCACCCCGCGAGCGAACAGCCACAGGGGAGTGAAGTAGAGGCCCAGCAGGGCCAGGAGTCCGGGCACGCCGCGCTTGACCCAGGCATCCAGCACCTCGTTGTGGGCGTGCCAGTGGCGCGCCAGCGAGGGATGCTGCTCCCCTTCGGCGCCCCGCTCACGCATGGCGGCCTGGTAGCCGCTGGCACCCCAGCCCAGCAGTGGCCGCTCGAGAATCAACTGCGACGACCCCCGCCACATTTCCAACCGGGCGCTGACCGAATTCATGTCGTCATCGCCCGCCACATAGTGGCGCAGGCTGGTGACGGCATTGTCGACCCGCTTGGCGACACCGGTCTGCGGCATCACGTAGAGGCTGCCCAGCAGGGTCACCAGCGCCGCCATCAGCGTCATGCGCCAGCTCAGCGGCAGGCGCCGGCCATGCCCACGGTAGAGCACCCAGATGGCCAACGGCAGGCCGATCCAACCGCCACGGGAACCGGACAGGGCCGAGGTGATCAACCCCGCCAGGCCGCCGGCGATCAGCAGCAAAGACCAGGGCCAACGCTCGCGGCGGGCAAACGACCAGCTCAGCCCTGCCAGACACAGCAGCCCCATCAACAAGCCCAGGTTGCCGAACAGAATGGCATGCAACGGCTCATGCCCGTCGGCCCGGTGGGTGCGCTCGATGATACGCTGCCACATCGCCCAGCTGCCGGCCGCCAGACTGCCCAGCGCCAGGCCGCCCCACAGCCAGGTGGCCGCCACCCGCACCCGGGCGAAGGCCACCAGCGCGATCAGGCCAAGCGCAAAGGGCCAGGCATCGGCCAGCCCCTCGCCGCCCTCGCCATGCACCAGCAGCATGCCGATCCAGACCAGCCCCTGAGCGCTCAGCGCCAAGACCAGCAGCAGATCCTCCCGTTGCGGGAAGGCTTCGACCTGGCTTTCGCTTGCCAGCCAGGCCGCTGCCAGCAACAGCAGCGGCACGCCGATCAGGGTCACCCAGGGCAGCACCAGCAGCCCGGCCCCCAGCAGCAGCATGGCTGCGGCTCCAAGCCAGGCCTGGCATTGCATTTTCGTCTGTCGCGGCAAGGAACCGGACAGCGGTCGACAGGAGTCGTTTTCGATCATGGCAAAATCTCGTCCGTGGATGCACTGCCGTCAGCGACGCCGGGGTTACGCCCTCCTGGCTTACCCGGCGCCACTCACCACGTCACCTCATAGAATACGTCACCTCGTTGAATAGAGAGTGGCGCCCCTTGGCATCGCTTACTCCACGGTAACGGATTTCGCCAGGTTACGGGGTTGGTCCACGTCGGTACCACGCGCCACCGCTACATGATAGGCCAGAAGCTGCAGCGGCACGGTATAGGCGATCGGGGCCAGGAAACGACAGCAGCCGGGTACCTTCACCACCGTCATGCCATCGCCCTGCTCCAAGCCGCTTTCCGGATCGGCAAACACCAGCAGTTGGCCGCCGCGGGCGCGCACCTCCGCCAGGTTGGACTTGAGCTTCTCGAGCAGCTCGTCCTTGGGCGCCAGCGCCACCACCGGCATGCTGGCATCGATCAACGCCAGCGGACCGTGCTTCAGCTCCCCCGCCGCATAGGCCTCGGCGTGGATGTAGGAGATCTCCTTGAGCTTCAGTGCCCCCTCCATGGCGATGGGCATCTGCGCGCCACGCCCGAGGAACAGGGTATGGCGGTAGTCGCAGAAGCGCTTGGCCAGGCTGGCGATCTCGCCCTCGAGCTTGAGCGTATCGCCGAGCAGCGTGGGCAGATAGCGCAGGTGATGAACGACTCTCGCGGTCAGCTCCTCATCGCCGCCGCGCAGCTGGCGCAAGCCCAGCGCCACCAGCATCAACGCCGTCAGCTGGGTGGTGAAGGCCTTGGTCGATGCCACGCCGATCTCGGGTCCGGCATGGGTCATCAGGCTGAGGTCGGACTCGCGCACCAGCGAGCTGCCCGGGACGTTGCAGATCGACAGTGCCCCGATGTAGCGATCCGGGCGCTGCTTGCGCGCATGGCGCAGCGCGGCCAGGGTATCGGCGGTCTCGCCCGACTGGGAGAGCGTCAGCAGCAGGGTCCCGGGGGGAGTCGCCACGTCGCGATAGCGATACTCCGAGGCGATCTCCACCTGACAGGGAACCCCGGCCAGGGATTCGATCCAGTAGCGCGCCACCATGGCGGCATGGTAGCTGGTGCCGCAGGCCACCAGGTGGATCTGGCGGGCTTCGCCCAGCAGCGCACGCGCGCGGGGCCCGAAGGCTTCCACCAGCACCCGGTCGCTGCCCAGCCGCCCTTCCAGCGCGTTGGCCACGGCCACCGGCTGCTCATGAATCTCCTTGAGCATGTAGTGCTCGAACTCGCCCTTGCCTGCCACCATGTCGTCGTGTTCGTAGCGCAGCACTTCCCGCACTACCGGCTGGCGCCGGCCGGCTGCGTCGAGCTCGTGCACGACGCAGCCGGCGCGGGTGACCTCCACCAAGTCGCCATCCTCCAGGTAGATGAAGCGATCGGTCACCGTGAGCAGCGCCAGAGGGTCGGAGCCCAGGTAGCAGCCCTGCTCGGCGATGCCGACCACCAGGGGGCTGCCATGCCGCGCGCCGACGACGCGGTCGGGCCTGTCGGCATCGATCACGCCCAGCGCGTAAGCACCTTCGAGGCGGGCGACCACCGCATCGACCGCGGCCAGCAGCTCTCCCCGGGCCTTCAGCTCGCGCTCGACCAGGTGCGCCACCACCTCGGTATCGGTGGCGGAAGTGAAGACGTAGCCGTCGGCCATCAGCTCGGCCTTGAGCGTCTGATGATTCTCGATGATGCCGTTGTGCACCACGGCGACACGCCCCGAGACATGAGGGTGTGCGTTGTCCTGACTCGGCTCGCCATGGGTCGCCCAGCGGGTGTGGGCCACGCCGGCGATGCCGGTCAGCGGCGAGGTCGCGAGCAGCCGCTCCAGGGCCGCTACCTTGCCCACCTCACGGGCTCGGCCCAGCTTTCCGGGCGCTTCCACCAGGGCCACGCCGGCCGAATCGTAACCTCGATATTCGAGGCGCTTGAGTCCTTCCATCAGTATGGGCAGGACGTTGTCCGAACCCACGGCAGCTACGATGCCACACATGTTCTCTTCTCCATGAAGGCGCCCCGCCCAGCAATCGCGGGCACTGACCAGGGCTAATTGACTTAGGGAAGCGCTGAACAAATCGACGAGCGAGATGAAGCACAAGGCGCACGGAGCACAAGAACCGGAGCATATGGGGTATATGTGAGGATTCTGAGCACCGCGCAACGCAGTGATTCGCTCGCGCAGGCATTTGTGCAGTGTTTCCTTAGCGCTGCGATGCAGCGGCTGCGATGAAGGCCAGCCGCCGGACGTCCCGGTCCGACGGACGCAGGCAACGTCTATTTGTGACGCTCGAGCACCGGGCGCAGCGGCGTCACCGCCGCACTCGAGACCGGCTCCAGCGCCTCGCGGCGACGCTTCTCCAGCCACACCAGGTCGACGATGCCACCCTCCGGACGGTAGGCCGTGGGCGCTTCGAGCAGCAGCCGACGAATGCCGTCGTGATGGAAGTTGCGGCATGCCTCGAACAGCCGGTCGAGGAAATTCTCGAGGCGCGGCCACTCCCAGAACACTTCCTGAGCGGTCATGATGCGCGGATGCGAGGTGGCGGCGACGTCGTCGCCCACCAGCAGCTCCTCGTAGAGCTTCTCTCCCGGGCGCAGTCCGCTGTAGGCGATGGCGATGTCGCCGTCGGGATTGCGTTCGTCACGTACCTTGAGCCCCGACAGGCGGACCATCTGCCGCGCCAGGTCGGCGATGCGTACCGGCTCGCCCATGTCGAGCACGAACACATCGCCGCCACGGGCCATGGCGCCGGCCTGGATGACCAGCTGAGCCGCTTCGGGGATGGTCATGAAGAAACGCGTGATGTCCGGATGGGTCACGGTGATCGGCCCGCCGGCCTGGATCTGCTGGCGAAACAGCGGCACCACCGAGCCGCTGGAGCCCAGCACGTTGCCGAAGCGCACCATGCAGAAGCGAGTGGCGCTCTGCTGCCGGGCGAAGGCCTGGCAGACCAGCTCGGCCAGGCGCTTGGTGGTGCCCATCACGTTGGTCGGCCGCACCGCCTTGTCGGTGGAAACCAGCACGAAGGTCTCGACGCCGGCATCGATCGCCGAGCGCGCCGCCGAGAGGGTGCCGAAGACGTTGTTCTGCACCCCCTCGACCACGTTGTGCTCCACCATCGGCACGTGCTTGTAGGCCGCCGCGTGATAGACCGTCTGCACCCCGTAGGCCTTCATCACGGTGGTCAGGCGCTGACGGTGCTGCACCGAGCCCATCAGGGCTTCGACGCGCACCTCGAGCCCCTCTTCCGCCGCGATTCGAAGCAGATCCTGCTCGATGCGATAGAGCGCGAACTCGGAAATGTCGAGCAGCAGCAGGCGTCCCGGGCCGTGACGCAGGATCTGACGACACAGCTCGGAGCCGATGGAGCCCCCCGCACCGGTCACCAGCACCACCTTGCCGCGAATGTTGGCGTCCATCAGGGTGGGATTGGGCGGTACCGGGTCGCGCCCCAGCAGGTCCTCCACCGCCACGTCGCGCACTTCGCTGATGCGCGCGCGTCCCGTGACCATGTCGACCACGCCGGGAATCGTCTGCACCGGAAAGCCCTGGGGTTCGAGTTCGGCCAGGATCTCGCGGCGGCGCGCCCGGCTGGCGCTGGGCACGGCGAGCAGCACGCGCTCGGCGCCGTAGGTGTCGGCCAGGTAGCCGAGCTGGCGCGGCGGATAGACCTTGAGCCCTTCGATGTAGGTGTTCTGCAGGCTCAGCGCATCGTCGACGAAGGCGATCGGCAGGTACTCCTGGCCGTGGGTGAGCGAGGCCGCCAGCTGGCGCCCGGCCGAGCCGGCGCCGTAGATCACCACCCGCGGCTTGTGGCGAATCTGGCTGCGCAGGTAGATGGCACGCAGGCCGAAACGCACCCCGCCGATGGTGAGCAGCGCCAGCATGGCGTAGATGAACGGCACGCTGCGCGGTATGCCCAGTGCGAACAGGTAGCTGACCAGCGGCAGCGACAGCGCCGAGACCACCACCCCGACCACCACCGCACGAATCGCCTTGGGGCCGAGGTAGCGAATCACCGCGCGGTAGAAGCCCAGCCGGACGTAGATCGCCAGGCTCAGCGGAATCAGCACCAACAGCGCCAGCCAGGTGCTCGCTTCGGAGAGAGGCGTCCAGCTCTCCAGGCGCAGCAGCATGGCCAGCAGAAAGCTCGCCGCGATCAGTACGCAGTCCACCATCAACTGGATGGTGCGCTTCTGACGCCGCGGCAGGCGGAACAGGGATTGCAGCAGGTTTCGCATGACGTCTCTCCATGACCGCGGGCATTGAGCACGCCCGCTTGATTGCGATGCCTCAGGCGGTTGCCCTGGCCATCACCTCTTCCAGCACCGCACAGGTGCGTGCGATCTCCGCCTCCGTCAGGGTCGGGTGACAGAGGAACATCAGGCTGGTCTCGCCAAGTTCACGCGCCACGGCAAGCGGCCGCTCGGGTCGCCAGCCGGTACCGTCGAATGCCTTCTCGCGGTACACCTCGGAGCAGGAGCCGGAAAAGCACGGCACCCCGGCGGCGACGATCTCCGCCATGATGCGGTCGCGGTCCCAGCCCGGCGCCAGCCGCTGCGGTTCGACGAAGACATAACACTTGTAGGCCGCATGCTCGCAGTGGGCGGGAAGCTCGGGCACGCGCAGCGCCTTGCAGCCGGCCGCGGCCTGCCAGATACGCCCGGCGTTGGCCTGTCGTGCCGCCTTCCAGCGGGACATGCGCTCCAGTTGAATGCGGCCGATGGCGGCCTGCATCTCGGTCAGCCGCCAGTTGGTGCCGAAGCTCTCGTGCAGCCAGCGAAAGCCGGGGGGATGCTCCCGCTCGTAGACCGCCTCCCAGCTCTTGCCGTGATCCTTGAAGGCCCACATGCGCTGCCACAGCTCGGCATCGCTGGTGGTGACCATGCCGCCCTCGCCGCCAGTGGTCATGATCTTGTCCTGGCAGAACGACCAGCAGCCCACGTGGCCGATGCTGCCCACGCTGCGCCCGCGATAGCGCGCGCCGTGGGCCTGGGCGCAGTCCTCGATCACGTAGAGATCGTGCGCCTTCGCCAGCGCCATCAACTCATCCATTTCGCAGGGCCAGCCGGCCAGGTGCACGGCAACGATGGCCCGGGTACGCGGCGTGATCTTCTCGGCCACGCTGGCAGCGGTGACGTTCTGCGAATCGCGATCGACGTCGGCGAATACCGGCCGGGCCCCTGCCATGACGATGCTCGAGACCGACGCCAGGAAGGTGCGCGAGGTGACGATCACCTCGTCATCCGGGTTCTCGCCGATACCGAGCCCGTACAGGGCGAGGTCGAGCGCCACGGTACCGTTGGCCACGGCGATGGCGTATTCGCTGTCGGCGAAACGCCGAAACTCACGCTCGAAATCGCGGCATTCGCTGCCGGTCCAGTAGTTGATCCGGTTGGAAAGCAGCACGCGGGCCACCGCATCGGCCTCCTCCTGGGAAAAGGCCGGCCAGGGGGAAAAGGGTCCATTGAGCATTACGATCTTCCTTGAGGTGAAGGCAGGTTCAGGCGAAGCACGTTCGAGGCGTCGGCGGCATCCGCAGGGGATGACGACAGCGGACGCGCCGGCACCCCGCCGACCACTTGGCGGTCGCCGACGTTGGCGACCACTGCCGCACCGGCGCCTACCATCACACCTTCACCGATGGTCATGCCCTGGCGCACTGCGGCGCCGGCGCCGATCCAGCTGGTGCGTCCGATCTCGACGTCGCCGGCCACGTTGGCCCCCGGGGCGACATGCACACAGGCTCCCAGCCGACAGTCATGACCCACGCTGGCACAGGTGTTGACGATGCAGCCCTCGCCAAGCTCGGCAAAGGCGTTGATGACGGCACCTGCCACCACCACGCAGCCGGGTCCCAACCTGGCCAGCGGACTGATCGTGGCGCGCGGATGCACCAGTGTGACCACCCGGGCGCCATGGGCCAGCAGCGCCCCGAGCTTGGCCTCGCGAATGCCGTTGTGGCCGATGGCCACGATCACCCCATCGAAACCGGGCAGATCGTGCAGCAGCATGGGCAGGGTGCCACGCACCTCCCAGTGCTCATGTCGGGTCTTGCGCGGCCAGGCATCGTCGTAGAAAGTCAGATCCTGCCAGCCGCTCTGGATGGCAATGTCGGCCACGACCTTGCCATGCCCGCTGGCACCGAGAATGGCCAGGCGACGACGATTACTCATGGTGGCTCCCTCCACGGAATCTCGGCATGGCGACATCGCCGTCGTGGGCAATGCCCTCACGCACCAGCACCTTCTTCACGGTCAGCAGCAGGATGCGCAGGTCGAGCCACAGCGAGCGGTTGTCGACGTACCACACGTCGAGTTCGAACTTCTGCTCCCAACTGAGCGCATTGCGGCCATTGACCTGAGCCCAGCCGGTCACGCCCGGACGCACCTCATGACGGCGAGCCTGGCGCGGCGTATAGAGCGGCAGATACTCCATCAGCAGCGGGCGCGGGCCGACCAGGCTCATGTCGCCCTTGAGCACGTTCCACAGCTCCGGCAGCTCGTCGAGGCTGGTGGCGCGCAGCACGCTGCCCAACTTCGTCATGCGCTGGGCGTTGGGCAGCGGCTGACCGTTGCTGTCCACGGCGTCGAGCATGGTGCGGAACTTGACCATCTCAAAAGGTCGTCCGTGGAGTCCCGGTCGGGTCTGCCGGAACAGCACCGGGGCACCGAGCTTGAGCCGCACCAGCAGTGCCACCACGAGCATGACCGGGGAAAGCAGGATCAGAGCCAGTAGAGAAACCACGATATCGAACAGTCGCTTCATCGTTTTTCATCCATGACGTCGTTCATGATGTCGGCCAGACGCTCGGCCAGGATCCGGTAGTCGTAGACGGCTTCCATGTGCGCCCGCCCCGCCCGCCCCATACGGGCCCGCTCCTCGGCCGGCAGCGCCGCCAGGCGCTTGATCGCTTCGGCCAGCACCAGCGGGTCCTCCGGCGGCACCGTGATGCCTGCACCGGCGTCGGCCACCGGGTCGTTGACCGCCGCCGAGGCGATGATCACCGGGCGGGCGGCGGCCATGTAGTCGAACAGCTTGTTCATGCTGATACCGAAGCGATACAGCCTGGGCAGGTCGCGCACGGTGATGACGAAGGCGTCGGCCTCGCCGGCCAGGGCCGGAATCTCGCGCTTGGCCACCGGCGGCTCGAAGCTCACCCAGCGCCCGTCCAGTCCGAGCGCACCGGCCTGGCGGATCAGCGCCTGCTTGGCCGGTCCCTCGCCGATCAGGCGCAGTCGCACCGGCACGGCGTCGCCGTTCGCGTCCCGCTTGACGATCGCCATTGCCTCCAGCAGGTGCGAGAGTCCGTTGGCCTCGCCGTGGCTGCCGAAATACATCAGCGTCAGGGGCATCTCACGCGGCCGCGGAAACGGCGGGCCGGGATCGGGAAAGTCGGCCAGGTCGACCCCGTTGGAGAGCCACTCCACGCGCTCCTTCGGCACGCCCAGCGGAGCGATGTAGTCCACTGCCCGAGGCAGCAACGTCAGCACGCGTCGGGCGCGTCGATAGAGGAAGATCTCCAGCGCGCGCAGTGCCCGGGTCAGCAGCGCCCCTTCGCGCAGGCGGCCCATGTCGATCAGCGTCTGCGGCCACAGATCGCGCACCTCGAACACGAACGGCACGCGGTGGCGACGAGCCAGCCACCAGCCCGCCAGGGCGGCGAAGGGGTGCACGCTGGAGCCGATGATCAGATCGGGGCGCTCCAGCTCCGCCAGGCGCGAAGGCCGTACCGCCTGCCAGGCGTACTCCAGCATGTTCTTCATGCGCCCACCGCCGTTGCCGCGGTAGCTGGAAGTACGCAGCCACAGGAAACGCACTTCACCGCAGGTTTCCAGCCGCCAGCGCTCACTCTCCTCGAGACGCTGCTCGCCGCTGGGGTGATCGACGCTCGAGGCGATCAGCGTGGCGTGCCAGCCCTGGGCGGGCAGATGACGGGCCAGCTGATAGTGACGGGCGCCGCCGGCCGCACCGGGATGTTTGGCATAGTGATTCAGGATCCAGACGTGTTTCATGCCATCCTCAGTTAGCGGGAAAGAGATCAGCGGGAAAGGGTGCGGTAGGTGTCCAGCAGCTTGCGTTCTTCCTGCTGCCAGTTGTAACGCTCGGCGACGGCCCGCTGGCCGTTGCGCCCCATCTCCCGGGCACGCTCGGGGTGGCTCACGATGAAGTCGATGGCCTCGGCGATCGCGTCGGGATCGAGCGGATCGACGCAGATGCCGCAGTCGCTGCCCTCGACGATCTCCCGCCACAGGGGAAAGTCGGAAGCGATCACCGGCAGGCCGGCGCTCATGTACTCGAACATCTTCACCGGCAAGGCATCGAGGTAGTTGATGATCGGATGCAGGGTCACCAGGCCGGCGATGGAGCCGGCCATGACCCGGCGCACGCCGGCACGATCGACGTAGCCGTGCGCCTCTACCCGTGCCCAACCGGCATAGGTCATGACCTCTTGTTCGAGCGAGAGCTGCTTGAAATCGCCGGCAAGCTGCAGGCGACACTCGTGCTCGACCCTCTCCATGGCGCGCACGAGCTCGCGTATGCCGCGCACCTCGGCGATACCGCCGACGTAGCAGACGGCTGGCGCCTCACCGACAGCGGCGGTCAGGCGGGCATCGGGCGCCCCGTCGAGCTCGCCCTGCATGGGAAAGTTGTTGATGTCGACGACCCGGGGATGGAACTCCTCGAAGCGGTCACGAATGTAAGGCGTCGCCGCCACCACCGCATCGAAGTGCCGGCAGACCCGGCGCTGGTAGGTCTCGACACCGTGGGACAGCACTCGCCGTACGAACCTGTTCAGGTAGTGCTTGGCCAGCATCTGACGCGGCAGGTCTTCGTGGGCGTCGTAGACCACGCACTTGCCCTGCCGTTTGAGGCGACGCCCCACCGGCATCAGCTCGGGATCGTGCAGATGATAGACGTCGGCATCCAGTTGCCTGGCCTGCTCATGGACGCGCTGCGTGGTCTTCATTACGCGCTTGAGGCGTCCGGGCAGTCTGCCCACGTCGACGATGGCGACGCCATCGCGCTCCTCGTCTCCCTCACCGTCGGCCACCACCAGCGTCACCGAATAGCCGGCTGCGGCCAGCGAGCGGCACTGCTTGTGAAAGATGCGGGTATCAAAGCGTGGATGGGCGGAGGTCAGATGTACCACTTTCATTGTCGTTGCATCCTTGTGAATCCCTGGCAGCGTCATGCTGCCCCGGTACGCCACGACGAGTACCGGCTGGCCCGGACTGCTGCGTGGCATCACTGCTCTGTCGCTGACGCGAAGCGACCAGGGCATTGGCGAAGGCGCCCCAACCCAGCGCGGGCAATGGCCAGAACACCGGCTTGGCCAGCACGATCAGCAACAGGCAGACGAAGTTGATGGAGAAGGCGAACACCCACCGGGCATCCCGCGCTCCGACGAAAAGCAGGCGATAGGTCGAGCCGAGGAAAGCGACGGCCGTCAGGCCGAGATAGAGCACGAAGCCCAGCAGCCCATAATTGACCCAGGCCGAGAGCATGCTGTGGGCATACCCGCCCCTTAACTCGGCCGAGCTGATGTGACCGCCGAAGCGACCCAGCAGCGGATTGGCCAGTATCTGCTCGGTGGCACGCTGGCCCAGGTTCTGCCGCGCCAACCAGGAGCTGGTGCCCGACAGGTCGAGCACCTGCAGTTGGCGACTCCCGGCCAGCGCCTCGAACTGACTGACCACCACGGCGATCAGAGCGGCGATGACCGCCAGCAAGGTCAGCATGTACTTGACGCTCATGCCCGCCCACAGCAGCAGCAGTACCAGCGTCAGTGCAAGAAAGGCGTACAGCTCCGAGCGCGCGCCCAGCACGAACATGACGAAGGCCCCTAGCACGATCAGCCCGGCCCGTACCACGGCGCGTTCGCTGATCGCGATCAGGAACACCAGCAGCACCAGAGCGCTGCGCGCATAACCCTGATAGGTGGAGACGTTCTCGCCGCCCTCCTCGACCATGCGCCGGGCAAAGAACATCCACTGGCCGGTGGTCGCCACATGGAACAGCAGGTAGCCGGCGATCAGCGCAAAGGCCAGCCAGAAGGCGCGTGCCAGCCGTGGGGAGTCCAGCGGCACGCGGTATCCCATGATGAACAGCACCAGCCACAGCACCAGCGTCTCGATGGTCTGGATCAGTGCCGCACGCATGATGCCGCCGCCCACCAGGCCATAGTTGGCCACCGCCCACAGCAACACATAGGCGAAGAAAGCGAAGGTCAGCAGTGCATAGCCGCGGGTCGCGCTCAGCAGCACGTGGAGCTGGGAGGACAGCAGCGCACAGTAGACGACGAACAGCATCACCGACACCACGCCGAACAGGCCGCCCAGCAGCGCCGGGATCATCCCCATCGCCACCAGGGTGTGATAGAGGATGAAACCGGGAAAGAGCACGAAGAAGCCAAGCGCCGAAGCGCGCTTGGTCAGGGCATCACCGGAAAGGACCATGAGCGCTACCCCGGCAACTCAGGCATCCAGCACGCGCTGGTAGAGCGCCCGCTGAGCCGAAGTGGTCAACTCCGAGTTGTGCCACAGCAGGGTGAAGGTGCCCCCCACCGCGCGGCAGCGGGCCTTGAGCCGGCTGAAGCACTCGAAGGCCTCCTCGCCCACGCCGAGCCCCAGGTAGAGCGGCGAGATCACCGAGGCCTCCATGGCGATGAGCGGGCGGATACGCAGCGGCAGCGGCTCGCCCTTGACCGGATCGAAAGCGGGATACTCGAAGCAGGTACCGCAGCGGAATCCGGGCGCTTCGGCATAGCCCAGCGTGGTGTCGTAATCCAGCCCCGCCTGAACGTAGCCCTGCAGCGTCAGCGGCATCTGCCAACGCAGATAGTGCATGCGGCCGCCCCACTGCTCCTGCTCGATGCCCTCCTCGGCACACACCCGGCGCAGGCGCTCGGCTTCGTTGGCCAGCTCCTTGGGGTTGCGGAAGGTGTGATAGCTGGGATGCAGGCCGACCTCGTGACCGCGCTCGTGTATCTGCCGCATCAAGTGACGCATGGCCGGATGCTCCGGCTCGTAGTCGGCATCCTTGCGCGGATCGGTACGCCCGCAGATGAAATAGAAGGCACTGGTCAGTCCGTGACGCTCGGAGACGTTCATCAGCCAGTCGAAGGTATTGAGCGGGTCCAGCGGGTGCAGCCGACGCCGGGTGCGCAGGCGTACCCACGGCGCCACCAGCAGCGCCTGGGGCCGGCGGTTGCGCAATACGTCGCCGGCGATGACGCGCGCCAGACGCACGTCATGGGCGAAGCCGTAGCGACTGGGACGGTCGACGTCGTGAGTCGGGCGTTGAGTGAAGCGGTGCTGGCGCAGCACCGCCCGGGGCCACTGACAGCGAATCACCTGACCCAGCACTGCCAGCCATTCGTCGACCACGGGCCGATCGATGTAGCCGTGGCGGCCGGCATGGGAGGCGCTGGCGGGAAAACGGCAGTGACGGTCGAGCACCTGAGCATCGACTTCTTCCTGGCGTGACAGCATCCAGAAGGTCAGGCCGAGAATGTCGTAGTGAACCGCCAGGCCGCCCGCCACCGGCTCGACCAGGGGCCGCGGCAGGCTGGCCGCGCCCGGTGCCGGCAGCGGCATGTCCAGCGGCGCGCTGAAACCTTCGCTCGTCGCGTCCCACTGGGTATGGGGCAGTTCGACGCCGCTCAGATAGAAGCCCGGCTGCAGGCGGTCGAACAGTACGTGGCCTGCCTCGCCTGCGTGACGCAGATAGAGCCGCTCGGTGCCGTCGCGCTCGAGCCGCAGCGGTACGCCGAAGCGCTCGTGCAGTACCTGCTCCAGCCAGGCCAGCACCGGCTCGCCGGCGCTGGATGCAGCAGACGAATCTTCCGGCAGGCGCGCGGCTTCCAGCGCAGCCTCCTGCCGGGCCCGGGAATTCCCGTCGTAGAGTGCGGTCATCTCGTTCACTTGGATTCCCTCTTCATCATTGTGCGTGCCGTGACGTACGCCTCACGGGCCAACTGACGGATCCCTCGTCGACTGATCGAGTAGTGGCACACCAGTCGCCCGCCCCAGGCTTCCTTCATCTCCGCCACCGGCGCGATGTTGGCACCGATGAAATCGAAGACGCTGCAGCCCTGGCGGTCGAAGAACTCCAGCGCCTCCTCGGCCACCAGGTTGTTGACCCCATCCTTCATGGCCTCGGTCTTCATGCCTGCCGACCAGGCCAGGGCGTGGCCGCCCGGCTGAAACAGACAGACCCGAGTACCCATCGCCTCGCCCTCGGCGTTGCGCGCCAGGAAGCAGACGAAATGCTCGGGTCCCATCAATTCGGCCAGACGCGCCAGCTCCTCGGCATCGAGGCGGTAATCGAAGCCCTTGCGGGATTCCGGCCCGGCCAGGCATGCGGCCACGGCGGCGTAATCCTCGGTGGTCTCGCAGCGATAGCCGAGCCGGCGGCACTTGCGCGCCTTCTTGCGCGCGCTGGGGTCGATGGCTTCCTCCCGGCTGGCGATGTCGAGGTGATAGGTGTAGCGGGGTCGCGCCGCCATGTTGGCCCACTCGAACGGACGCACGTCGTCCGCCACCGAGGAGAGCGACAGGCTGCCGCCGAATTCACACTGCTGCAGATGGTCCGCCAGGCGGGTCAGCGCCAGCCGCTTGCGCCGGTTGCGCGAGGCCGGCCGCTCGCTGGCGCAGTGGAAATCGATCGGCAGATGCGGGTTGCGCGGCGGCGTCACCAGACGCCCCTGCCGATTGCGATAGAGCACCGTCTCGAGGCGCCAGGCGTCGCCCTTCTCGGGCGTGAGCACCAAGGGCTCGGCACTCAGCCCCCAGCGCTGTTCGTTGAAGCGGATCCATCCGGGATGAAACAAAGGATCGTTGCGCATGTACGGCTTTCCTTTTCGTACTCAGCCTAAGGCCCTGTCTCGAGCGGTGCGGCAGGTGCTGGGGCTTCGCGATAGTCGTCGTCGAAGTCGCAGACCAGGTAGAAGCGCTGCTCGCCCGTTGCCGTATCGCGATAGCGCTCGACGATACGAAAGCCGAGACGCAGGCTTGGTTTGAGTGACGCGATGTTGTCGGCACTGATACGCGAGGAGTAACCGCGCACGCCGTGATCGCGAAAGTGCAGGATGGCGCTGCGCCGCAGCTCGGTGGCCAGCCCACGACCGCGGTGCGCCGGATGCACACCGCTGAAGCTCGAGTGCACCCTGCCCTCGGCCAGGTCACGAGGCGTGAAGCCATAGAAGGCCGCGCCTACCACGCGTCCCTCTATGTCCAGAGCCACCACGCCGAGACGGTCACCCGCCAGCCGATAGAGCCAGCGCCGGGGCAGATCGAGAGGCTTGCCGTCATGCAGCTCGGCATACAGCGCCAGCGCTTGGTCCAGATACATCCGCTGCATGCCGCAGAGCCGGTAGGCGCCATGGCAGCGCAGAGGAACGGCGCGGTAACGGCGAACCTGGATGAGATTGCGTCCGAGCAAGCCAGCGGCGGCCAGACCGACACGCAGGGATCGAGTCAATGCATTGAACGCCATGGCTCAGCCGAACCTCTCGAGGAACATCTGGGCCGCCACCCCGTTGTGGGAGTAGCCCTCCGAGCGCAGACGCTCCAAGGTCTCGGGCGGAAAGCGCCCGGTAGAGGCCAGTGTGTTGCCCTGGGACAGGCCGGGAATCATCCGCTTGAGCAGACGCTTCATGTGCCTTCCGGGACCGCGACGGAAGGCATCCAGCCGGCTCAGCCGGGCGCGCATGCTCTGGCGCGACTGCTGCGCCGCATTGCCCAACGGCGCCTTTTGCCCACTGACCTCGGCGAAGAGGTTCTCGACGAAGGTGACATAGCCGGAACGGCGCTCCAGCCAGTGCCGCGGCACCGCCTGCCAGAACGCCATGAAGTCCCGTTCGTAGAGCGGCATCCACCAGTCGTGACCGTAGAACTCGAAGCAGCGCACCGAGTTGATGATGAATTTGGCCTGACGTTCCTGCCAGCCGAACAGGATGAACTGGCGAATGAACTCGTCGGGGTCCAGCGCCTCGTCCAGGGTGTAGTCTTGCGCCAGGCGGGGCCGTACGCACTCCTCGAAGAGCGCCTTGCCCTCCTCGCTCGCGTTGAGCAGGAAGTGCCGCTGGCGAATCGCTTCGCTCAGCTCGCCTGCCTCCATCAGCCGCCCTGCGCGCTTGGCCTCGAACACGCTCGACAGCAGGAAGCCCGTCACGCAGCAGTGACCGGGCACGAACAGCGAGCCCGGCTCGACCTTGTCCTGCTCGGTCAGCAGCTTCACGGCCAGCCAGTCCTGCATGTTGGCGATACCGTTCCAGCCCGAAGCCCACTGCTGATAGCGCCAGTACTCCTCGCTGTCGGCCACACCGCTCCAGGCCGACTGGCTGTACTCGACGAAGGTCCAGGGCAAGCCCAGGCTGCGCGCCACCTCGCGGCTCACCTTGGCTTCGCGATTGTCGCGATGGCCGTAGGCATAGGTGAGCACCTTGGGGTACTCGCAGCGTGCCAGCAACGTGGCGATGAGCCGTGAGTCGTAGCCGCCGCTGAGCGGTACGACGATGGTGCGCCCGGCTGCCATCCTGACCATTTGCTCGCACGCCTCTTCCACCACCTCCTCGAGCCGGATCAGGCGCCGGTTGTCGTCGCGGTCCGACATGCCGTAGTACTGAAAGCGGAAATAGCGCTCCAGCGAGAGCGTCAGGCCGAGGTCGGAGTCGTTGACGATCAGCGCCTCGCCGGCACGCAGCTGCTTGACCCGGCGATACAGCGTGTCACCGCCGGTGACGAAGCCGGCCAGCTCGAAATCGGCCCTGGCGTCCGCATCGATGCGCTCTTCCCCAACCTGTTGGCGGACCCAATCGGCATCGTCGCTGAGGAACACGTTACCTGCGTCGACGCCATAGAACAGCGGAATCGAGCGCACCCGATCCACGGCCGCCACCAGGTGATTGCCGACCTGGCGCACCATGGCGTAGAACCCGCTGAGATCGCTCATGCGCTTGCGCCAGCCGGCAATCCCCTCCACCTGATCGAGCTGCTTGACCGCTCCGCCTGAAGACAGACGATGGCCGTTCAGCCAGACGGCGCCCCGCACGAAGCTGCGGCCGCCTGAGATCTCGCACTCCTGCCAGCGGGGGGAAGTGAAGTGACACTGTATCGAACTCATTGGTACGCCTTACGGAACAGAAGGAGATAACGGATGCCTACCAGAACGGCGCTGAGCAGCAGCGCGGCGCCCCAGGGCAGCCATGTCGGCGCCAGCGTCGCGACGACGATCAACGGCGCCAGCAGGGCCAGGCTCATCGCCAGCGCAGTCAGCGTGGACAGCGCCAGACTGCCCGGCCGGTTGCCGGTCAGTCGGGCAATCCAGGCGAGGAAGCCAATCCAGCACAGGGCACTGCCCAGCGAGAACAGCGCCACCGTCAGCAGCAGATCGTTGGCCGCCGCGCCAATGGCGATGGCCGCCACCCGAACCATGAGCAGCACGGTCTGGAAGACCAACCCCTGTCCCTGTCGCTCGAGCACCGTGAACAGATGGCTCAACGGCGAGGTGACGAACACCAGATAGAGCCATGGCGCCATCCAGCGGGCGAACTCACCGGCCTCACGCCAGCGCTCGCCGAATACCAGCGCGAACAGCTCCGGCCCGCTCAGCACCAGCACGATGGCCGGCGGCATGGCAAGCTGGGCCAGCACGCCGTGCACCCTGGCGACCAGCACACCCAGTTCGCCGCGGCGATGCGCCTCGGCGGCACTGGCAAAGAACACCTTGCCCACGGCCTCACCGATCAACGTCATGGGCATGGCCAGCACACGGTGAGCCAGGGCGTAGAGCCCTGCCGCCACCGGGCTGAACAGGGCTGCGAACAGCAACGGCGGCAACTGCTTGCCCAAGGTGTTGAACAGGCCCGACCAGGTGGAAAACAGCGGAAACTTGCAGTAGCGCCGCGCCACCGCCCAGACCTCGGCCGGCGTGACCCCGTGCTGGCCGACTGCACGCAGCGCCGGACGCGCCAACGTCAGCGTGCCGGCCCCCTGGCCGGCGGCATGACCGAGCAGCAGCCCGGCCCCCCCCAGGGGGCTGGCAAGGAGCTGAATGGTCAGCAGCGCCAGGGACTGCTTGATGCGGGTCGCGGCGATGGCTGAGAAGGCGCGGGTCCGCACCGCCCAGTGGCTGACGGCCTGATAGCTGCCGGCAAAGGCCACACCGAGCGGCAGCAGCCACAGCCACGGCGCCAGCGCAGGCACGCCCAACAGCTCGGTCAGTCGCCTGCCGCCCAACGCCACCAGCAGCAACGCCGCCAAGGTGGTCAAACACACCACCACCAGGCTGAGCGCCAGCACCGCCGATGCCTCGCGCTCGGTTTCGGGCAGTGGGATCGCCAGTTGGTAGCGACCGCTGGCAACGACGGTAAAGAGCGCCAGCAGCCCGCCGTATACCGCCAACAGGCCGAAATCCTCTGGCGGGTAGAGGCGGGTCAACAGCGGCGCGGCCAGCAGCGTCAACAGCTGCGCCCCTGCCGTGCCCCCTACCAGCACGCTGACGCCACGGGCGAAGGCATGGGTCGGCAGCAGCTTCCTTGCCGGTACGACGAGCCGATTCAGCACGTGTTCGCTCTCCCTGACCGGCGGCTCATGCCACCGCCTCTGCCAACGCCGCGACGATGCGCTGCTGATCCTCGGCCGTGAGGTACGGATGCATCGGCAGGCTGATCACCCGGCGCGAGGCCCGATTGCCGATCGGCAGGTCGACGCCCGGGTCGGCCACCGCCGGCTGCTTGTTGAGCGGAATCGGATAGTGCACGGCGGTAGGTATGCCGGCCTCAGTCAGGCGTGCAATCACCACTTCGCGATCGTCGACTTCCACCGTGTACTGGGCGTAGGCGCTGGTGTTGTAGGGCGCCACATGCGGCACCGTGAAACCATGGCTCTGCAGCAGACGGCCATAGCGCTCGGCCACCTGCTCCCTGAGCAGCAGCTCCTCGTCGAGGATGTCGAGCTTGGGCAGCAGAATGGCGGCCTGCAGCGTATCCAGCCGGCTATTGATGCCGATCCTGACGTGGTAATAGCGCCGTCCCTGGCCGTGTCGGGCGATCTGGCGCAGCACCTTGGCCAGCTCGTCGTCGTCGGTGAACAGCGCGCCACCGTCGCCGTAGCAGCCCAGCGGCTTGCTGGGGAAGAACGAGGTGGTGGCAATGCTCGACAGGCTGCAGGAACGCCGCCCGCGATAGGTGGCACCGAAGCTTTGGGCACCGTCCTCGATCACCGGGATGCCATGGCGCGCGGCGATCTCGTTGATGGCGTCCATATCGGCGCACTGGCCATAGAGCGAGACCGGTATGATCGCGCGGGTGCGCGGCGTGATCGCCGCCTCGAGCTTGTCCGGATCGAGCAGGTAGGTGCGCGGGTCGACATCGACGTAGACCGGGCGTGCGCCCAGCAGCGCGACCGTTTCGGCGGTGGCAATGTAGGTGAACCCGGGGGTGATCACCTCGTCGCCGGGCGCGATGCCCAGCGCCATCTGCGCGATCTGCAGCGCGTCGGTGCCGTTGGCGCAGGTGATGCAGTGGCGCACGCCGACGTAATCGGCCAGCCGCGCTTCCAGCTCGTCCACCTCCGGGCCGAGAATGTACTTGCCATGCTCGAGCACGTTGCGGATGCCGGCGTTGATGCGCTCGCGAATACGCACCTGCTGGGCCTTGAGGTCGATGAATTCCATGCGTCCGTTGTCCTTCACGCGTCCGTTGTCCTTAACGGTAGGTGGAGCATCCTGCTGCGCCGGGTGACAGGTGAGCGTGCCGCCTTTCAGCCGGTAGCGGTCGCCGGTGTGCGGGCACACTGCTTCACCCTCGCCTTCCAGCGGCAGCTCCAGGCGTTCGCCATGGCGGCTCATCCAGCCCTGCTGACGGGCCGGCACACCCAGCATCAGAGCGAAGTCGGGCACGTCGCGGTTGACCACCGCCCCCGCGCCGACGAAGGCATAACGACCGATGGTGACACCGCACACGATGGTGCAGTTGGCGCCCAGGGTCGCGCCTTCACGCACCAGGGTGTCGCGATACTCGCTCTTGCGGTCGACCGTGGAGCGCGGGTTGTAGACGTTGGTGAAGACCATGCTGGGGCCGCAGAAGACGCCCGCCTCGAGCGTGACGTTGTCGTACACCGAAACGTTGTTCTGCACCCGGCAGCCGTCGCCGATGACCACGCGATTGCCGACGAAGACGTTCTGCCCCAGCGATACGCCGCGGCCGATGCGGGCCCCACCGCATACGTGGACGAAGTGCCAGACATAGGACGACTCACCGATTTCGGCACCTGCGTCGACGATGGCGCTGGGGTGAATCTGCACGCCGGGGTAGCGGTTCTCTTGCGCTTGAGTCTGCATGGCACACCTCACATCAGATGGCGCTTGAGGCAGGGGTGCGCTTCACCGCGCACTGGCATTTCCGGCGCCGCGTTGCGAATGGTATCGACGGTTTCGATGCAGTGACGGGCGCTGTCGAGGCCGAAGCCGCGACCGGCCAGGATCTCCTGGTAAGAAACGGTATGGAGGTCGGTGAAGCCGCCCGAGAACTCGATCTCACGCCCTTCGCACAGGATCGAACGGTAGGTGCGCTGCTCGCCCTGAACGCTGCTCGGCAGGTCGTTGCTGTCGATCGAGAGGAACCAGCGCACCCGCGCCTTGCGGTATTCCAGGAAACCGGCGGCGCGCTGCTCGTCCAGGTAGTGCACCACGTTGCGCTCGAGATCGCCGAACACGTAATGCAGCATGTCGAAGAAGTGCACGCCGATGTTGGTCGCCACGCCGAAGGACTTGCGCGGATCGCCCTTCCAGCTTTCGTGGTACCACTTGCCACGTGAGGTGATGTAGGTGAGCTCGACGTCGTACTTGTCGTCACGGGGCATGGCAGCCACACGCTCCCTGAGTTCGAGAATGGCCGGATGGTGGCGCAGCTGCAGAATGTTGAACACGCGCCGTCCGGTCTCCTGCTCCACCTTCTCCAGCTCGTCGAGCAGCGCCGGCGTGGGTACCAGCGGCTTCTCGCAGATCACGTTGCAGCCCAGCCGCAGGCCGGCGGCGATGTGAGCATGGTGCAGGTGGTTGGGCGAGCACACCGACACGTAGTCGAGCGCCGTGTAGGGATCGCGCTTGCGCTGCCAGGCACTCTCGAGGAAGCGTTCGAACTCGGTGAAGAACTCACTCTCCGGCGAGATCGAATCGATGATGCCTACGGAGTCGTTGACGTCGTAGGCCATGGCCAGGTGGTTGCCGGTCTCCTTGATGGCCTTCATGTGGCGCGGAGCGATGTAGCCGGCAGCACCGATCAGAGCGAAGTATTTCATGGCGTTTACCTGTGGGTTGGACATGGATCAGGCCTTGATCACCCGCTCGTCGCTCTCGCCGCGGTAGATGCCGCGGGTGTCGACGATCAGGCGGGCATGGGCACGGATCATGTCGTAGTCGAAACGATCATGGTCGGTGGCGAGTATCACGGCGTCGTACTCGGCCAGGGCGGCCGGCGACAGCGGTACGCTCTCGAGATCGAAGTGATGCTCACGCATGGGCGGGAAGGACGGCACGTGGGGGTCGCTGTAGGCCACCTCGGCGCCACGGTCGCGGATGCGCTCCATGATGAATACCGACGGCGACTCGCGCATGTCGTCGACGTTCTTCTTGTAGGCGATGCCGAGTACCAGCACGCGGCTGCCCTTCAGCGCCTTGCCACACTGATTGAGTCCCTCGATCAGCTTGTTCACCACGTATTCGGGCATGGCCTGGTTGATCTCGCCCGACAGTTCGATGAAGCGCGTGTGCAGGCCATACTCACGCGCCTTCCAGGTCAGATAGAAAGGATCGATGGGAATGCAGTGCCCACCCAGCCCCGGCCCGGGATAATAGGCCGTGAAACCGAACGGCTTGGTGGCGGCGGCATCCACCACTTCGAAGATGTCGATGCCCATGCGGTCGGCGACGATCTTCATCTCGTTGACCAGGCCGATGTTCACCGCGCGGTGGATGTTCTCGAGCAGCTTGGTCATCTCGGCGGCCCGGGTGGAGCTCAGCGGCACCACCTGGTCGATGGCAGGACGATAGAGCGCTACCCCCACCTCACGACAGGCCGGGGTATGTCCGCCCACCACCTTGGGGATGGTGCGGGTCTCGAAGTCGGGGTTGCCCGGGTCCTCACGCTCCGGTGAGTAGACGAGAAACAGCGACTCGCCGACCTTGAGCTCGCCCTCTTCGACGCGGGGCAGCAGCTCCTCTTCGGTGGTGCCGGGATAGGTGGTGCTCTCCAGCGAGATCACCTGGCCTTCACGCAGGTGCGCCTTGAGCGCATCGACGGTGTCGATCACGAAGCTGATGTCGGGCTCGCGGTACTTGTTGAGCGGCGTCGGCACGCACAGGATCACGGCGTCGGCCTCACCCACACGGGAAAAGTCCGCGGTGGCTTCGAAGCCGGTATCCCGGGCCTGGGCGATCCGATCGCTGGCAATGTGTTCGATGTAGCTGCGCCCGGCGTTGAGCTTCTCGACCTTGCCCGCATCGATGTCGATGCCCAGCACCCGGTAGCCGATCTCGCTGTAGCGCAACATCAAGGGGAGCCCCACATAGCCGAGCCCGACGATCCCGATCACGGCATCCTTGCTCTCGAGCCGGCCAATCAGACGATCTTTGATAGTGGTCATGACGCTTCCATGATTTTCGAGTGGTAGTGATCGGCGCTCGTGCCGGCCGCGCGAACGTTGCGGCACCTCGGCCTTACGCCAGGGAACGGCCCGCCGCCGCGGGCCCGGACAGAGACCCGCACGCAGCCGGCGCTCAGGTCTGGGTGGTCTTGTAGGCGTAGTGGTAATAGCCATAGCCGTAGCTGGTGGCGGCCTTGCGTTCGATGGCGTTGAGAATGCCGCCCTTGACCGTGACGCCGCTGCTCTCGAGACGCCGAATGGCGACATCGACTTCACGCGGTGGGTTGAGGCCGAAGCGCGCCACCATCAGGCTGGTACCACAGCGATGGCCGATGATGGCGGCATCGGTCACGGCGAGAATGGGCGGCGTGTCCACGATCACCAGGTCGAAGCGCTCGCTCAGAGCATCGAGCAGCTTGCCGAAACGCTCGCTCATCAACAGCTCGGCGGGGTTGGGCGGCGCCTTGCCGCGAGCCACGTAGCTCAGCCCGTTGATCGGCGACTGGCGTATCACCTCATCGAGCTCGGCCTTGGCGGAGAGCACCTCGGAGAGCCCGCCTTTGCTGTCGGCGTCGAAGGCGGTATGTACATGGCCCTTGCGCATGTCGGCGTCGAGCACGACGACACGCTGACCTCCCTGGGCAACGACCGCGCCCAGGTTGATACAGATGAAGCTCTTGCCGATGTTGGGGCTCGGCCCAGTGATCATGAGGCGGTTGTCGGTAGCCTCGAGCATGGCGAAATGCAGCGAGGTACGCAGGCCACGCAGGGCCTCGACGGCGGTGTCGTCGGGCGCATTCTGTGCCAGCACCCCACAGGCCACGCTGCGCCCCCGCCGCCGGTTGTTACGCTTGACCCTACGCACCAGCTTTTGCTGATCGTCGGACAACGGCACGGTGGCGTACACCGGCAGGCCCAGATCCTCGAGCTGATCGGCGCTCTCCACGCCGCGATTGAGGATGCTGCGCACGATCACGAAAGCCACCGCCAGGAAGCCGCCCACCAGGGTGATCATCACCACCGTCACCGGCTTGCGCGGCTCCACCGGCCCAGGCTGAGCCACGGCGTCGTCGAGAATGCGTACGTTGCCCACCGTACTGGCCTTGGTGATGCTCATCTCCTGGATCTTGTTGAGCAGCTGCACGTAGACCTGCTGGGTGACCTCCACGTCCCGCGACATGCGCAGGATCTGCTGCTGGGTCTCCGGCAGCGCATGGATGCGATCGTTGAGGCGCTCGCGATCGCGCTCCAGGTTGTTGCGCTTTTCCATCATCGCCGCGTACAGCGGGTGCGATGAGTTGTAGCGCCGGCTCAGCTCCGCCTGCTCCATCTCCAGCTCGCTGAGTCGCGAATCGAGGTCCACCACCCGGTCCAGCACCGAGCGCGTCTCGATGTTGAGGTCGACGCTCTCGTGCTCCATGCGGAAGGCGTTGAGGGCATCCTCGGCCCGTGCCAGCTCGGTACGCACCTCCGGCACCTGTTCTTCGAGGAAGATCAGGCTCTGCTCCGCCTCGGCACTCTGTCGCTCGACGTTCTGGGTCAGATAGATCTGGCCGATCACGCTCAAGGTGCGCTGAGCACGGCGGGGGTCCTCGTCGAGCAGCGTCATGTTGAACACGCCGCTGTCGCGACCGCGCTGGGTGACGCTGAAGCGTCCGCGCAGCTGATTGATGGCAGCCAGACGGGTACGCCGCACCACGGTGAACTCGGCTCCTTCGGCGGCCTCCAGCTCCGCCACTCGCAGCTCGATACCGCCGTCTGCGAAGTGCTCCGTCGTGCCGACCCGGCCCTCGCCAAGCTGCGTGTCGCCGTGGTACAGGCGATAGCTGCCGCCTTCGCCCGCCACCAGGCGCAGCGCCCGCCCCAGCCACTCGTCATCGACTCGCAACTCACCGACATTGAGATACTCGCCGGCCCACACGCTGCTCCGGGAGAATCCGGGCCGCTCCATGCCGCGGCGTACCAGAAAGTCGCCGACGAACGGGAAACGAGTGGGTGTCACGGAAATGTCGAGTCGCTCCTGATCGACGGCCTGCCCCAGCACCATACGAGAACGCAGGATCTCGAGTTCGGCATCGGTTTTCGGCTCGTCGCCGAGGAACGAGCGCACCTCGGCCAGCGGATTGCTGAGCCCGGTCTTGCCCTCCACCTGGACGAGGGCATCGGCACGATAGATCGGCGTGGCCAGCTGTACGTGGATCACGGCGGCCACGGCGAACAGCGCCGTCACCAGCATGATCAGCCATTTGTTGTCGAGCAGGACACCAAGCAGCCTGCCCAGATCGATATCGTCATAGCCCGGGCGCGAGCCCGTCTTGCTCTCTTTCACCATCATGGAATCCCTGGTGTGAAGGTGGTCGTTCGCGTCAGCCTCGCGAGGCTATCCAGACCAGACGGACTAGCCAGCCGGACTAGCCAGACGGGCCTGCCACAGACGCGCCGCCTCGGTCAGCTGACGATGTACGCGCACGAAGACCTCTTCGTTCCTGCGATAAGGGTCGGGGATGTCATCCCCGTCACCCGCCACGCCGGGCAGCCAGCGCCCGAAGCGCATGGTCTTGCCGGTGGCAAAGGGAAAGCGCTCTGCGACAGCCATGCGCTGGCCCTCGCTCATCACCAGAATCAAGTCGGCCTGCCTGACCATCTCGGCATCGATCTGACGTGCGCGGTGCGCGGAGAGATCGAGCCCATCGGCCTCGGCCAGCCATGCAGCGGTAGCATCCGCCGGGTGACCGACCAGCGCCCCCAGGCCAGCGGAAGCGACCCGGTGCCCGGGCAATGCCTGATCGAGCAGCGCCGCCCCCACCGGACTGCGGCAAATATTGCCGGTACACACCACCAGAAGGTCCTGAAACATCGCTTGCTCCTACTCGCCGATCCGTTCCAGCTCACGCCCGGTGCGGGTGGTCTGGTAGATACTGCTGACGGTGGGCAGGATCTGGCGCACCACGCGGTTCCAGCGGCCCAGCGGTGTCGTCGTCACGTAGATCACGTCGGTGGGCTCGAGGGCGAACTCGGCGCCCAGCATCAGTGCCGTGGCATTGCGGGCGTCGAGCTGATACACCGTGGCCAGCTTGTCGCTCTCCTCCGGCGCCCGGCGGATGACGAAGATCCCCGAGGCGTTGGCATTGCCCTCGTTGATGCCGCCGGCTTCGGACAGCGCATCGGTCAGCGTCAAGCGGTTCGCCCCCATGGCCAGGCTTCGCGGCTCGCGCACCTCGCCCATGACATAGACCTTCTGATCGCTGTTGTCGGGAACGTGGAGCACGTCACCGGCCCGCAGCAGCAGGTTTCGGTCGAGCCGGCCACGGTTGAGCATGTCATGCAGCGAAAGGCGGATCTCCTCACCATCACGGGTCAGCAGCACGTCATGCCAGTTGGCGTGGTCCGCCAGACCGCCGGACTGACTGATGGCATCGAGCACGGTCAGCGGCACGTTGCGGATCGGCAGCGGACCGGGGTCGGCTACCGCACCGGTCACATTGACCCGCTGCGAGTTGTACTGGGCGACCTGCACCTCGACCTGCGGCATGGCCACATAGGGCTCGAGGCCGCGGGCGATGACGTCACGCACCTCCCGCACTGTGCGTCCCTCCACGGGGATCCGGCCGATGAAGGGGTAGAAGATGGTGCCGTCGCTGTGCACGGTGTTGCCCGACTCGGCAGCGCTGCGCTCCCCACCGGCGGGGATGGTCAGCTCCGGATGGCCATAGACGATGACGGTGAGCACATCGCCCTTGCCGATGTAGTAGTCGTAACCATCGATGTCCTGCTGCAGCGCCTCGCCGCCCCTGCTGAAATCTTCGACTTGCCGACGCTCCTGCCGCAGCGCTCGCACCAGGCCAAAGGTGATCGGCTCGATGTCGACCAGATCATCGATGGGCGCTGCGTCCGTGCGATAGTCGATGTGGCCACCGGGGGCAAAGGCGCACCCCCCCATGAGCAACACGCTGCAGGACAAGAGCACACGGCTCATTCGCGTACGCAAGGAATAATGCTTCATTGACTGTTCTCGCATGGCCAAATTAACCCGCCCTGCCCATTTGACTTTTATTTGTCTCGAATTTGTCGCTTTAGCGAGCCTCTATATGTCTCTTATTTTATTCCACCGCGTCTCCATTCAGTGACACAAAGAAGAACAAAGCGGCTTCACGCATATCGACTCATCAATATCGACATGACAGTTTCTCACGACACAGCATGTCTAAATCTAGCGACAACCCCACCCTTACACTGTCGTAAAGATTCCACAAGCCTGCCTTCATTTACCGACAACAAAATACACTTTGGCTAGCCAGGACCTTTAATTTCTTGCACTTCTGCAGACACGCTACCGCCACGAAGTTATGCGGCAATCCCCGAGGCCACTACAAGTGATTGATTTTAGATAAAAAATAATCCACAGCATTAGCCGTGGCGCAATGACAACCTAAGAAGCCTAGATGAGGTGCAGGGTCCTCTCGTCCATGTAAGGCGCCCCCTTGAGTGAAGGCCAGAATACCTCTTTTTTGGGGCTTGTCATCATCCAAAAGCCAATTTATACATTTTTTTACATTTCTTGTTACTTTAGAAACAGAAGAAAAATCTTGGTTTCTTCAAACACAAAAGGTATTGAGTTATTTATTTCTCCCCATATCCTTAACGCCCAGCACAGACAGGACTCGCCGGCCAATTATCATTAAGTTTTTTTTGCATTGCCTGCCCTCGCAGGCAGGCCGGGCAGTCCATCCCGATTTATTCACGGGGTGCACTCTCCGGCCATTCGTCCCGCCGGAAGAGCCCGGCGCAACAAAGGAGAAGGAACACTATGCACTCACTGAAGATGGCCAGGCATCATGCCGCCGCCCTGGCGGGCGTGGCCTTGCTCGCCCTTGCGCCCTTGGCGCTGGCGCAGCAGGCCACATTGCCGCAAGGCACCCAGGGGGCTCCTGGCAACTCGGCCAACACGCCGGCACCTGGCGCCGTTGCCAGCGGCGGACTCGCGACAGGTCGCGGTGCGGCCGGGGCTGCCCCGGGCAATTCCGGCCAGGCGCTTGCCGGCGCCGTGAATCGCGGTGCCGCCGGCATCGGCGTGGTGATTGCCGCCGGCACAGGTACCGGAACCGGAACGGCTACCGGGACGCGCTGATGGGCCGACACAGACGGTACCGAGACTCTCGTGTGCCGAACCAGGACCGCCGCCAGGCGGTCCTGCTTCGATACTCGCTGTGGGTAGGCATGCTGATGAGCCTGACGGCCTGCGCTCAAGGCCAGCTCTCACCGCTGGGAGAGACGCTGCTGGGCAACCAGCCGGCCCGGGACCTGGAGGCGCGCGCGGAAACCCTGCCCTATGCGTCGCTGATAGCGAAACAGCAAGGCAATCGGGCGCTGTTGATCATGGCGCACCGCACCGGCGAGCACGGACGGGACACCTACTGGCAGGCGGGCGACCGCGCCACGCTGCATCTGCGTGACGGCTTGCCCGTCAGCACGGCTGGCTTCGAGGAGGTGCTGCTGGGGCGCTGGCATTCCGCCGACGATGACCCACAGCGTTACCGGGTGCACGCTCACTGGCAAGACCGCGACGGCCGGGAGTGGCAGGACGTGGCGCAGGCAACGCTCGACTGTGAGCCGCCCGAGCCGGTCGATATGCCACTGACTCGAATCACACTCGAGCGCTGCACGGAGCGACTCGACTGGCAGGGCAGCAGCACGAATAGCCGCGGGGTGTTCTGGCGCCAGCCGGGAACCCAGTGGATCTGGGGGGGTGACATGACGCTCTGGCCCAAGGGGCAACGGCTGCAGTGGCAGGTAGCACGGCCCTGGTGGAGCGATGCCGAGAACACTGCGAGCGAAGCCGAGCAGGTGACCCTGTTCGACGACGATGCATCGCCGTGACGAAGAGAACGCGCATGACCCGACGTCACCACACCCGCGCCAGCCACTGGCGCATCACCAGCCTGGGCACACTGCTGGTACTGACCTTGTCCCTGGCCGCCAAGGCCGACACGCCGACACTTTCACACCTGTGGCTGGAGCAACCGACGCAGCCCGAGGCGTCTGCCCTTGCCTACTACCTGCTTCGCGTCGACCGTGAAGCACAGCGGCATCAGGGCCTACGGCTTGGGGAAGAGCTGACCACATTGGCCGACTGGCATGCATTGGCAGGCCATGCGGAAGTCGCGCGAGGGCTGCGCGAATGGCGAGCCCGCATCGAAGCACTGCAGGCACATCCCAGTCGCACACCGGCTCGAGCCGATCTGGCCGCCCTGCTGGCCTCGCCGCGTCACGACCCCGCGCTGGACTCGCTTGCCGCCGCGGGCACCTGCGCCCTGCCCGACTGGGTCGAGTTCTGGCATTTCGACGGCATCACTCGTCAACGCTGGCAGCCCGGCATGGACCTGCGCGACCTGTTGCGCGAGCGCCCCCGGCGCCACTGGTCCGCAGCCGACGAGGCGTGGGTGATCCCGCCTCAAGGAGCCCCTCACCGGGTTGGCGTGGCGGCATGGAACGCCGGCAACCTGCCCTTGGCGGCCGGTAGCCGAGTGGTGCTGATATTTCCCGACCCCGTTCAGGAAGCCGCCTGGGTCAATCGCACCCTGCCCAACTACCTGACCACACGGCTGCCCAGCGATGCCTGCCGCCCCCTCACGCTGCCGTCTGCCGGGCACACCTCGACTGAGCGAACCACGGCTCAGCAAACCACAGCGGGAGACGCCGCCCAATGAAGCGCCCCACTGCGCATCCGCTGCGTCTCACCTCACTTGCTCTGGCCATCATGGCGACAACGCTGCCCGCCGCTGCCGTCGCCGACTCGACCCAGCCACGCCTGGGCACGGGCCAAGGCGATTTCGGCGGTGTGGGGATCATGCAGACCCCGACGGCCCGCATGGCGCCCTTGGGTGGCTTTGCCTTCTCGATGTCGCGCACCGCGCCTTACCGCCGTTACAGCCTGTTCTTCCAGCCCACCGAGTGGCTCGAAGCGGGATTTCGCTACGTCGAGGTGGAGAATCGCCGCTACCTGGCCGCCCGCGGCGACCGCAACAACCTGGACAAGGGCGTCGACGTCAAGCTGCGTCTGCGCGAAGAGGATCGATACTGGCCGCAGATTGCGGTCGGCGCTCGCGACATCGGCGGCACCGGCCTGTTTGCTGGCGAGTACCTCGTCGCCAGCAAGCGCTGGCACGACTTCGACTTCACGCTGGGCATCGGCTGGGGCTACCTCGGCAATCAGGAGGATTTCACCAACCCCCTGAGCCGAATCGACGACCGTTTCGAGCGACGCTCCGGGTTCACTTCGGGCGGCGACGGCGGCAGCGTGAACCTGGGTAGCCTGTTCAGCGGCCGCAGCGCTCTGTTCGGCGGCATCGAGTATCAAACGCCGTGGCGCCCATTGGTGCTGCAGCTCGAGGTCGAAGGCAACGACTACCAGCGCGAACCCCAGCGCAACCATCAGGAGCAGGATTCACGGATCAATCTGGGCGCTCGCCTGCAGCTCAGCGACAACGTCGAACTCAAAGCCGGCTGGCAACGCGGCAACACCGCCATGCTCGGTATCAGCGTGAGCACCAATCTTGCCGGCGTTTCCCAGCTCAAGCGCGACCCGCTCCCGGCGGAGATCGGCGAACCGCCTGCCGCCAACAGCAGCGATTGGAGTGGACTCAGCAGCGAGCTGGACACCAACGCCGGTATCGGCGTCTACCGCATCTACCAGGCCGACAACAGTGTCGTCATCGAGGGCGAGCCCACCCGCTACCCCTCGCTCGCGGAAAGCGAGTACCGCGCCGGGCGCCTGTTGCACAACCATCTCGGCGACGACATCGACACCCTGCGCTTCCGCTGGCACGAGCGCGGAATGCCCCTGCGCGAAAGCGTTCACGACCGTCACGCCCTCGCTGCCGCCGCTGTCTCCAGCGCCGAAACCGTTGGCTACCGGCACGGCCTCTATGCGCATGCCGGCCATGAGCCGGTCCAGGGTGAGCTGCTGCATGACACCACCCCGCGAGGCTTCTCCTACAGCATCGAGCCACAGCTGGAGCAGAACTTCGGCGGTCCCGACGGCTACCTCTACCGCCTCTCGGCCAGCTTCGACAGCGAGTATCGGCTGGGGCGCAACGACTGGCTGTCGGCCACGCTGACCTACACGGTGGACGACAATCTCGACAAGTACCACTACATCGGCCCCTCGGACCTGCCGCGGGTCAGGACCCATATCGGCGACTATCTGGCCGAGACCGACATCGGCATCACCAACCTGCAATACACCCATACTGCCAAGCTCGGCAACGACTGGTACGCCATGGGCTATGGCGGTCTGCTCGAGACCATGTTCGCCGGCGCTGGGGGTGAGTTGCTCTACCGCCCCTTCAACAGTGACGTGGCGCTGGGCCTCGACGTGAACTGGGTCAAGCAGCGGGAGTTCGACCAGCGTTTCGGCATGCGCGACTACAGTACCTGGACCGGCCACCTCACGGGGTACTGGCAGACGGATTTCGAAGACATGCTGGCCAAGGTCAGCGTCGGGCGCTACCTGGCGGGCGATCTCGGCGTCACCTTCGACGTCTCCCGGGAGTTCGACTCCGGTATTCGCCTGGGCGGCTGGGCCACCTTCACCGATGCCGGCAGCGACTTCGGCGAAGGCAGCTTCGACAAGGGGGTCTATCTCTCGCTGCCGCTGGATGCCTTCTTCGTGCGCTCCACCCGTCAGCGGGCCCAGATCGCCTGGCGACCACTCACGCGGGATGGCGGCGCCCAGCTGGCCCGGCGTCAGTCGCTGTTCGACCTGACCGGGGAGCGCAGCATGGGACGCTACTGGGAGGAACACGCCGAACTGATGCGCTGAGCTTGCCACGAGCCCGGATTGACTGCCTCCCCCAAGGCCTCGACGCGATCTTCGAAATCTACGAGACCTTGGGGGCTCGGAACGACAAGGGCCACCGCATCGACTGCGGTGGCCCTTGGCAAGATAACGGTATAAATACAGTGTGAAAGCGTCAGCCGCGGTAGTAGCCCGGTGCCACGAAGGGCATCTTGCTCACTACCATCGGCAGGCGCTTGCCACGCACCTCGGCATGAACGGTGGTGCCGATCTCGGCATGCTCGACATCGACGTACCCCATGGCCACCGGCATGCCCACGCTGGGACCGAAGCCGCCCGAGGTCACCCTGCCGATGTGATGGCCATTCTCGTCGTATAGATCGGCGCCTTCGCGCACCGGAGCGCGCCCTTCGCCCAGCAGGCCGACACGCTTGCGGCGGTGATCCTTGGCATCGACCTGATGCAGGATCACATCCGCCCCCGGGAATCCGGCGGGCCTTTCACCGCCATGACGACGCGCCTTGCCAATCGCCCAGACCAATCCCGCTTCCACCGGCGTGGTCTCGGTGTCGATGTCGTGGCCGTAGAGGCACAGACCGGCCTCGAGACGCAGCGAATCACGCGCCCCCAGGCCAATCGCCTCGACCTCCTCCTCCGCCAGCAGCCTGCGCGCCAGCGCTTCCGCCTCCTCGGCCGGCACCGAAATCTCGAAACCATCCTCACCGGTATAGCCACTGCGGCTGACCCACACGGGCACGCCCGCCAGCTCGAAACGGCCATGCTGCATGAACACCAGCTCGCAGGCCTGCGGGCAGTGACGCCGCATGACGTCCGCCGCTTTGGGCCCCTGCAGCGCCAGCAGCGCGCGGTCGAGCACCTCGACCCGGTGCTCGTCGTCGAGCCCCATGTCGAGCAGGGCAATGTCCTGATCCTTGCACGCGGCATTGACCACCAGATAGAGGTGATCCCCCGGGTTGGCCACCATCAGGTCATCCAGGATCCCACCTTCCTGAGCGGTGAAAAGCGCATAGCGCTGCATGCCCTGGGGCAGCCCGACGATATCGGCACAAACCAGCGTTTCCAGTGCCTCGGCGGGATTGGGGCCATGCAGAAGGAGCTGTCCCATATGGGAGACATCGAACAATCCGCAGGCATTGCGCGTGTGCTCATGCTCCTTCTTCACACCGAGCGGAAACTGCACCGGCATCTCGTAGCCGGCAAAGGGCACCATCTTGCCGCCCAGTTCAAGATGCAGGTCATACAACGGTGTGCGCTTGAGATCGCTCATGGGGTTTCCTCGTGACATTGGGAGACAGGCTTGGCCAGGCGGAACGAGGCGCCAGCAGCGCCTCGTCGACCGCAGGACCATCACGCCTTGTCGTGATCGAGATCCTCGCCCGGCAACACCTCCTTGCCGTCGAAGTAATCGCGCGTGACCTTGAACACCACCGGTGACAACAGGGCCAGAGCGATCAGGTTGGGAATGGCCATCAGGGCGTTGAAGGTGTCCGCCATGAGCCAGATGAAACCGAGCTGCGCCATGGCCCCCAGCGGGATGGCCAGCACGAACAGCACGCGATAGAGCATGATCGAGCGGGTGCCGAACAGGAACTGGAAGCACTTCTCACCGTAGAACGACCAGCCCAGGATCGTGGTGAAGGCGAACACCGCCAGCGCCAGCGAGACGATCTGATTGCCCCAGCCAGGCAGTGCCGCATCGAAGGAGAGCGCCGTCAGCGAAGCCCCCGCTTCACCCTCGATCCACACCGTGGAGGTCAGGATCACCAGCGCGGTGATGGTACAGACGATAATGGTGTCGATGAAGGTCCCGAGCATGGCGATCATGCCCTGGCGCACCGGGTTGCGGGTCTTGGCCGCCGCGTGGGCGATCGGCGCGCTGCCCAGGCCCGCCTCGTTGGAGAAGATACCGCGTGCCACCCCGAAGCGAATGGCGGCCATCACGGCAGCCCCGGCGAAGCCACCCACCGCCGCATGCGGATTGAAGGCGTAATAGAAGATCATGCTGAAGGCCTCACCCAACTGACCGGCGTTGACCACCAGCACCACCAGGCCGGCCGCGACATAGGCGATGCCCATGAACGGCACCAGCTTGCCGGCCACCTTGGCGATACGCTTGATGCCGCCGAGAATCACGGCCCCTGCCAGCACCATGATGGCAACGCCGGTCAGCCAGTGCGGAATCCCGAAGGTCGAGTCGAGCGCATCGGCAACGGAATTGGACTGCACGGTATTGCCGATCCCGAAGGCCGCCACCGCGCCGAAGAAGGCGAAGGCGCCACCCAGCCACAGCCACTTCCTGCCCAGGCCGTTCTTGATGTAGAACATCGGCCCGCCGACATGGTAGCCGGTGCTGTCGGTCTCACGATAGCGCACCGCCAGCACGGCTTCGGCAAACTTCGTCGCCATGCCCACCAGGGCGGTGATCCACATCCAGAACACCGCGCCGGGGCCACCCAAGGCAATGGCCGTCGCCACACCGGCGATGTTACCGGTGCCGATGGTGGCGGAGAGTGCCGTCATCAGAGCGTTGAAGGGCGAGATCTCCCCTTCGGCTTCCGCCTTCTTGACCTCGCCCGCTACCGGCTTGGCATCCCGCCCCTGCCACATCAGCTTGAAGCCGGTACCCAACTTGCGGATGGGCATCAGTTTCAATCCGAGCTGCAGGTAGAGACCCACCCCCAGCAGCAGTATCAGCATCAACGGACCCCAGACCACGCCGTTGATGGCCTCGAATATGGTTGTCAATGTTTCCACGAACGCTTCCCTCTGTTGTATGGAGTGTTATAAGGCATCTCACCATCTTCAAGGCGTTTCCCCGAAGGATCCTGTAGTGAGACGGCGTACCATAGCGGAAATCGCCAGGAATGCACCAGCTCACCGGAATGGTGCCTGCATTCTGGCCGTCAACGCTTGTTGGATACTAGATTAACGCTTGTTTCGTATCGGAAACAACGACCGGGCACGATCCGTCACCTCAGTGACCTTCTACCCTCGCCGCTGCTCGGCAAACACCTGCTATAGCGTAGTGAGCCACACCGCCGCTGTCGAACGGCTTCACGGCCTGGCTGCGCATCCGTACGCCTCGGTGGGACTGGACGTTCGCGGCTGCAGGCGCCACGCTATCCATGCACGCTGCCCTGACAGCGGCGTCGAGCGGCATTTTCAGACTCGCAAAATGCCAACAATGGCGTTAGCATTCACCCAGCCAGAAAACCTTTTTCTTATAGGAAATCATCATGAGCTCGATTCCTGCCAATCTGCGCTACAACGACAGTCACGAATGGGTGCTGGACAATGGCGACGGCACCGTCACCATCGGCATCACCGATCACGCTCAGGAAGCCCTCGGCGACGTGGTGTTCGTGGAACTGCCCGAGGTTGGACGCACGCTGGAAAAGGGTGAAGAGTTCGGCGTGATCGAGTCGGTCAAGGCCGCTTCCGATCTCTATGCGCCGCTCGCCGGCGAGATCGTCGCCGTCAACGAAGCGCTCGAGGATGCTCCCGAGACCGTCAATGAAGCTCCCTATGAAGGTGGCTGGATCATGAAGGTCCGCGTCGAGGACGCAGCAGCCGTAGAGGCCCTGCTCGACGCCGAAGGCTACCAGGCCGTGGTCGACAGCGAAGCCTGATAGCAACGCACCGATGCCTCCCGGCCCTGCGGCCGGGTTTTTCCCAGCGCCTGCACTTCCATTCAACGTACGGGTTTTTCCATGGCTTACGATAACCGCCGCCTGGCCGAACTGGCCGATCATGACGCCTTCATCCGTCGCCACAACGGCCCCGGAACCGAAGATGTTGCCGCCATGCTGGCGGCGCTCGACATGGAGAGCCTCGAAACGCTGATAGAGCGCACGGTACCGGCAGACATTCGCCTGGGCCGCGAACTCGACCTCGACCCGCCGCGCAGCGAAGCCGAGGCGCTGGATTACCTCAAGCGCCTGGCGCGTCAGAACAAGGTGTTCAAGACCTACATCGGCCAGGGTTACTACAACACCCACGTGCCGGCCGTGATTCAGCGCAACGTACTGGAGAACCCCGGCTGGTACACCGCCTATACCCCCTATCAGCCCGAGATCGCCCAGGGCCGCCTGGAGGGCCTGCTCAACTTCCAGCAGATGGTCATGGATCTCACCGGCATGGAGCTGGCCAACGCTTCACTGCTCGATGAGGCCACCGCTGCTGCCGAAGCCATGGCGCTGTGCCAGCGGGCCAACAAGAAGTCGAAGAGCAACGCCTTCTTCGTCGCCGACGACGTGCTGCCGCAAACCCTCGACGTGGTACGCACCCGCGCCTACTACTTCGGCTTCGAACTGATCGTCGGTCCGGCCGAGAGTCTGGCCGAGCACGACGTGTTCGGCGCCCTGCTGCAGTACCCCGGCGAAAGCGGCCGCGTTCACGATCTCGCCCCGCTGCTGGCCACCGCCCGCGAGCGCAACGTGATGACCTGCGTGGCAGCCGACATCATGAGCCTGGTGCTGCTCAAGGAGCCGGGTGCGCTGGGCGCCGACATCGTGGTCGGCAACACCCAGCGTTTCGGCGTTCCCATGGGCTACGGCGGCCCGCATGCCGCCTACTTCGCCACCACCGACTCGCTCAAGCGTTCCATTCCCGGACGCATCATCGGCGTCTCCCGAGATGCCCGCGGCAACACCGCCCTGCGCATGGCGATGCAGACCCGCGAGCAGCACATTCGCCGCGAGAAGGCCACCTCCAACATCTGTACCGCCCAGGCCCTGCTGGCCAACATCGCCGGGTTCTATGCCGTCTATCATGGCGCCGAGGGTCTCACCACCATCGCCACCCGCATCCATCGTCTGACCACCATCCTGGCCGTTGGGCTGAAGGAGAAAGGCGTACGCCTGGCGCATGACAGCTGGTTCGACACCCTGCGGCTGACCGGTGTCGATGCGGGCAAGATCCACGGTCGCGCGCTGACCCACGAGATCAACCTGCGCTATTTCGAAGGCGGCGACATCGGCGTCAGCCTCGACGAGACCACCACCGCTCACGATCTCGACGTGCTGTTCGACGTGCTGCTGGGCGAGGAGCACGGGCTGTCGATCGCGGCGCTGGACGAGCGCATCGCCGCCGAGGGCATCAGCGGCATACCCGCTGCCAGCCGCCGCGAGTCGGCTTTCCTGACCCACCCCAACTTCAAGCGCTTCCGCAGCGAGACCGAGATGCTGCGCTACCTCAAGCGCCTGGAGAACAAGGACCTCTCGCTCACTCACGCCATGATCCCGCTGGGCTCATGCACCATGAAGCTCAACGCCACCAGCGAGATGATCCCGATCACCTGGCCCGAGTTCGGCCAGCTGCACCCCTTCGTGCCCCAGGAACAGGCCGTCGGCTACAAGCAGATGATCGACGAGCTGGCGGCCTTCCTGGTCGAGATCACCGGCTACGACCACATCTCGATGCAGCCCAACTCCGGCGCCCAGGGCGAGTACGCCGGCCTGGTCGCCATTCGCCGCTACCAGGCGGCCCAGGGCGAAGGGCACCGCGACGTCTGCCTGATCCCCAGCTCCGCCCACGGCACCAACCCCGCCTCCGCCGCCATGGCGCAGATGAAAGTGGTGGTGGTGGAGTGCGACAGCAACGGCAACATCGACCTCGACGACCTGCGTGCCAAGGCCGAGAAGCACAGCGAGGCGCTGTCGGCGATCATGCTCACCTACCCCTCCACGCACGGCGTGTTCGAGGAAGGGATTCGCGAAGCGTGCGCCATCGTTCACCGTCATGGCGGCCAGGTCTACATCGACGGCGCCAACATGAACGCCCAGGTCGGCCTCTCCCGTCCCGGCGACTTCGGCGGCGACGTCAGCCACCTCAACCTGCACAAGACCTTCTGCATCCCCCACGGCGGCGGCGGCCCCGGCATGGGCCCGATCGGGGTCAAGGCGCACCTGGCGCCCTACGTCTCCAACCACGTGGTGACGCCCATCGCCGGCGTCAACGAGAACTGCGGCGCGGTCTCCGCGGCGGCCTTCGGCAGCGCCTCGATCCTGCCGATCTCCTGGGCCTACATCAAGATGATGGGCGCGCGCGGCCTGCGCCAGGCCACCGAGCTGGCCATCCTCAACGCCAACTACATCGCCCGGCGTCTCGAGGCGCACTACCCGGTACTCTATCGCGGCGTCAACGGCACCGTGGCCCACGAGTGCATCATCGACATCCGCCCGCTCAAGAGCGCCTCGGGCATCAGCGAGGAAGACATCGCCAAGCGCCTGATGGACTACGGCTTCCATGCCCCGACCATGTCCTTCCCGGTGCCCGGCACGCTGATGGTGGAGCCCACCGAGTCGGAGTCGCGCTACGAGATCGACCGCTTCTGCGATGCCATGATCGCCATTCGCGAGGAGATCGCCCGGGTCGAGCGCGGCGAGTGGCCGGCCGACGACAACCCGCTGGTGAATGCACCGCACACCATGGCCGACCTGATGGATCCGGCCTGGGAGCGCGCCTACTCCCGCGAGGTCGCCGCCTTCCCCTCGGAAGCGGTCAAGGCAGCCAAGTACTGGCCCGCGGTCAACCGCGTCGATAACGTCTTCGGCGACCGGCAGCTGATCTGCTCCTGCCCCAGCATCGACGAATACCGCGACTGATACATTGTCGTAAAGCACCACGCAAACGGCCCGCCTATGGCGGGCCGTTTCGTTGCCTGCTTCCGCGCCGGGTCAAGGCAGCGAGGCGATATCCCCGTGACCGAAGCGCTCGCGCATGCGCTGCTCGCGGAACCCTTCGAGCAGGCGCGCGTAGCGGCGGGGAATCTTGGTTCCGGTGCGGCTGACCAGATGCAGGGTTTCGTGCTCGATCACCGGCAGATCGAGTTCCTTGACCTGGCGCTGCCAGGGCGAGGTTTCCAGCACCAGCCTTGAGACCACGGTGAAGCCGAGACCTCGCGCCACGGCGTCGAGCACCATGCCCACCTCGTTGGTGAAGCCCTGGCGGCGAAACTGGCTCATGGAGCGAAACTCGTCGGGAAAGTTGCTGCGCAGCAGCGCGCCGGCGTGATTGACCCCGTCGGAGTAGTTGATGAAGCCGATGCCCATCAGCTCGGTGAGCGAGGTACCGGCAAAGTCCGCCGGTACCACCAGGCACAGCGGCTCCTGGTGCCACAGGCTGCAGTTCAGCTCCGGGTGGCGGATCGGCTCGGTGACGATGCCCAGGTCGTGACGCCCGGCCAGCACGTCCGAGACGATCTCGTGGCTGAAGGCGAAGCTGTAGCTGACCGTCAGCCCCGGCGACATCTGCTGCTGGCCGAGAATGTAGGGGTAGAACATCAGCCCTACGCTGCCCGGCGAGGCGATGCGGCACTCGCCGGTGTCCAGCGCATCGTCGTCCAGGGAGTGGCGAAACTGCTCGTGTTCGGCGAACAGCCGCAGGCCGTAGTCGTAGGCCCTGCGCCCGGCCTCGGTCAGCGTGAAGCGCCGGCCCTGCCGCTCCAGCAAGGGCTTGTCGAGATACTGCTCCAACTTGCGCACATGCTGGCTGACCCCGGGCTGGGTCATCTCGAGATGCCGCGCAGTGCGCGTGAAGCTGCCCGTTTCGACCAGGGTGATGAAGGTGCGAAAGTACTGTGCGTTGAACATGGCGATCGCTTGCAGGGACCAAGGCCGGAAACCCTCATCCTACCACCCCTGGCCCAGCCACGCAGCGCTGCGCCACTGCGGGCAGCGTGATAGCATCGAATGACGACTCGATGACAGGCAGCAAGCCGACACCACAAGGATCGTTTCATGCCAGACACCATCTCCACCATCGTTTCACCGCTGCGCAGCCTGGAAGTGCTCTCGCAGCATGAGGTCAATCGCCTGCGCGACACCTCCAAGGCCGGTTTGCACGACCTGCTGCGGCGCTGCTCACTCGCCGTGCTCAGCTCCGGCAGCATGACCGACGACAGCCTGGTGCTGATGGAGACCTATCACGACTTCGACATCGAAGTGATCCAGCAGGACCGCGGCATACGCCTCAAGCTGACCAACGCCCCCGCCCAGGCCTTCGTCGACGGCAAGATGATTCGCGGCATACGCGAGCATCTCTCCTCGGTGCTGCGCGACATCGTCTATGTCTACAACGAGATCCAGCAGCATCGTCGCTTCGACCTCACCACCGGCGAAGGGACCACCAACGCGGTGTTCCATATCCTGCGCAAGGCCGGCACGCTCAAGCCAGGACGCGACCCCGGCATCGTGGTGTGCTGGGGCGGCCACTCGATCACTCGCGAGGAGTACGAGTACACCAAGGACGTGGGCTACCACCTGGGCCTGCGCGAACTCGACATCTGCACCGGCTGCGGCCCCGGCGCCATGAAGGGACCGATGAAGGGTGCCAACCTGGCCCACGCCAAGCAACGCATACCCGACGGTCGCTATCTGGGCATCTCCGAACCCGGCATCATTGCCGCGGAGGCACCCAACCCGCTGGTCAACGAGCTGGTGGTGATGCCCGATATCGAGAAGCGTCTGGAGGCCTTCGTGCGTCTGGGGCACGGTATCGTGGTGTTTCCCGGCGGCGTGGGCACGGCGGAAGAGATCCTCTACCTGCTGGGCATTCTGCTTCACCCTGACAACAGCGACATGGCCCTGCCGCTCATCTTCACCGGCCCGGCCAACTCCGCTGACTATTTCCAGCGTATCGACGAGTTTCTCGTCTACACCCTGGGCGAGGCGGCGCGCAGCAAATACCGCATCATCGTCGACGACCCCGTCGAGGTCGCCCGCGCCATGCGCAAGGGCATCGACAGCGTCACCGAGTTCCGCCGCGCCCACCAGGACGCCTTCCACTACAACTGGCGGCTCACCATCGCCCGGGAATTTCAGGAAACCTTCGTGCCCACCCACGAGGCGATGGCCGGCCTGGCACTGCACCGCAGCCAGCCGGTGCACGATCTGGCCGCCAACCTGCGCCGGGCCTTCTCGGGTATCGTGGCCGGCAACGTCAAGGAGCACGGCCTGCGCGCCATCGAGGCCCACGGCCCCTTCCAGCTGCATGCCGAGCCGGAACTGATGCGCCGTCTGGACGAGCTGCTCGGCTCCTTCGTCGCCCAGGGCCGCATGAAGCTGCCGGGCCAGGAGTACGTGCCCTGCTATCGCCTGGTATGACACTTGGCCGGCAGGAAGTGGAAGCAGAAGTAGAGCACTAGAGAAAGAACAACGGCGCCCGCCAGGGCGCCGTTACGGACGTAGCTCGATCGTGCTAGGGAAGCGCTGAACAAATCGGCGAGCGAGATGAAGCGCAAGGCGCACGGAGCACAGGAACCGGAGCATATGGGGTATATGTGAGGATTCCGAGCACCGCGCAACGCAGCGATTCGCTCGCGCAGGCATTTGTGCAGTGTTTCCTAACGGGCAGGGCGCCACCACAGCAACACCGCATGCAACAGCAGCCCAAGCGTGGCGCCGTGCGCGATCAGCAGCTGCCAGCTGATCCAGGCCGTGAACAGCGCATGCCACAGGCCCATCAATGCCAGCCCTGCCAGCAGCGCCAACAGCAGACGCTTGCCCAGTTGCGGCAGCCGGCGGCGTTCGTCGGCATCCAGCATGCGCCAGTTCATAAAGGCCACCACGGCCACCACGACCAGCGCGATCGAGATCAGCGACAGGCGGTTACCGTAATCGCCGGCGATGAATCGCGGCACGGTGGCGAGCATCAATATCAGCAAGCCCGCCATCAGGCTCAGTCGTTCGGCAGTCGGCTCGGCATTCATCTCAAGCCACCTGCAACTGCTGGTCTTCGATCCACTCCTCGACCCAGGGCAGCGCGGCATCGTCGGCCATGAAGGTCTCCATGGCATCGATCTCCAGCCGTTCCCCCAGCCGGGTGGCCCCAAGCCCTTCGAGCATTTCGTCCAGCCGGCGTCCTGCCCCGCAGAAGGTGTCGCCGTAGGAGCTGTCGCCCATGGCGATCAAGCCGTAGCGCACCCCCACCAGCGACGGGCTTCGCTCATCCAGGGCGCGGGCAAAGGGTACGAAATTGCCCGGGAAATCGCCGCTGCCGGTGGTGGAAACGCAGAACAGCACCAGGTCGGGCCGCTCTTCGATCAAGTCCTCGAGCGTGGGCTGCTCGAGAACCGCGGTTTCGTAGCCGGCATCCTTGAACAGCGGAGCGACTTGTTCGGCGACATCGAGGGCGCCGCCATACATGGTTCCTACGAAAATCTTCAGCATTGGCATGTCGGAAATAGACCTGATTCATTCAACCGATACGTTCGACACGAGTTTACCACGTGTCGGCGAGTTGGCGCCGAACGCCACCGCCCACAGTCACCAAGCGACAGGTTGTCGCAGGCAGCTCGAAAGCTGGCCACGTATAATGTTCGGTCTCTGATTCGAGGAGGCGACATGCTGGAGGCGCATACGTTCGAAGCCTGGGTCACCCCGCTGTTGATCGGCGGCCTGATCCTGTTCATGGGCTTCATCATCTGGGACCTGGCCAAGCAATCCCAGGCCGGCCGCTTCGGCACCCTCATGCTGTTCGTGGTACTCGGCGCAGGCATGATGGGTTACATCTTCAAGGTGGTGATCACCTGGCTGATGGAGAGCGGCGGCGGGGTTTGAGCTGACCGGAAAGCATCCAATACCCCAAGCATCGAATACCCTAAGTATCCAATACCAAGATGCCACCCCTCGGGGTGGCATCTTGGCGATGGCGTTTCATCAACTGGGGGCCGGACCTTCGTAGCGCTCGACCTGACTCTTGAGCTTCTGGCCGGGCCGGAAGGTTACGACACGACGCGCCGAGATGGGAATCTCCTCTCCCGTTTTCGGATTGCGCCCCGGGCGCTCGCGTTTGTCGCGCAAATCGAAGTTACCGAATCCCGACAGCTTGACCTGCTCGTTCTCGCGCAGGCAGGCCCGGATCTCTTCGAAGAAAGCCTCTACCATGGCCTTGGCTTCACGTTTGGTCAGCCCCAGCTCGGCATTGAGATGTTCGGCCAGTTCCGCCTTGGTCAACGCTCCCATGTCATCTCCTCAGAGTGGCGGTCCAGCCCGCCGCCGTCATGGCCTCCGGTTCGTTCGAGCACTCACCCGCGCAGCTCGGCTCCCAGATGCTGATGCGATTCGGCGACGATGGCATCGACCAACTGATTGATTTCCTCGTCATTCAGCGTGCGCGAAGGATGCTGCCAGGTCAAGCCCAAGGCAACACTCTTGCTCCCTTCGGGCACCCCTTTGCCCTGATAGACGTCGAACAGACGCAACTCCTGTAACCATTGTCCTGCGCGCTGGCGTACGCAATCGAGCAGCGCCTGCACGGGTCGCCCCTCGTCAAGCAGGAAGGCCAGGTCACGGCGCACTTCCGGATAGCGCGACAGCGGCTCGAAGGCAGGCAGGCTGCCATGGGTGAGCGCATCCTGACGCACCTCGAAAAGATACACCTCGGCCTTCAGGCCAAGCTCGGCCTTGACGGCGGGATGCAGCGCGCCGATCCAGCCCACCGGTTCGCCACGGAACACCACCCGCGCACACTGGCCGGGATGCAGCGCCGAGTGCTCGCCCGGCTCGAAGCGCCAGGCATGCTCCTCGCCGCCCAGGGCGATGAGGCTCTCCAGGTCGCCTTTCAGATCGAAGAAGTCGACCTTGTCCCGGCTGCCGGCCCACCCTTCGGGAAGGCGCTCGCCGCAGACCAGCGCGCCGACCATGGGCGTCTGGTCCAACTCGTCCAGATCGCCGCGGAACACGAGCCCCGTTTCGAACAGGCGCACACGGGTCTGCTGGCGGTTGAGATTGTACTCCAGCGCACGGATCAGCCCCGGGAACAGGCTCGCCCGCATCACGGCCAGATCGCTGGAGATGGGGTTGGCCAGCCGCGGAGAGACCGCATCCGGCAGCAGCGCCTGCTGCAGCTCGGGAGCCACGAAGCTGTAGGTGACCGCCTCCTGATAGCCCCGCGCCACCAGTTGACGCCGCAGCCTGGCGAGGGGCGTGCGCGCCTCGTTGTCGGGACGCAGCGCCAGACGGGCCGCAGGACGGCGCACCGGCAGCAGGTTGTAGCCGTGAATTCGCGCCACCTCCTCGATCAGGTCCTCCTCGATGGCGATATCGAAGCGCCAGCTCGGCACCTTCGCCTGCCATCCCGCCTCGGTCACGGTAACTGCCATACCCAGCCGCTCGAGGATCTCCTTCACCTCGGCCGGGGGCAGTGCCTTGCACAGCGCCTGCTCGAGCCGCGCGGCACGCAGCGTGACTTCACGCTCGGCCGGCATGTGGGCATCGCTGATGGCTTCCACCAGCGGCCCCGGCTCGCCGCCGGTGATCTCGATCAGCAGCGCCGTGGCACGCTCTACCGCGTCACGGGTAAGGCGCGGATCGACCCCACGCTCGAAGCGATGCGAGGCATCGGTGTGCAGCCCGTAGGAGCGCGCCTGTCCGGCAATCGCCAGCGGCGAGAAGAAGGCGGATTCGAGGAAGATGTCGCGGGTCGTCGGGCCGACCCCGGAGTGCTCCCCGCCCATCACGCCGGCGATGGCCAGCGGCCCGCGCTCGTCGGCGATGACCAGGGTCGAGGCACCGAGCGTGATCTCCTGGCCGTCGAGCAGTACCAGCTGCTCCCCTTCCCGCGCCAGACGCACGACCACCGCGCCGTGCAGATTCTCACGGTCGAAGGCGTGCAGCGGCTGTCCCAGTTCGAGCATGACATAGTTGGTCACGTCGACTACCGGATCGATGGAGCGCACGCCGCTGCGGCGCAGACGCTCGACCATCCACAGCGGGGTGGCGGCGGTGACGTTCACTCCCTTGATCAAGCGGCCGATGTAACGCGGACAGCGCTCGGCATCCTCGACCCGCACCGGAAAGGTCTCGTCGTGGCTGGCAGCGACCGGCTCGACGTCGGGCTCGGTGACCGCCAGCCGGTTGAGCACGCCGACTTCGCGCGCCAGCCCTTTCAGGCTCAGACAGTCGCCGCGGTTCGGGGTCAGATCCACCTCGACGGTATGGTCGTCGAGCCCCATCCAGGCGCGAAAATCCTCGCCGGCAGGGGCATCGGCAGGCAGCTCGAGAATGCCCGCCGAGGTCTCCTCGGCAAGACCCAGCTCAGAGGCGGAACAGATCATGCCGCGGGATTCCACGCCGCGCAGCTTGGCCTGTTTGATCTTGAAGTCGCCCGGCAACACTGCCCCGACACGGGCAAACGGCACCTTCTGACCGACCGCCACGTTGGCGGCACCGCACACCACCTGCACCGGCTCGCCGCTGCCATCGAGCACCTGGCACACGTTGAGCTTGTCGGCATCCGGATGCTGCCGCTTGTCCACTACCTCGGCCACCACCACACCGCTGAAGGCGGCGGCAACGGGCTCGACGGCATCCACTTCCAGACCGGCCATGGTGATCTGGTCGGCCAGCCCTTGTACGCCCAGCTGCGGCGACACCCACTCACGCAGCCACTGTTCGGAAAATTTCATGGTCAATCCTGTATTCGGCCGAAGTTCATGTCCGCCTGGGCTCGGCGCCCAATCAGGCGAACTGGCGCAGGAAGCGCAGGTCGTTGTCGAAGAACATGCGCAGATCGTTGACGCCGTAACGCAGCATGGCGAGTCGCTCGGCGCCCATGCCAAAGGCGAAGCCCTTGTAGCGCTCCGAGTCGATGCCCGAATGGCGGAACACTTCCGGATGCACCATGCCGCAGCCCATCACTTCGAGCCAGCCGCTATGGGAGCAGACCCGGCAGCCGTCACCGGAGCACATCACGCACTGGATATCGACCTCGGCGGAGGGCTCGGTGAAGGGGAAGTAGGAGGGACGAAAGCGCACCGACAGGTCGTCGCGCTCGAAGAAAGCGTGCAGGAAATCCTCGATGGTGCCCTTCAGATCGGCAAAGCTCACGTCCTCGTCGACCAGCAGCCCCTCGACCTGATGGAACATCGGCGTATGGGTCAGGTCGGAGTCGCTGCGGTAGACCCGCCCCGGGCAGACGATACGGATCGGCGGCGCCTGATTCTTCATCGTGCGCACCTGAACCGGAGAGGTATGCGTGCGCAGCAGACGCGTGGCGTCGAAATAGAAGGTGTCCGCCATGCCTCGGGCCGGGTGGTGGGCCGGAATGTTGAGCGCCTCGAAGTTGTGATAGTCGTCCTCGACCTCAGGCCCCACGGCGACGTCATAGCCGATGCGGCTGAACAGCCCTTCGATGCGCTCCAGGGTCAGGGTGACCGGATGCAGGCCGCCGTTGGTCTGGCCGCGCCCCGGCAGCGTCACGTCGACGCGCTCGGCGGCCAGTTGGGCTTCCAGCGCCGCCTTGGCCAGCGCCTCGCGGCGGGCATCGAGCTCCTCGGTCAAGGCCAGCTTGGCCTGATTGATGCGCTCCCCCGCTGCCGGACGCTCATCCGCCGGCAGCTTGCCGAGCCCCTTGAGCTGAGCGGTGATCTCGCCTTTCTTGCCAAGGTAGCGTACCCGCAGCTCCTCGAGCGCCGCGATGCTGTCGGCGGCCTGAATGGCTTGACGGGCCTCGGTGACCAGTGTTGGTAGATGGTCCATCCGTTGAGCTCCGAAGTCGTTATCGTGCTGTTGACGCGTCAGTGTGCGTCGTAAAAAAACAGGGGAAGAGCGGCTGCTCTTCCCCTGCGACGGTCTGGCATCGACCGGGCCGGCCGCAACCGGCCCGACACCCGAGACAATGTCACTTACTGGGCAGCCTTGGCCTTCTCGACGATGGCAGCAAAGGCAGCCTTCTCGTGAACGGCCAGATCGGCCAGCACCTTGCGGTCGATCTCGATACCGGCCTTCTTCAGACCGCCGATGAAGCGGCTGTAGGACAGGCCGTGCTGACGGGCACCGGCGTTGATACGCTGGATCCACAGCGCGCGGAACTGACGCTTGCGCTGGCGACGGTCACGGTAGGCGTACTGACCGGCCTTGATGACAGCCTGCTTGGCCACGCGGAAAACGCGCGAACGGGCACCGTAGTAACCCTTGGCCAGCTTGAGAACCTTCTTGTGACGACGACGTGCGACGACACCACGCTTGACACGAGTCATGACTTTCTCCTGACGTTAAAGTAGGGCAACCAGAGGCTCAGAGATTCGGCAGCATGCGCTGAATCAGTGCCTTGTCGGCGTCGTGAACCTGCTTCATACCGCGCAGTTGACGCTTCCGCTTGGTCGACTTCTTGGTCAGGATGTGGCTACGAAACGACTGCTTGTGCTTGAAGCCGTTGGCCGTCTTCTTGAAGCGCTTGGCAGCGCCGCTGTTGCTCTTGATTTTCGGCATGAGACTAACTCCGCTCGAGATTTTTCAGAAAACCCGGGGCCGACGGCCGGCTGTTGCCGACCGTCCGTCTGACTGGCCTTCGGATCACTTCTTCTTGGGGGCAATGATCATGATCATCTGGCGCCCTTCCATCTTGGGGAAGGACTCCACGGTCCCGATCTCCTCGAGATCCGCAGCGATCCGCTCCATCAGCCTGCGGCCGATGTCCTGATGCGCCATTTCACGGCCGCGAAACCGCAGCGTGACCTTGCCCTTGTCGCCACCTTCGAGGAAGCGGATCAAGTTACGCAACTTGATCTGGTAATCCCCCTCGTCGGTGCCAGGCCGGAATTTGACTTCCTTGACCTGAATCTGCTTCGTCTTCTTCTTCTGAGCTGCCTTCTGCTTCTTCTGCTCGAAGACGAACTTGCCGTAATCCATGATCTTGCAGACGATCGGATCGGCATTGGAAATCTGGACGAGGTCAAGACCGGCCGCTTCAGCTCGCTCAAGCGCTTCGCTGGTAGGTACAACGCCCAGCTGCTCGCCGTCGCTGTCGATCAGGCGCACCTGATCCTCGGTTATCCGCTCGTTCATTGGGGGGCGCTTGTCCTGAGGACGTCCGCGCTGGCTGCTTCGCTTGATCGTTCCGTCTCCGTTCCGGTAATTGACGATGTCGCTGCCGACCTGTCTTTCCCCACCCGGGCTTACAGGCCTTCCGCCTGCACTTGCTCGATGAAGGCATCGACGGTCATGGTGCCCAGGTTTTCACCGGTGCGCGTACGCACGGCAACCGAGTCGGCTTCGACTTCCTTATCCCCCACTACCAGGAGATAGGGAACCTTCTGCAACGTATGTTCGCGGATTTTAAAGCCGATCTTCTCGTTCCTCAAGTCCGCCTTGACGCGAAGGCCAATTTTTTGCAGGCGCCGCTCGAGTTCCAGCGCATAATCGCGCTGCGCGTCGGTGATGGTCATGACCACCGCCTGCTCCGGCGCCAGCCACAGCGGCATGGCCCCGGCGTAGTGCTCGATGAGGATGCCGATGAAGCGCTCGAAGGAGCCGAGGATGGCGCGATGTAACATCACCGGCGTCTTGCGCTCGCCGTCCTCGTCGACGTACTGGGCGCCCAGGCGGCCCGGCAAGTTGAAATCGAGCTGCAGAGTACCACACTGCCACACGCGATTGAGGCAGTCGCGCAGAGCGAACTCGATCTTGGGCCCGTAGAAGGCGCCCTCGCCCGGCTGCAGCTCCCACTTCAGACCAGTGGCGTTCAGCGCCGCCTCGAGACCGGCCTCGGCGCGATCCCACAGCGCCGCCTCGCCCATGAAGTCGTCGGGACGGGTCGACAGCTTGAGTTCGACATCGTCGAAGCCCAGCTCCTTGTAGACCTTGAGCGTCAGCGCGATGAAGGCCTCGGCTTCGCTCTGGATCTGCTTCTCGGTACAGAAGATGTGAGCATCGTCCTGAGTGAAACCACGCACCCGCATCAGGCCGTGCAGCGAACCGGAAGGCTCGTTGCGGTGGCAGCTGCCGAACTCGGCCAGGCGCAGCGGCAGGTCGCGATAGCTCTTGAGCCCCTGATTGAACACCTGCACGTGGCAAGGGCAGTTCATTGGCTTGACCGCGTACTCGCGCTTCTCCGACTCGGTGGTGAACATCAAATCGCTGTAGTGCCCCCAGTGGCCGGACTTCTTCCACAGCGAGAGATCCACTACCTGGGGCGTGCGGATTTCCTGATAGCCATGCTCGATCTGGATCCGGCGCATGTACTGCTCCAACGCCTGGTACAGGGTCCAGCCGTTGGGGTGCCAGAACACCATGCCCGGGGCCTCTTCCTGCAGATGGAAGAGGTCCATGCGCTTGGCCAGCTTGCGATGGTCGCGCTTCTCGGCTTCCTCAAGACGCTGCAGGTGGGCCTTGAGATCCTTCTTGTCGCCCCAGGCGGTGCCGTAGATACGGGTCAGCATCGGCTTGGTGGCATCGCCGCGCCAATAGGCGCCGGCCAGCTTGGTCAGCTTGAACGCCTTCAGGTGCCGGGTGTTGGGCACGTGCGGCCCGCGGCACATGTCCGTGTATTCCTCGTGATGGTAGAGACGAATGGTCTCGCCCTCGGGAATCTCGCGCACGATCTCCTGCTTGTAGGGCTCATTGCGGTGCAGGAAGGTGAGCATCGCCTTGTCGCGATCGACATACTCGCGCACCACGTCGTAGTCGGTGTCGATCAGTTGCTTCATGCGCGTTTCGATGGCGGCCAGATCGTCCGGCGTCACCGAGCGGCCGAAATCGATGTCGTAATAGAAGCCGTCATCGATCACCGGACCGATGGCCATCTTGGCTTCCGGATACAGCTGCTTGACCGCATGCCCGATCAGATGCGCGCAGGAGTGGCGGATCACCTCGAGACCTTCGGGGTCGCGGGCGGTGATGATGGCCACCTCGGCGTCATGCTCGATGAGGTCGGCGGCATCCACCAGTTCGCCGTCGATCTTGCCGGCCACGCAGGCCTTGGCCAGCCCGGGACCGATGGACTCGGCCAGCTGCATCACACTGATGGGTTCGTCGAAAGTTCTCTGACTGCCGTCCGGCAGGGTCACGATGGGCATCGAAGGGTCCTTTGCGCAGTGGTGATCCATACCAGGGATCACGTGTCGCGGTTGATAGCAGATACGAAAAACGGGTCGTCAGCGAGACATGCAGCCCACCCACTACCTTGGGCGATACGGGTGCCGCATTCATCGGCCCCGCTGCAGGTCACGGCGACCGACAAGACTACCAGAATAGCCCCTGCTTGCGCCATGGCGAGCATCGCCTGGGCAGATGAAAGGGACACAGACGCGACAGGGGCACCCGAAGGTGCCCCTGCTGATGACGGTGCTGGAAGCTCGTCCAGCGCCAGGCATCAATCCCAGTTCAGGATCTCGACGCGACGGTTCTGTGCCCGTCCTTCGTCGGTATCGTTGGTGGCAACCGGGCGCTCTTCACCGAAACCGCGAGTGGTCATGCGATTCTCGGCGATACCGCGTGAGACGAGGAAGTCACGCACGGAGTTCGCACGACGCTCGGAGAGGCCCACGTTGTACTGCGGGGAGCCCACGGAGTCTGTGTGGCCTTCGATGCGCACGCGCAGGTTGGGATTCTCGCGCAGCGTGGTCGCCACCTGATCCAGGGTCTGATAGGCACCCGGACGGATCTCGGCGGAATCGAAAGCGAAGGTGACTTCGCTATCGAGGGTAACCGGCTCGAACTCGGTGACCGGAGCCGGCTCGGGCTCGGGCATCGGCTCGGGCTCCGGCTCGGCAACCGGCTGCGGCGGCGGAGTATGGTCGGCGCACAGCAGAGCGCCGATGGCAGCACCGGTGGCACCGCCTACGGCAATACCGGCATCCTCGTCGGATTCGCCGCTCACCGCATAGCCGATGCTGCCACCGATCAGGCCACCGGCGATACCGCAGACCACGGGCTGCTGATACCAGGCGGTACCGCCTGCACCGGTGCCGGCTGCCGCGGTACCGCCCGCGCGCTCACCGCCCCGCTGAAAATCCGTGGCACAGCCGGAAAGGCCGAGTACCAGAGCTGAACCCAACAGCAAGCCAGTCGTTGATTTTTTCATTGCAAGACTCCTTCTTGATTTTCATCTCGGGCTGCACGAAACGCGAATTTCCCGATGGTCAGGACACTCATTGACCCAACGGCTTAAAGTGTAGGCCTTTATCGGCCTCGCTCAAAGCGCCGCCTCACTCCTTTTCCTGAGTCATTCTGCCATTTTCTGCCAGTAAACACCCGGGGAATGGCCATGTTTGGCTTGGCGGAGCGCCCAAGGCGCTGCCAACATACCGCGCTGTAAAGCCTTTGTATAGATCTTAATGCAGTCTTCCGGGCCAGTCTCGGCGAAACTTGAGCACTTCCTGGGCCGCCGCAAGTACCGGCTGACGCCACTCCGCCTCGACCTCGAGACGCTCGCGATCCTCGCGCATGCGGTCGCGGGGCGCCAGCTCCTTGCGAGCGGAGTGCGTATGCAGGTGCTGGGTACGCGCATGGACCTCGGCGAAAGCCTGAAAGTCGGGTCGCTCGAGCAGGCTCGGATCGAGAATGTCGAGCAGCAGCTTGCAGCGCCATGCCCCTTCGGTGATGTCGACCTGCTCCTGCAGCAGCGAAGAGGCGACGATTTCGAGATTGGCCAGGCAATTCTCATGAGCACGGCGCAACTCATCCTCACGAAACGCCTCACGCCGCTGCACCTCCTTCCACAAGGTGTAAGCGTAAGCTGCCAGGCCGGCAATGATGGCCAAGCCCACGGCGAGCAGAATCAATGCCGTCGTCGTCGTCATTCAAACTCCAGAAGATGGATTGAGGGCAGCATTGTAACGCAAGCACGAGCACGGAGCAGGACCCGCCCCCAGCCTTATTCGATCAGAGCGGGATCGCTACAGGCGATAAAAGGACCATTGATCAAACTCTCACCCCGGTTGTAGCGCAGCGCTTGGCCACTGTGTGGCTCGACCACCGCTCCGCCGGCCCCTTCCAGCACTGCCTGACCGGCAGCGGTATCCCATTCGCAGGTGGGGCCGAAGCGCGGGTACAGATCGGCGCGACCTTCGGCAATACGGCAGAACTTCACCGAACTGCCGCAGCGCTCGAGCGTGGCTTCGGGGAAGCGCGCCAGCCAGGCCTGGGTCTGCGCATCGAGATGGGCCCGGCTGACGAGAATGCGTGGCGGCCTCTCGACACGCACGACCAGCTCACGGCAGCGGTTCTCGTGCCAGCGCCAGGCGCCGATCCCCTTTCCGCCCATCCACGTCGTGGCCAGTGCCGGCGCGTGCACCACACCCAGCCGCACCACCCCCTGCTCGATCAGCGCCACGTTGACGGTGAAGTCATCGAAGCCGTCGACGAACTCCCGGGTGCCGTCGAGCGGGTCGACCAACCAGTAGCGATGCCAGCCGGAGCGCTCCGCCCAGGCAATGTCGGCCTGCTCTTCGGAGAGTACCGGAATGTCCAGCAGCCTCGGCAAGCCCCGCACCAGGCGCCGATGCGCCGCCATGTCGGCCTCCGTGACCGGGCTGCCGTCGGCCTTGCCAACCATCTCGTAGCGCCTCTCGCGGACGCGCAGAATATCGCGGCCCGCCGCCTCGCACAGCTCGCGCAGCGCTCGCCCATCGGGCAGCAGCGACACCGCGCCTCCCTTCTCCACCACGCTGCCACTCCCTGTCGCAATGATTCAACAGACCGAAACGCGAGTGCCCGGCACTTGCCGGGCGCTCGAAGTAGAAAAACCACCTGACTTGCTTACGCTACCCAGAGACCAGCATAGTGGTCTAGCAACAGCACGCCGAACACGCCGAGAATGTAGCGAATCGAGAACCAGAATGCCGCCAGCGGCGCGTTGGGGTCGGCTCCCCGCCAGACCTTCCAGTTCCAGTACATGAAGCGCAGATTCAGCGCCATCACGCCCACCAGGTAGACGGCCCCGCTCATGCCGATGACGAAGGGCAGCAGCGTGACGGCCACGGTCAACCAGGCATAAAGCCATATCTGCAGCCGCGTGAACGCTTCGCCGTGGGTCACCGGCAGCATCGGCACACCGGCACGCGCATACTCGTCGCGCTTGTGGATCGCCAATGCCCAGAAGTGTGGCGGCGTCCAGGCGAACACGATCAGTACCAGCAGCAGCGGCTCCGGCCCCAACTGCCCCGTCACCGCCGTCCAGCCCAGCATCGGCGGCGCCGCCCCGGCCACGCCACCGATGACGATGTTCTGCGGTGTGGCCCGCTTCAGGAAGGCCGTATAGATCAGCGCATAACCGATCAGCGATGCCAGCGTCAGCCATGCCGTGAGCGCGTTGACCTGCCACAGCAACAGGATGATACCGGCGATGGACAGCAGCGATGCCCAGCCCAGCGCCAACACCGTCGGCATGCGCTGGGCCGCCAGCGGCCGCTGGGAAGTGCGTAGCATCATCGCATCGAGGCGTCGATCCACCACATGATTGAAGGCCGCCGCCCCACCGGCTGCCATGCCGATGCCGGCCAGGCCGAACACCACCGTGGCAAGGGAAGGCAAGCTTGGCGTTGCCAACGCCATCCCCACCAGCGCGCAGGCCAGCATGACCAATACCACTCTCGGCTTGCATAACGTGAGCAGGTCCTGCCAGCTCCAGTTGGAGCCTTCCAGCTGTGACAGCAGAACGCGCTTCACCTCGCCACGTCTCATCAGCGCGTTAGACATGCACCCACTCCTTGTCCCGTCGTGTTGAATCTTCGGCCGCAACGGCCGACTCCCGCCAGTGCCACACCGCCAATGCCAGTAGCAGCACCAGCGCCACGGCACCGGCCGTATGCAGCAATGCCAGCCACAAGGGCAACCACATCAGCACATTGGCGATGCCAAGCCCCAGTTGAATACCATAGGCGAAGACGAGCCCACCGAGCCAGGGGCGCAGCCGCGCCTCGCGCCAATAGCGCAGAGCCAGCGCTATCAAGGCCAGCCCCAGAACCAGAGCGCCGATCCTGTGTCCCTGATGGATGGCGGTCCTGGCATCCGCATGCAGTTGCCCGTGCAGATAGTTCGGCCCCACCGTCTGGGTCAGATGAAAGCCCTCGCTCCAATCCATCTCCGGCCACCATTGGCCGTTACAGGTGGGGAAGCCCTGACAGGCAATGCCCGCATAGTTGCTCGACACCCAGCCACCCAGCGCCAGTTGCAGCAGCAGACAGAGCATGGCGATGCCCCACAGCGGAGTGAGACGCCGCCTCGCCACGCCGGGTGCCGCAGCCCCCTTGGCAAACCGGCGCAGGCTCAAATGCAGCCACAGGAACAGCAGCAACACTGCCAACCCACCCAACAGATGCAGGGTCACGACCTGCGGCCACAGCTTCAGCGTCACGGTGAAGGCACCGAAAGCTCCCTGCAGCAGAATCACGATCAGCAGAGCGATATTGGTCATCCAAGGGTAGCCGGGGCGACGGCGCAACCCTGCCCCCAGTGCCAACAAGGAGATGACCAGCAAACCGAGGGCCGATGCCACGTAGCGATGGACCATCTCCACCCAGGCCTTGAACGCTTCCAGCGGCGCATCGGGAGAGTGCGCCATCGCCCGCTCGGCATCCGGCACCACCAGGCGCCCATAGCAACCCGGCCAGTCAGGGCAGCCAAGCCCGGCATCGACCAGACGCGTCCACACGCCGATCAGAATCACCACGGTGGTGAAGACGACCCCAGCCAGACTCAACCGCAGCAACAGGCGCAGCCGCGCCGCATCGCGCTGAATGGAAGCATTCGACATCGAAGCACTCTGCATGGTGTGGCTCGGCCTCCCTGATCGGATTATGGTAACTCTGCTCAGTGCGTATCGCCGTTACGCTCCGGCACACTGCGCCGGTCGGGGTTCATGCGCAGCAGATGACTGAGATCATCCATCACATCGCGCTCGCCGACCTCACGACCATAGGTCAATACCACCTGGCCCCGCGGGTCGAGTAGCCATACCTGCCCAGGCGCCTGCCAGTCAGGCACATCCAGCCACTGCGCGCCGATCTCTCCCGGCAAAGTCTCGCCCGCCCCGCCAATGCGCAACCTCGTCACCCTGGGGGCCTCGCGACCGAGTGCACGATGCAGTCGCCACCAACGGTCGGCGTTTTCTGCACACGCCACGCTGCAGTCGAAGGCCAACACCCAATCGCCCTCATCCAGGCCGTCCGTAAGCTCCACCAGGGGCCATTGCGCCAGTTGGGGAACGTCCGGTGCCAGCTCGCCATGGGCCGTGCGCTGCTCCGGGATGCCGATGCGCCACTGCACCATCACCCAGGCGGCAATGACCGGCAAGGCGAATATTGCGATCAGTGCCAGCAACTTGAAGCGCTGGTGACGAATTCTCATGGCTTCCTGCAAGGCTTTGCCTCCTCATGTGCATTCCGACCTGCGGTTGTAGCGGCAACACGACGGTCTCTGATCAGCCTGCGCCCGCCCAGCAGCATCACGACCAGAGCGGCCAGCGCCAATCCCCACCATTGCACGGCGTAGCCGACATGCCGGCTGGGCGGCATCACGCTGGGCTGCCACCACGGCTCGAGCAGGCCGGCACCCCGCTCGAGATGCATCCACCCGGCGTGGGCGAAATCCGCCTCCCAAGCCTCCAGCTCGATGCGCTGCAAACGGCTACCTTCACGATTGGGACCGAACAAAGGAGTGCCACTGCCAGCCGCCTGCCAGCGGCCTGCGACGACGACCTCATCCACCGGAGTTTCCACCTCAGGCGCCTCGCGGCTCGGCCCGGTGGGCAGAAAGCCTCGCTGAACCAGCCACAGCCGGCCATCTTCGGTTCGCAGGGGGGTGAGTACCGCCACGCCCAGTTGACCCTGGTGGGTGCGGTTGTCGAGAAACAGAGTCTGCTCCTCGAGATAGCGGCCACGCAACGTCAGGCGAGTGCCTTCGGGGGGAGTTTCGATAGGTGCCTGCAGCGTTGGGGCGGCGTCGAGACGCGCCAGGTATTCGCGCTTGTCGTCCGCCCGCTCCCACTGCCATAGTCCAAGGAACAAGCCCAATGCGACCAGTGCCGACCAGAACGAGAACCAGATCCTCAGTCGCCACTTTCCGCCCCCCTGACTTCCAATGGAGTGCCCCATGTTCCTCAAAACCCTGATAGCCGTGGTGTTCCTGGCCATGCTGACCAGCCTGGCCGCCGGCGTTGGCTTTCTGCTACGCGACGACTCCAGCTCGCGGCGCCTGCTCGTATCGCTGAAGATTCGCGTCTCTCTGGCCGCACTGCTGCTGGCCCTGCTGTTCTACGGTTTCTATTTCGGCAGCCTGGGAGCAGTTTGACCCCAGGCTGCCGATACCAGCCCCATGAGGATACATGGGGCTATTCATCACCGCACCACGTCAGAACACATAGACGAACAGGAACAGCCCCACCCACACCACATCGACGAAGTGCCAGTACCAGCACGAGGCCTCGAAGCCGAAATGGTCTTCCGGGGAGAAGTGATAGCGCATCACCCTGAACAGCATCACGATGAGGATCAGCGTCCCGACGATGACGTGAACCCCATGGAAGCCCGTCAGTATGAAGAAGGTAGCGCCGTAGATACCTGCCTGCAGCGTGATGCCGTAGTGGGCATAGGCTTCGTAGTACTCCACGCCCTGAATGACGATGAAGGTGAGACCCAGCAGAATGGTGCCCGCCAGCCAGTTGCGGCAAATCTTGCGCTTGCCTTCCTTCAACGCCTCGTGCGCCACGGTCAAGGTGATACTCGAAGAAACCAGGATCAGCGTGTTCACCAGCGGCAGGTGCCAGGGGCTGAAAACCTGCGTAGGACCGGCAATGGACGAATCGGGCGGGCTGAGCAGCGGCCAGTGAGCCGTGAACTCCGGCCACAGCAGCGCGGTTGCGCCCTTGGTACCTTCCCCCGCCAACCACGGCACGGCGAAGGTCCGCACGTAGAACAGCGCACCGAAGAAGGCGGCGAAGAACATCACCTCGGAGAAGATGAACCAGCCCATGCCCCAGCGGAACGAGCGATCCATCTGGGCGTCATAGAGCCCGCTGCGCGACTCCAGCACCACGTCGCGGAACCACAGCGCCATCACGGCGATGACTCCCACCAGGCCCACCAGCGTGATCAGCGTGCCGCGCCCATGCACCAGCACCATGCCGGTGCCGATCATCATCACCCCGAGAGCGAGTGAGCCAAGAACGGGCCACTTGCTGGTCGCGGGTACGTAATAACTGCCACCACTCATGCCTCACCTCCTTCGTCACGCTTGACCCCGGCCTGCAGCGATTGGGTTCTGCCCTCAACGGGATAGAGGGTATAGACCAGAGTGACAGTGTTGACCTCGGGGGGGAGGTCTCGAGCCAGTTGGAACACCAGCGGCAGTTCGACCCGCTCCCCAGCCTGCAGCTGCTGCTCCTCGAAACAGAAGCAGCTCGACTTGCGTACATGGCGAGTCGCAGTGCTGGGCGAAACGCTGGGCACGGCACGACCCCAGCTCTCGCCGCTGCTCTGATTGCTGAACGTGAAATTCACCTCGGAGGTCTGCCCGGGATGCAGCCGTACCTGCCGGGTCTCGACATCCAGCCGCCAGGGCAAACCGGAGCCGTTACGTGTGATGAACTGCACCGTGACCAGGCGCGACTCGTCCACCTCGTCGTGAACCAACGCCTGAGCCGTGGTATCGACCTTGCCGTTGATGCCAGTCACCCGACAGAACACGTCATACAGCGGCACCAGCGCGAAGGCGAAGGCAAACATGCCGACCAGCGCCGCCACACTACGCCAGACCGTGCGGCGAACCCCTGCCTGCCTGGCCTCCGTATCATGCTGAGTCATGCTTCACTCCTCCTTTCGACGGCCGGCCACGCATGGCCGGCAATACGAATCAGTGAGCCGGTCGCTGGAAGGTCGGCGGCGTCTCGAAGGTGTGCAGCGGCGCGGGGCTGGGTACGCTCCACTCCAGATCATCGGCGTATTCGCCCCAGGCCGCCGCCGGCGCCTTCTTGCCGCCACGCACGCACATGACGATCACGGCAACGAACAGCAGTTGGGAGAAGCCGAACATGAAGGCGCCGATGGAGGACACCAGGTTGAAGTCGGCAAACTGCAGCGCATAGTCGGGAATCCGCCGCGGCATACCGGCCAGCCCCGAGAAGTGCATCGGGAAGAAGGTCAGGTTGACGCTGATCACCGAGAGCCAGAAGTGCCACTGAGAGAGGCGTACGTTGGGATAGTGGCCGGTCCACTTGGGCAGCCAGAAATAGACGGCGGCCATGATGGAGAAGATGGCACCCGGCACCAGCACGTAATGGAAGTGCGCCACCACGAAGTAGGTGTCATGGTACTGGAAGTCGGCCGGTGCGATGGCCAGCATCAACCCCGAGAAGCCGCCGATGGTGAACAGCACCACGAAGGCCAGGGCAAACAGCATCGGCGGCTCGAAGCTGATGGAGCCGCGGAACAGCGTGGTCACCCAGTTGAACACCTTCACCCCGGTGGGCACGGCAATCAGCATGGTGGCGTACATGAAGAACAGCTGACCGGCCAGCGGCATGCCCACCACGAACATGTGGTGCCCCCAGACCAGGAACGACAGCACCGCGATGGCGGCGGTGGCATACACCATGGAGGCATAGCCGAACAAGCGCTTGCGGGCAAAGGCCGGAATGATCGCCGACACGATACCGAAGGCCGGCAGGATCATGATGTAGACCTCGGGATGGCCGAAGAACCAGAACAGGTGCTGGAACAGGACCGGATCGCCGCCGCCCGAGGCATCGAAGAAGCTGGTGCCGAAGTTGATGTCCATCAACATCATCGTGATCACCCCGGCGAGTACCGGCATTACTGCGATCAGCAGGAAGGAGGTGATCAGCCAGGTCCACACGAACAGCGGCATGTCCATCATGCGCATACCGGGGGCACGCATGTTGAGAATGGTGGCGATGATGTTGATCGCCCCCAGAATCGAACTGATGCCGGCAATGTGCAGCGACAGGATGAAGAAGGTGGTGGAAGGCGGCGCATAGGTCGTAGACAACGGCGCGTAGAACGTCCAGCCGAAATTCGGCCCGCCACCCGGCATGAACAGGGTCGAGAGCAGCAGGCCGAATGCCACCGGAAGCAGCCAGAAGCTGAAGTTGTTGAGCCGCGGCAGGGCCATGTCCGGCGCGCCGATCTGCAGCGGAATCATCCAGTTGGCCAGCCCGGTGAAGGCCGGCATGACCGCCGCGAAGACCATGATCAGGCCGTGCATCGTGGTCATCTGATTGAAGAATTCCGGATTGACGAACTGCAATCCGGGCTGGAAAAGCTCCAGGCGAACCACCAGGGCGAAAATGCCACCGATGAAGAACATGATCAGCGAGAAGATCAGGTACATCGTCCCGATCTCCTTGTGATTGGTGGTCAGCAGCCAGCGCATGATGCCCTTGGGAGGGGCTTCGTGGGCATGTCCATGCCCCGCTTCCGCGGCGGTAGTGCTCTGCTCGAGCGTCGGCTGAGGAGGTACCTTAGGGGCCATCGGAATACTCCAATCTCATTGTCTTGTTTTGTCGCAGCTTGTCAGGGGTCCCTCACGTCGCGCGGCGACGTGAGGGCGACGATCATTGCAGCCGCTCGGCGATCTCGGCCGGCTGTACCGCGTCGCCGGACTCGTTGCCCCAGGCGTTACGGGTATAGGTGATCACCGCAGCCAGCTCGACCGGGTTGAGCGTAGTGCGGAACGAGGGCATGGCAGTCCCGGACACGCCGTTGATGATGACGTCCTTGTGCCACTCCAGATCCGCCAGCAGCTGCTCGTTGCCGGCCAGTGCGGGGAAGGCCGGCGGCGACCCTTGGCCTTCAGGCTGGTGACAGGAAGCACAGATGCTTCCGTAGACGCCCTCGCCCCGCTCCATCAGCTCATCGAACTCCCACTCGCGGTCGATGCCCATGGCCTCTTCTGCCGCCATTTCCTGGCGCTCGGCCAGCCAGGTGTCGAACTCGTCCTCTTCCACCGCGTGCACCACGATCGGCATGAAGGCGTGGTCGACCCCGCACAGCTCGGCACACTGGCCGCGATAGATGCCCGGTTCGTTGATGCGCACCCAGTTCTCGGTGATGAAGCCCGGCACCGTATCCTGTTTCACGGCGAAATCGGGCACCCACCAGGCATGGATGACATCGTCGGAGGTGAACAGGAAGCGAACCTTGCGGTTGATCGGCAGAACCAGCGGCTCATCCACCTCGAGCAGATAGTTCTCACCACGCTCCTCATCGCCGCGAATCTGCGCCCTCGGGGTGGCGAGATTGGAGTTGAAGGCGACATCTTCACCGAGATATTCGTAGCGCCAACGCCACTGCTGGCCGGTGACCATGACGTCCAGCTCGGCCCCGGAAGGATCGTAAATTTTCTGGAGAGTGGCGGTCGCTGGTATGGCCATGCCGATGAGAATCAGCAGCGGAATGGCCGTCCAGATGATCTCGACCGTCGTATTTTCGTGGAAATTGGCAGCCTTTGCGCCCTTGGAATGACGATAGCGAACCAGGGAGTAGAACATGACCCCGAATACGATCACGCCGATGATCACACAGATCCAGAAGATCGCCATGTGAAGGTTGTAGATTTCTCTACTGAGGTCAGTGACCCCAACCGGCATGTTCCAGCCGCTAGCCAGAGCCATCTGGCTCGAGCCAGCAAGGGTCAAGCCCCCTGCCAGCCAGACGAGCAGAGTGCGCATCGACGCCTCCCAAGTTTGTAGTTGTGTCGATAACGGCGCCCCACGAGTCAGGGTATGGGGGTTCTCGTCCCAGAGAACATTAGCCGCTTCTTCTAGCCGAGTATATGGAGACAAGTTTAGAAAGTCACTCGCCTGACCTTCACCTTATGGCTAACGCAGCAGTCAACGCTGGACACTGCTACGCTCAGCCCGCAACCCAGATCGCCACCAGGGCCAGCACCCCCACCAGCAGCACCCCCATGACGATTCCGGTCACGATGAAGGCCATGGGATTGCCACGCTCGAAATCCTCACGCCGCTGTCTATCGCGCTGGACGCCGAAAAATGCCGCCAGCACCGATTTGATGACTCCCCACATCGCCATTCTCCCCTGTAGGCCGGCTGGCCCTAGAGCATGACACAACCACCCCAGTGGCGGTAAGACACTGGCCTGAAAGCCAGTATCGCAGTGGCGAGTTCGATATCACGAAATCGCATACCGCAATGCAGCAAAAAAGCATGGGAGAGCCACCTTTGCTGGACTACACTCGAATGCAAGCGTTCTGCCCTGTCCCAATCGCCCATTCGACATATCACGGAGATCGCCATGGCCAGCCCAACACCCGGTCGCCCTGCGCCCAACCCTGCCCTCGATGCCTCCCTGCCACTCATGGAATGGTGGTCGCAGCAATGGATTCAGGGCGTCACCCCGATGACGCGCCTTCAACTGGCATGGATGGAGAGCGTATCGGACATGATGCTTCAGGAAGCGAAGTTCCTCGCAGCGCTCTCCGAGGCGGGACAGCAGCTCGGACACTGCTATGACACCCATGGGGCCGACCCCGAAAAGATGAAGGAGTGCTACGAGGAGATAGCGCGCGAGGTTGCCGATCAGCACATGCAGCGCCTCAAGCACGTCGCCTCCATGCCTCAGGAATTCCGGCGCCGGATCTGGGAAGAGATCTGAGACACGCATCACGCATAATGGGTCAATGCAGCTTGTGAGTCTCATCGTCGGACACCGGGCTCGGCTGGGTACCGGCATCCTCGAGATCTGCCCACGGCTCCCGAGGCGCTTCCACGCGCTCGCCGGTACGTGCCGCATAACGCTCACGATGCAGTGCCTTGAGCAGCCCGGCGATCATCAGCATGACCACTACAGAGAATGGCAGTGCCGCCATGATCACGGCGGCCTGAAGAGTTTCCAGCCCACCTGCCATCAGCAGTACCGCAGTCAACAGCCCTAGCAGCCCACCCCATAGCAATCTGTGAGCGGTGGGCGGCTCGGGGTCGCCACCCGCCAGGATCGTATTGATGACCAGCGTGCCGGCATTGGCCGAGGTGATGAGATACGTCGCTATCAGCAACAACAGCATGGCGGAGAAGCCCTGCCCCAGCAGCCCCAGGTCCATTGCCTTGATAGTGGCAAAGACCGCCGTAGCGACGTTGTCGTCCACGGCCGCCACGATGCCCCCGCTGCCGAATAGCTCATGATGCAGCGCTGTGCCACCGAAAAGCCCGATCCACACGATGGTGATGACGGTCGGCACCAGCAGCACACCCATGACGAATTCGCGAAAGGTGCGCCCCCGCGAGACACGGGCAATAAACATTCCCACGAACGGCGACCAGGCCAGCCACCAGCCCCAGAAGAAGACCGTCCATTCCGACTGCCAGGCGTCACCGCGGGTGGCATTGGTGTGGAAGGTCATCCCCAGGAGGTTCTGGATATAGTCCCCAGCAGACTCGATGGTAATGGCAATCAGGTACTGCGTGGGACCCAATAGCAGCAGAAAGAGCACCGCAACGATACTCAACCAGAAGTTGGCCTCGGAAAGCAGACGCACCCCACGCTTCACTCCGGAAACCACCGAGAGTGTGGCGATGGACATGATCACGGCGGTGACCATCAGCTGCAGCAGCATTGACGACTGCAGCCCGAACACCGCCTCGAGACCGGCATTCATCTGCTGAACGCCGAGCCCTAGCGTCGTCGCAATACCGAACACGGTACCGAAAACGGCCAGCACATCGACGACATCGCCCAGAGTGCCTTCGGTACGCTTGCCCAGCAGCGGAGCCAGCGCCGAGCGAATCGTCAGCGGCAGATTCCAGCGATAGGCAAAGTAAGCCAGCACGAGCGCCACGAAGGAGAAGATCGCCCAGCCGTTCAAGCCCCAGTGAAAATAGGTCAAGCGCATGGCGACCCTGGCGGCATCGGGGCTCATTCCCTGCTCAATGAAGGGATTGTCCTGGAACTGAAGGATCGGCTGGGCCACCGACCAGAATAGAATACCCACTCCGGTACCGGCTGCGAACAGCATCGCCACCCAGGAGAAAAAGCTGAACTCGGGCTGCTCGAAGTCGCCTCCCAGGCGCACGTTCTTGTATCGACCCATGCCCAGCCACACCATGAACAGCAGCAGAAAAGCGACCAGGAGCACGTAGTACCACTCCAAAAAGGGGTCGAGCACGCCTCGGGCCAATGCCAGCCCTCGGCCGAGACGCTCGGTATGGAAGGCCCCGTAAAACAGAGAGACCGTCACCACCACGAAACTCACCAGGGTAACCCTGGCGTTCATGCCCTTGAGAAGACCGTGTCGCACCTGCCGCTGCATCCCTCCCCCTCTGCCAATGCGCTGTCGCCAACCATCATAAGGCAGCAAGACAGCCACATCACGTAACAGGCCGCTTCCTTCACTCGCTAAGCCGGCTAAAGGCAACCATCTGAAAGGAAAGTACAAAAGAGGCTTTTCATTTACACTCGAACGCGCTAGTATACGCCTCGTTCTCGGGGGCCTGGCCGCGACCTGGCCATTGCTGGAAGCCGAGAAAAATAGTCGGAGCGTGGCGCAGCTTGGTAGCGCGCTGCAATGGGGTTGCAGAGGTCGCAGGTTCGAATCCTGTCGCTCCGACCATCTGATTCGAGAAAACCGCCACTAACGGGTCATGCCGAGTGGCGGTTTTTCGTTGGTGGTAAAACTCTCGCCAAATTCTCGCAAAACTCTCGTAAAGCACCGCCTCGCCGTTCAGCCCTCTCCCAACTAGAGTGACAAGGGAAACCCCTAGCCCGGATGTTGCACCGGGTCAGTCAGAAGTCCCCAGATGCCAGGCTCGGTGGGGATAAAAGGGATCTGGGGTGGAGT
>JAAQTN010000059.1 GCA_011742915.1 Billgrantia desiderata | reverse complement strand
TCACGAGCAGGTCGTCAGAGGGTAAGGGGGTCAGATTTCACTGTCGCCAGGGGGTCACTTTCTGATGTCGCTTGACATGGGCTGCGCGAATAGAAGCAGGCTGATGGGGCGGTACCGGTCACTGTCTCCGAGTCGCGGCCTGCACGGGTAGAAACATGGCCTACATCAGTCAAGCGAACGAAGCGCACGGCAGTCGCGGCCCGTGCGGATAGAAACAACGGTATCGACCTGGTGCGGCAAGCCATTTCGGGTCGTGGCCCGCACAAGCCGCGCGGATAGAAACCCCCTGTACCGGGGCCGTGGCTATGACGGCCAGGTCGTCGCGGCCCGCACGGGTCGCGCGGATAGAAACCATGCCCATTGGGCCGCCGTTACGATGGCCATGCGTCGCGGCCCGCACAGGCCGCGCGGATAGAAACGGCAACTATGCCCAGGTTAATACCGCGCCATACGCGTCACGGCCCACACGGGTCGCGTGGATAGAAACAGCCACTTCTTGGCATCGGCTGCGGTGATGCCGTGTCGCGGCTCGCACGGGCTGCATGGATAGAAACTTGATGGCGCGCATCATCTCGGCCAGCATCGAACCGTCGTGGCTCGCACGGGCCATGCGGATAGAAACATCTTCGTGGCCATGGTGTCCGACTCGGGCGTGATGTCGTGGCCCGCACGGGCCGTGTGGATAGAAACAAGTACGGCAAAGGGCATGTGGTCGAGGTCACAGCGTCGCGGCCCGCACGGGTCGCGTGGGTAGAAACTGGCTCGAGATGCTGGGCCATGAGGACATGGATACGTCGTGGCCCGTACAGGTAGAAACATGGCCTATATCGGTCAAGCGAACGAAGCACACGGCAGCCGCGGCCCGCACGGGTCGCGCGGATAGAAACGAACTCGGAACACTCGACGCTATGGAGGTCGCGGCCAGTCGCGGCCCGCACAGGCCGCGCGGTTAGAAACCTGGAGAAGTTCGGCCAGCCGATGGCCAAGGGCAGTCGTGGCCCGCATGGGCCGCGCGGATAGAAACTGGAAGTCCTCCCGTGCCTGGAACCCGGCCTCTTCGTCGCGGCCCGCATGGGCTGCGTGGGTAGAAACAATCGCTTCGGTATGAAGCTGGTTGAGGCAAATGTGTAGTGGCACGCACGTATTGCCTGATGGGAACTACAGCAAAGCGAACAGAGTGCAGTACCTAGCCTAATTGTCAGAGATTGCATACGGCCTTTGTAGGAAATGTGCCATTTCGCTGCTTGCTCAAATCGATAAGCTATATGGCGCCTGTCCGGCGCTGGGCCAACTTGCTTGGACGCGCTATTACAAAAAGCTCCACGCGCAGCGTGGAGCCTGAAAAAGGAAAAGGATGCCATGAAAACCCGGCTGGACGAACGCTTCGACCCTGATCCTTTGGACCCCTGGGAGGAGGAGCGCTTACGACAAGCCGAGCGCCCCGTGTCGTCCCGCTCCGCTTCACGGCCAGCGGATGACCGGACACCGCCCCAAGAGTACCGGCCTGAGCCGCCTATCCCCGATACCCCGGAGAAGCCTCGCACGCTGCAAATCGGCGTGTTCTTTGATGGCACCGGCAACAACATGTTCAACGATCGGCAACTGCCCGATCGCGATATCACTAACGTGGCCAAGCTATTTGACTTGTATTCTGATGATCCGGAAAGAGGTGACTATCGAGTTTATAGCCAAGGTGTGGGGACCATTACCGGCCGGGAAAGCGAGGATGGCTTCACGGCCCCCGAGGACGCTATCGGCATGGGGATCGGCGTGGGCCCGGAGGGCGGCCATGCGCGTATCGAACAGGCACTGACCGAGGTCCGCGAGATTCTAGAGGCCAACCCCCGCGATTCGCTGGTCACCTTCGATGTATTTGGCTTCAGCCGCGGTGCGGCCCTGGCCAGGCACTTCGTCAATTTGATCCATCGCTGGCCGGAAACACTACTGGTACCGGACTTTCGCCTCGTCAGGTCAATGTATCAACCACCGCTGCGCCGCATTCTGGCCTTTCCGCCCAGGCCCATTCCTTTCCCGCAGGTTCGCTTCGTCGGGCTGTTCGATACCGTGGGCAGCTTCTACCGGCCCGGTACCGATAGTAACCTTGATTTCGACCTCTATATCGCCTCGGGTAGTGCCGCGCGCGTGGTGCAGCTCACCGCCCATCACGAGATCCGCCGTAACTTCCCGCTCAACAGCATCGCCGATGCCCAGGGAAACCACCCCGGCAACTTCGCCGAGATTGCGCTGCCTGGGGTGCATGCCGATATCGGCGGTGGGTACGAAAATCCCAATCTGGAACTGGGTTTCACCAACCATGAGGAGCTGATCGTACGCAGCCGTGCTGGGCTGGGAGCCAATGGGGAGACGATTCGCCGGGCTCAGGCGGAGGCACAAGCGAGAGGGCTCGACATTCGTGTGGACGGCAGGGATGTACTCGAGATCGAACGACGTGCCACGCGCAAGGAGCTGGCCATCTACGCCCTGCATCAGATGTACGAAGAGACGAAGCGAGCCTGGGTCCCTTTGAGGCCTTTGCTGTCATCGAATCCGGACCATGCCATCCCCGCTGAGCTGCAAAGCCTGATCGATGAGTGGTGGCAAAACGGCAGCCGACGCGGGCGTCAGTGGATGCTGGACATGTCGCATGAACACTTTGCCGGTTACATCCACACGTCTCACCGCCAGCACCCTTACAGCCTGAGGGACCGCTTCGCCCACGCCCCGGAGCCCAGCGGTGTGCGCCGGGTGTTCCCTAACCTGTCGCTGCACTCTTACCTGCCGACACAGGAGCCGCAGAATGCCTAGGTCATGGATGACCCGCCTGCGGCCTGGGCTGCTACTGTTGCTGCTATTATTGACTGCTGCCTGCGAGGCGGAGCAACAGCGCTACTCCTTTACTGTACAGCCATTCGGTGGGCCAAGAGGATGGCCAGTTTGGGTGGAAAAGTTGACTTTCGATAACACCTGGAGCTCGCCTGCTGGCAATCTCAACGTCGGTTTCGAGTATTCCCCACCGCGCAGTGGATCGTATATCACCCTAGCGCATCCTGTGCCCGCCCCTTCCTCGGTGCAGGCGCGCTGGTTCTCCTACCGTACCCAGACCTTCTACGAAATCGATCTTGAACTGTCTGATATGGACGCCCAGCTACAGCAGTGGTACCGGGACTATCCTCAGCCGGATTACCGCCATTATCTTATGGTTGGCTTCTCCGGTAGGGGGGAGGCCAAAGTCTGGTGGCGTGCTAGCTGCAACAACTGCGGTCGTGATCGCAGTCGGGATTTTCATGCGCCAATCGTGGAGTCCGCGTGGGCTGAGCAGGTAGAGGGAAATCCTGATTGGTATCGTGAGCATATCCAAGAGTACATCAATGAAGGCGTATTCCCCTCTCCGTGGTGAAGGATATATCTACGTTTCTAGCCCATACAGCCTGAGGGATCGCTTCGCCCACGCCCCGGAGCCTGGGGGCATAGGGTCTTCCCAAATCGACACGGTGTGTCGGTAAGGCTACCCCCCAAACTCCTCCGTATCGATCTCCTTCTGCAGCGCTTCGCTGTAGCGGGCGCCGGCGACCTGGTCCGGCGTCAGCAGGGCGGAGAGTCGTTCCAAGGTGGTGGTGTCCAGACGCAGGCTTTCCGCCGCGAGGTTTTCGCGCATGTGCGCGATGGAGCGGCTGCCGGGAATGGGGATCACGTCGTCGCCCTGGGCGGTGAGCCAGGCGAGGGCGAGCTGGCCGGTGGTGACCTCCTGCTCGCTGGCGATGGCCTGGAGCTTTTCCAACTGGCGCAGGTTGCGTGGCAGGTTGTCGGCGCTGAAGCGCGGCATGCCGTGGCGCACGTCGTTTTCGGTGAGCTGGCTGGCGTCGGTCACGGCGCCGGCCAGGAAGCCGCGGCCCAGCGGGCTGAAGGCGACGAGTGCGGTGTTCGCTTCGCGGCAGGCGTCGAGCAGGGCGATCTCGGGGTTGCGGGTCCACAGCGAGTATTCGGATTGCACGGCGGCAATGGGGTGTTCGGTTCTGGCGCGGCGCAGGGTGGCGGCGGAGATTTCCGAGAGCCCGATGGCGCGTATCTTGCCCTCTTCCACCAGTCGCGCCAGGGCGCCGACGCTCTCTTCGATGGGCACCTGGCGGTCCAGCCGGTGCAGGTAGTAGAGGTCCAGGTGGTCGGTACGCAGGCGCTCGAGGCTCGCTTCGCACTGGCGGCGCAGCGTCTCGGGGCGGCCGTCGATCACTTTCTTGCCCAGCGCCGGGTCCATGGCCATGCCGCACTTGCTGGCCAGCAGTATTTCGTTGCGCTTGCTCGCCAGTGCCTTGCCCACCACCCGTTCATTGGCGGTGGCACCGTAGAGGGTGGCGGTGTCGAAGTGGCGATAGCCCATCTCGAAGGCTTCTTCGAGGGCGCGGATCGCCTCGGCTTCGGGCACCGGGTTGCCGTAGCCGTGGGAGAGGTTCATGCAGCCCAGGCCGATGGTGGGAGAGGCCACTTCTTGCAGGCGAGAAAAGAACGACATGCTGGCTCCGCGTCAGTGATGTTGGCTCTCATCATGCCGAGCCGAATGCAGGATGCGCAAGTGAGCGGCCGGGTGGCGGAGGATGTCGGCAAGGCAGGTAGCGACATGCCCGGCGAAGCTCCGCCGGGCGTTGGCCTGGCTTATTGCATCAGCGTCTTGATCCGTTCCAGATACGCCTGCCCGTTTTCGCGGATACGCGCCTGCTCCCGGTCACCGGCACCCGAGCGCACTTCCTGCACGTGTTCACGCATGATGCCGAGCTCCTCATCGATCTTGGCCAGCGCGTTGTCGATGGTCTCGGTGAGCTGCTGGATGATGGCCATGTCGCCTTCGGTCAGCTCATTCTTGCTGAGCAGCACGTCGAGCAGGTCGTTGCGGAGTTCCAGGGCGTCGACGGCCTGTTTGAGGGTGTCGATGGGCTGGCCTTGAGCCTGCTCCAGCTGTTCGACGAGCTCTTCTTCCTGCATCTGTTCCTGGGCCTCTTCCTGGGCTTGGGCAATGCCCAGGGGCAGCAGGGCGAGAAGGATGGCCACGGTAAGGTGTTTCATCTGCATACCTCGTTTGTTAAGAAGTATTTTGAATGCTAGTTAACGCCGATGCGCTCAACAAGGCGAAGCGATGCGGCAACTTGTCCCGGCGCGCCATACGGCGGGTGGGTCTTGTCCATGCGCTGGCTCGTGGCCGTGTCGTCAGGTGCGGTATGCTGTGCCCATGACGATTTACGAGGAATGCCCCATGACTGAGCCGACTCCCTTTCAGCGCGCGATGACCGAGCTGGATGCCCTGCATGCGCAGGACCCGCGTCAGGTAGAGGTGGAGGGCGAGACGCTGCCGCTGGAGCTGTGGCACGCGGGGCGCATGAGCGCCTGGCTCGAGCGCGTGGTGGAAGCGCCCAGCGAACTGGTGCAGCTCGCCGTGCGCTCGCAGCATCTGCAGCGCTGGGAAGTGCCGCGTAGCGAGTACCCCGAGGGGCGTGTGGGTTATCTGACCTGGCGCCGCGACCAGGGCAAGCGCGCCGGGGAAACCACTGCACGGGTGATGGAGGCGGCGGGCTACTCGGCCGAAGAGGCCGCCGAGGTGTCGCGGATGATCCGCAAGCAGGGTCTGGGCCGCGATCCGGGCACTCAGGCGGTGGAAGATTGTGCCTGTCTGGTGTTTCTCGAGAACTACTTCGCCGACTTTTCCAAGCAGGTGGAGCACGACCACCTGGTGCGCATCGTGCAGATGACCTGGAAGAAGATGTCGCCCAAAGCCCATGAGCTGGCGCTGACGCTCCCCATGAGCGCGGAGGCGCGTGCGGTGGTGGAAGAGGCGTTGGCCGGCTAGGCGAGTTTTGAGAATGATTTTTCTTTGTATTGACAGCTGAGTGAGGGGTGACTAGATTTCCGAATAGTTAATGATAATTGTTATCATTAATGGTGTTAACGGAGGTCGCCAATGTCGTACTTCACCCCTGCCGCCATGTGGGAAACCGCTCCTGCCTTGCAGATCTGCGACGTCACACCGGGCTCGGTGCGCCTGGCCCGCGAGTACCCGCGTCACGACACCGCTCTCTCCCAGGAGGAGTTCGAGCTGCTGCAGCTCCATCGGGAAGAGGCCCGGCACGAGCTGTTCCGGCGCTCGTTCATGCTCACCTCCGAGCGCTACCTGAAAGGGGAGTTGCCCGAGCCTGGCCCGGGAGACGAGGGGCTGGGGCGCTTCAGTTCAGAGTGACGCTCAGGCTGTCATCGCTTTCGCAGGGTTTGCCGTGGCGCAGGGTCAGGCGGCGCTCGTTCAGGTTCATCACCACCGAGAAGAGGGTTTCCATGCGCTCTTCGGCGGGCTGGTCGGGATTGAAGTGACGGCAGATCGACAGCGGTGCGCCCTGATGGTCGCTGAGCACGTCGAACAGGCGCGCCTCGTCGAGAGGGGCGTCCGGCGGCAGCTCGTCGTGGAGCAGCGCGTCGAGGCGACACAGCCGCGGCTGTGAGTCGATCCGGGGATAGTCCTGCACCGGGCAAGGGGTATTGTCGGCGTAGAGGTGGTTGGTGTGAGTGACGATGCCGTTGCGCGGCGCGATTCGCCCCGGCTCGCCGGGCTGCACCTCGAGCCCCACGGCCTGGCCGCCCTCGTTGCCGACCTGAGCGCTGGCGAGCAGGAAGTGGGCGGGGGAACAGACCCGGTCGTGGCTGGCCACGGCAAGGGCGCTCTGCATGTCGTCGCTCTCCAGAATCTTGCGCAGGGCGATGTGGATCGGCAGCCCGCTGCCGCAGGTCTGCGAGCGAATGGCGTTGAGGCACACGCCGATGCCTCGCTCGTTCAGGCCGACCTTGCCCACCATGCCGGCCTCGCCGATGCTTACCAGCGCGGGGCGGTCGTTGCCCCGAATGCGCAGGGCCACCACGTTGTCGAGCTGGTCGCTGCGCCAGTCCCAGTTCTGCGCCAGCCACTGCTGCCCATGGCGCTGCAGGGCGAAGGCCGAGCAGCCGCCGCTGGCCTGGGTGAGGGCGATTTCGCTGCGGCAGTTGAGCGTCAGGACGTCGAGGAAGTCGACGCCTGCGCCCCAGGCGATGCCGTTCATCTCTTCGAGAATGGCGGGAAAGCCCTGGGCGACTGGTGCCTCGAAGTGGCAGGCGCGGTCGCGGGCCTCTTCCCAGCGAATGCCGACGAAATCGTGAAACAGCCGGCCGTAGACCTCGATACCGCGCTGGATCAGTTGGCGATGAATGCGGCCGTGCTGGGCGCCGATCTCGTGATGGCTGCCGCTCAGCTCGGTCAGCGGCAGGGGGCGTAGTCGCCGGGTCATAGCACCTCCTCTAGCAGGTTCAGAAAGGCTGCCCAGGACTTCTCGTCGGCGCGCTGCTGGTAACGCTCGTCGCCGAACACGGTGAAGCCATGGGGAGCGCCGGAGTAGATCTGGATCTCGTAGGTGGCCTCGATGGCCTCGAGCTCCTCGACCAGCCCGCTGACGTCTTCCATGGTGACGCTGGTGTCGGCACCGCCGTGGGCGATCAGCAGCGGCGGCACCACCTCTGGCCACTCCTGGCCGTCCGGTGTGGCCACGCCGCCGTGGAAGCTGGTATAGCCGGCCACGTTGTCGGCCTCGCCCGAACGGGCGATCTCCAGTGTCACGGCGCCGCCGAAGCAGTAGCCCATGATCACGACGCTCTCCGCGGCGCCCTGCTCGCGCGCCTCGGCCAGGCCGGCCAGGGTCAGCTCGCGCATGCGTTCGCGGTCGGAGTAGAGCGCGCGGGTGGCTTCCTGACGGGCTTCGAGGGTCTCGGGGCGCTGGCCCTGGCCGAACAGGTCCACGGCGAAGGCGTCGTAGCCTTGCTCGGCCAGCATGTCGGCGCGCTGCCGTTCGTAGTCGTCCAGCCCGTTCCAGTCGTGAACGATCAGCACCGTGCCGCTGGCCTCGCCGCTGGCGGCGGCGTAGTAACCTTCGAAGGTCTCGTCGCCCACTTCGTAGACGATGTCGTTGCCGGCAGGAGTGAAGGCGTGAGCGCCGGTGGCCAGGCCGAGCGATGCCGGTAGCGCAAGGAGTGCGAGAGCGGAGCGCATTGGGTGTCTCCTGTCGGATGGCATGACGGGTCAATCAGTATAGGCGAAGGCTGCCGGTGGGGTTTCATGAAGGTCGTGCACCGACATCTGTGCCGAAACGGGATTGTTCATCGCCGATAGGGAGTTGGCGTTGTAGTTCCGGGCTAGAACGTTGGTATGGGGGGCTTGTGTTTTGCCTCGTAGGCTTCCAGATTTAGGGGGTGTCTATACTTGGTAACCAGACGTAAAAACCAGACGTAAAACCAGAGTGAGAAGAACAACCATGAAGAAAAGCGTTCTAGCGATGGCGATCGCAGCCACCAGCGTAGCATTCGTTGGCGCGGCGCAGGCGGAAGTGAAGATCGGCTTCATTGGCGGCTTCACCGGCCCGATCGAGAGCCTGACACCGCCGATCTATGACGGCGCGCGGCTGGCGGTTCAGCAGATCAACGAGCAGGGCGGCATTCTTGGCGGTCAGACGCTGGTCATGCCCAGCGCCGACACCACCTGTAGCGATGCCTCGGCGGCTTCCAACGCGGCCGACCGCATGGTCAACACCGAGAACGTCACCGCCATCGTCGGTGCGCTGTGTACCGGTGCCACCGTAGCAGCGGCCAACAGCGCCGCCATCCCCGGTGGGGTGGTGATGGTGTCGCCGGCCTCCACCGCACCCGCGGTTACCGAACTCGACGACAACGATCTGGTGTTCCGTACCGTGCCGTCCGACGCCTACCAGGGTGAGATCCTGGCCAAGCTGATGCTCGACAAGGGCTTCGATGAGGTGGCGGTCACCTACGTCAACAACGACTACGGCCGCGGCCTGGCGGACGCCTTCACCGCGGCCTTCGAGGCGGGCGGCGGTATGGTGGCCGAGAATCTGGCCCACGAAGACGGCCGCGCCGACTACCGCTCCGAGCTGGGCTCGCTCTCCGCCAGCGGTGCCGAAACCCTGGTGGTGCTGGCCTACGCCGACGGCTCGGGCCAGACCATCCTGCGCCAGGCCTATGAGAGCGGCGCCTTCACCCAGTTTGCCGGCGCCGACGGCATGGTGGGCTCGTCGTTGATCGAGGCGGTGGGTGCCGACGTACTCGAAGGCATGATCGCCACCCGCCCGGGCAGCCCCGAACTGCCGGGCACCGAGATCTTCGCCGAGGCCGCCGAGGCAGCCGACCTCGACCCCACCGCGGTGTTCGCGGCCCAGGCCTACGATGCCGCCTTCCTGCTGGCGCTGGCCATCGAGCAGAACGGCAGCGCCGAGCGTGAAGGTCTCTCCCAGGCGCTGCGCAGCGTCTCCTCGGCCCCGGGCGAAGTGATCCTGCCGGGCGAGTGGGAAAAGGCAGTCGAGCTGATCGCCGCGGGTGAAGAGATCAACTACGAAGGCGCTTCCGGTAGCCACGAGTTCGACGAGAACGGCGACGTACCGGGCGTAGTCGTGGAAATGGTGGTAGAGGGCGGCGCCTTCGTCGGCAAGGGCCTCGTCGACCTCTAAGCGTTAACGCACCAAGCTCGCAAAGAATGGCCCCGGCGGGATTTCCCGCCGGGGCCATTCATTTTCATGAGGCTTGAGCCTACCCGTGATGTTTCACTTTTTCGGGCAGAAGTCCTTGTGGCGCGAAGCGCAGCACCAGGGTGATCAGCAGGCCGATCACGAACACCCGCGCCTGCAGCGCACGGCTGTCGAGGTTGCCCGGCGGCTGCCAGCCGAACCAGCCCTCACCGATGCTCACCGCACCCTGCATCAGGAACAGCGCCAGCGGCTCCGACATCAGCCAGATGATGTACACCGCCACGGCGCCGAAGATGGTGCCGAGATTGTTGCCCGGCCCGCCCAGGATCACCATCACCAGCACCAGGAAGGTGTGATTGAGCGGCAGGTAGCCGTTGGGGTCGAACAGGCTGTTGAACGAGGCCAGTGCGCCGCCGCCGATGCCCATCAGGATGCAGCCCAGCACGAAGATCTCCAGGCGGCGCTTGTTGATGTCCTTGCCCATCGCCGAGGCGGAGATCTCGTTGTCGCGAATGGCGCGGATCATGCGGCCCCAGGGGGCATGATAGGCACGATGCAGCAGGAAGAAGATCACCGCGATCATGGCCGCCGTGACCGAGAGATACAGCGCCCGGGCCAGGGTGAAGCCCAGCTCGCTGGGACCCGGGGTGGGCCAGGGCAGCGGCGATACCGTGGCGGTGCCGCGGGTCAGCCAGTCGGAGTTCTTGAGGAACGCCTTGATGATCTCGGCGATGCCGAGGGTGGCGATGGCCAGGTAGTCGCTGCGCAGGCCCAGGCAGATATGGCCGATGAAGTAGCCCACGGCTCCGGCCAGGGCGCCGCCGAAGATCCAGCCGGTCCAGGCGGGCAGGCCGAAGCCGCCGATGAAGCCGGCGCGGGACTGGATCTCGCCGGTCACGCTGCGCAGCATGCTGATCACCACCAGATAGAGCACCACCGCCAGCACCACGGCGATGACGGTGCGCAGCTTCTTCGGCACGCCGATGCGGTCGAGCTTGGTGGCGCCGTAGACCACCACCGCCGCGGCTGCGCCGTAGAGCAGCACCCGGCCCAGCTCGCCGGGCAGCTCGGTGCCCCAGAAGGCGTTGTTGACCGGCACGCTGAAGAGCATGGCAGAGAAGCCGCCCAGGGCGACGAAGCCCATCACACCGGCGTTGAACTGGCCGGCGTAGCCCCACTGGATGGTCAGGCCCAGGGCCAGGATGGCATAGCAGGAGGCTTCCACCAGCATGCGGGTGCTGTAGGCGGTGCCCATCACCATGTAGATGGAGAGGATCACCGCCAGTAAGGCGCCGAACAGAATGATTTCACGCAGCGGGAAGCGCGACGGCGCGGCAACGGTGTCTTCCCGGCGTTCGGTACGTTGAGCGTTCATCAGATCACCTTACCCTTGAAGATGCCGGTGGGGCGCCACACCAGGATCGCCACCAGGATGAAGAAGGGCACCACGATCTTGTACTCGGTGCCGACGAAGGCGAGGTTGCGCGGGATCTCGATCCACTCGGGGAACAGGTGCGCAATGGGGCGCAGCAGCACCGCCCAGTTGAACACCGCCAGGGTCTCGGCGAAGCCCACCACGAAGCCGCCGGCGATGGCCCCGTAGGGGTGGCCGACGCCGCCGACGATGGCCGCGGCGAAGATCGGCAGCAGCAGGAAGAAGCTCAGGTCGGGCTTGAAGGTCACGTCGAGAGAGAGCAGCGTACCGGCAATGGCTGCCAGGCTGCCGGCGATGACCCAGGTCACCGAGACGATGTAGTTGGTGTTGATGCCCGAGGCCCGCGCCAGATCGGGATTGTCGGACATGGCGCGCATCGCCTTGCCCAGTCGCGTGCGGTTGAGGAACACATGCAGCCCCACCACGCAGGCAATGGTCAGGATGAACAGGATGATCTGCGGCTCGGTGACGATGATCGGCCGGGTGGCCAGCTCGAACGGCACGTCGAGACGGTAGATCTCCTTGCGCTCGCCGGCCAGGTACATGTTCTGAGCGCTGGTGCCGGCGAACAGGCGAATCAGGCCCTGCAGCATCAGCGTTACGCCCAGCGAGCCGATCACGATGACGATGGGCTTGACCCCATGGGCCCTCAGCGGCTTGTAGAACACCTTGTCGATGCCCACGGCCAGCGCGGCGGTGAGGATCATCGCCAGCGGCAGCATGACGATGGGGGTGGGCAGGCCCACCACGCCGCCCATGCCGGGGAAGGCCAGGGTCAGCAGCAGCACCATGAAGGCGCCGAAGGTCATCATGTCAGCATGGGCGAAGTGGGCGAAGCGCATGATGCTGAAGATCAGCGTCACGCCGATGGCGCCGATGGCGTAGATCGAGCCGGTCACGCTGCCGGCAATGATCACGTTGTTGATGAAGAATACCAGTTCGTTCACGACTTACTCTCCAGTACGGGCTCCGGGCTCAACCGCCCAGGAAGCTCTTGGCCACTTCCGGGTCGGCGAGCAGAGCGGCGCCGGTGTCGGTGAAGCGGTTCTTGCCGGCCGCCAGCACGAAGCCCTTGTCGGCGATGGCCAGGGCCTGTTTGGCGTTCTGCTCGACCATGAGGATGCCGACGCCGGCGGCGTTGATCTCCTTCACCCGCTCGAAGATCTCGTTCATGTAGAGCGGTGAGAGGCCGGCGGTAGGCTCGTCGAGCAGCAGCACCTCGGGCTCGGCCATCAGCGCGCGGCCCATGGCGACCATCTGGCGCTGGCCGCCGGAGAGCTCGCCGGCGGGCTGGTGGCGCTTGTCGTAGAGCGGTGGAAAGAAGTCGTAGACCTGCTTGAGCATCCGTTTGACGTTGTTCGGCTTGAGAAAAGCGCCCATCTCCAGGTTCTCTTTCACCGTGAGACTGGGGAAGACGTTCTTCTCCTGGGGCACGAAGCCCATGCCCCGCTGTACCAGCTTGTTGGGCGGCAGGTTGTGGATCGGTTCGCCGCGCAGCAGGATCTCGCCCTGGCTGACGGTGAGCAGGCCGAAGATGGCCTTGAGCATGGTCGATTTGCCGGCGCCGTTGGGGCCGACGATCACACCGACCTCGTCGGCTTCGATCGACATGTCCACCCCGTTGAGGATGTTCATGCCGCCGTAGCCGCCGTGCACGTCGCGTGCTTCGAGTAATGGCATCGTGGAGTCTCTGCGCTATCGTTACTGTTCTTCTTGTGGCTGTACCGAGACCTTGGGCAGGCGTGGCCTCTCCCCTCAGGCCGTGGTAGAGCCCCTCAGGCCGCGGTAGAACCGAAGTAGGCCTCGATCACCTGAGGATTATTCTGAATCTCTTCGATGGTGCCTTCGACCATCACGCTGCCCTGGGCCAGCACGATCACCGGATCGCACAGGCGCGCGATCATCTCCATGTCGTGCTCGATGACCAGGAAGGTGTAGCCCATCTCGCGGTTGAGCCGTTCGATGTTCTCGACCAGGTCGCCCAGCAGGGTGCGGTTGACCCCGGCGGCGATCTCGTCGAGCAGCACCACGCGGGCGTCGGTCATCATGGTGCGGCCGAGTTCGAGCAGCTTCTTCTGGCCGCCGGAGAGGTTGCCGGCCAGCTCGTTGCGCACGTGGTGCAGGCCGATGAAGTCGATCACCTCGAGCGCCTTCTGGCGTACCGCCGTCTCCTGCTGGTTGACCAGGCCCGGCTTGAGCCAGGCGCTGAACAGGCTCTCCCCGGCCTGCTTGGGCGGCACCATCATCAGGTTCTCCAGCGCCGTCATTTGCGAGAACTCGTGGGCGATCTGGAAGGTGCGCAGCAGCCCCTTGTGGAACAGCTCGTTGGCGGGGCGGTTGGTGATGTCCTCGCCGTCGAGCAGGACCTGGCCGCTGTCCAGCGGCAGGGCACCGGCGATGATGTTGAACAGGGTCGATTTGCCGGCGCCGTTGGGGCCGATCAGGCCGGTGATGGAGCCCTTCTCGACCTGGATCGAGCAGTCGTTGATGACCTTCAGGCCGCCGAAGGCCTTGTAGACGTGTCGGACGTCGATGATGGATGGCATGTTGGTTCCTGCACTTTTATATCTTTGTTATGCACCCAGCCCCTGCGCATGGCGCGAGGCCGGGTGGCGTATATCGAGCCGCCGCTCCTGGCGGCGACGGTTTTCTCGTGCTGCTACTGTTGCTGACTGTTTTCGGCCAGGAAGGTGCGACCGGCGGCAAAGGCGCCGACGATGACCAGGGCACCGACGGTGGGTACCAGATAGCCTTCCACCTGCGGAATGGTGCGCAGGAAGACGAAGGCGACCGCAGCGGGTGCCACGAAGCGTACCAGGAAGCGCCATACCTGGAACCAGGTTTCGCTGGTGCGCATCTCCTTCATCACTTCGGAGTGGGTCAGCGCCCAGCCGGCGAACAGCGCGATCAGCAGGCCGCCCAGCGGCATGAAGATGTTGGTCAGCAGCTCGATGAAGTCGAAGGCGCTGCGGCCGAACAGCGTGTGGAAGGGGCTAGCCTCGGCCCACATGTTGAAGCTCATCACCGTCAGCAGGCCCAGTGCCCAACTGGCCACCACCATGGCGAACACCGCCTGGGGGCGGGTGAGGTCGAAGCGCTCGACGAGGAAGGCGGCCACCGGCTCGATCAACGAGATCGAGGAGCTGATCGCGGCCCCCAGCACCAGGATGAAGAACACGCCGCCGATCAGCGCGCCGAAGGGCATCTCGGCGAAGGCCAGCGGCAGGGTGACGAACATCAGCCCCGGGCCGGCACCGGCGTCGAGGCCGGCGCCGAACACCAGCGAGAAGATCGCCAGACCAGCCACCATGGCCACCGCGGTATCGACGAAGGCCACGGCGAAAGCGGTGCGGCTGAGCGAGGCCTCGCTGGACATGTAGGCGCCGTAGGCCATGATCGCGCCCATTCCGAGGCTGAGCGTGAAGAACGACTGACCCATGGCCTGCAGCCAGCCCTCCAGGCTCAGGTCGGCCAGATTGAAGGTGAACAGGAAGCTTGCCGCCGCGCCGAAGTCGCCGTTGGCGATGCCGTAGCCCAGCACCACCAGCAGGATCACGAACAGCGCCGGCATCATGATGCGCAGGCCGCTTTCGATACCCCTGTGGATGCCCAGGCCGACGATCAGCCCCGAGGCGATGATGAACAGGGTGTGATAGAGCGTGAGCAGGCCCGGCGAGGCCAGCAGCGCATCGAAGCCGGCGCCGATGGTGGCGGCATCGGCGCCGACCAGCGAGCCGGTGAGCATCTGCCAGGTGTAATGAATGGCCCAGCCGGCAATGACCGAGTAGAAGCTGAGTATCAGGAAGGCGGCGGCACCGCCCAGCCAGCCGATCGACTCCCAGGCGCGAGAGGTCTTGTGGGTGCGAGTCAGAAAGCGCATGCCCATGATCGGGCTTCTGCGGCTGGCGCGCCCGAGCATGGTTTCGGCGATCAGGATCGGAATGCCGACGGCGAAGATGGTCAGGGCATAGATCAGAATGAAGGCGCCGCCGCCGTTCTCGCCGGTCAGGTAGGGAAAGCGCCATAGATTGCCGAGCCCTACCGCCGAGCCGACTGCGGCCAGCAGGAAGGTGCCCTTGTGTGTCCAGACGTTGTGCGTACTCATGGTGTTTCCGAAATCCGTCTTGTGGCCTTGTGAGCCCGCGATGTCGCCACCTTGGGCCGTGCGGGTGGGGCCTGCCGGTGAGCGCGTACACTGTGCGACAGAACCCGTTTCGTGGCCAGTGGTGAATCGTTAAGGATACGTTGGACGCGGCAGATGACGGGGCCGGGCGATCATGAGAGTCCGTGCGTTCATGAAAGTCACTGGGGCTCCTCGTCCTGCTTGTCGATATCTCCCGGCCGTGGCTCGAAGGCGCGGCATTCGTCCGCCAGCCTCACCGTGTCGCCCAGGGCCAGCTTGCCGATGAGCTTGCGTCGCTTGCCGCTGTACGGCTCGATCAGCGCCACCACCTCGCCGATGCTGGTGCCGTCGACGTAGGCTTCGACCTTCACTCTGACCACCAGGCCCTGATAGCGGGCCGAGAGGATGTCGCCCGGCCCCGGGTCGGAGTAGCCGGTGGGGTTCTTCTGGTAGTGGCGCATGACGCTGTCGGCGCCGGGGTCGTCCCATTCCACGTGGCGATGCATGGTTCGCTTCTCCTCTCTCGTCGCCGCTTTCAGTCGAACAGGCGGCGGTCGACGCCGGCGGCCTCGAACAGATAGTCGCGGGAGGCGGTGAGCTCGTCGCGCAGACGGGGAAGGTCTGCCCCCAGCAACTGGCCGCGCCACTTGCGGATGCGCCCGCCGACCAGCACCGTCTCGACGTTGCTGCGCTCCATCAGGGTGACCACTGCTCCCGGCACGTTGTTCAGCGGCGCCACGTTGATCGCCTCGGCGTCCAGCAGCAGGATGTCGGCCTCCTTGCCCGGCGTCAGCGAGCCCACCCGCTGCTCCAGCCTCAGCCCCTTGGCGCCGCCCATGGTCGCATAGCGGATCACCTCTCGCGACGTCAGCAGCGCCGGCCGCTCCTCTTCGCCCTGCAGCGCCAGCTCGTTGACGAACATCCGCTGCAGCGTCAGCGTCGAGCGCATCTGGGTGAAGAAATCGGCCGTCATGGTGCACTCCACGTCGCTGGAAAGCGAGGGCAAAATGCCCAGTTCCGACGTTTTCATCAGCGGTGGCGTGCCGTGGCGCATGGTCATCTCGATGGGCACCGCCAGCGACACGTGAGCGCCGGCATCGCGCACCGCCTGCCACGCCATGTCGCTCATGCCGGTCATGTGGATGAGGATGTGGTTCTCGGCGAGCTGGCCGCTTGCCGCCAGCTCATCGAAGGTCTCGGCCATGCCGAGGCTGCCAACCACGTGGTAGGCCAGCGGCAGCTCCAGCTCACGGGCCAGCGCCCAGGCGGCCTCGTGGTCGGGCAGGTAGATCTCGCCGCCCATCACCATGGTCATCAGGCCGTCGGCGGAGAGCCCCTCGCCGGTGGCGAAGTACTGCTCGCGAAGGCGACTTGCGTCCTGCGGGTATCGGCTGTGCTCTCCCTGGCCCTCGAAGTAGCCGAACACGCTGCGCCGGACGGAGTCGCGCAGGCCTTCCAGCGCGGCATCGGAGTGCTCGGGGCTGTGGTGGATCTGGCTGGTGTCCATCACCGTGGTCACCCCGGCATCGAGCTGGCTGAGCGAGCCGAACAGCTCGTTGATGTAGACATCCTTGGGGCGGTACACCGGGGCCAGCTTGCCGAGGATGTGATCCATGTAGTTGGGCGAGCCTTCCGGCGTGCCGTCGTCGAACATGATGCCGTCGGCCAGGAAGCTGCGCAGGGCCGTCTCGAACAGATGATGGTGGGTGTCGATGAAGCCCGGCATGACGATGCGCCCGCGGGCGTCGATCACCTCGGCGTCGTCGGCCTCGAGTTCGGCGCCGACAGCAACGATGCGACTGCCTTCGATCAGCACGTCGCCGTGGGTGAAATCGCCGACACTGTCGTCCATGGAGAGCACGTGGCCGCCGCGGATCAGTACGCGCCGCCCCGCCTCGCCGCTGTGTGCCGGCATCTCGCTGCGGGCTTCGTCGCTGCGAGTGGCGACGCTGGGAGAGGCGTTGGCGGAGGCGAGCAGGCCGCCGCCGGTCATGGCGCCGGCCCCTGCGGCCAGGGTGCCCTTGAGGAACTCGCGGCGTGTCGCGCCGGCGCGCGCTTTGCACAGCTTGCACATGGTGTTCTCTTGCTCCCTGGCTGGTCAGTAAGTCGGCTGCGGCCAGCTTCAAGCTAGGTTCTGAGAGCGCGAAATGCCAAGAATCGGGCCGGCAGGAGTGCGGGCAGGGTGTGTGGACAGGATGTGCGGGCGAAAAAAAACCGGCGCCAGATGCTGGCGCCGGTTGGGGGATGCGAAAGCGAGGCTTACTTCTTGGCGCGCTTGCGCTCGTGCTCCTTGAGGAACTTCTTGCGCAGACGAATGTGATTGGGGGTGATCTCCACCAGCTCGTCATCGTCGAGGAACTCGATGGCCTGCTCCAGGCTGAACTTCACCGGCGGGGTCAGCACGATGTTCTCGTCGTTGCCCGAGGCACGCATGTTGTCGAGCTTCTTGCCCTTGGTGGGGTTGACCACCAGGTCGTTGGCACGGTTGTGGATGCCCACCAGCATGCCTTCGTAGACCTCGGTGCCGTGATCGATGATCAGCTTGCCGCGCTCCTGCAGGGCGTAGAGCGCGTAGGCCAGCGCCTTGCCGTCGACCATCGAGACCAGCACGCCGTTACGCCGTTCGATGGCGGCGTCGGGCTTGAGCGGGCCGTAGTGGTCGAAGCGGCTGGTGAGGATGCCGGTGCCCGAGGTCAGGGTCAGGAACTGGCCGCGGAAGCCGATCAGTCCGCGCGCGGGAATGATGAAGTCCAGGCGCACGCGGCCCTTGCCGTCGGGGTTCATGTTGGTCAGCTCGCCCTTGCGGTAGCCGAGCTCCTCCATGATCGAGCCCTGGTGCTGCTCCTCGCAGTCGATGATCACCTCTTCGTACGGCTCCTGCTTGATGCCGTCGATCTCCTTGAGGATGACCTCGGGGCGGCCCACCGCCAGCTCGAAGCCTTCGCGACGCATGGTCTCGATCAGCACCGAGAGGTGCAGCTCACCGCGGCCGGAAACCTTGAACTTCTCCGGGCTCTCGCCCTGCTCCACGCGCAGCGCCACGTTGTGGATCAGCTCCTGCTCGAGGCGATCCTTGATGTTGCGGCTGGTGACGTACTTGCCGTCGCGACCGGCGAATGGCGAGTCGTTGACCTGGAAGGTCATGGAGACGGTGGGCTCGTCCACCGACAGCGGCGGCAGCGCCTCGATGGCGCTCGGGTCGCACAGGGTGTCGGAGATGGAGAGCTCGTCGATACCGGTGATGCAGACGATGTCGCCGGCGGTGGCGAGTTCGGTCTGCACGCGCTCGAGGCCCATGTGGGTCATCACCTGGCCGACCTTGCCCTTGCGGGTGTTGCCGTCGGTGTCGACTACCACGATCTGCTGGTTGGGCTTGACCGAGCCGCGCTTGATGCGACCAAGGCCGATGACGCCCACGTAGCTGGAGTAGTCCAGCGCCGAGATCTGCATCTGGAACGGACCGTCGAGCTCGACCGCCGGTGGCTCGACGATGTCGACGATAGCCTGGAACATGGGCGACATGTCCTCGGCCAGGGAGTCCGGATCCATGCCGGCGATGCCGTTGAGCGCCGAGCAGTAGACGATCGGGAAGTCGAGCTGCTCGTCGGTGGCGCCGAGGTTGTCGAACAGATCGAAGATCTGGTCGATGACCCAGTCGGGACGGGCACCGGGACGGTCGATCTTGTTGACCACCACGATCGGCTTGAGGCCCTGGGCGAAGGCCTTCTGGGTCACGAAACGGGTCTGCGGCATGGGGCCGTCGACGGCGTCGACCAGCAGCAGCACCGAGTCCACCATCGACATCACGCGCTCCACCTCGCCGCCGAAGTCGGCGTGTCCGGGGGTGTCGACGATGTTGATGTGGTAGTCGCGGCCGTTGCCGTCCTGCCAGCGAATCGCGGTGTTCTTGGCCAGGATGGTGATGCCGCGCTCCTTCTCCTGGTCGTTGGAGTCCATGATCCGCTCCTGACCCTCGGCCTTGCGGTCGAGCGTGCCGGACTGGCTCAGCAGCTTGTCGACCAGCGTGGTCTTGCCGTGGTCGACGTGGGCGATGATGGCAATATTGCGCAAACTCTCGATGCGAGAGGGGGTTACAGCTGTGTTCATAAGGTGTGACTCATCAACGGGGGCGCACCTATGACCACATGGAAAGTGAGGTCCCCTAGGCGCTGGGTAGGGAGTGGAGGCGCATTGTACAGATAACAAGGGATGGGGAATAGCACTACCGGGCGATATGACCGCCGTCAGCCCGCTGCATCGTCATGTCCCATGAATTCTGCTTTGACCCGATCATGTTCTCTACCGGTTGTGGCTGGGCAGATGAAGAAAAATTCACTGGAAAAATTCAGTAGCGGTATTTTCAGACACCTTTCTACACTTAACTAAACAAACGGTGACCTTTCGACCCTGCGGAGTCCGGGCGATGCCGACCTACAGTGTCATTCTGGATGCTCGTACTGCAGGGGCGCAGCTGCCGCGCACCCTGGTGGCCTTCGATCGGGCTGCCGGAAGCTGGAAGGATGCTCATGAACTGTTGCTGGTAGACGATACCGGTGACCGGCGCCTGCCGGACCTGGCGCAGCGACATCATGCGACACTGCTGCCGTGCACTGCCGCCACGCAGGGTGCTCGCCTCAACGCTGCCGTCGGTGCCAGTCATGGAGAGCTGCTGCTGTTTCCCGGTCTGGTCAACCGCCGGGTGATCGATTGGCTGCCGGAGGTGGAAGCGGAAAGAACCTGGGATGCCGCGGTGCTGCCGGTGCAGCGCCAGGGGCGGCTGTTGCGCTGGTGGAACTGGCTACAGCGGGCCGCCTCGGAAGACACCTACTGGGTGGAGCGGGCCTGGTTCGAGCTCATCGGCGGCTTCGACCCGCAGCTGGACGGCGATGCGCCCACCGACCTGCTCGCCCGGCTGCGCGCCTGCGGTGCCCGCATCTGGCTGGCGAGCGACGATACGGCCAGGCACAAGACGCAGTGCCCATCACAAGATGGGCACTGTCGGGGCTAGGCTAACGGCCTAGCCGGGCATCGGCAGTAAGGTTCAGTCGTCCTCGGGCACGCCACCCATGCGCTCGAGCAGCTCACGATAGTTCTCCGACTGGGCGTAGAGCAGCTCGGTGGCTTCCTCTTCGCCGCGGAAGTGCACCGGCATCAGGATGCGCTCCTCGGTGATCTCGATGAAGCGCTCGTCCTGGGTAGCCGCTTCCAGCGCCTCGGCCAGACGCTCGACGTGGGTGTCGGGGGTGTTCTTCGGCACCACCACCACGCGGAAGTCGGAGGTGTCGATGTCATACCCGGCTTCCCTCACGGTGGGGGCATCCGGAAAGGCGAACAGGCGCTCGCCGTCCATGCTCAGCAGCACCGGCATCTCGCCGGTCTCGGCGTAGCCGGAGTGCGTGCCGCCGCTGTAGCCGAAGTCGACGTCGCCGGAGAGGATCAGCGGCGCCATGCCGCCACCGCCGGAGGTGGGCACGATGCGCAGGTCCAGCCCCTCCTGCTCCATGATGTACTCGATCACCAGCCGATCCAGGGCATGCTGGGTGGCATAGCTGGTGCCGGGATTCTCGCGGGCATACTCCACCAGCTCTTCCCAACTGTCGCCGAAGGGACGGTTCTCGCCGGTGACGATGGCATGCTGCACGGTGGTGATGCTGGCGACGTAGCGGAAGTCGTCCAGGGTGAAGTCGGTATCGTGGGCGTGGGGTGCGAAGGTGAGCGTGCCGTTGGTGCCGGCATAGACGAAGGTGTGCCCTTCATCCTGGTTGTTCATCAGGCGCGTCAGCGATACGGCGCCGCCGGCGCCGGGCTGGTTGACCACGTTGACCGGCTGGCCGAGCTCTTCTTCCAGCACGTTGGCCAGCACCCGGGCCTGGATGTCGGTGGAGCCGCCGGCGGCGAAGCCCACCACCAGGGTCAGCGGCTTGGTCGGAAACTCATCGGCCTGGGCCATGCCGGCTGCGCCGAAGGCCATGGAGGCGGCCAGTACTGCGGTGCCGATCGTTGTCATTTTCATTCTTGTACCCTCTTTGTTGTCGTGCGCCCTCGGTACGAGCAGCGCTGGGTTGTCAGGCGTGGGCAGGCTTTCTCCTGCTTGGCCTCAAGTGCTGCCGCCCCCGGGGTGACCGGGAGCGCAGTGCAAAAACTCGGTCCTCGGCTCGGCTGGCACAGGAGGATCACCACCGGGATCGCGATGTGCGGCGGCACGCTGGTGCTGGCGAATCAGCGCAACGGCGGCGAGGCCCAGGCCCGACCAGAAGGGCATGCGTGGCGTGTCGGACATGGTGGAGCGAGCGTTAATTGTCGATGAATGAGATAGTGGATAGCGCTTTTTCTTGGGTTATGGATTGTGACTAAAATTTTTTGCTGAATTATGCTCGGTCACTGCACCCTATGTGCTGGTAGTGTTCGCCTCAATCGATCGATTCGACGCTTAATCAACGAAGATGCATGAGTCCCGACGGGACGTCATTGTCTATGTTGGTGGAAGCTTGCGACCCAATATGGTGCGTGCGTGGAAAAAATGCACCGTAATGGAGCAAAAAATATCTGAAAATCGGCCCGCTACATGATGCAACAGGCTGCCGCCACAGAGTGGTGCACGCCGCCAGGCGGCTTTTTTTAACGAGCACAGTGGCTTGCGTGCATCCGGGGCATTGATGGTGCAAGTTGGCACGCAACCTGCATTAGGTTGGCCAGCGCCATGTTCGTGCATGGTGAGCGTGGGCAGGAAATCTGCCGCGTGCTACAACACATGCTGGAATGAACCAGCGCAGTGGACTTCAGCCAAAACGTATCGAGCTACCGCTCAAACGGAGGACACAATGTCAGCCAAGACTCTCGCCCTGATCGAAGAACATGATGTGAAGTGGGTGGACCTGCGTTTCACCGACACTCGGGGTAAGGAACAGCATGTCACCATTCCGGCTCGCGACGTGAACGAGGAGTTCTTCGAGAACGGCCAGATGTTCGATGGCTCCTCCATCCATGGCTGGAAGGGCATCAACGAGTCGGACATGATTCTGCGCCCGGAAGACGGCACCGCCTTCCTCGACCCGTTCACCGAAGACGCCACCCTGGTAGTGCGCTGCGACATCATCGAGCCGGCCACCATGCAGGGCTACGAGCGCGACCCGCGCTCCATCGCCAAGCGCGCCGAGGCCTACCTGCAGTCCACCGGCCTGGGCGACACCGCCTTCTTCGGCCCCGAGCCCGAGTTCTTCATCTTCGACCAGGTGCACTGGAAGGCCGACATCGAAGGCGCCATGTACAAGATCACCTCCGAAGAGGGCGCCTGGTCTACCGATCGCCAGCTCGAAGGCGGCAACCTGGGCCACCGTCCGCGGGTCAAGGGCGGCTACTTCCCGGTACCCCCGGTCGACAGCTTCCATGACATCCGTGGTGCCATGTGCAACACCCTGGAAGCCATCGGCCAGACCGTCGAGGTGCATCACCACGAGGTGTCCAACGCCGGCCAGAACGAGATCGGCGTGAAGTTCAACACCCTGGTGAAGAAGGCCGACGAAGTTCAGGAACTGAAGTACGTGATCCACAATGTGGCTCACGCCTACGGCAAGACCGCCACCTTCATGCCCAAGCCGCTGGTCGGCGACAACGGCAGCGGCATGCACGTGCACCAGTCGTTCTGGAAGGACGGTCAGAACCAGTTCGCCGGCGACCAGTACGCGGGCCTGTCCGAAATGGCGCTCTACTACATCGGCGGCATCATCAAGCACGCCCGTGCCCTGAACGCCTTCACCAACGCTTCGACCAACTCCTACAAGCGTCTGGTGCCGGGCTTCGAGGCGCCGGTCATGCTGGCCTACAGCGCCCGTAACCGCTCCGCTTCCATCCGCATTCCGTACACCGCGAGCCCGAAGGGCAAGCGCATCGAGGCCCGCTTCCCGGACCCGACCGCCAACCCCTACCTGGCCTTCTCCGCCATGCTGATGGCCGGTATCGACGGCATCAAGAACAAGATCCACCCCGGCGACGCCATGGACAAGAACCTCTATGACCTGCCGCCGGAAGAGGGCAAGAAGGTGCCGACCGTGGCTCACAGCCTGGATCAGGCCCTGGAAGCCCTGGACAAGGATCGTGCCTTCCTCACCGAGGGTGGCGTGTTCACCGACGACATGATCGATGCCTACATCGAGCTGAAGATGGAAGACGTCGAGCGTATCCGCATGACCACGCACCCGATCGAATTCGACATGTACTACAGCTGCTAAGCAGCCGCCGCGCCCGGTGGCACTGCCGCCGGCCCGCCGCGAAGGGCCCCGCATTGCGGGGCCCTTTTTTGGTGCGCCAGGCATGGCGCGCAGCGCCCGACGGGCGCTGTTTCCGAGGGTGGTGCCTCGGAATGACTTGGG
>JAAQTN010000058.1 GCA_011742915.1 Billgrantia desiderata | reverse complement strand
TCATGAACCGCCGTATACGGAACCGTACGTACGGTGGTGTGGGAGGGCGCCGGGGGTGACCCCGGCCCCTACCCGATCCCGTCGTTTGTCGGGAGGGATCGATAAGGTATCGGTTATGGTTGCCTTGGGAGCTATAAGTTGCAGCAAATGGTAAGCAACGTTCGCGAAAGCGCGCATAAAAAACGCGAACGGGCGTTTCATTGAGATGTGGAAGGTTTTTCTATATGGTAGGTGGCCCTTCCCCAAGATGGATACCGGACTTTCAGCATGACAGACGCCAAGAAGCAGGCAGCGCTGGACTATCACGCCAAGCCGATTCCCGGAAAGCTCTCCGTGGAGCTGACCAAGCCTACCGCTACCGCTCGTGATCTTTCCCTTGCCTACAGTCCAGGTGTCGCCGAGCCGGTACGGGAGATTGCGCGTGACCCGGAGAATGCTTACCGCTACACCGGCAAGGGCAATCTGGTCGCGGTGATCTCCGACGGTAGCGCCATCCTCGGTCTGGGCAATCTCGGGCCGCTGGCCAGCAAGCCGGTGATGGAAGGCAAGGGGGTGCTGTTCAAGTGCTTCGCCGGCATCAACTCGGTGGACATCGAGGTCAATGCCGAGAGCCCGCAGGCGTTCATCGATACGGTGGCGCGCATTGCCGATACCTGGGGCGGCATCAATCTCGAAGACATCAAGGCGCCGGAGTGCTTCGAGATCGAACAGGCTCTCGTCGAGCAGTGCAGCATCCCCGTGTTCCATGACGATCAGCACGGCACTGCCATCGTCACCGCGGCCGGCATGCTCAACGCGCTGGAGATCGCCGGCAAGCGGCTGGAGGACGCCAAGATCGTCTGTCTGGGGGCCGGGGCGGCGGCCATTGCCTGCATGAAGCTGCTGCTGGCCTGCGGGGCGCGCGCCGAGAATCTGGTGATGCTGGACCGGCGCGGGGTGATTCATTCCGGTCGCGAGGGGCTCAACCCCTACAAGGCGATGTTCGCGGTGGAGACCGACAAGCGCACCCTGGACGATGCCATCGACGGTGCCGACGTCTTCATCGGTCTGTCCGGGCCGAACCTGATGACTGCCGAGCACATCCGCAAGATGGCGCCGAACCCCATCGTCTTCGCCTGCACCAACCCCGACCCGGAGATTCACCCCGACGTGGCACGCGAGGCACGCCCCGACGTGATCATGGCCACCGGTCGCTCCGACTATCCCAATCAGGTCAACAACGTGCTGGGCTTCCCCTTCATCTTCCGCGGGGCGTTGGACGTGCGCGCCACGCGCATCAACGAGGAGATGAAAGTGGCCGCGGTACATGCGCTCAAGGATCTGGCGCGTGAGCCGGTGCCCCAGGAGGTGCTGGACGCCTACGAGCGCGAGCACATGGAGTTCGGCCCCGAATACATCATTCCCGCTCCGGTCGACGTGCGCCTGCTGGAGCGTATCCCGGCGGCGGTAGCTCAGGCCGCGGTGGACTCCGGCGTGGCACGGCGTCCTTATCCCGCTCACTACCCGCTGAAGACGGTGGACGACGTCTACGGCGGTTGATCGACCGCGTCCGAGGCTTCGCCACCAACGCACTGCGCCGGCCCTTGGGCCGGCGCAGTGCGTTTCGTGGGTACGGTCAGGGGCGATGGTGTCTGGCGATTACCAGGTGTAGAGCAGCGTCACGCTGGTGGTATGGTCGGTGTTGGCATCGGCCGTTTCCGGCGGGCTCGAGTTGTGCCTCACCTCATGGGAGAGGCGCATCGACAGACGGGAGTTGAGCCTGGCGGTCAGCGAGGAGACCGAGCGCGACGTGGTGTTCTCGTTGGCGGCTTCCACCGACATTTCCTGGCGTACATAGGAGTGAGGGGAGAGCGTCCACAGGTAATCGAGAGCGGCGTAGGCCAGCCCCAGGTTGTCGTTCTCCTCGTCCCGGATGCGGTCGTGGCGATAGCCCGGCCCCGCCTCCAGCGAAAGGCGATGGCGCTGGGTATCGATGACGTCCCGCCCGTAGCCGCCGATGGCAGTGAGCTGGTGGTCGTAGCCGCTGAAGCGGTCACGCTCCCAGCGGCCAAAGCCGAACAAATAGTGGGAGCCGTTGAAGTCGTAGCGCTCGCGCAGCGAGAGCAGGTACTGCTCGGCGCTGGTGGTGCCGTCTCGGGTCACGTTGCGCACTTCGCCACGCAGGGTGTGGCTCAGACGTCCCGTCAACCAGGTGAGCCGGCTCTTGCCGATCAGGGTCTGGCTGTCGGTATTGCCGGCGAGGTGGGTGTAGCCGAGCTCGGCTTCGCCGCCGAAGGCAGGGGCGTCGTCCTCGGGTGGTGGCGGTGCATAGAACACGCTGGCGGCAAGGGCGAGGCCAGGAAAAAGCAGCAGCAGAAGCAAAAGCAAAAGCGCGGGTCCGGCGGCACTCCATGGCCTGAGTGGCCTGAATCGTGGCATGGCAACGAACCTGTCCTGTTGTCCAAGGTCAAGCCGCCTCGAGGGGCGGCGTTTCGTCAGTCGACAAGACGATGGCGGCATCCTTGCCGCCAGGAACGGCGAGTCTTTAGAAGATCGCTTCGTAGCTACCGGTGCCCTGCGAGCCGCTGCGCTGTTCGATCTCCTGTTCGACGCGGCGAGGCTCCATGTCGGGCAGATAGTCCGGGTGGAAGATCTCGGTGATCCCGCCGGGCTGGCCGTCGGCCAGACGGCGGCCGGTCTGGGCATCGACGCGAGCGGTGATGAGGCCGGCAGGCGGCTCGGGTCTGGCTTCCGGACGACCGTTCAGGGCGTTGCCCATGAAGTCGATCCAGATCGGCAGGGCGGCATTGCCGCCGTACTCGGCGATGGACTCGTTGTTGTCCTTGCCGATCCAGACCGTGACCACCAGATCGTCGTTGTAGCCGGCGAACCAGCCGTCGCGCTGATTGTTGGTGGTGCCGGTCTTGCCTACCACGTCGTTGCGATTGAGCGACAGCGCGGCGCGCCCGGTGCCGCTCTCGATCACGTCGCGCAGCATGTCGCGCAGAATGTAGACGGCGGTGGGGTCGGCGACCCGGGGGGCGACGTCATAGGTTCTGCCATCGATGACGACCTCGGTCTGTCCCGCGTCGCAGCTGCGGCAGGCGATGGCCGGGCGGGCTTCGTCGAGCACGTTGTCGTCGCTGCCGCGGGTAACGCGCTCGATGAACCACGGCGATACCCGATGGCCGCCGTTGGCCAGCACGGCATAGGCGTTGGTCATCTCCAGCGGCGTCAGGTCGGCGCTGCCCAGCGCCAGCGACAGGCCGTGGGGCAGGCGGCTGCGGCTGAAGCCGAATCCTTCCAGGTACTCGATGGTGCTGTCCAGCCCCAGGGTCTGCAGGATGCGGATGGTCACCAGGTTGCGTGAGCGGGCCAGCGCTTCGCGCAGCCGGGTCGGGCCGAGGAAGTCGCCGCTGGAGTTGACCGGCCGCCACAGGCTGCTGCCGTCGTGCATGACCACGGGGGCATCGTTGACCACGGTGGAGGCGGTCATCAGGCCGGTGTCCAGCGCGGCAAGAAAGACGAACGGCTTGAAGATCGAGCCGGACTGGCGCTGGGCCTGTACCGCGCGGTTGAACTTGCTGGCGTTGAAGCTGAAGCCGCCCTGAAGGGCGAGAATGGCGCCGGTGTCGGGCTCCATGACCACGATCGAGCCTTCCGCGTCGGGGCGCTGGGAGAGTCGCCAGCTGCCGTTGTCGCGCTGCAGGATGCGCACCAGATCGCCGCGTGAGGCGATCTCGCTGGCCGAGCTGGGCTCCGGCCCGCGGGCCCTGGGGCTGCGGTAGGCGCGGGCCCATGACAGGCCGTCCCAGTTCAGCGTGACGAGCTCTCCGCCGCGGGTCAGTACACGCATCTCGCGCCCTTCGCTGGCCACCACGATAGCCGGCTGCAACGGGCCGAAGCCGGGGGTGCGCTCGAGCACTCGCAGCCAGTTGCTGACGTCGCCTTCGATGCCCTCCACGCGGGTCTGGCTGCGTTCGGCGGCCTGCCGGGCGGTCTGCATGATCTCCGGCGACTCGGCCAGCTCTTCCTCCAGACCGCGGCGTTCGGTGCGGGCCTGAGCCTCGGCGAGGCTCGAGGGGATCTCACGCTCCTCCGGGCCGCGCCAGCCGTGGCGCGTGTCGTAGTCGATCAGGCCGCGGGCCAGAGCCTGGCGGGCGTAGGGCTGCAGCTGGCTGTCCAGCGTCGTGTGGATGCGATAGCCGCCGGTATAGGCTTCCTCGCCGAAGCGCTCCACGGCGTACTGACGTGCCATCTCTGCCACGTAGTCGGCGTCGACCTCGATCTGGGCCACGTGACGGCGGGCCGTGACCGGCTCCTGCACGGCGGCTTCGTAGGTCGCCTGGTCGATGTTGCCGAGCTGACGCATGCGGTAGAGGATCCAGTTGCGGCGGATCAGCGAGCGCTCGGGGTTGGCCAGCGGGTTGAACGACGACGGTGCCTTGGGCAAGCCGGCGATCATCGCCTTCTCCGCCAGGGTCAGCTCTTCCAGCGGCTTGTTGTAGTAGACCTCCGCGGCGGCGGCGATGCCGTAGGCGCGGTTGCCCAGGAAGATCTTGTTGACGTAGAGCTCGAGGATCTCCTCTTTGGTGAGGATGCGCTCCATCTGCAGCGCCAGCAGGATCTCGCGGATCTTGCGGGTGAAGGTGCGGTCGAGCGTGAGCAGGTAGTTGCGCGCCACCTGCATGGTGATGGTGGAGCCGCCCGACTGGATGTCGCCTCCGCTGGAGACCAGCTCCACGGCGGCGCGGGCCAGGCCACGGGGGTCGACGCCGCGATGCTCGAAGAAGGCGGCGTCCTCGGCGGCCAGCAGCGCCTGGATGAAGTCCTCGGGAATCTCGTCGAAGGAGACCGCCATGCGGCGCTCCTCGCCGAACTCGCCGATCAGCTTGCCGTCACGGGTGAAGACGCGCAGCGGCGTGTGCAGCTCGAAGTCCTGCAGCTGGCGCACGTCGGGCAGGCCCGGTGCGAAGTAGAGGGCCGCCCCGGCCACGCTGAGCAGAGCCGCGGCGGTCAGCGATACCAATAGCCAGAAGGCCGAGAAAACCAAAGTCTTGATCCACTTCATGAAAAGGCGTTGTCCGTGGTGAGAGCGTGAAGAAATGGCGATGAAAGGAAGCCTTCACTGGCCTGCCCATTATAAGGAATCCGGGCCTTCTACCACCAGCGTTGAGGGAATGTCAGTCCAACTTTGTGTGGGCTGGCAAATTATCATGTAACCTCGGTCGTGGAGAGCGAGTATGATTTCTGTCAGCCTTGTGGTTCCTGATACATCAAGGCGCATAAGCATAATGTAGGACAGGCGCTCATCGCAGCGTATACGCAAGGGCAACGATTGATGCGACTCAGACCCTCCGGTAAAGGGTTGATCGGTGTCGACATTACTTCGGCAACGGTCAAGCTGATCGAACTCAGGCGGATGGGTTCCCGCTACCAGATCGAAAGCTATGCCGTCAGGCCGCTGCGTGAAGGTGCCGTGGTCGAACGGCGCATTCGCGACATGGGCGAAGTGGCCGACGCACTGCGGCGAGCCGTGGAGAGCGCCCGGCCAACGTCACGCCTGGCCGTGGCAGCCGTTCCGGCCAGTGCCGCCATCACCAAGACCCTCACGCTTCCCGCCTCGCTCAACGACGACGAGATCGAGGCGCGCATTCAACTCGAATCTGACAAACACATTCCGTTTCCGTTCAGTGAGGTGGCCTTCGATTTTCAGCGCCTGGGGCTCAATGCCCGCTACGGCGACCAGCAGGACGTCCTGCTGGTCGCCTGCCGCCAGCAGGACGTCAGCCAGCTCACCGATGCGCTGAACCAGGCCGGCCTGATCCCGGCGGCGGTAGACGTGGAAACCTTTGCCATGGAGCGCGCCTTCGGCGAGCTGCGCCAGCAGCTGCCGCCCGCGGCGGGCGAAGACGACTGCGTGGCGCTGGTCGATATCGGTGCCACCATGAACGCCTTCCACGTGCTGCGCGGCGGTCGCATCGTCTACAGTCGCGACACCGTGTTCGGCGGACGTCAGCTCACCGAGGAGATTCGCGCGCGCTACGGTCTGACCCTGGAGGAGGCTGGGCTGGCCAAGAAGCGCGGCGGCCTGCCCGAGGATTACCGCGCCAGCGTTCTGATCCCTTTCATCGAGACCGTCGTTCAGCAGGTCGGCCGCTCGCTGCAGCTCTATTACACCGCGGGACGCAAGCATGAAGTGAAGCGCATGGTCCTTGCCGGTGGTTCCAGCGTGATTCCGGGGCTGGCCGAACGGCTCGCCCAGGAGAGCGCCATGCAGGTGGTGATCGCCAATCCCTTCCTGCGCATGCGCATCAATTCGCGTATCGACGTGCAGACCCTGGCCAGCGATGCGCCGGCCATGGTGACCGCTTGCGGCCTGGCGATGAGGTCGGTCTCATGAGCATCGAAATCAATCTCCTGCCCTGGCGGGAGCAGCAGCGCGCGCGTCGCAGTCGGCGCTTCTATCTGGCCCTGGCGGCGATGGCGGTGCTCGGCGGAGCCGGTGGGCTGGGCATGGCCCACTTCTACGACATGGCAGTGAGCGCCCAGCAGCAGCGCAACGCCCATGTGCAGGCCCGGATGCAGCAGCTCGACGGCGACATACGCTCGATTCGCGAATACGAAGCCATACGCGAGCGCATGATCGGTCAGGTTCAGGTCTTCAGCGACCTGCAGCAGGGGCGCTCCCAGACCGTGCGTGTGTTTCGCGACCTGACCCTGAGCCTGGTCGACGGCGTTCACTACACCCAACTGAGCCGGCAGGGCGATCAACTGCGGCTGTCGGGCCGGGCCGAGAGCAATCACCGGGTCTCCGAGCAGATGCGGTCCCTGGCGGCTGCGCCCTCGTTCTCCGAGCCGGTGCTGTCGGAGGTCGAAGCCGATGGCGGCGGTGAGCGTCGTCGCTTCAGTCTCGGTGTGGTGCAGCTCACGGAAGGCGCTCAGGGGGCGGAAAACGCTGAAGCGGGAGACGAGTCATGAGCCTGCAGGCAGAGTTTCGTCGTCTCCGCGAGCTCGACTGGCGTGAACTGGACCTCAAGGAGTCCGGCACCTGGCCGCTGCTGCTGCAGTGGCTGTGCTGCCTGCTGGTGCTCGGCCTGACCTTCGCCGCGACACACTGGTACCTGGCGGGTCCCAAGGCCGATGAGCTGCAGCGTGCCGAGGCCGAGGAGGCACGCCTGCTGGCGGATTACCGCAACCGTGCCGCCCAGGCGGCCCAGCTGCCGGAGATGCTCGAGCAGATGGCCCTGCTCGAAACGCGCATGGGCGAGCTGATGGCCATGCTGCCTTCCGGCGCCGAGATTCCCTCGCTGATCGACAGCATCAGCGAAAGCGCCCTCGACCACCACCTGTCGATCGATTTCATTCGGCTGCGCAGCACCGTGGAGCGTGACTTCTATATCGAGCGGCCCTTCGATATCCAGGTGGAGGGCGAATATCACCACATTGCCGGCTTCCTGGCCGGCGTTGCGGCATTGCCGCGTATCGTCACACTGCACGACTTCGTGTTGGCGCCGGTGGAGGGCAGCGATCGTCTGCGCCTCTCCATGCTGGCGCGCACCTACAGCTATCGACCGCAGGGCGGGGAGGGTGCGCGATGAAAGTGCGCTGGCTGCTGGCCTTGGCAACCCTGCTGCTGGCCGGCTGCGCCGATCCGCAGCTGGGCGAGCTGGACCGCCGGCTGACCGACATTCGCAACGATCCCGGTATGCCGCGCCCGCTGGAGATGCCGGAGGTGCCCGACTATGCAGCGGTGCCCTACCAGGCCAGCGATCGTCGCAGCCCGTTCCGGCCGCAGCTGCCGGAGCCGGAGGCAGCGCCGCGGGGCAGCAGCGACCTGGCGCCCGATCCCGAACGCGCCCGGGAGCCGCTCGAGGCATACGACCTGGAAGCGCTCAGGCTGGTGGGCATCTTGACCATGGGCGGCCAGACGAATGCCCTGGTGAGGGCGCCGGGAGGCGAGGTGCATCGCCTGCGCACCGGCAATCACCTGGGGCGCAATCACGGCCGGGTGGTCGGCATCACCGACTCGTCGGTGCAGCTGGTGGAGCTGGTGCCTACCGGCGGCGGCGGGTGGATGGAGCGAACGGCTCGCCTGGCGCTCGAAGAGCGTCGCTAGAGCACGGCGGCAGTCGTGGCAGCAGGATAGTGGTAACGGGCAGAGGGGAAGGGGAACGATGAGACATCTGATTGGCACATTGGCGGTACTCTGCCTGGCATTGACGGCGACACCGGTCCTGGCGGCATCCACTTTGACCGACCTCGACTTTCGTCAGGGCGAGCGCGGCGAGCTGCTGATCGATCTGAGCTTTCGTGGCGGGGTGCCCGAAGTGCGCGGCTACCGGTTGGACGAGCCCGCACGTCTGACCATCGATCTCGTCGATACGGCCAACGCTCTGGAGCGTCGCCGTCTCGACCTGGGCATTGGTGGCGTCGAGCAGGTCACGGCGCTCGAAGCCGGCTCGCGTACGCGGCTGGTCTTTCACATGGACCGCCCGCTACCCTACGACACCGTGCAGCAGGGCGACCAACTGCGGCTGACCATCGGCGGTCCGGCGACCGCGCCGTCCACGGCCGCGGCGCGCCCCGAGCCGGCGGCGGCGCCTCAGACCTCGGCGCCGGCATCGGCTGCCCCCAGCGGCATGCCGAGTATCGCCGACATCGACTTTCGCCGCGGCGAGGGCGGCGCAGGGCGGTTGATCGTCACCTTCGATCGGGGCGGGGTCGATGCCAGGGTGCGCGAATCGGGCCGCAACCGCATCGTCGCCGAGCTAAGCGGCGTCGACCTGCCGGAGGCGCACAACCAGGTGCTCGACGTCAGCGACTTCGGCACGCCGCTGCGGCGCATCACGCCGCGGGTCGGGCGCGACGGCGTGACCCTCGAGATAGAGGGCAGCGGCGAGTTCGCCATGCTCTCCACCCAGAGCGGGCGTCAGCTCACCATCGAGGCGCAGCCCGTCACCCAGCAGGAGCGCGAGCAGCGGATACGCCAGCAGTTCCCCTATACCGGCGAGCGCATCACGCTCAACTTCCAGGACATCGAGGTGCGCTCGGTGCTGGCGATCATCGCCGATTTCACCGGACTCAACCTGGTGGCCAGCGACAGCGTGACCGGCCAGGTCACCCTCAACCTGCAGGACGTGCCCTGGGATCAGGCGCTCGACCTGGTGCTCAAGAGCCACGGCCTGGCCAGTCGCCAGGAGGGCAACGTGATCATGGTGGCCCCGGCCAGCGAGCTGGCCAACATCGAGCGTCAGGAGCTCGAGGCGCGGGCCCAGGTCGAGACCCTGGCGCCGTTGGTCTCGGAGTACGTTCAGGTGCGCTATGCCCGCGCCGAGGATCTGGCGCAGCTGCTGCGCGGCGGCGACGGCTTCGGCCTGCTCACCGAGCGCGGCCGCGTGGCGGTGGATCAGCGCACCAACACCCTGCTGATCCAGGACACCGCCGACCAGATCCAGGAGATCCTGCGCACCCTGGATCAGCTCGACGTGGCGGTGCGTCAGGTGCAGATCGAGGCGCGTATCGTCATCGCCCGCGATGGTGTGACCCAGGAGCTCGGGGTCAACTGGGGAGCGTCGTCGCGCGGCAGCAGCCGCCTCAACCTGGGGGGCGCCTCCAGCGGCGTTCCCACTGCCGTGACAGGCGACGGTTTCACCGGGCAGCGCGACTCGCGCGGCCAGTTCACCGGCGAGTTCGATACCCCGTCCGGCAGCCGCTTCCAGCGCGGCGGCCTGGCCGTCGATCTGGGCAGCGCCAACCCCATGACCAGCTTCGGTTTCGGCTACCTTTCCGGCGACATCCTGCTCGACCTCGAGCTGCGCGCGCTGGAGAGCGAAAACAAGAGTCAGACCATCTCGCAGCCGCGGGTGATCACCGCCAACCAGCGCACTGCCATCATTCAGCAGGGCGAGGAGCGGGCCTTCCAGACCATCAGCGACCGGGGTACCGAGACCGACTTCAAGGAGGCGCTGCTGTCGCTCGAGGTGACGCCGCAGATCACCCCGGACAATCGCATCATCATGGATCTGGTGATCACCAACGACAGCTTCCGTGAGGCCCTGCCGGGCCAGGCGCCGCCCATCGATACCAATCGCATCGAGACCCAGGTACTGGTCGACAACGGCGAGACGGTGGTGCTCGGCGGCATTCTCACCACCGAACAGCTGAGCCGTCTGGCCAAGACGCCCTTCTTCGGCGACCTGCCTGTGCTGGGCAGGCTTTTCCGGTACAATGAGTCGAGCAATCAGAAGGTGGAGCTGCTGGTCTTCATCACTCCACGCATACTCGAGGACGGCCTGGCGATTCGCTGATGCAGGACTTGCCCAATCTGATATTGATCGGCCCCATGGGGGCGGGAAAGAGCACCATCGGCCGCCTTCTGGCGGCCGAACTTTCGCGTCAGTTCCTCGACAGCGACCATGAGATCCAGGCCCGCTGCGGGGCCGATATCCCCTGGATCTTCGACGTCGAGGGCGAGGCGGGCTTTCGCCAGCGCGAAGTGCAGATGATCGAAGAGCTGACCGAGCTCGAAGGGGTCGTCATTGCCACCGGCGGCGGGGCGGTGCTGCGCGAGGAGAACCGTCGGCGGCTGCGCGAGCGAGGCACCGTGATCTATCTGTTCACCACCGTCGAGCAGCAGCTCAAGCGCGTGGCCAAGGATCGCAACCGTCCCTTGTTGCAGCGCCCCGACCGCGAGCAGGTGCTGCGCGAGATGTTCGATCTGCGCGACCCGCTCTATCGCGCCACGGCCGATATCGTGGTGCGCACCGACCGGCGCAGCCCCCGTGCGGTGGTCAACGAGATCGTGCGCCGCGTGCAGCGGCTGGTCGACCCTCTACAAGCCAAGGCCTGAACCATGACCGAGAGCGAAACCTCCATCGTCCCGCGCACGCTTCAGGTGGCGCTGGGCGAGCGCAGCTATCCCATCCACATCGGTGCCGGCCTGCTCGGCGATCCGGCCTGGCTGACGCCCTACCTGGCCGGGCGCCAGGTCATGATCGTCACCAACGAAGCGGTTGCCCCCCATTACCTGGCGCGCCTCAAGGCGGGGCTGCCGAGTGACGCCATGGTGCGCGAACTGGTGCTGCCCGACGGCGAGGCGACCAAGACCCTGGCCAGCGTCGGCCTTGTCTGGGATGCGCTGCTGGAGGCCGGCTTCAACCGACGCTGCACCCTGATCGCCCTGGGTGGCGGGGTGATCGGCGACATGGTCGGCTTCGCCGCCGCCTGCTATCAGCGCGGCGTGGCGTTCATCCAGGTGCCCACCACGCTACTCTCCCAGGTGGACTCTTCGGTAGGCGGCAAGACCGGTGTCAATCATCCGCTGGGCAAGAACATGATCGGTGCCTTCTGGCAGCCGCGGGCGGTGCTGATCGACACCGATACCCTGCGCACGCTGCCGGCCAAGGAGCTCTCGGCGGGGCTGGCCGAGGTGATCAAGTACGGTCTGATCCGCGATGCCGAGTTCCTCGCCTGGTTGGAAGACGAAATGACCGCGCTGAGGGCCTTGCAGCCGGAAGCACTGGCCTGGGCCATCGAGCGCAGTTGTCGGCTCAAGGCCGAGATCGTGGCCGAGGACGAAACCGAGCAGGGCGTACGCGCGCTGCTCAACCTCGGGCATACCTTCGGTCATGCCATCGAGGCGCACCAGGGCTACGGCCAGTGGCTGCACGGCGAGGCCGTGGGGGTCGGCATGCTGATGGCGGCCGAGCTCTCGCATCGGCTCGGCTGGCTGAATGCCGGCGACGTCGAGCGCACCGCCAGCATCATCGCCGCCGCCGGCCTGCCGCTGGAGGCGCCCGCCGACATGGGCGTGGAAGACTTCCTCACCCGCATGCGTCTGGACAAGAAGAATGTCGACGAGCGCCTGCGCCTGATCCTGCTCGAGGCGCTGGGCCGGGCGGTGATCCACGACCAGACCCCTCGGGAGCTGCTCGAGGAGCTGCTGACAGCGTTTCCGCGAAGCTGACGTTTAGCCCATTTTTCCTCTCTTGAGCGCAAGCAGGCCGCACGAAGCGATTCGTGCGGCCTGCTTGCCGTTTGTCGGCTGCTGTTCTGAACTGTTCTGAGCGACCCGTGTTGCATCTCAGGCATCAAATCCGTATGCCTCATGCCGTATCGGCATGGGGAAAATGGGTGTTTTTAGACTAAAGTCGCATACTCGGTTTCGATCGTTTGAAATCCGTTTATGGGTTTCGCAAGTCTTTGAACTGGTGGTTTTTTTTGCTTTGATTCATTCAGCAAGTTGCGGATTTGACGAGAGTTTTGGAGGCGGTGTGGCGGGCGGGAGATTGCGCGGCGGGGCAGTAAGTGTCTATGCTGGGCGTCCTTTTCTCGCGACGGCAGCAGGCTGCTCTTGGCAGTCATAACAAGAAGAAAACAGATCAAAATACATAACTGCTGTTGTTTGGTCAATAGTCATTTTCTGAGGCACGCCCATGAACCGAGGCCTTCATCAACCAGGCGAGTTCCGTGACAACTGCGGGTTCGGCCTGATCGCACATATGGAAGGGCAGGCCAGCCACGATCTGCTGCGTACCGCCATCGAGTCTCTCACCTGCATGACCCATCGCGGCGGTATTGCCGCCGATGGCAAGACCGGTGACGGCTGCGGTCTGCTGCTGAAAATGCCCGAGGCCTTCATGCGCGAGGCCGCCGCCGAGGCGCTCGACGTCGAGCTGGGTGAACTGTTCGCCGTGGGCGCGGTGTTTCTGCCCGACGACGACGCCAAGGAGGCTCGCGCCCGCGGCATCCTGGAAGGTGAGCTGCGTGCCTGCGGCCTGGTGATCCGCGGCTGGCGCAACGTGCCGGTGGATCCCACCTACTGCGGGCCCATCGCCCGCGCCTGCCTGCCGCGCATTCGCCATCTGTTCGTTGAGCCGGGCAAGCTCAGCGACCCCGAGCGCTTCGACGTCGATCTGTTCATGGCCCGCCGCCGGGCCGAGCAGATGCTGCGCGACGAGCAGGACTTCTACGTCAGCTCGCTGTCGTCCCAGGTGATCTCCTATAAGGGCCTGATGATGCCGGTGGATCTTCCCACCTTCTATCAGGACCTGGGCGACGAGCGGCTGCAGACCTCGATCTGCGTGTTCCACCAGCGCTTCTCCACCAATACCGAGCCGCGCTGGCCGCTGGCGCAGCCGTTCCGCTTCCTCGCCCACAACGGCGAGATCAACACCATCGAAGCCAACCGCGGCTGGGCCAACTCGCGCAAGGAGAACTTCGTCAACGAGCGGCTGCCCGACATCGCCGAGCTCGACGAGATCGTCAATACCACGGGCTCCGACTCCTCGAGCATGGACAACATGCTCGAAGTGCTGCTGATGGGCGGCATGGAGCTGCACCGGGCGGTGCGCATGATGGTGCCGCCGGCCTGGCAGAACGTCGAGACCATGGGGGCGGAGCTGCGCGCCTTCTACGAATACAACTCCATGCACATGGAGCCGTGGGACGGCCCTGCCGGTCTGGTCATGACCGACGGCCGCCAGGCGGTCTGCATGCTCGACCGCAACGGCCTGCGTCCGGCGCGCTGGGTGATCACCAAGAACGGCTACATCACCCTGGCCTCGGAGATCGGCACCTACGATTACAAGCCCGACGATGTGGTGGCCAAGGGGCGCGTCGGCCCGGGTCAGATCCTCGCCGTGGACACCCAAACCGGCGAAGTGCTGCACACCGGAGACATCGACGAGCGGCTGAAGTCCGCCTATCCCTACAAGCGCTGGCTCAAGGAGGAGGCGCACTATCTGGAATCGGCGCTGACCGAACTGGCCAGCTTCCAGAACATGGACTCCGACGCGGTCAACACCTGGCAGAAGATGTTCCAGGTCAGCTTCGAGGAGCGTGACCAGGTGTTGCGCCCGCTGGCCGAGAGCGGTCAGGAGGCGGTGGGCTCCATGGGTGACGACACCCCCATGGCAGTGCTGTCCGGCCGCAGCCGGCTGCTCACCGACTACTTCCGCCAGAAGTTCGCCCAGGTCACCAACCCGCCCATCGACCCGCTGCGCGAAGCGATCGTGATGTCGCTGGAGACCTGCATCGGCGCCGAGCTCAACGTGTTCAAGGCCACCCCCGAGCATGCCCACCGGATCATTCTGACCACGCCGGTGCTGTCGCCGCGCAAGTTCACCGCGCTGCTCGAGCAGGACGACCCGGCCTTCTCCCATCACCGCCTCTGCCTGGGCTACGACCCGGAGCGGATGGGGCTCAAGGCGGCCATCATCGAGCTGTGCCGCCAGGCCGAAGCCGCGGTGCACGAGGGCAAGGTGATCCTGGTGCTGTCGGACGCCAACCTGGAGAAGGGGCAGCTGCCGATCCACGCCGCGCTGGCGGTGGGGGCGGTGCACCACCATCTGGGCAAGCTGGCCCTGCGCCCGCGCGCCAACATCGTGGTCGAGACCGGCTATGCCCGCGACGCTCACCAGATGGCGGTGCTGTTCGGTGTCGGCGCCACCGCGGTGTTCCCGTGGCTGGCCTACCAAGTGATGGCCGACATGCACCGCACCGGCGAGCTCAGCGGCAACCCGGCCGATGCCCGCGAGAACTACCGCAAGGGCATGCAGAAGGGGCTCTACAAGATCCTCTCCAAGATGGGGATCTCGACGCTGGCCTCCTACCGCGGCTCGCAGCTGTTCGAGGCGGTGGGACTCTCCTCCGAGGTGATCGAGCTGTGCTTCACCGGCATGGCCTCGCGCATCGAGGGCACCGGCTTCAGCGAGCTGCAGCTGCAGCAGGAGCTGCTGGCCCGTGACGCCTGGACGCCGCGAAAGGGTATCGCCCAGGGCGGCCTGCTCAAGTACGTGCACGACCACGAGTATCACGCCTACAACCCCGACGTGGTGAAGGCGTTGCAGGAGGCCGTGCAGGAGGGCGACTACGCCAAGTGGAAGAAATTCGCCCGACTGGTCAACGAGCGCCCCGCTGCGACCATCCGCGACCTGTTCAAGCTCAAGGCCGCCGAAGCGGCGCTGCCGCTCGAGGAGGTGGAGTCGATCGATGAGCTGATTCCGCGCTTCGACAGTGCCGGCATGTCGCTGGGCGCGCTCTCCCCCGAGGCTCATGAAGCGCTGGCCCAGGCCATGAACGAGGCCGGCGGGCGCTCCAACTCCGGCGAGGGCGGCGAGGATCCGGCGCGCTACGGCACCATTCGCAGCTCCAAGATCAAGCAGGTCGCCTCCGGACGCTTCGGCGTCACCCCGACCTATCTGGTCAACGCCGAAGTGCTGCAGATCAAGGTGGCCCAGGGCGCCAAGCCCGGCGAGGGCGGACAGCTGCCCGGCGGCAAGGTCAACGACCTGATCGCGCGGCTGCGCTACTCGGTGCCCGGCGTGACGCTGATTTCACCGCCGCCGCACCACGACATCTATTCCATCGAGGACCTGGCGCAGCTGATCTTCGACCTCAAGCAGGTCAACCCGGAGGCGCAGGTGTCGGTGAAGCTGGTCTCCGAGCCCGGCATCGGCACCATCGCCACCGGCGTGGCCAAGGCCTACGCCGACCTGATCACCGTGTCCGGCTACGACGGCGGCACCGCGGCCAGCCCGCTGACCTCGATCAAGCACGCCGGCTCGCCGTGGGAGCTGGGCCTGCCCGAGGTGCACCAGGCGCTGCGCATCAACGGCCTGCGCGACAAGATCCGTCTGCAGACCGACGGCGGCCTGAAGACCGGCCTCGACGTGGTCAAGGCGGCGATCCTCGGCGCCGAGAGCTTCGGCTTCGGCACCGCACCGATGGTGGCGCTGGGCTGCAAGTACCTGCGTATCTGTCACCTCAACAACTGTGCCACCGGCGTGGCCACCCAGCATCAGTACCTGCGCGACGAGCATTTCCGCGGCACCGTGGACATGGTCAAGAACTACTTCCGCTTCATCGCCGAAGAAGTGCGCGAGCTGATGGCGATGATGGGAGTGCGCAAGCTGACCGACCTGATCGGTCGCACCGACCTGCTCGAGGTGCTGGAGGGCGAGACCGCTTCCCAGCGCAAGCTCGACCTGACGCCGCTGCTGGCCAACGACTTCGTGCCCGCCGATGCGCCGCAGTTCTGTCAGGTCAGCCGCAACGTGCCCCACGACCCGGGTACCAAGAACCAGGAAGTGCTGGCCGCCATCGAGCAGGCCATCGCCGACAAGAGCGGCGGTGAGTTCGCCTTCACCATCACCAACTGCGACCGTTCGGTGCCTGCGCTCTCCTCGGGGGCGGTGGCCAAGCACTACGGCGAAGCCGGCCTCGAGGACGCTCCCATCACGCTGCGCTTCACCGGCGTGGCCGGGCAGAGCTTCGGCGTGTGGAACGCGCGCGGGCTACACCTCTACCTGGAAGGCGATGCCAACGACTACGTCGGCAAGGGCATGAACGGCGGCAAAGTGGTGCTGGTACCGCCCCGCGGCAGCCGCTTCGAGAGCCACAAGACGGCGATCATCGGCAACACCTGCCTGTACGGCGCCACCGGCGGCAAGCTGTTTGCCGCCGGCACCGCCGGCGAGCGCTTCGCCGTGCGCAACTCCGGCGCCCATGCGGTGATCGAGGGGGCCGGCGACCACTGCTGCGAGTACATGACCGGAGGGTTGGTCTGCGTACTCGGCGAGACCGGTGTCAACTTCGGTGCCGGCATGACCGGTGGCTTTGCCTACGTGCTCGACGAGGACCGCTCCTTCGTCGATCGCTACAACCATGAGCTGGTGGAGATCCACCGGATCAACACCGAGGCCATGGAGGCCTACCGGCGTCACTTGCGGGAGATCATCGAGGAGTTCGTGAGCGAGACGAACTCTGCCCGCGGACGCGAGATTCTCGACGACTTCAGCGAACACGTGCGTCATTTCTGGCTGGTCAAGCCCAAGGCGGCAAGCCTTGGCAGCCTGCTCGACGAATCGCGCAGACGTCCCGAGTGAGCCGGATTCCAGGAGATACGCAAATGGCCAACCGATTGACCAGAAACGACTTTCAGTTCCTCGACGTGGGCCGCCAGGACCCGCAGAAGAAGGATGCCCGGACCCGCTCGCGCGAGTTCGCCGAGATCTACGAGCCGTACAAGCCCCAGGAGGCGGCCAGCCAGTCGCACCGCTGCCTGCACTGCGGCAACCCGTACTGCGAGTGGAAGTGCCCGGTGCACAACTACATTCCCAACTGGCTGCAGCTGGTGGCCGAGGGCAACATCATCGAGGCCGCCGAGCTGTCACACAAGACCAACTCGCTGCCCGAGGTGTGCGGCCGGGTGTGCCCGCAGGACCGCCTGTGCGAGGGTGCCTGCACCCTCAACGACGGCTTCGGTGCGGTGACCATCGGCTCGGTGGAGAAGTACATCACCGATACCGCCTTCGCCATGGGCTGGCGTCCCGACATGTCCCAGGTCACCTGGACCGACAAGAAGGTCGCCATCGTCGGCGCCGGGCCGGCGGGGCTCGGCTGCGCCGACATCCTGGTGCGCAACGGCGTCAAGCCGGTGGTGTTCGACAAGTACCCCGAGATCGGCGGCCTGCTGACCTTCGGCATCCCCGAGTTCAAGCTCGACAAGACGGTGATGGAGCGCCGCCGGGCGGTGTTCGAGGAGATGGGCATCGAGTTCCGCCTGGGCGTTGAGATCGGCAAGGACATCCCCTTCGAGTCGCTGCTCGAGGAGTACGACGCGGTGTTCCTCGGCATGGGCACCTACAAGTACATGACCGGCGGCTTCCCGGGTGAGGACCTGCCCGGCGTGCACAAGGCGCTCGACTATCTGATCGCCAACGTCAATCACTGCCTCGGCTTCGAGGCCGACCCTGCCGACTACGTCTCGCTGGAAGGCCAGAAGGTGGTGGTGCTGGGCGGCGGCGACACCGCCATGGACTGCAACCGCACGGCGATTCGCCAGGGGGCCAGCTCGGTCACCTGTGCCTATCGTCGCGACGAGGAGAACATGCCCGGTTCCAAGCGCGAGGTGGCCAACGCCCGCGAGGAGGGCGTGGAGTTCCTGTTCAACCGTCAGCCGGTGGCGGTGGTCGGCGAAGGCAAGGTCGAGGGCGTGAAGGTAGTGCGCACGCGCCTGGGCGAGCCCGACGAGAACGGTCGTCGTCGCCCCGAGGTGGTGCCCGGCTCCGAGGAGATCCTGCCGGCCGACGCCGTGGTCATCGCCTTCGGCTTCCAGCCGAGCCCGGCGCCCTGGTTCGAGAAGTTCGGTATCGAACTCGACGAGCGTGACCGTGTGCTGGCACCCGAGAAGGGCGCCTACGCCTTTCAGACCACCAACGAGAAGATCTTCGCCGGCGGCGACATGGTGCGCGGCTCCGATCTGGTGGTCACCGCCGTGTTCGAGGGCCGTCAGGCCGCCGAGGGCATCCTCGACTACCTCGGCGTGTAAGCGCACCGCTCCCCATGTGCTCCGCCCCGGCCAGGTGCCGGGGCGTTTTCGTTTCGGCCGATATTTCCTAGACTCAGGTCGACACGAGCTCACTCATTCAAGGAGACGGTCATGGACGATTCGCTCGAAATGCTGGGCTTGGCCGAGGCCCATGGCGATTCCGTAGCCCCCGAGTGCCGGCGCTTCAACGACGACGGCCGCATTCCCAACAGCCCTCTGCCTACACTGCTGTTCCGCTCTCACGGGGTCGCTGGCGCGCTCGACCGCGAGGCCATCGCGGCGTGCTTCGAGCGGCTTTTTTGCGCCAACGGCTGGCAGCCGAGCTGGCGCGGTGGGGTCTACGATTACCACCACTACCACTCCATTGCTCACGAAACCTTCGGCGTGCTCTCGGGCCGGGGCAGGCTGCGCCTGGGCGGCGAACGAGGTGAGGATTTCACCCTGGAGGTCGGCGATGTCCTGGTACTGCCGGCGGGCACCGGTCACTGTCACCTGGAAGCCAGCGAGGACTTCTTGCTGCTCGCTGCCTATCCCGAGGATCAGCGTCAACTCGACCTGATAGGCGCCGACCCGGAGGCTCACGATGCCGCCGTGGCGCGCATCGCCCAGGTTTCGCTACCGCCTCGCGATCCGCTGGGAGGCGACAGCGCGCGCTGGTGGGGCTGAGCGGCTCAGGCGTGAATCTCGGCGTAGCTGCGGCGAAATTGAGCCATTGGTCGTAATCTGCTACGCTGTCGTCCCATCCTGGCGCGGCTTTCTGCCGGGCCTACCGATCACGTTTCGACAGGTTCTCCATGACACGATATATCTTCGTGACCGGCGGCGTTGTGTCCTCTCTCGGCAAGGGCATCGCGTCGGCCTCGCTGGCGGCGATTCTCGAGGCGCGTGGCCTCAAGGTCACCATGCTCAAGCTCGATCCCTACATCAACGTGGATCCGGGCACCATGAGCCCCTTCCAGCACGGCGAGGTGTTCGTCACCGAAGATGGCGCCGAGACCGACCTCGACCTGGGTCACTACGAGCGCTTCATCCGCACCAAGATGACCCAGGGCAACAACTTCACCACCGGCCGCGTCTACGAGCACGTGCTGCGTCGCGAACGCCGCGGCGACTACCTGGGCGGCACCGTACAGGTGATCCCGCACATTACCGACGAGATCAAGCGCCGCGTGTATGCCGGCGGTGAGGGCTTCGACGTGGCCCTGGTGGAGATCGGCGGTACCGTGGGCGACATCGAGTCGCTGCCGTTCCTCGAGTCGATTCGCCAGATCAGAAGCGAGCTGGGCGCCAGCCGGGCGATCTTCATGCACCTCACCTTGGTGCCCTACATCAAGACCGCCGGCGAGACCAAGACCAAGCCGACCCAGCACAGCGTTAAGGAGCTGCGCTCCATCGGTATCCAGCCCGACATCCTGATCTGTCGCAGCGAAGTCGAGCTGGAGGAGACCGAGCGGCGCAAGATCGCGCTGTTCACCAACGTCGAAGAGCGCGCCGTGGTGCCGCTGCAGGATGCCGACACCATCTACCGTATCCCGCTGATGCTCCACGAGCACGGCCTCGACGAGATCGTCTGCGACAAGCTGCGCCTCGAGGCGGCGCCGGCCGACCTCGATGAGTGGGTCCGGGTGCTCGACGCCAAGCTCAATCCGCTGAAGTCGATCAACATCGCCATGGTCGGCAAGTACATGGAGCTGCTCGACGCCTACAAGTCGCTCAACGAGGCGTTGATCCACGCCGGCATCCAGACCCGGGTCAAGGTCAATGTCGACTACATCGACTCCGAGATCATCGAGCGTCAGGGCACCGATCGCCTGGCCGGCAAGGATGCGATCCTGGTGCCCGGCGGCTTCGGCGAGCGCGGCGTGGAGGGCAAGATCGCGACCGCCCGCTACGCTCGCGAGAACGGCATTCCCTACCTCGGCATCTGCCTCGGCATGCAGGTGGCGGTGATCGAGTTCGCCCGCCACGTGGCCGGCTGGGAAGATGCCAACTCCACCGAGTTCACCCACGACACCCAGCACCCGGTGGTCGGCCTGATCACCGAGTGGATCAACGCCGAGGGCAAGATCGAGCTGCGTGACGAGGCCTCCGACCTGGGCGGCACCATGCGTCTGGGCGGCCAGGTGTGCCACCTCGCGGCGGGCACCAAGGCGCGCGAGGCCTACGGCAGCGACGAGATCGTCGAGCGCCATCGCCACCGGTTCGAGGTCAACAACCAGTTCATAGAGCAACTGGAGAAGGCCGGTCTGGTGGTCTCCGGCAAGAGCGTCGACAACTCGCTGGTGGAGATGATCGAGCTGCCCGACCACCCCTGGTTCGTGGCCTGCCAGTTCCATCCCGAGTTCACCTCCACGCCGCGCGACGGCCATCCGCTGTTCACCGGCTTCGTCAATGCGGCGCTGGAGCACAAGGCGGCGCGCGCTCGCGCGCTCTCCTCGCATCAGGAGTGAGACCATGTCTGCCATGACCCCGTCCACACCCGAACGTCATATCTCCTTTGCCGGCCTTACCGCCGGCAATTCTTTGCCGCTGATGCTGCTCGGCGGCATGAACGTGCTGGAGTCCCGTGAGCTGGCCCTCGAGGTGGCCGAGACCTATGTCGAGGTGACCGGTCGGCTCGGCATGCCCTATGTGTTCAAGGCCAGCTTCGACAAGGCCAACCGCAGCTCCATCCACTCCTTCCGCGGTCCCGGCCTGGAGAAGGGGCTGGAGATACTGGCCGAGATCAAGCAGCGCTTCGGCGTGTCGGTGATCACCGACGTGCACGAACCATGGCAGGCCGAGCCGGTGGCCGAGGTGGCCGACATCATCCAACTGCCGGCCTTTCTGGCGCGCCAGACCGACCTGGTGGTGGCCATGGCCAAAACCGGCGCGGTGATCAACATCAAGAAGCCGCAGTTCCTGGCGCCCCACGAGATGCGCCACATCATTCGCAAGTGCGAAGAGGCAGGCAACGATCGCGTGTTGCTTTGCGAACGTGGGTCGAGCTTCGGGTATAATAATCTGATCGTCGATATGCTCGGTTTTGGTGATATGAAGCAGACCGGCTGCCCGGTATTCTTCGATGTCACCCACTCCTTGCAACGTCCGGGCGGGCGCGCCGACAGCGCCGGTGGGCGTCGCCAGCAGGTGGCCGAGCTGGCGCGCGCCGGCATTGCCGTGGGGCTGGCCGGGCTGTTCCTCGAGGCGCATCCGGACCCCGACAGCGCCCTGTGCGACGGCCCCTGCGCGCTGCCGCTGGACCAGCTCGAACCCTTCCTGACCCAGGCGAAAGCACTCGACGATCTGGTCAAGGGCTTCCCGGCGCTGAAAATCGAATAACGGCTACCCAGGCAGCTCCAAGAGGGTGTTTACAAAAGTCACGAGCGATGGCCAGGCAAGGCGAAATCAGCCGAAAAAGCGGAGTTTACAGGCTTGTAAATGAGCATTTTGAGACTGATTTCAACACAGCATGGGCGAGCGCAGTAGTTTGTAAGCACCCTCTTGAGGCCGAGAGAGAAAGCGGTACCCACGACTCAATCAACGCTGACTGAATGAAAGGACGATAGAGATGACCAAGATTGTCGATATCCAGGCCCTCGAGGTGCTCGACTCCCGCGGCAACCCCACCGTGCAGGCCGAGGTGCGCCTGGAGAGCGGTGCCGTGGGCGTGGCCTGCGCCCCGAGCGGCGCCTCCACCGGCTCCCGCGAGGCGCTGGAGCTGCGCGACGGTGACAAGTCGCGCTACCTGGGCAAGGGCGTGCTGAAGGCGGTGGAAGCCGTCAACGGCGCCATCCGCGAGCGGCTCGTCGGGATGGATGCCCGCGACCAGCGCGGTCTCGACAATGCCATGCTCGAGCTCGACGGCACCGACAACAAGGCCAAGCTGGGCGCCAATGCCATCCTCGCTGTGTCGCTGGCGGCGGCCAAGGCGGCAGCCAACGCCAAGGGCATGCCGCTGTATGCCCACATTGCCGAACTCTATGGCCAGCCGGGCCAGTACAGCATGCCGGTGCCGATGATGAACATCCTCAATGGCGGCGAGCATGCCGACAACAACGTCGACATCCAGGAGTTCATGGTGCAGCCCGTGGGTGCCGCGAACTTCCGCGAGGCCCTGCGGGTCGGCGCCGAGATCTTCCATGCGCTGAAAAAGGTGCTGTCGGCCAAGGGTCTTTCCACCGCGGTGGGCGACGAAGGCGGCTTCGCACCCAACCTGGAGTCCAACGCCGAGGCGCTCGCCGTGATCAAGCAGGCCGTCGCCGATGCCGGCTATGAGCTCGGCCGAGACGTGACCCTGGCGCTGGACTGCGCTTCCTCCGAGTTCTACAAGGACGGCCAGTACAACCTCTCCGGCGAGGGCAAGGCCTTCGATGCCAATGGCTTCGTCGACTACCTGGCCGAGCTGTGCGACCAGTACCCCATCGTCTCCATCGAAGACGGCATGGACGAGTCCGACTGGGACGGCTGGAAGGCGCTGACCGACAAGCTCGGCGACAAGGTGCAGCTGGTCGGCGACGATCTGTTCGTCACCAACACCAAGATCCTCAAGCGCGGTATCGACGAGAAGATCGGCAACTCCATCCTGATCAAGTTCAACCAGATCGGCTCTCTCTCCGAGACGCTGGACGCCATCAAGATGGCTCAGGACGCCGGCTTCACCGCCGTCATCTCTCACCGCTCCGGCGAGACCGAGGACACCACCATCGCCGATCTGGCAGTGGGCACCTCGGCCGGTCAGATCAAGACCGGTTCCCTGTGCCGTTCCGACCGCGTGGCCAAGTACAACCGCCTGCTGGTGATCGAGCAGCAGCTCGGCGAGCGGGTGAGCTACCCCGGACGAGGGGCCATCAAAGGGCAGTGATTGGGCTCTGAACCGACGATATCGCTGACAATTTTGTAGGAAATTGCCTACAAAGAGGCGACGATCCAAGCCTAATCCTACTAGGAAAAACCGATGCCTTGAGTGTCGGTTTTTCTTTATCTGATTGTTTTTAAACGATTTGATGTTTTCGCTGTCAACCGGCTAGATTTGGCGAGGTTGCCAGGGGCGCGCAGGAGCGCGTTTGCGTCTTTTGGCGGAAATGCCAGAATGCGTGTGGGACAAGGCAGAGCGGGAGGCTCTCCAGCAGGATGCAACGGGATGCTTGATTCGTGGCACGCCCGGTGTGACAGGAAGTCGCCTCCGGGCAGGGAAGCTGCCACTGGAGAGAGGGCGGAAGGAGCCGCCCAAGGAAATGCTGGGAGCCGGGCGGCCTTAGGGCCGCCTTTTTTTTGGTGCGCCAGGCATGGCGCGCAGCGCCCGACGGGCGCTGTTTCCGAGGGTGGTGCCTCGGAATGACTT
>JAAQTN010000057.1 GCA_011742915.1 Billgrantia desiderata | reverse complement strand
CAGAAATCGACCGCTGAGGCTCGAATTTGCTGCGCTGAGCGCATCAGCTGCTCAGCGACGAATTGTTCAGCGGTTCCTTAGCGCTATCTTCGACGCATGAATCGAAGAATCCAGACCCGCGATCCCGAACTGACCCGCGCCCGCATCCTCGAGGCGGCGGAAGCGCTGTTCGTCGAGCAGGGCTTTTCCGCCGTCAAGCTCAGCGAGCTGGCGCGTGCGGCCGAGGTGACCAAAAGCTTGATCCATCACCACTTCGGCAGCAAGGAGCAGCTGTGGGAGGCGGTCAAGAATCGCGCCTTCGAGCGCTACTTCACCGCCCAGATGGCGATGCTGGAGGAGGCCGGCGAGCCGAATGCCGCGCTGCTGCGCAGCTCGGTGGAAGCCTACTTCCATTTTCTGCGCGAAAACCCTGGCGTGGTGCGCCTGTTCGCCTGGACCCATCTGGAAGGGGATAACCACTGCAGTGAGCTCGACAGCCAGCTCGTCGGGGCAGGGGCCGAGTGGGTACGGCAGACCCAACTGCGTGGCCTGCTGCGGGCCGACATCAACCCCACTCATGTCATCGCCGTCTTCGTGATGACCTGTACCCAGTGGTTCGAGGCCAAGTGCCATCACCAGCACTGGCCGGGCATGGGCTCCGACGAGGCGTTCCTGGAAGATTTTCTGAAGATTTTCATGGAAGGCGTAACGCCGCGAGAGTGAGCGTTTTTTTGCGTGAATAACTGACCGGTCGACCAGTTCAATGGGTGGCCAATCACCACGGTTCGATGACAACACGGTTCGATGGCAACACGGTTCGATGGGAGGGAAGAGCGATGGGGAGGGTGGTGCGTGCAAGCCTAGCGGCTGCGCTGATGCTGACGGCGGTTGTGCTGGCGGGTTGCGACGCGGCACCGGCGCAGGTCGAGCGTATCGAGGAGCCGCTGCCCAGCGTACGCGGTGAAGCGGTGCAACTGGTGCCGGACGAGGTGAGATATCGCTTTCCTGGCGTGGTGCGGGCCAGCGAGCGTGCGGCCCCGGCCTTCTTGCACGGTGGGGTACTGCGCGAGCGCCACGTGGTGCGGGGGCAGCGAGTCGAGCAGGGGGAGGCCCTGGCCACGCTGCACAACCCGGCCATGGCACCGGCGTTCGCCGCGGCCGAAGCGAGGGTGCGTGAGCTGGACGCCAGCCTCAGCCGGCTGGAGCGCGACGTGGAGCGTGCCCGCACTCTGCGTGAGCGCAACCTCAGCGCCGAAGAAGAGCTGGACCGGCTGCGTTCGGAGCGCGAGGCGCTGGCCCAGGCCCGCGAGCAGGCCCTGGCACAGCGCGACGAGGCCAAGGCGCAGCTCGAGGAGTTGACGCTGCGGGCGCCTTTCGCCGCCGAGGTGACCGATCTGGACGCCGAGCCCGGCGATTTCGTCGCGGCCGGCCAGCCGATCATGCAGTTGGCCGGGGTGGCCGAGCGTGAGGTGGCCATTCGTGTGCCGGCCAACCTCGCCGCGCGGCTGGAACTCGGCCAGGCAGCAAGCGTCGCGCCGACGTTCGGCACTCAGCGCCTTGACGGAGAGATTGTCCATGTCGGACGTGCGGGAGATGCCCTGGCGCCGGTCATCGTCGCCATCCCCGCCGATGGCGCCCTGGCGCTGGGCGAGCCGGTGCGGGTCCAGCTCGAGATCGCCGCACGGCCGGTCACGCGGGTGCCGCTGGCGGCGGTGGTCGATCCCGCCGGTAGCGCGCCCTACGTGCTGACCATCGGCGATGACGACACCATTCGACGTGCTTCCGTGACGCCGGGGCGCCTGGCCGGCGGCTGGGTGTCGGTGAACGGCGAGGGATTGGCACCGGGTGACCGGGTGGTGACGGCAGGGCAGGGGCGCCTGGAAGAGGGCATGCGGGTGAGGGTGTTGCCATGAGCTGGATGCTCGCCTCGCTGCGTTACAAGCGCCTGATCCTGACCGTCACGCTGCTGCTGGCGCTGCTGGGCCTGGTGGCCTGGGTGGCGATGGACCGTCAGGAGGACCCGTTTTTCCCCTATCGCTTCGGCCAGGTGCTGGTGCCCTATCCCGGCGCGGAGCCGGAACAGGTCGAGCGGCTGGTGCTCAACCCTCTCGAAGAGGAGCTGGCCCAGGTCGAGGAAATCAACGACATCATCGGTACCGCGCGGCTCGGCGTGGCTCATGTCACCATCGAGATGCACGAGCACGTCTACGATACCGATGCCGCCTGGGAGCAGGTGCGTATCGCCGTGAACCGTGCCGCTCGCCAATTTCCCGATGGCGTGAGCGAGGCGGAGATCAGCGACCGCGACTCCGATACCCACGGCATCGTGCTCTCGGTGACCGGCTCGGACGATCTGCTCGAGCTGCGCGAGGCGGCCAAGCGCCTGCGCCGCGATCTGTTCCGCCTCAAGGAGGTCTCCCGCATCGACCTGCTCGCCGACCCGGGCCAACAGGTCGTGGTCGGCTGGGACGATACGCTGGCCGAGATGACCGGACTCGACGCCCGGGCGCTCGGCGACCAGCTCGCCGTGCGCAACCTGACCTCTCCCGGTGGCACGCTGGAGATGGCGGGGCGCTCGCTGGTGCTCGACCCGATCACCGAGTTCGGCTCGTTGGAGGAACTCGCCGCCACCCCGATCCGAACCCGGCAGGGCGACCTGGTGCCGCTCGGTGAACTCACCGACGTCAGCCTGGCACCGCAGGAGCCCGCCACCGCGCGCATGTGGCACGACGGACGCCCGGCGGTGGCGCTGGGGGTGGTGCTCGCCAACGACCGCGGCAATGCCGTTCGCTTCGGCAAGCAGCTGCGCGAGCTGGTGGATGAGCTGCGCCCCGTCTACGCCCCGCTCGCCATCGAGGAGACCTTCTATCAGCCGCACTGGGTCGAGCGTCGGCTGGCGGAGCTGGGTTTCTCGCTGCTGCTGGGGGTCGCCATTCTCGGCGTGCTGCTGTTTCTGGTGATGGGGCTGCGGCTGGGGCTCGCGGTGATGGTGATCGTGCCGCTGGTGACCTTCTCCTCGCTGGCCCTGTACGCCATGGGCGGCGGCGTGCTGCATCAGATCGCCGTGGCCGGCATGGTGATCGCGCTGGGCATGCTGGTGGACAACGCCATCGTGATGGTCGAGAACATCCAGTACCACCGCGACCAGGGGCGTTCGGCCATGCAGGCCGTGACCCGCTCGGTGCGGGAGCTGGCCACGCCCTTGCTGGCGGCCACCGGCACAACCCTGGCGGCCTTCGTGCCGCTGCTGCTTTCCGGCGGCAACACCGCCGACTTCACTCGTGCCATTCCCATCATGGTGATGCTGACCCTGGCGGTGAGTTACGTCTATGCCGTGTTCGTCACTCCGGTGTTTGCCGCCGGTATCCTCAAGCCCCGGCTGGCGGCACGCCGTGAGCGGTTGCAGGCCATCGGCCAGCATGTCGGTCGGGTCGCCGTGCGCTGGCCGCTGGCGGTGCTGGCAGGGGCGGGCATACTGCTGGTGGCTGCCATCGCCATGCTGCCGCTGCTGGACCACGACTTCTTCCCCGACACCGATCGCAACCAGCTCGTCGTCGACCTCAACTTCCCCGAGGGCACCCACCTCGACTACACCGCCTATCAGGCCGAGGTGCTGGCTGCCGAGCTGGCCGCGCGTCCGGCGGTGCAGGCGGTGCACCGCTTCGCCGGCTTCAGCGGTCCGCGCTTCTACTACAACCTGGTCGAGCAGCCGCGCCAGTCGCACCTGGCGCGGCTGGTGGTGGAGGCCGAAAGTGCCGAGGACCTGACCGCGCTGATGACCTGGGTGCGAGCCGTGGCGCCGGAGTGGCTGCCCGAGGCCGAAGTGGTGGCGCGCAGGCTGGGGCAGGGGCCGCCGCTGGAAGCGCCGGTGGAGATTCGGGTATTCGGCGAGGACCGCGCCGCGCTGGCGGACGCCGCCGGTGCGATTCTCAGCGTGGTGCGCGAAGCCGAGGGGGCTCGGGATGCGCGCCATCGCCTGGGTGAGGGGCTGGCCACCCTGCGGGTCGAGACCGACGATGCCCGTGCCGCCGAGTACGGCCTCTCGCGACATGACGTGGCCATGGCCCTGGCCGGTGCCAGCCGCGGCATCGAGGTCAGCGCCTGGCGTGCCGGTCGCGACCCCGCACCGCTGCTGGTACGGGCACCGGAGGGCGAGCGCTTCTCCCTCGAGGGGCTCGAAGGGCTACGCCTGACCGCGGCCGACGGGCGTTCATTGCCGCTGGGCGAGATCGCCAACCTGACGCCTGCCTGGCGCCCAGCGGTGATCCAGCATCGCGGTCTGCAGCGCATGACGGCGGTGCTGGCCGAGGTGGCGGATGGCTGGACCTACGATGGCGTGTTGAGCGACATCCTGCCGCGCCTGGAGGCGCTCGAGCTGCCGCCCGGGGTCAGCTACAGCGTCGGCGGGGCGGCGGAATCCGCCGGCGATGCCAATACCGCGCTGTTCCAGACGCTGCCGTTCGGCGGCCTGCTGCTGGTGGTCTTCCTGCTCGCCCAGTTCAACTCCTTCCGCCAGCTGTTGATCGTGCTGACTACGCTGCCGCTGGCGATCATCGGCGTGGTGCCGGGGCTGTGGCTGACCGGCCAGCCGTTCGGCTTCACTGCCATTCTGGGTGTGGTGGCGCTGGTCGGCATCGTGGTCAACAACGCCATCGTGCTGATCGACCTGATGAATGCCAACCGGCGCCAGGGCGAATCGGTGAGCGAGGCCGTGGTCGCGGCGGTGGCGCGCCGCACGCGGCCGGTGCTGCTCACCACCGCCACCACCGTGGCCGGCCTGGTGCCGCTGACCCTGACCCAATCGACGCTGTGGCCGCCGATGGCCTGGGCGATCATCTCCGGGCTGGTGGCTTCGACGCTGCTGACGCTGCTGGTGATCCCGGCGCTGTATCGGCTGCTGATACGAGACTAGAGCTCGTGCACCGCGTCCATGGGGTAGAAGCGTGCCGCCAGGGCATCGCGAATGCGGCGCAGTACCAGCGGGCTGCGCATGCGCCCCTGGCGTTCGAGCTCCTCGACCTCGTCGAGGGTCAGCCAGTGCACGGCGACGATGGCAGGGTCGAGCGGGTTGCCCAGGTGGGCCAGCGCCATGCCGAAGAAGCTGTGGCTGTGGAAGGTTTCGCCGTTCGGCGCCTGGTAGACGTAGAGACCGAGATAGTCGGTGATGCCCACCTGCCAGGCGGTCTCCTCGCGCAGTTCGCGCAGCGCGGCTTCCTTCAGTCGCTCGCCGGGCTCCAGATGGCCGGCGGGCTGATTGAACAGGGTGACCTTGCTGCCTCGGGGGGCTTCTTCCACCATCAGAAAACGACCGGCGCGCTCCACGACGGTAGCCACGGTGACGTGCGGTTGCCAGCGGCTCATCGTTGCTCTCCTCTGCCTTTGCGGTGCGGCGGTCGCCGGCTCGTGTTGCGCGGGGCGTGCAGGGTCTCACGGCGCCACTCTCCCGGTGCCAGCCCGTCCAGGCGCCAGGGGCCGATGGCCACGCGCACCAGGCGCAGGGTGGGGTGGCCGACATGGGCGGTCATGCGCCTGACCTGGCGGTTGCGGCCTTCGCTGATGGTCAGCTCCAGCCAGGTCGTCAGCGGATGCCGCTTCGGGTCCAGCGGCGGCGTGCGCTCCGCCAGGCCGCTGTGGGTCAGTCGCCGTACCTTGGCCGGGCGGGTCATGCCGTCGCTGAGCGCGACACCTTGACGCAGTGCCGCCAGTGCCGACTCGTCGGGGCTGCCTTCCACCTGCACGCGATAGGTCTTGGGCTGCTTGTGGCGCGGGTCGCTGATGCGCTGGATCAGCGCGCCATCGTCGGTCAACAACAGCAGTCCTTCTGAATCATAGTCCAGCCGTCCTGCGGCGTAGATGCCCGGCACCTCGAGGATGTCCGCCAGTGTCGCACGCGGCGCTTCCCCCTGGCCGCGGCGATCGGTGAACTGGGAGAGCATGCGGTAGGGCTTGTGCAGGAGATAGATGGCGCTCATGGGGCCAAGCTTACCGGCAAGCGGGACGGGATGGGAGGGGGAAAGGCGTCAGCCTTATTGACCATACGCCGAGGCGGGCGGGCTGATATAATGCGCACGCTCGCCGGGAGCGCCCTCGCCGTTACGGGGCCTGTCGTGACTCCGCCACCGGGTCGATGCCAAGCGCATCCCCCGCCAGATGAGAACCGTAGGTGGAGCACGCCGGGATCCCGTTCCTGGCATCGTGAGTGTGCGCAACCGTTCCAGTTATTTGCCACCGCAGCGACCAGAGAGATCAAAGCCACCATGTCAAAAACGCCGAAGATTATCTATACGTTCACCGACGAAGCGCCTGCGTTGGCGACCTATTCATTGTTGCCGATCATCGACGCCTACACCGACGCCGCCGGTGTCGAGGTGGAAACCCGGGACATCTCCCTGGCGGCTCGCATTCTCTCCCAGTTTCCCGATTACCTGACCGCCGAGCAGCGCGTCGAGGACCACCTCGCCGAGCTGGGCGCCCTGGCCAAGACGCCGGAAGCCAACATCATCAAGCTGCCCAACATCAGTGCCTCCATGCCGCAGCTCAGGGCGGCCATCAAGGAGCTGCAGGGGCAGGGCTACAAGCTGCCGGAGTATCCGGACGAGCCGAAGAACGACGAAGAGAAAGAGATCAAGGCGCGCTACGACAAGGTCAAGGGCAGTGCCGTCAACCCGGTGCTGCGCGAGGGTAACTCCGACCGCCGTGCACCCAAGGCGGTCAAGGAGTATGCCCGCAAGTATCCGCACTCCATGGGCGAGTGGAGCCAGGCTTCGCGCACCCACGTATCGCACATGCACGGCGGCGACTTCTACCACGGCGAGAAGTCGATGACGCTGGACCGCGCCCGCAACGTGAAGATGGAGCTGATCACCAAGAGCGGCGAATCGCTGGTGCTCAAGCCCAAGGTCTCGCTGCTCGAAGGCGAGATCATCGACAGCATGTTCATGAGCAAGAAGGCGCTGTGCGAATTCTACGAGCGTGAGATCGAGGATGCGCGCAAGACCGGCGTGATGTTCTCCCTGCACGTCAAGGCGACCATGATGAAGGTCTCGCACCCGATCGTCTTCGGCCACTGCGTCAAGATCTTCTACAAGGATGCCTTCGAGAAGCATGGTGCGCTGTTCGAGGAGCTGGGGGTCGACGTCAACAACGGCATGGTGAACCTCTACGACAAGCTCGACACCCTGCCCGAATCCCAGCGTGAGGAGGTCATCCGCGACCTGCACGCCTGCCACGACCAGCGTCCCGAGCTGGCCATGGTGGATTCGGCCCGCGGCATCACCAACTTCCACTCGCCCAGCGACGTGATCGTCGATGCCTCCATGCCGGCCATGATCCGTGCCGGTGGCCAGATGTACGGTGCCGATGGCCGCATGAAGGACGTCAAGGCGGTGATCCCGGAGTCCACCTTCGCGCGCATCTACCAGGAGATGATCAACTTCTGCAAATGGCACGGCGCCTTCGATCCGGCCACCATGGGCACCGTGCCCAACGTCGGCCTGATGGCGCAGAAGGCGGAGGAGTACGGCTCCCACGACAAGACCTTCGAGGTGCCGGCGGACGGCGTCGCCAACATCACCGATCTGGAGACCGGTGAGGTGCTGCTGTCCCAGAACGTCGAGAAGGGCGATATCTGGCGGATGTGTCAGGTCAAGGACGAACCGATCCGCGACTGGGTCAAGCTGGCCGTGGAGCGCTGCCGCGATTCCGGCATGCCGGCGGTGTTCTGGCTCGACCCCTATCGCCCGCACGAGAACGAACTGATCAAGAAGGTCAAGACCTACCTCAAGGATCACGACACCAGCGGTCTCGACATCCAGATCATGTCCCAGGTCCGCGCCATGCGCTACACCCTGGAGCGCGTGATCCGTGGCCTCGACACCATCTCGGTGACCGGCAACATCCTGCGTGACTACCTCACCGACCTGTTCCCGATCATGGAGCTCGGCACCAGCGCCAAGATGCTCTCCATCGTGCCGCTGATGGCCGGTGGTGGCATGTTCGAGACCGGCGCCGGCGGCTCTGCGCCCAAGCACGTGCAGCAGCTGCTGGAGGAGAATCACCTGCGCTGGGACAGCCTCGGCGAGTTCCTGGCGCTGACCGCCTCGCTGGAGCATCTCGCCAAGCGCTTCGGCAACGAGCGTGCCGCGCTGCTGGCAGACGCGCTGGACAAGGCCATCGGTCAGTTCCTCGAGAACGACAAGTCGCCCTCGCGCAAGGTCGGGGAGCTGGACAACCGGGGCAGCCACTTCTATCTGGCCCTGTACTGGGCCCGGGCTCTGGCCGCCCAGGACGAGGACGCCGAACTCAAGTCGCTGTTCGCCCGCCTGGCCGAGACCCTGGAGGCCAACGAGGCGACCATTCTCGACGAGCTGAACAGCGTGCAGGGCCAGCCGGTCGACATCGGTGGCTACTACCATGCTGATCCGGCGCTGGCACAGGCGGTCATGCGTCCGAGCAAGACCTTGAACGAGGCCCTGGCGCTGGTGGCCAAGGGCTGATATCCCGCTAGCACCTTCCGGCTCTGCCCATCGACCCCCGTCCGCCATCCGCGGATGGGGGTCCTTAGGTCATATGGGCCGGTTGGGTCGACGATGCTATACTCCGCGCTCCACTGAACATACCAGACAGGGGAGTTCTCAATGGGGTATCAGAAAATTGTCGTCCCTGAAGGCGGCGAGAAGATTACCGTCAACGCCGACAACACCCTGAACGTACCGAACAATCCGATCATCCCGTTCATCGAGGGTGATGGCATTGGCGTCGACGTCACACCGGCGATGAAGATCGCCATCGACGCCGCCGTGCAGAAGGCCTACAACGGCGAGCGCAAGATCCACTGGATGGAAGTCTACGCCGGCGAGAAGGCCACTCAGGTCTACGATGCCGACACCTGGCTGCCGGAAGAGACCCTGGAAGCCGTCCAGGAATACGTCGTCTCCATCAAGGGGCCGCTGACCACGCCCGTAGGCGGTGGCATCCGCTCGCTGAACGTGGCCCTGCGTCAGAAGCTCGACCTCTACGTCTGCCTGCGTCCGGTGCGCTGGTTCGAAGGCGTGCCGAGCCCGGTCAAGAAGCCCGCCGACGTCGACATGGTGATCTTCCGCGAGAACTCCGAGGACATCTACGCCGGCATCGAGTGGAAGGCCGGCACCCCGGAAGCCGACAAGGTGATCAAGTTCCTGCGCGAGGAGATGGGTGTCACCAACATTCGTTTCCCCGAGAACTGCGGCATCGGCGTCAAGCCCGTCTCCGAGGAGGGTACCAAGCGCCTGGTGCGTCAGGCCCTGCAGTACACCGTTGACAACGACCGTGAGTCGCTGACCCTGGTGCACAAGGGCAACATCATGAAGTTCACCGAGGGTTCCTTCAAGGACTGGGGCTACGAGGTTGCCAAGCAGGAGTTCGGTGCCGAGCTGCTCGACGGCGGTCCGTGGATGCAGTTCAAGAACCCCAAGACCGGCAAGAACATCGTGGTCAAGGACGTCATTGCCGACGCCATGCTGCAGCAGATCCTGCTGCGTCCGGCCGAGTACGATGTCATCGCCACCCTGAACCTCAACGGCGACTACCTCTCCGACGCCCTGGCGGCGGAAGTGGGCGGCATCGGCATCGCGCCGGGCGCCAACCTGGCCGACGCCGTGGCCATGTTCGAGGCCACCCACGGCACGGCGCCGAAGTACGCCGGTCAGGACAAGGTCAACCCCGGTTCGGTGATCCTCTCCGCCGAGATGATGCTGCGCCACATGGGTTGGGTAGAGGCCGCCGATTTGGTGCTCAAGGGCATGGAGAAGGCCATTGCCAAGGGCGAGGTCACCTATGACTTCCATCGCCTGATGGACAATGCCAAGCTGCTCAAGTGTTCCGAGTTCGGCCAGGCGGTCGCGGACAACATGTAAGCGGCTCGTCGACCCACCGGGCCCCCGTCCGCCTGGCGGACGGGGGCCTTTTGCGTATCAACCTGAACCCTGCCGGTCTGTTCTCGTCTAATCTGAGATGCCAGATGACCGGCTTGTCGAGATGGTGTGTGGCTTTTATGTTCGAGATTGATGACCCGAGCGCATGGGAGTCGGTCGGCGTCGTGGCAGGCATGACGCGACCGCCGCGTCCCGAAGAGCAGGACGACGGCGACCTGGCCGTGCAGCCTGCCGACCCCGAGGTGGCGCGTCCGCCGATGTACAAGGTAGTGCTGCACAACGACGACTACACCCCCATGGAGTTCGTGGTGGAGGTGCTGCAGAGCTTCTTCCACATGGACAGCGAGACCGCCGTGCAGGTGATGCTCACGGTGCATACCCAAGGCAAGGCGACCTGCGGCATATTTACCCGCGACATCGCGGAAACCAAAAGCCATCAGGTCAATCAATATGCAAGAGAGTGTCAGCACCCGCTGCTCAGCGACATCGAGGCGGCGGACTGACCACTCCCGGCCTGCTCGAGACGGGACAGGAATGGCAGTCGTTGAGTGAAGAGACTTGCAACGGCAGCGTTTGTGCCCGATGTTGAAGGTGCCGGACCACGAAAGATCCGATGCAAGCCCTAAGCGGCGAGAAGGGGACTGCCATGCTGAGCAAAGAACTTGAACTGACCCTGAACACGGCATTTACCGTGGCCCGCTCCAAGCGCCACGAGTTCATGACCGTGGAGCACCTGCTGCTGGCGCTGCTCGACAATGCCTCGGCGGCAGACGTGCTGCGAGCCTGTGGGGCCAACCTCGACAAGTTGCGGTCCGACCTGCAGGATTTCATCAACTCCACCACCCCGCTGATTCCCGAGGACCAGAGCGACCGCGAGACCCAGCCGACCCTGGGCTTTCAACGCGTGCTGCAGCGTGCCGTGTTTCACGTGCAGTCCTCAGGCAAGAGCGAAGTGACCGGGGCCAACGTACTGGTGGCCATCTTCTCCGAGCAGGAGAGCCAGGCGGTCTACTTCCTCAAGCAGCAGAACGTGGCCCGGGTCGATGCGGTGAATTACATCGCCCACGGCATTTCCAAGGTGGCGGGACACGGCCAGAATCCTTCGTCTTCGCCCAGCGATAGCGAAGAGGCCGAAGAGGGTGGCGGCGAGACCAGCGCCAACCCCCTGACCGGCTACGCCACCAACCTCAACGAGCAGGCGCGGATGGGCAAGATCGATCCGCTCATCGGGCGTGAGCACGAGCTCGAACGGGTGATCCAGATTCTCGCCCGGCGGCGCAAGAACAACCCGCTGCTGGTGGGCGAGGCCGGCGTGGGCAAGACCGCCATCGCCGAGGGTCTGGCCAAGCGCATTGTCGAAGAGGACGTGCCCGAGGTCATCGGCGACGCCGTGGTCTACGCCCTCGACATGGGTGCCTTGCTGGCCGGCACCAAGTACCGCGGCGACTTCGAGAAGCGTCTGAAGAGCCTGCTTGCTGAGCTCAAGAAGCAGCCCAACTCGATTCTCTTCATCGACGAGATCCACACCGTGATCGGTGCCGGGGCGGCGTCCGGTGGCGTGATGGATGCCTCCAATCTGCTCAAGCCGCTGCTCTCCTCGGGTGAGCTGCGCTGCATCGGCTCCACCACCTTCCAGGAGTTCCGCGGCATCTTCGAGAAGGATCGGGCGCTGGCACGTCGTTTCCAGAAGGTCGACGTCATGGCCCCCTCGGTGGACGACACCATCCGCATCCTCAAGGGGCTGCGCTCGCGCTTCGAGGAGCACCATCGGCTCAAGTACACCGATGCGGCACTGGAGAGTGCGGCGCGCCTGGCGGACCGCTACATCAACGACCGCCATCTGCCCGACAAGGCCATCGACGTGATCGACGAGGCCGGCGCCCACCAGCGCCTGCTGCCGCCCGAGGTGCGGGTCGATACCATCGACGTCGACCAGGTCGAGGCGGTGGTGGCGTCGATTGCACGGATTCCGCCCAAGAGCGTGTCCAGCTCCGATCGCAAGCTGCTCGAGAACCTGGATCGCGACCTGAAGATGCTGGTGTTCGGTCAGGACGAGGCCATCGACAGCCTCTCTGCCGCCATCAAACTGTCGCGGGCCGGTCTCAAGTCCCCCGACAAGCCGGTGGGCAGCTTCCTCTTCGCCGGCCCCACCGGGGTGGGCAAGACCGAAGTGGCGCGTCAGCTGGCGCGGATCATGGGCATCGAGCTGGTGCGTTTCGACATGTCGGAGTACATGGAGCGCCATACCGTATCGCGGCTGATCGGTGCCCCCCCGGGCTACGTCGGCTACGACCAGGGCGGGTTGCTCACCGAGGCGATCACCAAGCAGCCGCACTGCGTGCTGTTGCTCGACGAGATCGAGAAGGCGCATCCGGAAGTCTTCAACCTGCTGCTGCAGGTGATGGACCACGGCCGGCTCACCGACAACAACGGGCGCGAGGCGGACTTCCGCCATGTGATCGTGATCATGACCTCGAACGCCGGTGCCGAGCAGCAGGCTCGCCGCTCCATCGGCTTCCAGCACCAGGATCACTCCACCGACGCCATGGAGGTGATTCGCAAGACCTTCTCGCCGGAGTTCCGTAACCGCCTGGACGGCATCATCCAGTTCCACTCTCTGCCCACCTCGGTGGTGCGCAGCGTGGTGGACAAGTTCCTGGTGGAGCTGCAGGCGCAGCTCGACGAGAAGCGGGTACAGCTGGATGTGGACATCGCCGCGCGCGACTGGCTGGCCGAGAAGGGCTACGACCCCAGCATGGGCGCAAGGCCCATGGCTAGGCTGATCCAGGAGAAACTCAAGAAGCCGCTGGCGGAGCTGATCCTGTTCGGGGAGCTATCCGAACACGGTGGAGTGGTTCACGTCACGGTGGAGGATGGCGAACTGCACCTCTCCACGGAGTCGGAAATGGCCGACGCGCCCTGAGTCCAGGGTGGCTCGACCTCGCACAGCGCCCTGTCTTCGGACGGGGCGTTGTCGTATCGAGGGCGTCGTCGCTGCCAGGCCCGCGTTCGCTCAGCGTGAGCGATAGACGATGCGGCCCTTGGTCAGGTCGTAGGGGGTCAGCTCGACCTTGACCTTGTCGCCGGTGAGAATGCGGATGTAGTTCTTGCGCATCTTGCCCGAGATGTGGGCGGTCACGACGTGGCCGTTTTCCAGCTCGACGCGAAAGGTGGTGTTGGGAAGGGTATCGACGACGACGCCTTCCATTTCGATATGGTCTTCACGTGCCATATAGGCGGTTCCTCGCTGATGACATGGGTCTGTATGCTTCGTGGCAGCCCTGGGCCCCGGGCGTTGCGGCTGCCGTACGACAGGCGCCGGGCACACCGAACGGCGCGCCCGTCCCTAGGATAGCGCGATATTGTGCCGCAAGCCGGGCGTCAAGGCAAAGCGGGCCGTGTCAGGGTGAGGTCGAGATGGGTAGCAGGCGCCGCCAGTGCCGCCCTTCCAGCGCCTCCAGCGGACGGTAGGCCTCCTTGTAGGCCATCTTGCGGCACTGGCGGATCCAGTAGCCCAGATAGACGTGGGGCAAGCCCTCGCGGTAGGCCAGGTTCAACAGGCTCAGCACGGCGAAGGTGCCGAGCGAGCGCCGGTCGTAGTCCGGGTCCGGGTCGAAGAAGGTGTAGATGGCGGAGAGGCCGTGCTCCAGGCGGTCGAAGGCCGACACGGCGATCAAGCGTTCGTCCAGACGGAACTCGAGCAGCCGAGAGTAAGGCTCGTCGAGGGTCAGGAAGGTACGGTACTGCTCGCGACTGGGGGGGAACATGTCGCCGTCCCAGTGGCGTACCTGGATGTAGCGCTCGTAGAGCGCATAGTGCTCGGCGTCGAACAGCGCCGGTCGTTCGATCAGCGTCAAGTCCCCGTTGCGCCTGGCGACCCGCCGCTGGCTGCGGCTGGGCTGGAAGTCGTCGACCGGTATGCGTACCGAGACGCAGGCGCTGCACCCCTCGCAGTGAGGGCGGTAGAGGTGCCGTCCGCTGCGGCGAAAGCCGAGCAGGGCCAGCGAATCGTAGATTCCCTGCCCATGCGACTCCTGGGGGTCGAGAAACAAGGTCGTCGCTTCGTGACCCTCCAGATAGCTGCAGGCGTGCGGTACGGTCAGGAAGAAGCGCAGATCCCTTATCGGATGACGAGGCGCATTGCTGCTCACGGGGGTCGCCTCCTTAAGTGAGTGCCGTCAGGGGTTCGACGCGGGATGGGCCATCGGGTAGCCCCCAGCAGGGTAGGGGATATTGGCTATCCTTATGTTCCGGCGTCGCCAGACATGATTCAAGATAGTTGATGAACTCGGTGCGGGCGATGTCCCGTGCGCCCAGGCTGGCGAGGTGGCGGGTGTGCATCTGGCAGTCGATCAGACGTCCGCCGCCGGCGCGCATGGCGCGGACCAGATGCACGAGGGCGACCTTCGATGCGTCGCTGGCGCGCGAGAACATCGACTCGCCGAAGAACACCGGTCCCATGGCCACGCCGTAGAGTCCGCCGACCAATTCGGCTCCGCGCCACACCTCCACCGAGCGGGCATAGCCGAGGCGATGCAGCGTCACGTAGGCGGCATGCATCTCCTCGGTGATCCAGGTGCCCGGCTGGCCTTTGCGGGGCGCGGCGCAGGCCCTGACGACGGTCTCGAAGGCCCGATCGAAGGTGACCAGCAGGCCGCCGTTGCGCAGCCGCTTGCCCAGGCTGCGAGCGATGCGCAGTTCATCGGGGAACAGCACCATGCGCGGGTTGGGACACCACCACAGAATGGGCTGGTCGTCGCTGTACCAGGGAAAGATGCCGTGCCGGTAGGCCGCCAGCAGCCATTCGGGCGTGAGTTCACCGCCCGCTGCCAGCAGGCCTTCCGGGTCACGCAACGCGTGCGAAACGGGAGGAAAGCGCACGGGTCGCGCGGGAAGCCAGGACAGCATCGAAGGGCGCTCCTCGTCAGCAGGAATACCTCTAGTCTGACGCCGCAGCCGATTTGGCTCAAGCGACCTGCGTGACCACTGTGCCGAGGCCTGTACTCCCGGTATGATGGCGGCTGAATTCAATCTGCTTCATGCAAGTCGAGACAGGCACCGTTGCCGTAACGGTGCGAGGGGGTTGGCGAGTTGAGTGCAAAGGAAAAGGGCGTGCCGCGGCGCGCAACGGAAGAGAGCCCCCAGCAGCCGACCACACGCCTGGCAATCCACCTGCAGGGCGTGGCCCGGGAAGGGGCGATCATTCTTCTGCTGGCGGCCTGCGTGTTCCTGCTGCTGGCGCTGTTCAGCTATGAGGCCGCGGATCCCGGCTGGTCGCATCGCGGCCCTGAAACCGAGGTCGACAACTGGATGGGGCCTTTCGGGGCCTGGCTGGCCGATGTTTTGTATTCACTGTTCGGTGCCAGCGCGCTGTGGTGGCCCGGCATGCTGGGCTTTGCCGGCTGGTGGCTGATTCGCCACCGCCGTGTGCAGATCGAATGGGACGCCACGGCCGTTGCCGTGCGCCTGGGCGGCCTGGTGCTGCTGCTGCTGGGCACCACCACGCTGGGGGCGCTGCATTTCTACAGCCCGAACAGCATGCTGCCCTATGCCTCGGGAGGCATTCTGGGCGAGGGGCTGGTGGGCGCCTTGGTGCCCCTGGTCGACTCGGGCGGCACCGGCCTGCTGGCCGTGGCGGCCATGCTGTGCGGCTTTCCGCTCTTCACCGGGTTCTCCTGGTTGATGGTGATGGATGAGCTCGGCTATCGCTTCCTGCGCCTGTGGCGCTGGGCGGCTTCGCCATTCGGCCTGGTGCGCGAGCGGCATGAACCGCACTGGCGCGAGGACGATGACCAGGACCAGAACGAGGCGGAGCACGATGCCCAGGCGACAGCCGAACCGGCGCCTCGGCGTTGGCGGTTCTGGCAGCGTCGCCGCGCCGGAGCCGATGCCGAGGTGCCGTCGCTGCGTGAGCCGGGGCTCGAACCCACCTTCGGCGACGACGGCGATACCGACATTCCCTGGGACGTGCCCGAGCGTACGCCTTCGGCGAAGCGCCCGGATGCCGCCTACACGACCCGCCGCGACGAGGTGGCCGCCGGGCCTCGGCCTGCTGCGGCCACCGGGGCTGCGACGGCGGCCGCCGGGCCGCTTGCCGCGGCTGCGCTCAAGGCCAGCCGCGACGATGAACCGCTGCCGGCTGCTGCCATGCCGCTACGCGCAACCGACGACGTGCAATCGCCAGCAGCCAAGGCCGCGCCGCCCGGCTTTCAGCCGCCTGACCCCGAGACGGCACCTTCCGCGGCGGAGCCTGCAGCCACCGAACCTACTTCGCCACGCGAAGAAGCGCGGCGCGAGCCCGGGCTCGGCGATCTGCAGCCGGAAGAGCCGAGCGATGCGTACGAGCCGCGGCTCAACTGGAACGATATCGGCGGCGACGAGTACGAGGACGACGGCGATCTCGACGATGGCCAGGCGGACAAGGCGCCATCGGCTCAGACGCTCAGCGCCACGGAGCGTCCCTCTGCCTACAGCGATCAGGCCGAAGGGCTGAGGGCCTGGCGTGAGTCGGCCGAACGGGCGTCCGACAGCGACGGGGTGCCGTCGGTTGACGAGCAGGACGAGGGCGAGAGCGGCGGCAGAATCGCCACTGCCGAACAGGCGCGCGCCGCAGCGGCGGAGCCCGACGGCCCCACGCTGTGGACGGTGGAGCACCTGCAGAGCCAGCGGCCCACTCTCGACGACATGCCGGAGCCGGACGGCGAGCTGCCCAGCCTGCGCCTGCTCACCCCGCCGGAGCCGCACCAGCAGAACTACACCGAGCAGCAGCTGACCGACATGGCCGAACTGCTCGAGACGCGGCTGCGTGAGTATGGCGTCAAGGCCGAGGTGGTGCACACCTGGCCGGGGCCGGTGATCACCCGCTTCGAGATCAAGCCTGCCGCCGGCGTGAAGGTGTCGAAGATCAGCAACCTGGCCAAGGACCTGGCGCGCTCGCTGATGGTCAAGAGCGTGCGGGTGGTGGAGGTGATTCCCGGTCGGCCCACGGTGGGCATCGAGATTCCCAACCCGCACCGGGCGATGATCCGCCTGCGCGAGGTGATCGACTCCGACCGCTACCAGCAGGAGGCCTCGGCGCTGACCCTGGCGCTGGGTCAGGACATCGGCGGTGGCCCGGTGGTGGCCAACCTGGGCAAGATGCCGCACCTGCTGGTGGCCGGTACCACCGGCTCGGGCAAGTCGGTGGGCGTCAACGCCATGCTCATCTCGATGCTGCTCAAGGCCACGCCCGCGGAGCTGCGCCTGATCATGGTCGACCCAAAGATGCTGGAGCTTTCCGTCTACGACGGCATCCCGCACCTGCTGGCCCCGGTGGTCACCGACATGAAGGAGGCTGCCAACGCGCTGCGCTGGTGCGTGGCCGAGATGGAGCGGCGCTACAAGCTGATGGCAGCCATGGGCGTGCGCAACATCGCCGGCTTCAACGGCAAGCTCGACGAAGCCGAGCGTGCCGGTGCCCAGGTGGCCGACCCGCTGTGGGAGCCGCAGCCCTGGGAGATGCACGAGCCGCCCCCGGTGCTCGAGAAGCTGCCCTACATCGTGGTGGTGATCGACGAATTCGCCGACATGTTCATGATCGTCGGCAAGAAGGTCGAGGAGCTGATCGCGCGTCTGGCGCAGAAGGCCCGTGCTGCCGGTATCCATCTGATCCTGGCCACCCAGCGCCCCTCGGTAGACGTGGTCACCGGCCTGATCAAGGCCAACATTCCCACGCGCATGGCGTTTCAGGTGTCGTCCAAGGTCGACTCACGCACCATTCTCGACCAGGGCGGGGCCGAGAACCTGCTGGGCCACGGTGACATGCTCTACCTGCCGGCGGGTTCAGGGCTGCCGACCCGGGTGCACGGCGCCTTCGTCGACGATGACGAGGTGCACCGTGTGGTCGAGGACTGGAAGCGTCGCGGCGAGCCCGAGTACATCGACGAGATTCTCGCCGGCGGGGTCTCGGCGGATGCCCTGACCGGGCTCGAAGCCGATGCCGGCGAGGGTTGCGGCGATGCCGAGCAGGACGCGCTCTACGACGAAGCGGTGCAGTTCGTCACCGAGAGTCGCCGCGCCTCCATCTCGGCGGTGCAGCGGCGCTTCAAGATCGGCTACAACCGCGCCGCGCGCCTGGTGGAAGCCATGGAAGCGGCCGGCGTGGTCTCCTCGATGGGCACCAACGGCGGTCGCGAGGTGCTGGCGCCGCCGCCGGTAGGCAATTGATTACCGTCGGTGACAGGCGACAGCCTCAACCTTGCATAAATCATGAAAGCGTCGGCGGTGATGCAACCCGCCGGCGCGCAGCGGGTCCGAGTGACAGGATCCATTCAGGACCCGCCCAGGGAGAGAGACGATGAGTGTGAAGAAGACCCTAACTGCACTGGCCCTTACCCTCGTCATGCCGGTCGCCGCCTTGGCCAGCGAAGGTGCCGACCGGTTGACCAGCCTGCTGGAGCCGCTGGAAACCCTCGAGGCGCGCTTCGAGCAGCTGATCCTTGATGGCAGCGGCGAGCGTCTGCAGCAGGCCAACGGCCAGATGTGGTTGTCGCGCCCCGGCAAGTTCCGCTGGGAGGTTGCGGCACCCTATCAGCAGGAGGTGATCTCCGACGGCAGCGAGGTCTATCTCTACGATCCCGACCTGGAGCAGGTCACCGTGCAGGCGCTCGACCAGCGGGTGACCCATACCCCGGCGTTGCTGCTGTCGGGTAGCGCCCGCGAACTGACCGAGAGCTACGAGGTCACGCGCCATCAGGAGGGCGGTGGCGAGAGCTTCCGTCTGGTGCCGAGGTCGCCGGACACCCTGTTCGAAGAGCTGCAGATGACCTTCCGCGGCGAGCAGCTGGCGGCCCTGCAGATGATCGACAGCACCGGCCAGGAGACCGTCATCGAGTTCAGCGACGTGCGCACCAACCACGCCATCGACGACCGCCGCTTCGCGTTCCAGATCCCCGATGGGGCCGACGTGATCCGCGACACCCACTGAAGCAGTACCGAGCCCATCGACAGCGCCGCCCACCAGGCGGCGCTGTCGTTTCTACTCGTCTATTCTCCGCTGTCGCCTCGATCGGCCCGCGCATCCAGCTCGGCGCGCCAGGCCATCGGCGGGGACAAGTACCCCTTTGTAAGTCATTTCCTACACCGTTATCAGCCAAGTGCCACAGATACTCTCTCTCGTGGCTGGTAAGCTCTTCGCCCGAGGATTCTCGTTCACTAATTAACGATAACGGCAGTACCTTCAGACGCAGGGAGGCGTAATGCGCGACGCTACCGGATGGCAATTCACCCTTGCGCTCGCCGGGGTCGACAGCGCCGAGCTGGCGGTGATCGACTTCACCCTGGAGGAGGCGCTCTCCGCGCCCTTCACCCTCACGCTGCGTTTCGCCAGCCGCAACGGCCGCCTCGCCGCCACCGAGCTGCTCGACCGCCCGGTGAGCCTGACCATCTGGCAGGACGGCGAGGCGCTGCGCCGGGTACACGCCATCGTCAGCGAGTTCGGCCGTGGCGATCGCGGCCACCGCCGCACGATCTACTCGCTGGTCGCCCGCCCCGCGCTGTGGCGCCTTGGCCTGCGCCACAACTCGCGCATCTTCCAGGAGGTCTCGCCGCTCACCGTGCTCAACACCCTGTGCGACGAGCGCGGCCTGCGTGATGTCGCCTTCGCCGTCACCCGCGAACTGCCGGAAAGAGCGTACCTCGTGCAGTACCGGGAAACCGATCTCGCCTTCGTCGAGCGCCTGGCCGCCGAAGAGGGCCTGTTCTACTTCCACGAGTTCTTCGAGACAGGCGAAGATGCCCCGAACGGCGCCCATCGCCTGGTCTTCGCCGACGCGCCCCAGGTGCTGGCTCACCTAGGCGAGCGCAGCTACCACGGGCGCGCCGGCGGCACGCCGCCCAAGCGCCACGTACGCAAGCTCCAGCAGCTCGCCCGGGTCGCCCCGGCCTCGGTCACGCTCAAGGACTACTCGTTCAAGAACCCGGCCTACGCGCAGCTGCACGAGCATGTGGAAAATGAGCTGGAGACTCATGGTCAGCGAGCGGACTACGAGCATTACGACTACCCCGGGCGCTACAAGGCCGACGCCTCCGGCGACGCCTTCACCCGCATTCGCCTCGAACACCTGAGAAGCGACGCCCTGACCTGCGCCGCCGAGAGCGACCTGCCCGAGCTCGCCCCGGGGGTCAAGTTCACCCTCACCGACCACGACCTCGATGAACTCAACCGCGACTGGCAGGTGGTCAAGGTCAAGCACACCGGCAGCCAGCCCCAGGCCCTGGAAGAGGACGGTGTCACTCAAGGTGACGCGGCAGGAATGGGCATGACCAAGTTCGACAACGAACTGATCCTCACCCCCGCCGACCGCGCCTGGCGCCCCACGCCCAACGCCAAGCCCCGTGTCGACGGCCCGCAGATCGCCTTCGTCGTCGGCCCCGAGGGCGAAGAGATCCACTGCGACGAACACGGCCGGGTCAAGGTCCAGTTCCCCTGGGATCGCTACGCCGAGCCTAATGAAACCGCCAGTGCCTGGGTGCGCGTGTCCCAGGGCTGGGCCGGCGGCGGCTACGGTAGCATGGCGATACCCCGGATCGGGCATGAGGTGGTGATCAGCCATTTGGAGGGCGATCCGGATCAGCCATTGATCACCGGGCGGGTCTACAACGCCGTCAACACACCGCCCTACGCATTGCCCGAGCACAAGACCCGCACCGTCATCCGCACCCAGAGCCACAAAGGCGAGGGCTTCCAGGAGCTGCGCTTCGAGGACGAAGCGGGCCAGGAGCAGATCTGGCTCCATGCCCAGAAAGACCTGGAGCTGCTGACCCGCAACGACCGCACCGAAGAGATCGGCCACGACAGCTTCCTCACCGTGCATCACGACCGCATCGGCGAGATCGACGGCGACGAGCACCACACCGTGCGCGGCAACCGCCATGAGCAGACCGTTGCCAACCAGCACCTCACGGTACAGGGCACGTTGCACCTCAAGGCCGGCCAGGCCTGGCTCAGCGAATGCGGCCGCGAGCTGCACATCAAGGCCGGTCACAAGGTGGTGCTCGAAGCCGGCAGCGAAATGACCCTCAATGCCGGCGGCAGTTTCCTCAAGCTCGACGGCGGCGGCGTTACCCTGGTCGGCCCCAAGGTCAGGATCAACGCCGGCGGCAGCCCCGGCTCAGGCAGCGGCCAGGCCGTCGAGACACCGCTGCTGCCGGGGCGGGCAATGGCTGAAGCGCATCAGCGTATTGAGGGTGTCACGCATGAGGCACGACTTACGACGCTCCTCAAGTTGCCGGAGATCTGCGAAGAGTGCTGGCGGGAGGCATTGGCCTCGGGGCAAATGATGGTTCAGGCGGGGAAATAGCGTATGGCTGAGGTCACAACGATACCCGTCGACTGGCAACGGACCCCTTGGCCAGCGGAAGAGGCACCCAGACGCATCGCTCTGATCGAGTTGGGGCTTCTCGATCCGGCTGCGCGCACCGCACTGTTCGAGACACCGGGCATCACGGCCTGGCCTTTGCTGCAGGATGACCGGCAGCCGCATCTGGCCGCTGAAGGCCCATGCCTGTTCGAGGTAACGCTCGGGTCGATAGCCGAACTGTCAGCACAGCATGGGCTTGGTTGCGCTCTGCATGCCTGGATAGAGAGCCGTATGACGACTCAGCGCCTGGCCAGCCAACTGGCACCCGCCATGGTGGCCTATCCGGCTGGCGAGCCACCGGCACTGTTGAGATTCTATTTGCCCCGGGTCATCCGGCAATTGCATGCCGAGACCCACGCCGATTGGCGCCGCTCGCTCTTCGGTGGCATCGAGCAGTGGTGGTGGCCAGCAGATGATTCGAGCTGGCAGCCGCTAGGCGCCATGCCCGAGCAAGAGCAAGCGCAAGCGCCTCTGGCATCCCCTTGGCAGCTGACCTTGTCTGCCTCGCTTTACCAGGCGCTGCAAGGCGATCCGGAGGTGCACACCGCGACTCGTGTACTCACCCAGCAGTATCCGGAGCTCTTTGCCGGCGTGTGCGCCTGTGCTCGCTCGCAGCGAGTGGAAGCCGCACTGTTGGCCGCGACCGAAGCGGGCCTGGTTCAACGCGGTGAGCGTCTGGCCTACGCCTACCGCCACTTGCTGGCTGGAAACCAGGAGCAATAAATGCTGGTGAGATGGATCTGGAACTGGCTGTTCAATCAAATCTGGTACGGTCTGCCCAAGGGGGCGCGCTGGGGGCTGGGCGCGCTGTTTGCCGGCTATTTTGTGTGGCTGTTCTTCCTGCCCGACCTGCACCCCATGCCCACGGATACCTCTATCGAAGGGCGTAGCCATATCGACCGCCCTATCCATCGGTTTTGGGTTAACGGCCGAGGTGGGGGGAATGTTGGCCCCTATGGTGGGGGGGGGTCGTTTGCTGCCAGCGTATCAGCGGCGATACCGCTGAAGTGGAGTGGATCCTTAGCATCACAGGGGAGCAGGAGCGACAAGGAATGGAAGTCGAGCGACATAGCGTCACCCTACCGATGCCGGAGCGGTCGCGGGAAGACCGCTACCTGCACGTGCACTTCCTGCCGAATCACGAGGTCAAGCTGGGTTGGAGCTCGGACCTAAAGTCGCCTTACGCCCATTTGCTAAAGCGCCCGGACGTGGCCCGCTATCAGGAGCAATAAATGCTGGTGAGATGGATCTGGAACTGGCTGTTCAACCAAATATGGTACGGCCTGCCCAAGGGGGCGCGCTGGGGGCTGGGCGCGCTATTTGCCGGTTATTTCGTGTGGCTGTTCTTCTTGCCCGACCTGCACCCCATGCCCACGGATACCTCGATACGTGGGCATAGCCATATCGACCGCCCCATTCATCGTTTCTGGGTCAATGAGCGGGGGGGTGGGAATCTTGGAGCTTATGGAGGCGGGAGCACCATATGCTGTCAGCGTATCAGCGGCGATACCGCCGAAGTGGAGTGGGTGTATGGGCGGACCGTTGAGGAGTTCGAACGTGGCGATGAACCCGAAAGACACAATGTGGCACTACCCATGCCAGAACGCACGCGGGAAGACCGCTACCTGCATGTGCACTTTCTGCCCAATCATGAGGTCAGGCTAGGCTGGAGCCCCAATTTAGTGTCGCCCTATGATCATTTGCCGAAGCGCTTGGACCAACTCGAAGAGAGAGCTGACCCATGACCGAAGAGGAAATCCTGGCCAACTGCGAAGCACTGAGCGCTATTGCCGAGGATTCAAACTCCATGGAAGCCATGACCTGTCACAGTAGACTGGAAATCGGCATTTTCTTTGATGGTATTGGGCGCAACCTAGATAAGGATTCGGTGGATGAGCGGCTCAGCAACATCGCGCGCTTGCATGCTGTCTTTCCCGACGAAAACAGCGATCTATTGGGGCAACGCTTTCGCAAGCTCTATCTTCCCGGCCTGGGCACACCGCTGGAGAATGAAGTGTCCGAAAGCCTGGCTGCGGTGGGACGAATGGCGCCCGGTGAGGCACGTAGCACCATCGAGGGGCACCTGAGCGGTAGCGCCCGTCAGACCGTAGGGCGTGGGCTGCTGGAAGAGAATGGGCGTGCCTGGTGGGAGACCTCTCGGCGTACTTTGGTCCAGCAGTTCAGCTCATTCAAGGGGTGGGTGAAGGCACCGAGTGGCGCTATCGCACGCCTCGGCGTCGAGTCCTGGGCGCCGATGCGTGACAACCCCTTGATGGCGCACCTACTGACCAGCGGCGCGGCCTCGCGACTAACCAAGGCGATGAGCGAGTTCGAGGAGGAAATTGCACTAGCGAATTCAGCCGAAATGCCGCTGCGCACCATTCGCGTCTCTGTGTTCGGCTTCGATTTCGGTGCGGCCCTGGCCAAGGCCTTTATCCGCGAGCTGCTCGACAAGAAATGCGAACGCCAGGGCGACACCTACCGCTACCAGGACGCCGAAGTGGTGGTCGCCTTTGCCGGGCTGTTCGACTGCGTGCATCGTACCCACCCAGATACTAATTCGAAATAAAGTAAGCGAACATTACCCAGAGATATAAGCCAAATCCGGATGGCCAAAAAACGATTTCAAT
>JAAQTN010000056.1 GCA_011742915.1 Billgrantia desiderata | reverse complement strand
GCTAATTCTTGGTTAGGCTCTTGAATTATAACCGATTTTCAGCCGCTTTTTTCATGCCTGGTGCAATATTCGGGCTAACTCACATATCTCTTTCACCATCCGGTCCTGCTCATTGAGCTCAACGATGGCGTCCTGGGGGAATTTCTCTCGCTTGCTGAAGATCGACTTGCCAACCCAGCGCTGTGCCTGTGTATTCTTGTGGGCCACGCAGACTGGTGGCAGCTGCCGGTCATCGCCGCAAAACAGGTAGCGCTTGCCCAGGGGCAACAGAGCGATGGTCTGGAAGAGGGAAACCTGACTGGCTTCGTCGAAGACTACCCAGTCGAATCGCTCTTTCAGCGCTTCGAACCGGAAGCTGGCACTTGCTGCTGTAGTAGCAACCAGTTGGCGCTGCTGCATCAGGGCTTTCGTGTGGTCGTCGATCTCCTTGCGGACATTCTCGTACTGGTTCAGCCAGTTGTCGTAGGCCACGGCATCCCGCTGATCGGGCTTGTGGTTTTCCAGGTTCTTCAGTTTATCTGTCAACTTCTGACTGGATGGCAGCAGGTGCTCACGCTGTTCATAGCGGGCCATGGTAAAGTTCTTGCCGATACGCACGGCGCGCTTCTTGCGCTGCGGATCGCCCAGGGTCTCCAGGGCCTGGTCTACCTTCACCAGCGCATCGTCCACGGCGGCGTTGCTGTTGGAGAGAAGCAGAACGCGCTGTTCTGGCTCATGAATCAGAAACTGGGCAATGATCGCGGCAAGGGTGTAGGTCTTGCCGGTACCGGGTGGGCCGATCAGCAGGGAGTGGCTGCGGTAGGGTAGCTTCAGCGCTTCACGCTGCTGGGTGCGCAGGGTGAGAGGCTCGGGTATGGGCAAGCTCTGCTCGTCCTGAGGGGCGCGGCTATCCCACGTGCGGAGAATTTTCAGGCCGAGATCCTGATAGAGCGGGTCGTAGTAGAGAAGGCGCACCGGTTCAATGAAGTTAGGCGGATAGATACGTAGGCGCGTCTCCTCATCGGGTAGGTCCCCTTTGACTGCCGTCAGATGCAGCTCATTGTCCTCAGGAAACACCGAAAGCACCTTGGCTTCACCATTGCGGCGTTCTTCTAAGGGCCACCAAACATTGGCGCCTTCCAGACTCTCACTCAGGGTATCGCTGTTTCGGCGGTCATCATCAGCAGCCACCTTAACGGCCGCGATCCGAGGGCTAAGGCGTTTTGCTCGTGCAACCTTGAATATGTAGGTGCTTCGCTGGGCGTCCTCCTCCATGCGGATGGCCTCTCGAATCTGCGTTAGCTTCTCCATGGCTTTGCCCCTGCGTGATAAACGATCAGTGTTTTCTCTTTGTACTCCGCTTTGTATCAGCGGGTCCTAGCGCCCTCAAGCCCGCTTTGGTGGCAGTCTGCTGCATGCTTGCGACAGGCTTTGTCGCAACACAGTGTTACGTTGACCATAAGTTGTACGGTGTGAGGACGTCATGGGGCTGCAGTATTAGATCCAAAACCTTTAGGATGAGAGCAAAATCGGTTGAGATCTGGCTCAGCCCAAAATACGAATAGAAGCCTCGGGCTCAAACGCCCGGGAAGCGAGCTCTGCCAGCACTAGGCGAGCCGTTACGCAGCGGACAAGGAAGGAGCAGCATGGGCAGCGTGTTTACTCCCGGCATGCGCGTGGTCTGTCGCGATGCCGAATGGCTCGTGACGCGAGTGGATGCCGCGGGCAGCTATCAGCACCAAATCGTCTTCTGTACCGGGGTGGATGATCTTAACCGCGGCCACGAGGCCGCCTTCCTCACCCAGCTGGACCGCATCAAGGAGGTCAACCCTCGCGAAACGGCCCTGGTGCGGGATGACTCCAATGGCTATTCGCGCTCCCGGCTCTTCCTGGAAGCCCAGCTGCGCCAGATGCCGCTGACCGACCCGGCCCCCAACTTCGAGGACATGGGCGCCTTCACGCCGATGGAGTACCAGAAGGAGGCGGTACACCGCGCCCTGCACCAGCTGCGCCCGCGGTTGCTGCTGGCCGACCAGGTCGGCCTCGGCAAGACCATCGAAGTGGGCATGATCCTCAGCGAGCTGATACGCCGGGGGCAGGGCAACCGCATCCTGGTGCTGGCCAAGAAGTCGATGCTCTCGCAGTTCCAGGCCGAGCTGTGGAACCGCTTCGCGCTGCCGTTGGTACGCATGGATTCCGACGCGCTCTCTCGGCTGCAGCTCAAGATCCCGGCCTCAAAGAACCCCTTCGAGGTCTACCAGCGCATCATCATCTCCATCGATACCCTCAAGGATATCGGCCGCTACGCCCACTTCCTGGAGAACACTCGCTGGGATGTGGTGGTGATCGACGAGGCGCATAATGTTTCCGGCGGCAGCAATCCAGAGCGCCACCTCAGCTACCGCCTGGCGCGGCGTCTCTCGCGGCGCACCAACAGCATGCTGCTGACCACCGCCACGCCCCACAACGGCAAGCGCGAGACGTTCGGTCGCCTGATCAGCCTGCTCGACCCTTCTGCGGTACCGGACCCCAAGCTGCAAGAGTACGAGGCCAAGGACATCGCTCCCTTCTTCCTGATGCGCTTCAAGGAAGATGTGAAGACCGAGGCGGGCAGCAACTTCTCCGAGCGCCAGGTGGTGCCGCTCGAACAGACTACCGCTCCTGCCAGCGAGGCCGAGGAGGGTGTCTACCATCAGTTGGCGCATATTCGTCAGAGGGTGCTCGACAAGGAGATCGAGAGTCAGGCCATCGTCAGCTGGGGTATGTACAAGGCGTTCCTCTCAAGCCCCGAGGCGTGCCTCTCCACCGCCAGCAAGCGCCTGGCCCAGATCAGGCGCCAGGACCCAAGCTCCCCGGAAGTCGATGAGCTTGCCCTGCTTACTCGCCAGTTGGAGCAACTCACCATCGCCGAGAGCGCCCGCTTCAAGGCGCTGGTGCGAGAGCTGGAGGCCATGGGCTGGGATGGCACGGCCAAGAGTCCTCGGCTGCTGATGTTTACCGAGAGCCGCGTGACCCAGCAGGCGCTGGCGCCGGCGCTGGCGCGCCACTTCAAGCTCAAGTTCTCCGACAAGGAGCAGGACCAGGCCGAGCAGACCATCGCTGCCATCCACGGCGGCATGTCCGACAATGCCCTGGCGGCCTCGGTGGAGTCCTTCGGTACCGGTACCAGCGAGGTGCGCCTGCTGCTGGCCACCGACGTTGCCTCGGAAGGCGTCAACCTGCACCACCAGTGTCACCACATCATCCACTACGACCTGCCCTGGTCGATCATCACCCTGATCCAGCGCAACGGCCGTATCGACCGCTTTGGTCAAAAGCACCCGCCCATCATCCGCTACCTGATGGTGGAGACCCGCGAAGGCCTGCTTGAGGGCGACAGCGAGATCTTCCAGCGCCTGGTCGCCAAGGTGGAAGAGATCAATCGTTCCACCCGTACCGGTGAGAGCGTGCTCAAGCTCTATGACCCCGACAAGGAAACCGATGCTGTCGGCGAGGGCCTGGTGACCAACCGTGAGGGCCTTAAGCGGCGCCTGGAGGAAGAGGGCGATGGAGAATCCGGTGAGCTGGAGTCTCTCCTGCACGAAGCCAGCCATCTCGACCTCGACTTCCTGCTCGGCGATGACGATGGCGAGGAGGGATGCACCAAGGAACCCACCGGCATGCAGGACAACTCACGCATTCGTCTGTTCAGCAACGCCAAGTTCCTCGCAGACGGTTATCGTACCCTGCGGGCGGAAAACCGCGACTGGCCTGATATCGATAACACTGACAAGCAGGTGATCTTCACCCCGCCCTGTGAGCTGGCCCGCCGCCTGGGCGCTCCCTGGGTCGATAGCGAGATGGTCTATGGCGCCTCGGCCATGCCGGAGGAGGCCTGGCCGGCGGAAAAGCAGCTCTTCTTTACCGAGAGCCCCAGGCGCGCCAATGCCGCCATCCAGGCCGCGCTGGCCCAGAAGGGCCAGTGGTCTCGCGAGCTACTGCTGACCGAGCAGCACCCGGTGATGAAGTGGCTCACCGAGCGGCTGATGATGCTGCAGGCCCGGGGCGAGGCACCCCTGATCAGTTCTCCCTGGCTAGAGCCTGGCGAGCTGCTGTTCTGCTTTATCGGCCAGGTCAGCTCCCGCGCCGGCACGCCGCTGATCGTCGATCCCCACGCGGTCTCTTTCCGCAAGGGCGGTAAGTTCCGCATACGCTCCCTCAAGGAGGCCCTGGCCGAGGTCAAGTTCGACCAGCTCACCAACACCGGCCAGCAGGGCAGCCTGCCCGAGCACCTGATGAAAAGCTTCCTGGGCTCTGCGGTCGATCAGAGCCTCCATCACCTTAAGCAGTTGAAGGATCGGCGCCGCGCCGAGATCTGGCCGCGGGTGGACGAGGAAACCAGACGCCTGGACGACTGGTTCTCCCGCTGGGCCGCGCGCATCGACGCGCAGCTCGCCGGCCTGCCGCCGGAAGGCAAGCGCGCTACCCAGCTGTGCAACAAGCGCGAGGAGATGGAGAAATACCTGAAAGACCGCAAGGAGCACTGGATGTGGGCCCACTACCGGGCAACGGATGAGCCCACCACCCGGCTGGTGCTGGTCGTGGAAGGAGTGAAGTAATGGCGCTGGATACCGCAATCAAGAACGTCGGCGACTACTACGCCGCCCACTACCTGGCCGACAAGAACGGCTTCACCAAGGACATCCGCGACCAGGCCAAGGCCTGGAAGGAGCAGGGCAGCCAGTCCGCCCCGCGCCGCCTGGCGGCCCTGGGCGACAGCTACTTCAAGGCCAAGACCGCGGCCCTCGACTTCCCCGAACCCGAGCTGCGCAGCCGCGCCGGGGTGAAGGAGCTGGACGCCTGGCACCCCGCGCTGCTGGATGCCCTGGGCTATCGCCCCGAGCCCTTCGCCCTGGAGCTGGCCACCGAGAAGATGCAGCTGCCGGCCCTGCTTCGCCTCAACCGCCATAACCGCCCCTGGCTGGTGATCCTGCAGGCGCCGTTCTGCCTGTCCGGCGACGACAGCGAGGAGGAGCCGCTGGAGCAGCCGGTGCAGGCTCCCAGCCGTTTGGTCGAGGAGCTGCCCACCCTGCAGGAGAGCTGGGAGAAAGCCATCGCGCTCCTCTTCAAGCAGGAGGACGCCCCCCGCTGGGCGATGCTGCTGGCCGGTGCCCGGGTCTACCTGTTCGACGCCCAGACCTACGCCCAGGGGCGCTACCTGTGGATCGACCTGGAGGAGGCCTACGGCCGCCGCCAGGCCGAGACCTTCCAGGCGATCTGTGCGCTGCTTTCCGTCGAGGCGCTTTCCCCCCAAGGCGAGAGCGACGAAGTGCTCCATGAGCGCCTGCGCGAGGGCAGCCTCAAGAGCACCCACGGGGTCTCGGAAAAGCTCCAGGGCGCGGTGCGCGATGCCATCCAGGCCATCGCCAACGGCTGGGTGGAGGCGCGCCGGCAGAGCAACCTCGGCTATCGCCAGCTCGGCGAGCGCGAGGCACCGTTGCCCGACGGCAGCCGTGAGATCACCGCCGAGCAGCTGCGCCACGATGCGCTGATCTTCGTCTACCGCCTGCTGTTCTGCTTCTACGCCGAGGCTCGCGGGGGCGAGCTGGGCATCCTGCCCATCAACGACGACGTCTACCGCCTGGGCTATAGCCTGGAGGCGCTGCGCGACCTGGTGGACGCCAATGAGCCCGGCACCACCACCGAGCAGGGCACCTATATCGCCGAGCATCTGGAGCGGCTCTTCCAGCTGATCTACGAGGGCTTCGACCCGGCCCGCGAGGGCCTGGCCCAGGAGGAAGAGGAGAGCGAGGGCCCGCTGTTCGGCCGCCCACCCAGCCAGACGAGCTTGTTCGGCAGCCCCGGCGGCGAGCAGCTCGCGCTGGATGACGCCCAGCCCCGCCTGGCCGATGGACGCCGTGACGGCTACACCCCCGGCAAGCTGTTTGCCATCGAGCCGCTGACAGCCACCCTGTTCGACCCCGCGGCCACGCCGCTGCTCAGCCGCGTCAAGCTGCCCAACCGGGTGCTGCACGGGGTGATCCGCTGCCTGAGCCTGGGTACCTCCCAGCAGAGCAAGCGGATCGGGCGCATCAACTACGCCGAACTCGGCATCGTGCAGCTCGGCTCGGTCTACGAGGGGCTGCTCTCCTACAAGGGGTTCTTCGCCACCGAAGACCTGATCCAGGTGCATCAGCAGATCAAGCAGGGGCGCACTATCAGGCCGATGCTGGATAACGCCGTGGACCCCAAGCAGCCCACCTGGTTCGTGCCCGCCACCCGACTGGATGAGTTCAAGAAGGGCGAGGTGGTGCTGGAGCACCGCACCCAGAAGCCGCGCATCTACCGCACCGGCGAGTTCATCCTTCACCTCAACGGGGTCGATCGGGTCAACAGCGCCTCCTACTACACGCCCGAGGTGCTCACCCGCACCCTGGTGGAGGAGGCCCTCAAGGAGCGCCTCAAGGCGTTCACGCCCGAACAGGCCGACGAGGTGCTGTCGCTCAAGGTCTGTGAGCCGGCCATGGGCTCGGCGGCCTTCCTGGTGGAGGCCATCGACCAGCTGGCCCACCGCTACCTGGAGCTCAAGCAGCAACAGCTCGGCCAGAGCATCGATCCCAGCGACTACGAGGACGAGCTGCGCCGGGTGCGCCACTACATCGCCGTGCACAATGTCTACGGGGTGGACCTCAATCCGGTGGCGGTGGAGCTGGGGGCGCTCTCGCTGTGGCTGGCCACCATTCACCGCCTGCAGGAAGTCGCCGGCAGCGAGGATAGCCAGCCGATCCATCGTCCCGCCGCCACGCCCTGGTTCGGCCTGCGCCTTCGCGCCGGCAACAGCCTGATCGGTGCGCGGCGCAGCGTTTGGAGCAAGGGGCAACTGGGGACTGGCAAGCACTACGGGAAGAATGCTCAGGTGCCTCGCCAGCTCAAGCCCAGCGAAGCGCGAAAGCCCGGGGAGATCTACCACTTCCTGGTGTGGGACGAAGACATGGCCCCCGCTGCCACCGACAAGCTGATGCGCGAGCACTGGCCGGAGGCGTGCGAGCAGATCAAGCAGTGGCGCAACAGGCAGGTGAAGGAGAAGTACTCCCCGGAGGAGTTGGCCCGCCTTGAGGCACTCAGCGAGCGCATCGACGCGCTATGGGCCGACTATGCCGCCGAGCGCCACCGGGCGCTGGCCCACTCCGCCTGCACCGCCAGCGTCTGGCCTACCCCGCAGAACGACGTGGAGGCACTGCGCCCCGGCCCCAGCCTACGCCACCAGGAGCGCTTGAAGGCCAAGCTGGAGGCGGAGTCCGGCGCCTTCCAGCGCTTGCGCCTGCTGATGGACAGCTGGTGCAGCTTTTACTTCTGGCCGCTGGAGCAGGCCGAGACGCTGCCCAGCCGCGAGGCCTGGCTGGCCGCGGCCGAGGTGCTGCTGGGGATCGGCACCGATGACCTGGCCACCCGCGCCATGCTGGATATCCAACTCGGCGAGGATATCGATCTGGAGGCGCTGTTCCAGGCCAGCCAGGCCCAACTGCCCGATGCCGCCCACCTGAGTGAGCTGGTGCCCTGGTTCGGCGTCGGCCGCGCCACCGCCGCCGAGCAGCACTACCACCACTGGGAGCTGATCTTTACCGAGATACTGGGGCCGCGAGTGGAGGATAAGCCCGAGCCCAAGGGCTTCGATCTGATGTTCGGTAACCCGCCGTGGCTCAAGGTTACGTGGAGCGATGCCCCGTTATTGAGCGAGTTCGAGCCGCTGCTGGGGGTGCGGGATGCGAAATCCGTCACCTATAACCGCGAGCGGCCAAAGCTGCTACAGGATGCGCGGCGCCGGCTGGAATATCGCACTGCCTTCGAGCAGGGGGAGGGAAGTAACGTCTTCCTAAACGATGCAACGCTTTACCCGGCGCTGGCCGGGGTGCAGACCAACCTTTACAAGAACTTTATCGAGCGTAGCTGGGGGCTAATTGCTGAAGGGGCAATGGTTGGTTTTTACCACGAATATGCGATTTTCGATGATGCAAAGGGTGGTGGTTTCCGGAAGGCGCTATATCCACGGTTGCGTGCTTCATTTCAATATCAGAACTGGCTGCCATTGTTTGCGGATGTGGGATCAGCGAAAGTCTTCTGCATGACCTTGAGTTCAACACCGAGAGAGGAAATTGGTTTTAGGTCAATCAGTAATGTTTTTCATCCACAGGTTGTCTCTCAATGTGATATGCAGGAAAACTTGTGCAAACCTGTTCCTGCGCTGAAGGACGATGATGGAAAGTGGGAGATGCGGGGCCATCCTCTAAGGACTGTGTGGGTGACCAGTAAAGAGCTGGAGTTGTTTGCCAAGCTTCTGGATGATGAGGGTACGCCATATAGTCGAGCGAGGCTACCACAAGTTCATAGTCAGAAAATTCTTGCTGTGTTGGAAAAGTTTGCCAAATCGCCAAGGCGTCTTGGAGACCTTAAAGGATGTTACTATCCGACTGAAATGTTTCATGAGTCGAATTCTCAGCGTGATGGGATTATTACTCGTCAAGAAAAGCCAAGCTTTCAACCAGAATCAGCAGATGAGTGGGTGGTGTCTGGGCCACATTTCTATGCTAGTAATCCATTCGCTAAAACGGCCCGCACGATGTGCAAGGAAAAAAGCGATTATGATCTTATTGACTTGAGTAATATCCAAAGTAACTACTTGCCCCGTGCCGTCTATCGTCCCGGCGATGAAAATGGCGACCTGACCGCCTTCTATAATGCCATCCCCGAGTGGCCCAAGCCGCAGAAGCCCGTCAGGGTGGAAAGTGGTTGGCAACCCGGTTTCTGGCCAGTGGATGACGAGGATGTGTTCGCCTATGAAGTCCTACTGGGAGAAAAGGTTAAGCGCTATTGCATCGACACTTCACGTCCTGGTACTAGAACCGCTCGAAAATTCGGATTTTTCAATCGCTGGGATGGAGATGTAGAGGGAGCCATTCAATGGCTTAAAAATAATAGATTGGATTGTGATGATAAAGAGTTTCTGCAGAGATTTTATGATGTTCGGTTGGGGCAGGTTGCACCAACTGTTTGCCAGATGCAGGGTTTGCCTAAGCCGATTACTAGCTATGCGCGTCATGTGAATAGGAAAATGGTTATGTCCTCTAATGAGAGGACTCTTATTGCTAGTGTTATTCCGCCAGGCGCCTCTCATATGGATGGTGCTTTTAGTATAGCGTTCAGCTCTGTTGCTCTGACTATGTGCTTTTCTTCTCTTGCAAGCTCAGTTGTGATGGATTTTTTGGTTAGGATGGGTGGTAAATCCAACTTGAGGCATGATGTAATGAAAAACATGCCATTTCCCGATAATGTGTTCGGGAAGTTGGCTGCATACAGATATGCACAATTGATCTGTGTTGCAGAGGCATACAAGACTACTTGGGATAGCCTCATCGACACTCTTCTTAAGGATGAAGAAATTAGTTCATTAGATTTCGCCTCTTTAGAAGAGTGGGATCCTTCAAAACCTTGTCGATCCGACTTGGAGAGAAGGTTGGCTGGTGTAGATATTGATGTCTTGGCGGCATTTTCTCTCGGCCTTTCATTAGAAGAATTGATTCAGATCTATGAAGTCCAGTTTTCGGTGATGAAATCATACGAAGAAGTTGATGAATATGATAGCCGAGGAATGCGCTTGCCTAATACAACAAGAAAAGATGCCGGCGGCAAGGAAGTCCGCGAAGCCCGTGCCGACCACGACGGCACCTCCCCGTTGACCGTCAGCTGGGAGATCGATAACGGCAACCAGACCGTGACTCGCACCTTCTACCCGCCGTTCCGCCACGTCGACCGCATTGAGGACTACCGAACCGCCTACCGCGTCTTCGCCGAGCGGCTGGGGGTCGAAACCCATCAAGAGGAGTTCGCCTGACATGGATGCGAAGGCACGCGACCTGAACCAGATCTTCGACTCGACCATCTCCTTCCAGATCCCGCTGTTCCAGCGGCCCTACGTCTGGAAGAAAGAGCATAACTGGGCGCCGCTCTGGGAGGACATCCAGGGCCTGATGGATTACCGGCTGCGGACCCAAAAGTCGCGCACTCATTTCCTTGGCGCGGTGGTGCTGGAGCAGATGCGCAACGTGGCCGGCTCCATCGAGACGCACCAGGTGATCGATGGTCAGCAGCGTTTCACCACCCTGCAGATCTTCATGATCGCCGCCCGCGATATCTGCCACCAGCTCGATAGCGGCAAGTACTACGAACGCTTCGCCGACCTGGTTGGCAACAAGGCCAGCAAGGTCGACTTCGAACATGAACGCTACAAGGTGTGGCCGACCAACAGCGACCGCGAGGCCTTCAAGCTGGTGCATGGCGTGGGAGGGCTGGAGGCCCTGGAGCAGCATCTCCAGGAACAGCCCAAGCTGCATGAACAGAATCAGCAGGTTATCGATGGTTACCGCTACTTCTACCGGCAGCTGGCCCTCTGGTTGCACGGTGAGTTGGATGAGGAGCCTGGTGAAGCAGCGCCGGACCTGGATGGGCGGCTCGATGCCCTGTGGCAGGTAGTCAGCAACGCGCTGCAGGTGGTGGTAATCAACCTGAGCGATGACGATGAGTCACAGGTGATTTTCGAGACCTTGAATGCCCGGGGTACTCAGCTGTTGCCCGCGGACCTGATCAAGAACTACCTGTTTCGCCGGGCGCAGTCCGAAGGGCAGGATATTGAGTCGCTCTACGATCAGCATTGGAAGGCCTTCGATGCCAAGTTCTGGCGCAAGGAGGTCAAGCAGGGGCGTACCAAGCGCCCGCGCATCGACCTGTTTCTCCAGCACTATCTGGCCCTGATGCTCAGGGAAGACGTGCGCAGCGCCCACCTCTTCGAGGCCTTCAAGGAGTATGTTGTCGCGCTTGAGGAGGGCGAGAAGGGCTCTGAGTTGACGGCTCAGCCGAACAGCATCGAATCACACCTGCAGTCACTGTCTCGCTATGCTCGCGCCTTTCGCAAATTCGCGGAGCCGGAGGCCGGCTCTCGCCTTGCCGTCTTCTTGGATCGCCTGCAGGCGGTGGATACGGCAACCGTCTATCCGCTGTTGCTGCTGGCCAGTGACCAGCTGCTGCCTGGCGATCAAGCAGAGTTCGACCGGGTGCTGGTGGTGCTGGAGTCGTTCCTGGTGCGACGCATGATCTGCTGCATGACGTCCAAGAACTATAACCGGCTGTTTATCGATGTCATCAAGGCGCTGGACAGGCGGGGCAAGATTACGGCCCAGATCCTGCAAGAAGTGCTCCATGCCTACGAGGGTGACAGCATGCGCTTCCCGACCGATGACGAGCTGCACTGGAGCATCCTAAATACTCCGATTTACGACCGGCTGGCACAGTACAAAATACGCGCCGTGCTGGGAGCGATCGATCTCGCCCAAGAAGACCGCAAGAGCGAGGTACTGCCGCTGCCGGGAAACCTCACCATCGAGCACATCATGCCGGTCAAGTGGCAGGCAAGCTGGCCGATGCCTGAGGAAGTGGCGGCCGACCCCGAGAAGCGCCTGGCCTTCAACCAGGAGCGAAACCACCGGCTGCATACGCTCGGCAACCTGACGTTGATCACCGGCAGCCTCAACCCTTCGCTTTCGAATGCTTCCTGGGACCAAAAGCGCCCGGAGCTGTGCAAGTACAGCAAGCTGAACCTCAACCGGTACTTCCATCCGCCCAAGGAAGCCGAGGCGGACCCCCTGCGGATATGGGACGAGGCGGCCATCGAGCGTAGAGGGCAGAAACTCTACGAGACGGCGGCATCGGTCTGGCCCTACCAGGTCGCTGGCAGCTGAGAATTCCAGCACCCCAGGGACGTATGAGGAGACGACATGCTGCCAGCCACGCTAGCCCAGGAAGTCCGCAAACAGGTGCTGCACTATCTCCAGGCCACCTTCCGCCTGCGAGACCGTTCCACCGAGAAGGCCCTGGAGGCCTTCTTCAACGACCCGGGAAACGGGCTTTTCAAGGGCCCCTGGGTGCAGGTCCGCCGGCCGTTCCGGCTGGATTCGGGGGATATCTCCGGCCTGTTCGATATCGAGATTCCCTACGTGCCGTTTCGCCACCAGGCGACCAGCTGGCGCCGCCTGACCACCCGTGGAGGCAACCAGCCGCTGCATACGCTGGTCACCACCGGCACCGGCTCTGGCAAGACGGAGTGTTTCCTCTATCCGGTGCTGGACCACTGCCTGCGTATGCATCAGGCGGGCAAGCGCGATGGCATCAAGGCGATCATCCTCTACCCCATGAATGCCTTGGCCGCGGACCAGGCAGGGCGCTTCGCCGAGGAGATCCTCAAGTCGCCCCTGCTCAGCGACATGGTGGCCGGCGAGCCGAGGGCTCGGGTGCGGGTGGGGCTCTATACCGGACGCATATCGTCATCATCCAGCAAGGAGGATGGCGCCGAGCCGGGTACCTATGCCGAGCTGACAAGAGAGCCTGCCCAGGATGGTAGTGGTTGGACCTACAAGGCGATCACCAACCGCGAGGCGATGCAGGCCGATCCGCCGGATATCCTGCTCACCAACTACAAGATGCTCGACTACCTTTTGCTGCGTCCCAAGGACGTTAGTATCTGGCGGCATAACCAGGACGACCCCGGCCTGCTGCGCTATCTGGTGCTCGACGAGCTGCACACTTACGACGGTGCCCAGGGGGCCGACGTGGCCTGCCTGATCCGGCGCCTCAAGGAGCGCTTCTCGATACCCCGTGGCCAGCTCTGCATGGTGGGCACCAGTGCCACCGTGGCGGGCGGGGATGATGAGAGCACCTTAGGGCCGCTGCACAAGCTCTGCGAGTTCGCCAGTACGCTGTTCGAGGAGACCATCAGCGACGATGCGGTGATCCAGGAGGATCGTTACCGGGTCGACGAGGTGGTGCGCATTCCGGAGCTGGAGGTCGATGCGCTGCCACCGGCAGAGGAGTGCGAGCCGCAGCATCGGGAAGATGCCGTTCACTACGCCTACCGCATGGCCTCGCTGTTCGGTGGGCCGACCTACCCGGTCGAGGCCGATGATTCCCGCTGGCCAGAGTGGACGCCGCACTACTCCATGCTCAAGGCGTCGCTCGCCGAGCTGGATGGCCCTACCCGCTGGGGAGTGGCGCTGGGCGAGTGGATCCGTCGGTATCCGCTGTTTCAGAAGTTGCTGGTGGCCACTCAGGAGGCACCGGCCCACTGGCTGGAACTGTTGCGCGAGCTGGCCCGTGACGATTTCGCCTTCCGCTCAGTGGGGGATCTGGACCAGCGGGGCGAAGTGCTAATGGCGTTCTTGGCTCTAGTGGCCCAGGCTCGCGAGCTGCGCAGTGACAGGGCCTTCCCGCTGGTGCCCACCCAGGTGCAGCTGTGGCTGCGCGAGCTGCGGCGTATCGGTGCCATGGTCAATGAAGCGCCAGCCTTCACCTGGCTGGATAACCCGCCGCCCGAAGGGCGCCACCAGCTGCCAGTGGTGCACTGCACCGAATGCGGGGAGCTTGCCTGGGTAGGACTGCGCGACCTGGATGCCGATGCCGCCATCGAGCAGCACGGCATACGCGGCATGCAGCTGAGCGACGAGGTGCCGCCCATCTACGAGGCCTGGGGCTTCGAGGGTCAGCCCAAGCCGACGCTGGTAATGCTGAGCCCCTGGCGAGAGGGCGATGATCCGGTCAACGCCAGTGGGCAACAGGAGCTGGAGGGGCTGCGCTGGCACCTCGCCCCCGGCTCGCTGGTGCTGCGCGAGGGGCCGGGCCCCTGTCCGCTGACCGAGGAGCGCACCTTCCCCGTCAAGGTCGTCCACGAGCATGATCACCGCAACAACGGTCAGCGGATCGGGGTTCGTCGCTGCCCACACTGCCGCACTCTCGACAGCCTAATGTTCATCGGTAGTCGGGCGGCCACCATTTCCAGCGTGGCCATCGATGAGGTGTTCGGCTCGGTGCTCAACAGCGACCCCAAGCTGCTGGCCTTTACCGACAGCGTGCAGGATGCCAGCCACCGGGCGGGGTTCTTCTCGGCACGTACCTATCACTTCACCCTACGCACGGCCCTGCAGCACCTGATCGACGACGCCGGAGAGGTGGGCGTGCCCCTGCCCGAGGTGGGAGAGCGGCTGCTGGCGTACTGGGCCGAGCCGGAGCCGGGGCGGCCTGGCACGATGAAGGAGTCGTTGGCGACGCTTATCCCGCCGGACCTGCGGGAGTACGAGCCCTATCTGAACTATCGGGACACGTTTGATCCAGGTGCCTCGCCGCCCAAAGAACTGTTCGCTGAGGTGGCTCAGCGCCTAACTTGGGAGGCGACCAGCGAGTTCAGCCTGATGCTGACCCATGGCCGCACCATGGAGAGTCACGCCAGTGCGACTCTCGGCTGGGAGCCTGGCCGCATCGATGACACCCTGGCGGCGCTGCGTCAGCGCTTCCCGCGGATCAGTCCACGCCTTGAAGATCTGAGCGACGAGGCGTTGCGGCTCTGGGTGCTGGGTATGCTGCACCGGCAGCGTGAACGGGGCGGTCTGCATCACCCCTACCTGAGCAGCTATGCCCGCCAGAACTACTGGGGCAAGTACCCGTTCGGGAAGGTGGTCAAGGGGCGTGAGACCTACCCGCATCAGGGGCGTTATCAGCCCCGGCTGTGGACGACCCACCCCGACAGGCACCACGACCATATGCTGGTGCCGCCTCGGGACGGTCAGATGCAGCCTTGGCAGCTGGTATGGGCAAGGCGTGTGCTGGGGCTGCCCGGCGTGGATGACGCCACTCTGGTTGATCTGCTGGCCGCCTTCCTGGAAACCGGAGAAAGTGCCGGCCTATTGCGCAGGCTGCATCAGGATGGCGACAAGGCGTGGTATGCAATCAGCAATGCCGCGGCTCGACTCTTTCCGGCCGGCGAGAAGCTGCTCTGCAACAGCAGCGGTTACTACCTCTATCGTCCACCTGAAGAGGCTTCGCTGTGGCGAGAGGCCCCGAGCCTCGCCTATCAGGATACCACCGGAAGATACCGCCCCGCCGAACTGAGTGAGCGCGAGAACTACTACCGTACCCGCTATCGCAAGGGCGCGCTGCGCCGTGTGTTTGCCCACGAGCATACTGGGCTCTTGGATACGCCGGAACGGGAGGGGCTGGAGTCCAGCTTCAACGATGGCAGTCATGCCGATGACCCCAATGTGTTGACCGCCACCTCCACCCTGGAGATGGGAATCGACATCGGGGACCTCTCGACCACCATGCTCTGCTCGATTCCCCCCAGCGCGGCGAGCTACCTGCAGCGTATCGGGCGGGCCGGGCGCAAGACAGGCACGGCCCTGATCCTCAGCGTGATCAACCAGCGCCCCCACGACCTGTTCTTTTACGCCCGCCCCGAGGCGCTTCTGGCAGGAGAGATCGAGCCGCCGGGCTGCTGGCTGGATGCCAGCGCGGTGCTGGTTCGCCAGTATCTGGCGTTCTGCTTCGACCAGGCGGTTCGTGAAGGCGCACTGACCGAGCTCCCCGGCACCGGCAAGCAGCTGATCGATGAAGTCATTCAGAATCGGGCCGGGCATATCCCGCAGTTGCTGGCGTGGATGCTGGAGCATGAGGCGGCACTTCAGCAGCGCTTCATGGCACGTTTTGCCCAGGATGCCAGGGACGACACCCGCGAGCGTTTCCTGGGGGAGTCGCGCACAGAGCGGCTGCGGGAGGCCATCGAGCGAGCCGCTAGCGAGTTCCAGCTGCAACGTCAGCTGCTGGATAACGCCCGCAAGCGCCTGCGTGACCAGAAGAGCAAGCTGGAGCCTGCGACGGAAGGGATCGACAGGGCCGAGATCGAGCGGGAAGAGCGCATCCTGCGCGCTCGCCAGCGCAGGCTGAACGAGATCAGTGCGCTGGAGGTGCTGACTGAGCATGGCCTGCTGCCCAACTACGCCTTCCCGGAGCGTGGCGTGCGTTTCTCCGGCTCCATCTACCACCGCCGGCCCAAGGGCGAGGATGGCGAGGTGATCGAGACCCGGCCACCCATCGAGCTGGTCCGCTCCGGCTCCCAGGCCATTCGTGAGTTGGCGCCTGGTAACCACTTCTACACCCATAGTCACCGCTTCGCCGTCCAGCAGATCGAGCTCGGCTCGCGCAACCAGCCGCTGATGGGCGAGTGGGCCATCTGTGGTCGCTGTGGCCATATGCGCCACGCCGCCGAGGTCCAGCGTCCTGAAGCGGTGCCGGCCTGCCCTCAGTGCGGTCATGATGGTCCGGAGAGCCAGACCGACCTTGGTCAGAAGCGTAACTTCCTGCAGTTCGCGCGTTCCCAGGCAGTCTCCTACATGGAGTACTACGACAGCCTCTCCGCTGACAAGGGCGAGGAGCGCGAGAACGAGCGCTATCAGCTCGTGACCTCCTTCGACCAGACGGTGGAGCAGGCCAGCGGCGCAGTGGGCAACGATGCCGAACCCTTTGGCATCGAATACCGCTCGGCGATGGTGATGCGTCAGGTCAATGCCGGCTACCAGGATCAGTACCGGGATCTCGCCTTTGGCCAGGAGAAGGTTTCCTCCGAGGGCTTCCTTATCTGCGCCGATTGCGGCATGGCCGCCGAGCCCGGGCAGGGCCCCGAGGAAGTGCGCCACCGTCGCAGCTGCTCCGGGCACCGTGAGAGCCAGCGCCGGCATCGCGAGGGCCGCAGGGATGACGCTTACCGTTGGGAGCATGTCTATCTCTATCGTGAACTCCGCTCCGAGGCGGTACGCCTGCTGCTGCCCGACGTGGAGCCTGAGGACGTGGCCACGCTAGAGGCCGCCATCTACCTCGGCATGCGGCTGCGCTTCCAGGGAGACCCCGGCCACCTGCTGGTTCAGCAGCAGGTCATCCCCAACCTGCTGCTGGGCGTGACCCAGCACTACCTGGTACTGATGGATGCCGTGCCGGGGGGGACCGGCTTCCTCAAGGCGCTGTTCCAGGAGGTGGACGATCAGGGTCGTGCAGGCGAGGGCGTGATGGACGTGCTGCGGCGTTCTCTTGCCGCACTGGAGAACTGCCCCTGTCGTGAGCTGCACCAGACGGAAGACGACACCGATGGCTGCTACCGCTGCCTGCGTACCTATCACCTGCAGTATCGCGCCGACCAGATCAGCCGCGAGCAGGGAATTCGTCTGTTGAGGCGGTTGATCGCGGCTGGCGAGGCTCGCGAGTCAAAGCGGGAGCTGGACGAGATCAAGCCCCGGGCAATGTTCGGCAGCGTGCTGGAGAAGCGCTTCGTCAATCGGCTGCGGGACTGGGTGGTGGAGCGTGGCAGGGAGGATGACTGGCGCGAGGTCTTGATCGGCGGCACCCGCGGGTTCGAGTTCACCCTAGGTGACGGCCGCGTCTGGTCGCTGCAGCTGCAGCCCCTACTGGGCAGTGCCCAGGGGGTATCGGTTAGCTGCCAGCCCGACTTCCTGCTGCGTGCGGACGATGATATCTGCCGGCCAATTGCCCTCTTTCTGGACGGCTTCGAGTTCCATGTGAAGCCGCATGAGGCCGAGTCACGCCTGGCCGACGACTTCCTCAAACGCCGAGCCATCTTGGAAAGCCAGCGGTACTGGGTCTGGTCGCTCAGTTGGGACGACCTGGATCAGCCGGAGGGCGACCGCTTCCGGTTCCTGTCCGCATGGATGACCGACGAGGTGCTGCTCAAGTGGCGCAGCAAGATGGAATCGTCCTTGCCTCAGGTGAGCGCTGCCACTGGTGATGCGTTCACCCAGCTCAAGGGGTTCTTGATGTCGCCCGGGGGCGAAGGGTGGCAGCGCTTCGGCCAGGTGGTAGGGGGCTTCGCATTGATGCGCCTGGCCAGCAGCGGCATCGGGCAGGACGCCAACCAGTTCAACTCCGCCCTCGGTATGTGGCGCGCAGGCTATTCCGCACCGCCTCTGGGCAGGGAGGATCACGGTGATTGGGCGTGGATTGCCCAGAAGCTGGCCTTGAGCGATGACCTGATGGTGTACGGGCTCGGCCAGGAGCTTCTGCTCAATGATTACACCAACCTGACGGTCGAGCTTCGCCTGGGCGACAGCGAACAGGAACGGAGCGCAGAGGAGACCTATCGCCTGCGCTGGCGCCGTTTCCACGCCCTGGCCAACTTCTTCCAGTTCGTGGAGCGGATGCTCGTCTTCACCACTTCCGAAGTCGAGAGTGGGGTAATACCCGAACCTACGCTGATGCCGGAGGTGAGCCTGGACGACCAATGGCAGGAGGTCGTCGAGGAGACGCTCTCGTCCCTCGAGAAGCTGGTGAGACAGATGGCAGCCCGAGGCTGTGAATTCCCCGAGGTGGAGCACTACAGCGATGACCTGGGCGATGAACCCTTTGCCGAGCTTGCCTGGCCGGAGGCGACGCCTCCCGTGGCCTTGCTAGTGGGTGACCAGGCCAGCTTCGCCGCCAAGTGGCGGCAGGCCGGCTGGCGAGTGATCACCGATGGCGATATGCAGGCTCGCGGCGAGGCGTGGTGCATCGAGCAGTTGCCAAAACGCAATTCAGGAGAGTGACCATGGCAAAGATGATGCTGCACCGGGACGTGTTGAAGAACTTCGGCAAGTTGCCGGCCAAGGTACAGAAGAAGGTGGTGGAGCTGACCCAGAAGTTCGAGGAGGACAGCACCCAGGCCAGCATCCACCTGGAGCCGATCAATGCGGCCAAGGACAGCAAGGTGCGTAGTGCCCGGGTGGGCCTGGAGTACCGCGCCATCGTGATCGCCCCCGAGAAGGGCGATACCTTCCTGCTGATGCATATCGATCACCATGACGAGGCCTACCAGTGGTGCTTGAACAAGCGCTTCGAGGCTCACCTGGCGCTGGGTACGCTGCAGGTGTTCGATGTAGAGGAGGCCGAGCGCTCGCTCCAGGCAGCGGAGCCGGATGAGGCTGAGGCAGTCCCTGTCGAACCTTCTGAGACACTTCCGGGTTACGTCCTGCAGAAGCTAACCGATGACGAGCTCTTCCAGGCCGGCGTGCCCGAGGCGCTGATTCCGGCGGTTCGGGCAGTGCGTAATGATGACGACTTCGAGCGTCTGGCCGACTACCTGCCCCCTGAGGCGGCGCAGGTATTGTATGGGGTGGCGTCCGGCATGTCGCTGGATGAGGCCATCAACGAGATGCTGGGAGCGCTCGACGAGATCGAGAAGCCCACTGGCCCCGGCGACTTCAGCCACCTGGCCGAGATCACCAACATGGATCTGGTGCTGGTCCAGGGCGAGGAGCACCTGCGCGAGATCCTCAGCGAGGATATCGAGGAGTGGCGGGTATTCCTGCACCCCTATCAACGCAAACTGGTGGAGTGGCACACCCACGGGCCGATGAAGATCTTCGGCGCAGCCGGTACCGGCAAGACCGTTGCGCTGATGCATCGTGCGGCCTGGTTGGCGCAACGCTGCAGCGGTGAGGAGAAGGTGCTGATCACCACCTTCACCACCAATCTCTCGGTCACCATCAAGGGGTTGATGGCGAAGCTGGCGCCGAGCGTGATCGACCGGATCGAGGTGACCAACCTTCACCAGCTTGCCAGGACGATCTGCGCGCGCGCCCAGTGGCAGGGGAAGATTGCCGAGAAGGAAGACCTGCAATCCATTTGGCAGAAGGTCATGGCAATGCCGGCCGCGTCCGAGCTGGATTTCACGCCAGAGTTTGTTCGCGACGAGTTCGAGCAGATCATCGATCCCATGGGTATAACCACCGAGGAGGAGTACCTAACGGTGGTCCGTTCTGGCCGAAAACCGCTACGCCGTAAGCAGCGCAAAGCGCTGTGGAGGGTATTCGTCGAGGTGCGCCGACAACTTTCCGGTCGCAACCTGCTGACCTTCGATGGCCTGATCCACCAGGCCAGGGAGGTGGTGGAGCGCGGTGACTTTCCAGGCTACCGCCATGTGCTGGTGGATGAGATCCAGGACTTCAGCTTGGAGGCCCTGCGTCTGGTCGCCAGCATCAGTCCCATCGTCGAGGGGCTGGATAACCCGCTGTGTGTGGTGGGGGATGGTCACCAGCGGATCTATAACCCGATGCCGGTTCCCCTGGGCCGAGCTGGCATCGAGGTGCGGGGGCGCTCACGCAGGCTGAAGATCAACTATCGCACCAGCGAGGAGATCCGTGATTGGGCTCACGCTGCCCTGGAGGGGGTCGAGGTAGATGACCTGGACGGCGAACAGGCTATTACCCAGGGGGATCGCTCCATCTTCCATGGTCCCAGGCCTCAGCTAGTGACCTGCAGTAATGAGGATGAGGTGGCCAGCGCGGTTGTGTCGTGGGTGAAGGGGCTTACTGAAAGTGGTCAGCTGAAGACACACGAAATTTGTCTGACCCCGGTCAACTCTCGAGTGATCAGTGCCCTGCAGTCGAATGGCTTTGCTACGGTGGAGCTCAAGGCGCGACAGGCCGACCCTGGCCAGGAGGAGAGTGGAGTTCGCTTCGGTACCAAGAAGCGCATCAAGGGGCTTGAGTTCAAGGCCGTGGCGATTCTCGATGCCGGTAGCCGCGATAGCCTGCTGGACCGCTTCGAAAACTATGTGGCAGCGACTCGTGCCAGGCAGCAGCTTCTGGTTATCAATCGGCCTGCAGCCGTGCAGAAAGAGAGTGAGGTACTCGCGTGAATGAGCCTGTGCGGGCACGTTTTCCCGACCTGGAAGAGGCAAAAACCCTCAGGGAGTTGGATGATCAGCTGACTGCGGTGATGGCTGCGCGGCAGGTTCAGGAATTCATCCAGGAGGATCGCCTGGCGTCCCTAGTACAGCGAGCACAGGTCCTTTGTGATGCCGAGAACGCCGAGGACAGGCTGTTCTTGGCGGCGGTATTGGGACGCCTTGGGGCCGTAGCCCGAAACCGCAGCACGGAAGTGTTCGTGGGATTCGAGCGCTACATGGTGGAGGAGCCGGCTTCACTGGAATCTCTGAAGGATGGTGATGAGAAGACCTACGCCGCCATGGCACTGGTGCACCTGGAGGAGCCAGGCCCTGCATGGCTTCGTGACTACGTTCTCCGCGCTGCCTTCCAGCTCGACTCTGCTGAGAATGCGCGTAAAGTCCTGCTAACAATCATCCGTGATCGCTCCGCTGACTATCTGGAGGTATTGGGCAATCTGGCCAGAGCCTTCGGCAATCTCGATATCGAGTCTCCCGATGCTCGGCTGAGGCGAGTAAAGCGTGCCCTTGAAGCCTGGAAAGAGGTTGCTCAGGATCACTTCTGGGCTCTGGAGGCCAATCCCGGTGAAGCGCTGAGTAGTGTCGTCAAGTGCGCCTTGCGCGGCGTCACAACTGCCAAGGAAGAGTCCCTCGCGGTAGAGGTAGGTGATCTTCTGTTCGAGCTGCTGTTGCGCGTTGTACAGCTTCGTTTCTCCTATGCGCTGGAGTCGGCCACGTATTCTCCACTAGCTACCATGAAGGCGCACCTGGGTACACGGCTCTGGACCCACCTACGTAGCCATTCCACTGTCAAACCTCGCGTACTGTCATGTCTCCGTGAGGCCTGTCTGGTTTTGGCTCGTCAGGGGCAAACCGACAGCGCCATGCTGGACGCCATGAAAGTGATGTATGCGACTCGAACCAGCTTGGGGAATGATCTGAAACGGCACTTCGATGGTCACCAAGAGCTCGATTCCGATGTTGCTGGATGGTGGACCTCGGGCGGGACCAAGAGGCCGTCTTCAAGCAACAAGGAGAGAGCGGTCAAGACCGACGAGGATATGCTGATCGGCCTGCTGCTCCTTGAGAACGAGAGTGCCAGGAGGCCACTTGATAATGTGCGTACCAACCTGTTACCTCTGATTGAGGAGTTTGTGCATGATCCGGTGGTGGGAGCATCACTGAAGAAAGGGCTCAGCGGTTTCGTCGAACTCTCGAACGTATTGCGCCAGCTGTGCAGAATGCGCCGCCTTGAACTCTCAGGGCTTCAGGGCGAGATCATAACCTATAACCGCACCCGGCATGAGATGGATGGAGGGCATCAGCCCGGGGTGACCCAGGTCAGGGTATTGCGTGACCAAGTAGTGCAAAAACTATATGGCCGTGAAAGAGTTGTCGTGAAGGCACTTGTCGAGCCGGCCTGATAATCTAGGGGGTATGGAGGGAGCATGGATAACAATAAGGCACGATGGCTGCTGGAAAACCTTCTAGAGCGTTTGGCTGATAGGGGGGATGGAAAGCGTGAGTTGCCGGGCATCATTACTGAAGGAGAGATCAAGGCTCTGGTTCAGGCAATGGAATCGCTGGGTGGTGAGGAAGTGCCAGCAGAGGAAGCTTTACATGGAGTTAAGACAGTCTCTGAGGTAGAGCCGTCTAGAGGCACTGACATGATGGTCGAGCTGGAGTCTGCCTCTAGACTAGAGCCAACTGGCCCCCAAACCAAGGAAAGTTATTCTGGGCAGGAGCTGAGAATCGAGATAGATGACAGCATACTGGATGGGGAGCCCGTTTCACCCGATTTTCGCCTATGTATTGATTTTGGTACTGCGATGTCAAAAGTGACATTGGTACATGATGCTGTCGGTCATGATGGTGGGGACGAGATCCGTGTGTTGCCACTGGGTGATATTGTTGGTCAAGATCCTGCTGATGGTCCCTTGGAACTTCTTATCTCCTCGGTCTATATCAGCAATGATGGTTCTGTCTACTTTGGTAAAGATGCCATGGAGGTCGCAGATCAAGAAGGGGGTGATGGCGATCGGCAGCGCATCGATAACATGAAGCGTTTCCTGTCTGAGGATGGTATTGAGCAAGTCCTTGGCGAGGAGTTCAACCCTACGGGCATAGAGATTGAGTACTATGATATCGTGCTTTTTTATCTTGCCTATCTGACTTGGGCTATCAACCAGTGTACCGATTCTCTGGGGTATGACCGTAATATCTGCAGAAGGTTTGCCATGCCCTGCTTTGATAACGGAAAATCTCGGCAGTATTTCCGGATGCTGTCCAAGATGCTGGGTGATGCACAGCTGGTGGCCGATACTCTCGGTGAAGATATTAAAGATGGGGTGCCTCTTTCTCAGCTGAAAGCTGTTTGTGACGATGTGCGCGCTCGTGGGCATGACTACCCCTTCGTTGGCAGTCCAGTCACTGAACCGCTTGGGGTGGCTTCCGCCCTTGTGAGCGAGGATGGTGCGGCAAATAACCTGTCGCTGGTTATCGATATAGGCGCAGGAACTACCGATATGAGCCTCTTTAGGATTCGTGTCGATCCCAGTGAGGAGCGTTATGTCGCCCACCAGATTCCAGGAGCATCCTGCGGTTTGACCATGGCGGGGAATTATATCGACAGGGTTCTGATTCAGTCGATTATCTCTAGAGCAGAGCTCGTGCCTCAGTCGCCTGAATATCGCCGTGTGAGGAATGATCTGGAGAGAAAGGTCAGGATATACAAAGAAGAGCTGTTCGATAGTGGGAGCGTGGATGTCCCCCTTCAGAACGGTGACGTGGTAGAGCTTACTCTCAACGAATTTCTTGCCTCTTCGACGATCCAAAAATTTAAGCAAGAGTTGCATGATAAAATTCTTGAGATCCTCAATGGGGTCGATGACTTTTACTTGAAGACGGCGCCGAGAAATGAAGTTGTCCTTGTCCTGACCGGTGGTGGGGCTACCCTGCCTTTCGTTAGGAGCATGGTGGGGGAGACTTTCGAAGTTGGTAATGTCAGTGTGAAAGCGGTGAAGTCTTTTGATTTTCCTGAGTGGCTGCAGGAAGATCATGCAGACCTGGAGCCAATATTCTCGAGAATTGCAGTTTCCCTTGGAGGCGCCAGGGAAAATGTGATTCAGCCCTATGATAAGGGTAACACTGGGCGCGAGCTGGCCTGAGGCTAACCCGATAACCTATGATGAAAGATGGTGGTGTTGTCCTTTTGATACAGCTGGACACGCTTGGGTATCGAGGCCAGGAAACTGTATGCCGGTTTGGTGAGATAGCTCATGAGTGAGCCCCCTTACTTGGGTGGGCATCAATAGAATACAATAGCGGAAAATGGCGGCCCAGCCTTTGCTACCATTTTCTGCTACTCGCCGCTGTGCTCCTGTGCTGGAAGTGAAGTATTGAGCTCTGCTGCGTCTCGAAATAGGTCAGAGAAGAAGCCCTTGCCGGCCTCGGCTAGTACCAAGTTGCCTCTGGAGTTCAGGTAGGCAATGTCCCGATCAACCAGTGCGCTCTTGGCGGCCTCCGCCAGGGGCTTGGTTACCCCACAGGCGGCTAGGATCTCTTGCATCATGGATTCTTCGCCGATTTCTTGTATCAGCTCCTGGGGAACGCCAAGCTCGGGTTGTGTCAGTAAGTCGTAGAAGTAGCCTTTCTTGGTCACCCCGCGTGCCAGCACCATCAGCACGCCTTGGATCTGTCGGACCGCGGTAGTTCCCTCTTGGTCATACGCCTCGTCATCGTCGTTGGTTAGTGGACGGACGTAGAAAAACCCGGGGCGTTGCACCAGTTCCATACCCATGTTGGCATAGGCCTCGACGTAGTAGCGGTCGCGTTCTTTGTTGAGCTCAAGGAACACCGGGTTAGGCTTTAGCTCACCATTCTCGTAGACGTACTGGTTTACCACACCGCCGTAGGTCATCTTGCGGAAGGCAGCCTGGCTGTGCTGGCGGTTCACCACGGGACGCTGATTGGGGTCGTCGTGAATGGTTTCTTCAGTCGGCTCATACATGGGCAGTCTCCTCGGTTGGCGTATCCAAGCTCAGTGGGTGATAGACGAGCGCCAAGTGGCCATCGTCGAGGGTGTTCAAATAGAAGCGTGTCCGATATCGGAGGGTAGGCATGGCCATGAGCCAGTCGAGCCCTTCCAGAAGATCGTTCAAGGAGTAGTCGTCCATCTGTTGGCGCAGATAATCATGCAGGGCCGCGTGGAGGTCAGGGCAGGAGGGCGGGATAGCCCAGTATGACATCGCCTCATGGATTGCCGCCTCGCGGCGTTGGTCGGCCATCTCGGCCTCGGAAAGGTCGAGCAGAGTGCTGTCGATGACCACGGTGCCGGCTTGATCATGCTCCTGACGCAGCATGGCAATTCGTCGCTCGGTGAACTCCTCGAAGTCGGCGTGATGATCGATGTCGTACCACTCGATCCGGCGGAAGCGATACCGACGGATGCCGAGAAAGGTGCCGGGACGCTGAATAGCTGGGTGGGTCAGTGGAATGCGCTGGTTCTTGTAGTTGTCATCATGGGTTTCTTGCGCCGCGGCTTGGAGGGTGTTGAAGGCTTGTTCGATCAGGTCGTACTGTTGGCGCTGGCGCCGGTCCTGACGTACATAACGCTCCACGCTGTCAAGCGACATCAGAAAGTGACCCCCTGGCGACAGTGAAATCTGACCCCCTTACCCTCTGACGACCTGCTCGT
>JAAQTN010000055.1 GCA_011742915.1 Billgrantia desiderata | reverse complement strand
CCACAGGGATGTGGGAAGTGCGTTGGTTCGTCGGGAACGAACCTAGCCGCTTCATCTCGCTCGCCGATTTGTTCAGCACTACCCTAAGCGCTTCAACTTGCTCGGTGTAAATGAGAACATATAACAGTTAGACGCAGGGAGCTCGAACGACCATGATCTCTACCGACGATCAGGCAGTGCACAGCCGCGATGCCAAGCACGCCACCTATATTGCCGCCTGGCTCGACGGCCTGCTGGGGTGTGCCAAGGTGGTGGTGGGCGCCCTGGTGGGTTCGGCGGCCCTGGTGGCCGACGGCATCCACTCGTTCTCCGACCTGGTCACCGACGGCTTCGTGCTGGCGGCCACCCACTACGGCCGCCAGGGCCCCGATCAGGACCACCACTATGGCCACGGCCGCATCGAGACCCTGGCCACGCTGCTGCTGGGCAGCGTGCTGATCTTCGTCGCCGGCGCCATCGCCTGGTCGAGCCTGCAGCGACTGCTCGGCGGTACCGAGATCGCCGCGCCGGGGATCGGGGCCATGCTGTTGGCGCTGGCGGCCCTGCTGGCCAAGGAGTGGCTGTTCCACTACACCATGCGCATTGCCAGGCGGGTGAAGTCGAAGCTGCTCGAGGCTAACGCCTGGCACTCTCGCTCCGACGTGCTCTCCACCGCGGTGGTGCTGGTAGCGCTCATCGGCGCCCAATTCGGCTTCGGCTGGCTCGACGCCGTGGCGGCGGTGATCGTCGGCCTGCTGGTAGGCAAGGTAGGCTGGGATCTGCTGTGGGAGTCGGCACGCGAGCTGGTCGACACCGCTCTGCCGGCCGATGCACAGCAGCAGATGCATCAGGTCGCCCTTGGCGTTCCCGGCGTGGAAGGCGTGCACGACCTGCGTACCCGCCAGTCGGCCGGGCATGCCATCGTCGACCTACATGTGGTGGTGGGCCCGCGCATCAGCGTGTCGGAGGCCCACGAGATCGGTAACGAAGTGAGCCGCCGGCTGCGCCGCGCCTATCCCGCGCTCAGCGACGTGACCTTCCACATCGACCCCGAGGATGACGCCGGCGAGGGCGATCCCAGTCGCTTCCCCGGCCTGCCACTGCGGCCCGAGGTGGACCGGGTACTGCGGCAGCGCTGGTCGTCGCACCCCTGCTGGCCTCATATCGAGCACTATCGCCTGCATTATCTGCAGGGTCGGATCAGCGTGGACGTGTTCATGGATGGCCAGCTGTCCTACTCGGAACTCACGGCGCTGCCCCGTCAGCTGAGAGACCTCATTCGCGACGTGCCGTGGCTGGCAGACGTCGAGATCAAGCAGAACGTGCGCTGAAACCCAGCGTCTGCCGTGCTAACATCGCCTGTCCAGTCGACGCCTAGCGCCGGCGCTCCCCCTCATCGCTCTCAAGGAGTTCGCCATGGCCGCCGACATGATCGTGCCCGCCGTTTCGCTCATCGCCATCCCCTTCTCGCTACTGCTGACGGTCATTCTGTTCGTCGCCATCCGCTCGTTCTTCGAGCACCGGGAATGAGGCCGTCGAGTGGACCAGGCGAGCCTAGGCAATAAAGGAAGAAGACGGCTGCATCAGCCGTCTTACATGTGCACTACCGCCTTACCGACCTCAGAAGGCGTAGGTCAGGGCCAGGGTGTAGGCACGGGTATTCTCCCCACCCAGCTCCCTTTCGAACAGGGCATCGATCAGCACTTTTTCGTCCAGCAGCGCTAGCCTGGGGCCCACCTCGATGCTGCTCTCGCTACTGCTGCGGTCATTGCCGAACACGTTGGCAATCGCCACCAGCGGCCCGACGATTCCGACTTCGCTGCCGAGCCCCCAGGTCAGGGCGTTGCGTGTCTCCGCACTGCGCTCCCTCTCCCAGCCCAGATTGAAGTGCACCAGAGCGCGCTCATCGGCAAATCCCAGCGTGAGCGGCACCAGCGCATACTGGGTTTCCCAGCGGCTCGTTTCGGTCAGGTACTCGCTGCCGACGACCAGACCCAGGCCATAGCCATGCGCCTCGAGGCTGGTGAACAGCATCTTGGCTTCGAGGCTGTATACCTGCTCGCTCTCGCCCTCCTCATGCTCGTTGCCGAACACCGCGGTGAACTGGTAGTTCCCGCCGGGACGACAGGTGGGTGAAACATAGTTCTGATAGCCGCCACCATCGATACGGGTATGCCACAAATCGATGGAACAGCTGTTGGCATCGATCAGGGCGGCATCGTCCACCCCGGCCACTGCAAGGGTGGGCAGCAAGGCACAGAGCAGACCGCCGGCAAGACGTCGTGGTTGGAACATGGTGAGATCTCCCATCAGAGAAGCATCCGCTTCGGAGAGCTCCCCGGCTTACCGGGGAGCTCGATAAGTCCCAATAAAAGTACCTGCCAATGCCACTTGCTTACTTCAGCCTGACACGCCCAGCAGCCAGCCGGCCATCAGGAAATACACGGCCAGGCCGGTGAAGTCCTTGATAGTGGTGATGAAGGGGTCGGCTCCCGGCGCATGGTCGACGCCGATCTTCAGCATGATATAGGGCAACAGGAATCCCAGCACGCTGGCAGTGACCACCGAGACGAACAGCGATACGCCAACCACCACGCCCAGCATCGGGATGTCGTTGGGCGCTCCCTGCCAGGCCCAGGCGATGACACCGGCAAGCGTGGCCAGCAGCACCCCCATGACCAGACCGACACGCAGCTCGCGCAGCAGATGCTTGCGGAAGAACTGCTTCAGGTCGATATGCCCCAGCGCCAGCCCGCGGGCGAAGATGGTAGTGGACTGAGTACCCACGTTGCCCCCCATGTCCATCACCAGCGGGATGAAGATCGCCAGCGCCACCAGCGACTCCAGCACGCCTTCGAAGTGATCGATCACCCCACCCACCAGCATGCCGCCGGCCAGCGTCACCATGAGGAACATCAGCCTCACCTTGACCGGATAGCCGATGCCGCCGGAGGTGAGCTTCTCGCTGCGCACGGCGTCCTGATAGTGGGTCACGTCGCCCACGCCCGCCTTCCAGTAGATATCGTCGGAGGTCTCTTCATCGAGAATGTCCATGGCGTCGTCGAAGGTCAGCACGCCGCGCATCGCACCGCTTTCGGAGAGAATCGGCAACAGAGCGACGTCATGCTTCTGCAGCAGTCGCGCGGCCTCCTCCTGATCGGTGCTCTCCCGGACGAACAGCGTCTCGCCCTGAAGCAGGTAGTGAACCGGCTGGTCGGGTTTGGCGCGCAGCAGCGCCGTCAACCGCACGAAGCCCAGGTGACGGCCGTCGTCGCCATGCACGAAGACGATAGCCATCATCTCTTCGGGCAGCTCCGACCACTTGACCATGTCCAGCACGTCCTTGGCCAGCGTATTGCGATTGACCCGCAGGAAGGTCTGGCGCATGGAGCTGGAGATCGGGTGAGCCAACTTTTCTCCGCCGGCCGCTTTTTTCAATGTCAGAACTTGAGTCGCCATCGCTCTTTCCTTTCGCTTATTTAAGGCAAAAGAACGCCATGGCCGAAATAAATGAATATTTCATTTCGGCAACAAGAACCCACGAGCCTTTTTAAAAAAGCTCAATGGCAGCAGATTGTCAGTGACGCTCGCTCAAGGCGTGCCTGTCGAATCGCAGACACGACAACGCCTCGCAAGGCCACGAATGGCGCGAGGATAGACGCTCGGTGGGAAGTACGATGGCTCCAGACTCACTCTGCCTGGAAAGGCTGCATCCGGGGGAGGCAGATTTTACAGGCAGGGGGGAAGCTGGGTCATCTCCGCCAGGCGAAAACTCCCGCGCTTGGATAATCGACTACTGGGATCTTCCATGGCTTTCTACCTTGCCTTGGTGAATGAATATGTATGACGCGGCGAACCATAAAACAGCTTATTCAGAGTGTCAATAAAGTTTATGTAGTTACTTTAAAAAAATTCAGCAAGAGCAGAGCGGCCGACCAACTGACAAATAGCATCGGCAACGACCAGCAATGGAAGTCCCGCCACAGTCCCTTCTCCCGAGCCAGCCGCAAGGCAATGATATTGGCCATGGAACCAATGGCGAGGCCGAAACCGCCCACGCTGACGCCCCAGGCCAGGGTCCGCCAGTCATCGGTGAAACCCTCCAGCAGAATGGCAGCCGGCACGTTGGAGATGACCTGGGACAACAACGCGCCTGTCGTCATCATGCCACCGGGCCAGCCGGCCAGGTGTCCAACCAGGCTTACCACCGGGTCGAGCATGGCGGCAAGGCCGAGCACCATGAACATCAGCACGAAGACCAGCAGCAACAGCCAGTCGACGTAGCGCACCACACGGGCTTGAAACAGCAGGTAGAGCGTGATGATCGCCACGGCGGCGGGTAGCGCCAGCCCGGCATCGATCGCCAGCAGCAGCGGCAGGTACAGCGCCAGCGACACTCCGGCCAGCCTGGGATTGAGCGCCGGCGGGGATCCCGCCGGCTCGATATGGATGGCCTTGGCGGGGAAGGCCAGCGGAATCGCAGCGATCAACAGCGCCATCATGGCCAGGGCCAAGGGGGCCATGGCAAGGAAAAACGTCGTGAAATCGACCCCCGCCTGCTGCCAGATGAACAGGTTCTGCGGGTTGCCGATGGGGCTGATCGTCGAGCCGGCATTGACTGCCAAGGCTTCGAAGACGATCAGCCGGCCTATCGGCAACGACGCCACCAAGCGCAGGCCCAGGGTCAGCGGCACCACGATGAACAGTGCCACGTCGTTGGTCACCACGGCAGCAAGCGCCGCTGAGAGCACTATCAGAACCAGCGCCAGATAGCGCTCGGTGTCGACCCGTGCCAGCAGGCGGCGACCGACTCGCGTCAGCGCTCCGCTCTCCTCGAGCCCCCGGGATAGCACCATCAGCCCCGCCAGGGCAGCCAGTGTGTCCCAGTGCACCAGATGGTGCAGATTACCCGCTTGCTCGGGCAATGCCAGCAACAGCAGCGGCAAGGCGGCCAGCAGCACCAGGAGCAGTAGCTCCTGGCGCAGCCGACGCAGCAACAGCCCCATGGCAGCGTGCCAGCGTTAGTGCATCTCCCTAGCCACCCGGCAGGCCCAGCACAGCCGTTGCCAGGGCAAAATAGATCAGCACCCCCGAGGCGTCGGCGATGGAGGTCACCAGCGGCGCCGAGGCGGTGGCCGGATCCCAGCCCAGTCGATTGAGAATGAACGGCAGGATCATGCCGATCAGGCTGCCCACGATCACGATCAGCACCATGCTCATGGCCACCACCATGGCGATCTCGGTGCCGGCGCGGAAGATGCCCACTACCGACACTGCCAGCGCCATGGTCAGGCCCAGCCCGGCGGCGACGAAGACCTCACGACCCAGCAGCTTGGCCCAGTCGCGACTGCGCACGTCGCCGGTGGCCATGCCGCGTACCATCAGGGTGGCGGCCTGGGAGCCGGCGTTGCCGCCGCTGTCCACCAGCAGGGGCAGGAAAAAGACCAGCGCGATGTAGGCCTCGATGGTCTCCTCGAAGTAGGCGATACCGGCGCCGGAGAAGATGTTGGCGAACACCAGCAGCACCAGCCAGACGATCCGCTTACGGTAGAGATCGAACAGGCTGGCGCTGCGCAGCCCGCCCTCGAGCTTGCCGATGGACATGCCCTTGTGCATGTCCTCGGTGGCCTCCTCCTCGGCCACGTCCATCGCATCGTCGTGGGTGATGATGCCAACCAAACGCTCTTCATGGTCGATCACCGGCACGGCCAGCATGTCGTAGCGGGCGACCAGCCGCGCCACCTCTTCCTGCTCTTCGTCCACCGGTACGCTGATGACGTCCTTGATCATCAGGTCGTCGACCTGGGCGCCCGGTCTCGCCACCATCAGCTGGCGCAGCGACAGCGTGCCCGCCAGCTTGCCGTCCTGGTCGATGATATAGAGCTGATAAACCGTCTCGGCATCCGGTGCGGTCTGACGCACTCGCATCATCGCCTGGGACACCGTCATGCCGCTGGGAATGGCGACGTAGTCCGAGGTCATGATCGAGCCTGCGGTGCCCTCTTCGTAGCTTGCCAGCCGCTTGAGGTCCTCACGCTCCTGACGTGCCATGCGCCGCAGCAACCCTTCCCGCCGGTCTTCATCCAGCAGGTTGAAGAGGTCGGCACGCTCGTCCGCACTCATCTCCTCCAGCACCGTGAGCAGCACCTCGTCGCTCATCTCGCGTGCCAGGTCTTCCTGCAGATCCTCGGGCAGATAACCGATGATGTGAGCTCGTCGATCCAGCGGCAGGCGGTCGAGCAAGGCGAACACGGTCTGGTTGTCCTGCTCCTCGGCGATCTGCTCGAGGATCTCGGCAATGTCCGCCGCGCGCAGCTCGGGTAATAGTTCATCAAGCCGTTCGCGGTCGTCGGCCAGGTGGGCCTCCAGTAGGGCGTCTTTCTGGTCTATCAGGGTCTCGTTCAAGGACATGGCATCCTCCTGACGCCGCAAAGTGGGAGTTAGCCGGCCATGCTACAGCCGACCGTGGCAATCTGACGGCTATGGTAACAGATACGAAAACGCCCCTCGAACGCTGTTCGAGGGGCGTTTCGTGACAGACAGGCCTGGAATCAGCCCTTGCCGGCCTTCTTGCGCAGCTGCTGAATGGTGCGTAGCTGGGCCACGGCTTCCGCGAGTTCGGCGGCGGCGCGGGAGTAATCCAGCTCCGACGACTTGTCGTTGAATGCCTTCAGCGCATGCTGACGGGCTTCCTCGGCGGCGGCCTCGTCGAGGTCGCCGGCACGGGAGGCCGCGTCGGCCAGCACGGTCACCACGTCGGGCTGCACTTCGAGGAAGCCGCCGGAGACGTAGAAGTTCTCTTCTGCACCGCCTTCCCGGATGACGCGGACCGGACCAGGCTGAAGCTCGGTCAGCAGCGGGGCGTGCCCGGGCAGGATGCCCAGGTCGCCCATGATGCCGGAAGCGACGAGCTGCTCGATCTCACCCGAGAAGATCGCCTCTTCGGCGCTGACGATGTTGCACTTGAAGCTATTCGCCATAGCGAAGTCCCCCTGGTGGACGGCCTTACTTCATCTGGTTGGCTTTCTCGACGGCCTCGTCGATGCTGCCCACCATGTAGAAGGCCTGCTCCGGCAGGTTGTCGTATTCGCCGTCGAGGATGCCCTGGAAACCGCGAATGGTATCCTTCAGCGATACGTACTTGCCGGGTGCACCGGTGAAGACCTCGGCGACGAAGAACGGCTGCGACAGGAAGCGCTGGATCTTACGCGCACGGGCCACGGTCTGCTTGTCCTCGTCGGACAGTTCGTCCATGCCCAGGATCGCGATGATGTCCTTGAGCTCCTTGTAGCGCTGCAGCACGTTCTGCACGCCGCGGGCGGTGTTGTAGTGCTCCTCGCCGACGACCAGCGGGTCGAGCTGGCGCGAAGTGGAGTCCAGCGGATCGATGGCCGGGTAGATACCCAGTTCGGCGATCGAACGCGCCAGTACCACGGTGGCGTCCAGGTGGGCGAAGGTGGTGGCCGGCGACGGGTCGGTCAGGTCGTCCGCAGGCACGTAGACGGCCTGCACGGAAGTGATCGAGCCCACCTTGGTGGAGGTGATGCGCTCCTGCAGAACGCCCATCTCCTCGGCCAGGGTCGGCTGGTAACCTACCGCCGAGGGCATACGGCCCAGCAGTGCGGATACCTCGGTACCGGCCAGGGTGTAACGATAGATGTTGTCGACGAACAGCAGCACGTCGCGGCCTTCATCGCGGAACTTCTCGGCGATGGTCAGGCCGGTCAGGGCCACGCGCAGACGGTTGCCCGGCGGCTCGTTCATCTGACCGTATACCAGCGATACCTTGTCGATAACGTTCGACTCGGTCATCTCGTGGTAGAAGTCGTTACCTTCACGGGTCCGCTCACCCACGCCGGCGAATACGGAGTAACCGCTGTGCTCGATGGCAATGTTGCGGATCAGCTCCATCATGTTGACGGTCTTGCCCACGCCGGCGCCGCCGAACAGGCCGACCTTGCCGCCCTTGGCGAACGGGCAGACCAGGTCGATGACCTTGATGCCGGTCTCGAGCAGCTCGTTGGAAGCCGCCTGCTCGGCATAGGTGGGTGCCGGACGGTGAATGGGCATGCGCTCCTGCTCACCGATGTCGCCGGCCTCGTCGATCGGCCGACCCAGCACGTCCATGATGCGACCCAGGGTCTCCTTGCCTACCGGCACGGAGATCGGCGCTCCGGTGTTGGTGGTCTCCATGCCACGCTTCAGGCCCTCGGTGGAGCCCATGGCGATGGTACGCACCACGCCGTCGCCCAGCTGCTGCTGGACCTCGAGCACGGTCTCGGAGTTGGCGACGTTGAGCGCGTCGTAGACCTTGGGAACCGAGTCCCGCGGGAACTCGACGTCAATCACCGCGCCGATGATTTGTACGATACGTCCGCTCATCTTGCGATCCTCTCAAATACCTGCAAATGAAACCTGTAGCGGGAGAGCCATGGCTCTCCCCCGGCGCTATACGGCGGCGGCACCGCCGACGATCTCGGAAATCTCCTGGGTGATGGCGGCCTGGCGGGCCTTGTTGTACACCATCTCCAGATCGTCGATCAGTCCGCCGGCGTTGTCGGTGGCGTTCTTCATGGCGATCATCCGGGCCGCCTGCTCGCAGGCCCCGTTCTCGACCACCGCCTGATACACCTGTGATTCGATGAAGCGAACCAGCAGGCTATCCAACAGCGCCTTGGCATCCGGCTCATACAGGTAGTCCCAGCTACCGGGACGCTTGTTGTCCTCGTCATCCGCATCGGCCCCCATGTCGGGGGAGAGCGGCAACAGCTGACGAACCACCGGCCTTTGCGTCATGGTGTTGACGAACTCGTTGTACACCACGAACAGGCGGTCGACCCGCCCCTCGTCGTAGGCGTCCAACATCACCTTGACGCTGCCGATCAGGTCCTCGACCTCGGGCGCTTCGCCCAGGCCGCTCTTGGCTGCCACCAGGTTGCCGCCGTAGTTGCGGAAGAAGCCGCCGGCCTTGCTGCCCAGGGCGCAGAAGTCGAGCTCCGCGCCCTCGTTGCGCCACGCCATGGCGTCCTTGATGACGGCCTTGAACAGGTTGACGTTCAAGCCGCCACACAGGCCGCGGTCGGTGGAGACCACGATGTAGCCGACCCGCTTCACCTCGTCGCGCTCGATCATGTAATCGTGGCGATACTCGGGGTTGGCGTCGGCGATATGGCCCACCACGTTGCGGATCTGCCGGGCATAAGGCTGGCTGGCCTTCATCAGATCTTGCGCTTTACGCATCTTCGACGCAGCGACCATTTCCATGGCGCTGGTGATCTTCTGCGTATTCTTGATGCTCCCGATCTGGGTGCGTATCTCTTTTGCAGCTGCCATAGCGATCTACTCCGTTCGTGGCCCTCAGAAAGCTCCAGGGCCCGCCCGTGCCGGGCGGGCCAGCGGAATTACCAGCTCTGAGTGGCCTTGAACTGCTCGAGACCCTGCTTCAGCCCTTGCTGGATCTCGTCGTTGTAGTCGCCGGTCTGGTTGATCTTGTCGAGCAGCTCGGCATGCTCGGACCTCATGTACTCGTGCAGAGCACGCTCGAAGTCCAGCACCTTGCTCACGTCGACGTCATCCAGGAAGCCTTCGTTGGCGGCATACAGCGACACGCCCATCTCGGCCACGGACAGCGGCGAATACTGCTTCTGCTTCATCAGCTCGGTGACGCGCTGACCGTGCTCCAGCTGCTTGCGGGTGGCTTCGTCCAGGTCGGAAGCGAACTGGGAGAAGGCCGCCAGCTCGCGGTACTGGGCGAGTGCCAGACGCACGCCGCCGCCGAGCTTCTTGATGATCTTGGTCTGGGCCGCACCGCCCACGCGGGATACCGACAGACCGGCGTTGATGGCCGGGCGGATACCTGCGTTGAACTGGTCGGTTTCCAGGAAGATCTGGCCGTCGGTGATCGAGATCACGTTGGTCGGAACGAACGCGGAAACGTCGCCGCCCTGAGTCTCGATGATCGGCAGCGCAGTCAGCGAGCCGGTCTTGCCCTTGACCTCACCGTTGGTGAACTTCTCCACGTAGTCGGCGTTGACGCGAGCGGCACGCTCGAGCAGACGCGAGTGGAGATAGAAGACGTCACCCGGATAGGCTTCACGGCCCGGCGGACGACGCAGCAGCAGGGACACCTGACGGTAGGCCCAGGCCTGCTTGGTCAGATCGTCATAGACGATCAGTGCGTCCTGACCGCGGTCGCGGAAGTACTCGCCCATGGTGCAGCCGGCGTAGGGCGCCAGGAACTGCATCGGGGCCGGGTCGGCGGCGCCGGAAGCGACGACGATGGTGTGATCCATCGCACCGTGCTCCTCGAGCTTGCGCACCACGTTGGCGATGGTCGACTGCTTCTGACCGATGGCCACGTAGATACAGGTGACGCCCTTGCCCTTCTGGTTGATGATGGCGTCGACGGCGATGGCCGACTTACCGATCTGACGGTCGCCGATGATCAGCTCACGCTGGCCGCGGCCGATCGGCACCATGGCGTCGATCGCCTTGAGACCGGTCTGGATCGGCTGGTCGACCGACTGACGGGTGATGACGCCCGGGGCGACCTTTTCCACCGCATCGGTCAGCTTGGCGCCCACGTCGCCCTTGCCATCGATGGGGTTGCCCAGCGGGTCGACCACGCGACCGACCAGCTCGGGGCCCACCGGCACCTCGAGGATACGACCGGTACAGCTGGCGGTCATGCCCTCTTCCAGCTTCAGATAGTCGCCCAGCACCACGGCGCCCACGGAGTCGCGCTCGAGGTTGAGCACCATGCCGTAGATACCGCCGGGGAATTCGATCATCTCACCGAACATCGCGTCCTCGAGACCGTGAATCTTCACGATGCCGTCGGAGACGCTGACGATGGTGCCCTGATTGCGGGCTTCGGATGCGACATCCAGCTTTTCGATACGCTGCTTGATGATGTCGCTGATCTCGGAAGGATTCAGTTGCTGCATGCCATGTCCCTCAGACTCAGGCGGTAAGGGCTTCGGAGAGGCGGTTCAGTCGACCGCGCACCGACCCGTCGATGACGGTGTCGCCGGCGCGCAGGATGACGCCCCCGATAAGCTTCGGATCCACCTGAGTGGTAATGGAGATTTCGCGATTCAGCCGCTTCTTGAGCGCGCCTGCGAGCTTGTTCTGCTGCTTGTCGTCGAGCGCGAAGGCCGTGACCACGGTGACGTCGACACGCTTGTCATGCTCGGCGCGCAGACGTTCGAACTGCTCGGCGATGGCACCAAGGGCGGTAAGACGCCCTTTCTCGGCAAGCGTCTCCAGGAAACGACGGCCTGCGTCGTCGACCTTGGCCTCGGCCAGCTCGATGACCAGCTCGACCTTGCGCTCGTCGGTCAGCTTGGGGCTCGCGAACAGTTTCTGCGCATCACGTTCCGCTACGACCTGGCCCAGCTTGACCAGCATGTCGGACCAGGCTTCCAGCGCCTTGTGGTCACGCGCATACTCGAAAGCCGCCTTGGCGTAGGGTCGTGCGACGGTTGACGTTTCCGCCATGGGTCACCTCCTTCACAGTTCGGCGGCAAGCTTGTCGAGCAGCTTGCGGTGTGCCTTCTCGTCGACGGAGGCTTCCAGAACACGCTCGGCCCCGACGATGGCAAGTGTCGCCACCTGGGCGCGAAGCTCTTCCTTGGCGCGATTGATTTCCTGATCGATCTCGGCACGGGCGCCGGCCACCAGGCGTTCGCCTTCGGCACGGGCCTGCTCACGCGCTTCCTCGATCATCTGAGTGGAGCGCTTGTGGGCCTGTTCGAGGATCTGGGAGGCCTGCTCCTTGCTCTCGCGCAGCGTCTGAGCAGCCTGCTCCTGAGCAAGCTCGAGGTCGCGGGAAGCCCGGCTGGCCGCGTCGAGGCCATCGGCGATCTTCTTCTGGCGCTCGTGAAGCGCGGAGCTGATCGGCGGCCACACGTACTTGATGCAGAACCAGACAAAGATCGCGAAGGCGATCGTCTGCCCGATGAGCGTCATGTTGATATTCACGGGTAGGTACCTCTGACGGGTTCGTGGCGACCGGATATAAGCAGACCGAGCGCCGCAGCGCTCGGTGCTGTCATTTAACCGGCAACGACGAAGATCAGGTACATCGCGATACCGACACCGATCATCGGGATGGCGTCAAGCAGACCGGCCATGATGAAGGTCTTGGTCTGCAGCTGGTCGCCGAGTTCCGGCTGACGCGCAGTCGTCTCGAGCAGCTTGCCACCCAGAATGGCGAAGCCGAAACCGGTGGTCAGGGCGGCGACGCTGATGATGAAGGCTGCGGCGAGGTAGACGATTTCCATGGTGTTGCTCCTAGTTCAGATGTTGAGGTCAGGTTTCAAGTTACTGCATTTGCAAGGGTTGCTTGGTTCAGTGGTGTTCGTGTGCGGCACTCAGGTACACCAGCGAAAGCGTGGTGAAGATGAACGCCTGCAGCGACACCACCAGGATGTGGAAGATGGCCCAGGGCACGTCCAGCACCCAGATCGCCCAGAACGGCAGCAGCGCGATCAGGATAAAGATCACCTCGCCGGCAAACATGTTGCCGAACAGACGGAAGCCCAGGCTGATCGGCTTGACGAGCAGGCCGACGATTTCAAGGACCAGGTTGAACGGGATCAGCAGCCAGTGGTTGAACGGCGTGAGCGAGAGCTCCTTGGCGAAACCGCCGACACCCTTGACCTTGCAACTGTAGAAGACGATCAGACAGAACACGCCCAGCGCGATACCCAGCGTGGCGTTGATGTCGGTGGTGGGTACGATCTTCATGTACTCGACGCCGAGCCGCCCGAACAGCTCCGGAAAGTAGTCGACCGGTAGGATCTTCAGCGAATTCATCAGCAGAATCCACATGAACAGCGTCAGCGCGATGGGCGCGATGTGAGGATTCTTGCCGTGAAAGGTGGTCCGGGTCAGGTTCTCGATGAACTCGATGACCATTTCGACGGCATTCTGCAGCCCGCCGGGCACACCGGTGGTGGCCATGCGGCCGGCCTTGTGGAACAGCCACAGGAACAGCACACCCATGGCGATGGACCAGCCCATGGTGTCCACGTGAATGGCCATGAACCCCATCTCCTGGGCTTCGGTCGAGGTGCTGGCGAACTTCCAACCGAGCTCGGGATGCCTGCCGAAGGTCAGGTTCTGAAGGTGGTGCTGTATGTAATAAATGGCGGTTATTTCATTACCTGCTGCCATACGCTGCTACCTCAGGTTCGTTGGGTCGGTCGGTCACGCAGTAGCCAGGGTGTCAGCCAGTGCATGAGCTGCGCCGCCACATATGCGACAAAGAAAAAAGCCGGGTTTGAGGGGGGCACTGCGACGAACACGATCACGAACAGTGCCACCGTCAAACCGAACTTTCCCATCGCTGCCTGATAGAGATTCATCACGCTGACCCGCGGTCGCCGGCCGTCTCGAACGCGCAGCCCGCGCCAGACGAAGTAGAGCGAAGGCAGCAGACTGACCAGGCCGCCCATCAGGGCCGACAGCACCCCTTCGTGACCATGTCGCAGGCCAGCCAGCAGGGCTACCAGCAAGGTGGCGAAGCCCTGTGCCAAAAAGAGGCGGGTGAAATCCGGGCGCCGGCGCCTCATGGCAGCGTATCCGTGCATCCTGTCGACATTTCCTGCCCTGCCTAAACAGGGTTTGGGTGCCGGCTTGGCCGAGCGTGACACTCAGGCAAACAACGGCGGATTATAGGGAAGCGCCCCTGGCCCTTCAACCGGCGAGGACGCTTTTAGGGTCGAATGAGGCAGCTATGCGACCAAAGGTGGAAGTCATTGTCGACATCCCACGGGCCGCATAGCTCAACGAATGTGCTCGAGAATACCGTCCAGTTCCTCGAGGCTGGAATAGCGGATGGTGACCCGCCCCTTGCCGCCGCGACCGTGCTGAATCCTGACCGGAGCGCCCAGCACTTCGCCGAGGCGGGTCTCCAGGCGCGCCACGTCGGGGCTGGATGCCACCGCCGCGACTTTCTTCGGTTCGCCCTGGGTCAGACGCTTCACCAGCGCCTCGGTATCGCGCACGGTGAGATCCTTGTTGACCACCTCATGGGCGGCACGACGCTGCTTGGCGGCAGGCAGAACGAGCAGGGCACGGGCGTGGCCCATGTCCAGGTCGCCGCGCTCGAGCAGGGTCTGCACCTCGGGATCGAGCGCCAGCAGGCGCAGCAGGTTGGCCACCTGGGCGCGGGACTTGCCCACCGCATCGGCCACCTGCTGCTGGGTCAGCTCGAACTCGTCGATCAGTCGCTTGAGCGCCAGCGCCTCTTCCACCGGGTTGAGGTTCTCGCGCTGGATGTTCTCGATCAGCGCCAGGGCCAGCGCGACTTCGTCGCTGACGTCCCGAATCACCGCCGGGATGGTGTCGAGCTCGGCCAACTGCGAGGCACGCCAGCGCCGCTCGCCGGCGATGATCTCGTAGCGGGACTCGCCGATCGGCCGCACCACGATGGGCTGCATCACGCCCTGGGCGCGAATCGAGTCGGCCAGTTCCTCCAGCGCCTCGGGCTGAATGTCGCGGCGCGGCTGATATTTGCCACGGGTGAGCTGGCTCAGCGGCAGGCGTTCGAGTCGCTCCTCGATCTCGGCTGCCGCCGCCACTGGCTCGCTCGCCCCCTCGGACAGGGCTTCCCCTTCGGGCAGCTCGAGAGTCTCGCGGCGGCGGGCGCCGGCACCGATCAGGGCATCCAGGCCGCGGCCCAGGGCGCGTTTTCGCGTCATCAGCATTCCCTCATCACGAGCGGGTCACGACAGTCGGGTTTACCCGGCGCACTACAGCGCCAGGCGACGAATCAGTTCCTTGGCCAGCACCCGGTGGGCCTGACTGCCGCGCGAGAAGCGCGCGTACTTGGTCACCGGCAGGCCGTGGCTCGGTGCCTCGGCCACCCGCACGTTGCGCGGGATCGTGGTCTTGAGCAGCGCCTCGCCGAAATAGTCGCGCAGTTGCTTGGAGACATCCCGGGTCAGGCTGTTGCGACCGTCGAACATGGTACGCAGGATGCCATAGATCGCCAGGTCGGGGTTCACGCTGTCCTTGATCTGCTCCACCGTGTCGAGCAGCGCCGAGAGCCCTTCGAGAGCGTAGAACTCGCACTGCAGCGGGATCAGTACGCCGTTGGCCGCGGTCAGCGCGTTGACGGTGAGCATGTTGAGCGAGGGCGGGCAGTCGATCAGCACCACGTCGTATTCGTCGGCGACACTGGCCAGCGCCTCGGTCAGGCTGCGCTCGCGGCCCTCGGCGCGGTCGAGCAGCTCGACCTCGGCGGCGGTGAGATCGCCGTTACCCGGCAGCAGCGAGTAGCCGGCGGTGGGGCAGTCGAGCATCACCTCGGGGGCGCTCTTCTCGCCCAGCAGCAGATCGAGCACGCTGCCCTCGAGCGTGTGCTTGTCGATGCCGCTGCCCATGGTGGCATGGCCCTGGGGGTCGAGATCCACCAGCAGCACGCGGCGATCCAGCGCGGCCAGGCTGGCAGCCAGGTTGACGGCGGTGGTGGTCTTGCCCACGCCGCCCTTCTGGTTGGTCAAGGCGATGATTTGACTCACGGGCGACTTCCTTGCGTCGACGGCTCGCTTCAACGGCGGCCTGGGTTGGAATCGGTTCGCTCGACGATCAACAGCTGACGCTCCCCCACGCTGAACGGTACCTCGAGCACGTGGCGCTCGCGTATCACCACGCCGGCATCCAGTGCCGCCAGCTCCTCGTCGACGGCCGGCCCCTTCATGGCCAGCCAGCGACCGTCGCGGGCCAGCAGCGGCTCGGTCAACCCGACGAAATCCGCCAGGCTGGCGAAGGCGCGCGAGACGATCTGCTCGAAACCGCCCGCTGGCGGCTCGAAGGCCTCGACCCGGGCCTGCACCGGCGTCACGTTAGCGAGCCCCAGCTCCATCACGGCCTGGCGCTGGAAGCGCACCTTCTTGCCGTTGCTGTCGAGCAGCGTGACCGCCAGATTCGGCTCGAGGATCGCCAGCACCAGCCCCGGCAGCCCGGGTCCGGCGCCGACGTCGAGCAGCGGCGCTGCGCCGACATGAGGCAGCACGGCAGCGCTGTCGAGCAGGTGCCTTGACACCATCTCTTCCGGTGAGCGTATCGCGGTGAGGTTATAGGCGCGATTCCACTTGTGCAACAGCCCGACCAGACGCAGCAGCCGTTCGCGCTGCAGGTCATCGACGACGATGCCCAGTGCTGCCAGCCCCTGGTCGAGGCGCGCTGCCACCTCGGCGGTGATGGCTTCGCTCATCCGTTGGCCACCCGCGAATCGTCGAGTAGGCGACGTTTCTTGAGATGAATCAACAGGATGGAGACCGCCGCCGGGGTCACGCCGGAGATCCGTGAGGCCTGGGCCAGGGTCGCCGGACGCGCCTCGGCCAGCTTCTGACGAATCTCGTGGGAGAGCCCCTCGACCTGGGCATAGTCGAGATCGGACGGCAGCGGGGTGGCCTCGTGACGCTTGAGCTTGTCGATCTCGTCCTGCTGACGGTCGATATAGCCCTGGTACTTGGCCTGGATCTGCACCTGCTCGGCCACCGCCTCGTCGTTCACCGGCTCGCCGGCGAGGTGGGCCACGTCGGCATAGCCGAGCTCGGGCCGCTTGAGCAGGTCGAGCAGGCTGTACTCGCGGGCCAGCGGCTTGCCGGTCCTGGCCTCGATGGCTTCGGCAGCGACCGTGCCGGGCTGTACCCAGCTGGCCTTGAGGCGAGCACTCTCGCGCTCGATCGCTTCGCGCTTGACGCTGAACGCAGCCCAGCGCGCGTCGTCGACCAGCCCCAGCTCGCGGCCGGCCTCGGTCAGGCGCAGGTCGGCGTTGTCCTCGCGCAGCAGCAGGCGGTACTCGGCGCGCGAGGTGAACATGCGGTAGGGCTCCTTGGTGCCCAGGGTGATCAGGTCGTCGACCAGCACGCCCAGATAGGCCTCATCGCGGCGCGGCCACCAGGCCTCGAGCCCCTTGGCGCGGCGCGCGGCGTTGAGTCCGGCCAGCAGCCCCTGGGCGCCAGCCTCCTCGTAGCCGGTGGTGCCGTTGATCTGTCCGGCGAAAAACAGGTTGTGGATGAATTTGGTTTCCAGCGAGTGCCTGAGATCGCGCGGATCGAAGAAATCGTACTCGATGGCGTAGCCGGGCCGGGTGATATGGGCGTTCTCCAGCCCCTTGATCGAGCGCACCACCTGCAGCTGCACGTCGAACGGCAGCGAAGTCGAAATCCCGTTGGGGTAGAGCTCGTGGGTATCGAGGCCTTCGGGCTCGATGAACACCTGGTGGCTCGCCTTGTCGGCGAAGCGGTGCACCTTGTCCTCGATCGACGGGCAGTAGCGCGGCCCGACCCCCTCGATCACGCCGGAATACATCGGCGAGCGGTCGAGGTTGGCGAAGATGATCTCGTGGGTGCGCTCGTTGGTGTGCGCAATGTGGCAGCTCACCTGGCGCGGGTGCATCTCGCGGCTACCGAGGAAGGACATCACCGGCGTCGGCGTGTCGCCGGGCTGCTCCTCGAGCACCGAGAAATCGACGCTCTTGGCATCCAGCCGCGGCGGGGTGCCGGTCTTGAGGCGATCGACCCGAAACGGCAGCTCGCGCAGGCGGCTGGCCAGGGCGTTGGAGGGCGGGTCGCCGGCGCGGCCGCCGCGGCTCTGGTCGAGCCCGATGTGGATCACCCCACCGAGGAAGGTGCCGGTACACAGCACCACGGTTTCGGCACGGAAGCGGATGCCGGTCTCGGTGACCACGCCACGCACTGTGTCGCCATCGACGATCAGATCCCCGGCCGCCTGCTGGAAGATCGTCAGGTTAGGGGCGTTCTCCAGCATGCCGCGAATGGCCGCCTTGTAGCGTACACGGTCGGCCTGGGCGCGGGTGGCACGCACCGCCGGTCCCTTGCGTGCGTTGAGCACACGGAACTGAATACCGCCGAGATCGGTGGCCAGGCCCATGGCGCCGCCCAGCGCATCGATCTCCTTGACCAGATGGCTCTTGCCGATCCCGCCGATGGCGGGATTGCAGGACATCTGACCGAGGGTCTCGATGTTGTGGGTCAGCAGCAGGGTCTGACAGCCCATGCGGGCGGAGGCCAGGGCGGCTTCGGTTCCCGCATGGCCGCCGCCGATGACGATGACGTCAAAGCGGTCGGGATACTCCAAGGTTCACCTCGTTGCGCTTGCGCGCGGATATTGCCTAGGGATGAAAAACAGCCTGCCAGTATAAACCGACTGTGGGTAACCGTCAGGGTTTTCCACACCGCGTTTTGTCAGTCGGGCCGATCTACCATCCACTAAACAAAACAGAATGATTAAAAGAGAGAAGTTCTGCTGTGGTAGTGACTATTGGTGTGGACAAATTCTGTGGGTAACCGTGAATAGTGTAAAAATTTCAAAATCTTGCATTGTTGACTTTCATGCTGAGAAGAGGGTGACGAGCTGAGGGCGAGCGGTGTCGAGACTGTGCATAAGAGAGCGGCTTTTCCACAATGCCAACGCTACACCGCTTTTCCACCGCTGCCTACCGGGCTTGTCACCGTGGCTGTGAACAATCGTGCTGGCGAGTGCAAGAGCCACGCCTCATGCGGCTTGTCGGCCAATGGGGAGCGTGTTGCGAGGAAATTTATCCACAGGCGAAAAAAAGCCCTGTCGAAAACGACAGGGCTTGCGATCGAGCTCAAAAGTGGGGGCAGCCGGGATCAGACCATGAAGGAGGCACCGCAGCCGCAGGTGGTTGTCGCGTTGGGGTTCTGCACCAGGAAGCGAGCGCCCGCGAGTCCCTCTTCGTAGTCCACGGTGGACCCGACGAGGTATTGATAGGAGAGTTCGTCGACCACCAGGGCCACCTCACCGAATTCGATGACGGTATCGTCCTCGCCTACGGTGTCGGCAAAGTCGAAGCCGTACTGGAAACCCGAGCAGCCGCCGCCCGTCACGTAGACGCGCAGCTTGAGTTCGGGCTTGCCCTCCTCCGCAATCAGCGCCTGGAGCCGCTTCCTGGCGGCTGCGCTGAGCATCATGGGAGTGGGGACGAAAGATTCTGCGCCGCTCATGGGCATCCTCCCGTGAGCCGAATGAATGGATAACAGTCGATTATCTTCAATTCCTAGCAAAAGGGTCAACTATTCAGGAAAAGGACTCGCCGATGACGCCATCCCTGGCGTCGAACTTCCCTGCGGTCTGACCCCGGAGCCCCAATATCTCCGGGTGAAATCATCAGGGCATCAGGGCGGGGGCGGCGAGTCCGGCATGCTCGTCGAAGCCGAACATCAGGTTGAGGTTCTGCACGGCCTGCCCGGAAGCGCCCTTGACCAGATTGTCGATCACCGAGAGCACTACTACGGTGTCGCCGTTACCCGGCCGATGCACGGCCAGACGGCAGACGTTGGCGCCCTTGACGCTGCGCGTCTCGGGGTGGCTGCCGGCAGGCATCACGTCGACGAAGGGCTCGTCGGCGAAGCGCTGCTCGAACAGTGCCTGCAGATCGCCGGGCTCGCCGGTCAGGCGCCCGTACAGGGTGGCATGAATGCCGCGGATCATCGGCGTCAGGTGGGGCACGAAGGTCAGGCCCACCGGGCCGTTGGCAGCATCGCGGAGGCCCTGGCTGATTTCCGGCAGGTGGCGGTGGCCGGAAGCGCCGTAGGCCTTCATCGATTCGCTGGCCTCGGCCAGCAGCGAAGGCACCTTGGCGCCGCGCCCGGCGCCGGTGACCCCGGACTTGCAGTCGGCGATCAGGTGGTCGGCATCGATCAGGCCAGCTTCCAGCAGCGGCAGCAGGCCCAGTTGCACCGCGGTGGGGTAGCAGCCGGGCACGGCAATCAGGCGTGCCTGACGAATGCGCTCGCGATGCATCTCGGGCAGGCCGTACACGGCTTCTCCGAGCAGCTCCGGGGCGCCATGGGGCTGGCCGTACCACTCGGCCCACACCTCGGCGTCACGCAGGCGGAAATCGGCCGAGAGGTCGATCACCCGGGTACCCCGCTCGAGCAGCTCGCCGGCCAGGGCATGGGCGACGCCGTGGGGGGTGGCGAAGAAGACCGCGTCGCAGGCGCCCAGGCGCTGCGGGTCTGGCTCGCTGAAGGCCAGCTCGTCGTAGTGGCCGCGCAGGTTGGGGTACATGTCGCAGACGCGCACACCGGCTTCGGAACGCGAGGTGATCGCCTCGACCTCGACTTGCGGGTGCTGCGCCAGCAGCCTGAGCAGTTCGACTCCGGTGTAACCGGTGCCGCCGACGATTCCGACCTTGATCACGATGCGACTCCTTCGATGGTTGCCTGGCAGGGAGCGGCTGCCAACGGGACCGCCCCGTCCGGATATGATACACAAGAGAGGGGGCGACCACCCAGCCGGCGCGCCCCACTCACAAGAAATGCCTGGACAGGAAACTGCCGTGCCGCGTCTTTCGCTACCTAGCTTCAGTCTCGAGAGGTTTCGCCGCCAGCTGGCCAGCGTCGATGCCTTGCCGCAGCTGTGTGTGCTGGGCGTCGTCTCGGGGCTCGTTACCGGTGCGGTAATGGTCGCCTTCCGCTTGCTGCTCGAGCTGGGGGGCGTGCTGTTCATGCCCGGTGGCGATCACGAGGCCTTCGAGGGTTTGCCGCCGATGGTGCGCTCGAGCCTGCCTTTGATCGCCGTGGCCGTGATCGGCATTTTCCTGTGGCGTCAGCCTGCAGCGGCACGCAAGTTGGGCGTCGGTCACGTGATCGAGCGGCTCACCTATCACCAGGGGCGCTTTCCGCTGCGCAACTGGATCAACCAGTGGTGGGTGGGGGTGACTACGGTGCTGGGCGGCCTCTCCGCCGGGCGCGAGGGGCCGGCGATACATCTCGGCGCGGCCGCGGCCAGCGGTCTGGGCCAGCAGCTGCGCCTGCCGCACAACAGCCTGCGCGTGCTGGTGGCCTGCGGCACGGCGGCGGGCATCTCGGCCTCGTTCAATACGCCGATTGCCGGTGTCATCTTCGCCATGGAAGTGGTGATGATGGAGTACACCATTGCCGGCTTCATGCCCGTGATTCTGGCCTCTACCATGGGGGCGCTGGTGGCCATGCTGGTATACGGCTCCGAGCCGGCCTTCCAGGTACCCAGCGTCAGTCTGGGCTCGTTGATGAATCTGCCGTGGATCGTGGTCACGGCGCTGTTCATCGGGCTGCTGGCCGGACTCTTCATCCATGTGGCGCGCAGCGAACGCATCGCCGGGCTGCCGGTGCCGCTGCGTCTGGCGCTGGTGGCATTGGCCACGGCAACGGTGGCGTGGTGGTATCCCGAAGTCCAGGGCATCGGTTACGACAGCATGGAAGCCGCATTGGCCGGCAATCTGGCGGTCGAGGTGCTGCTGGCCCTGGTGGTGGCCAAGCTGTTGCTCACCGCCCTCACCGTGGCCAGCGGTATCCCCATCGGCATCATCGGCCCGGTGCTGGTGGTCGGGGCCGCCGCCGGCGCACTGGCCGAGCTGCTGGGTGCCTGGCTGTTCCCGCAGTTGGACATGGAACCGGGGTTCTACGCCATGCTGGGCATGGCAGCGATGATGGGGGCGGTACTGCAGGCGCCCCTGGCGGCGCTCATGGCGCTGCTGGAACTGACCCACAACCCCAACATCATCCTGCCGGGCATGCTGGCGGTGGTGGTGTCGGGGCTGACGGCACGCCAGCTGTGTCGCTGCGACGGCTTCTTCATCAGCGTGACCCGCCACGGCCTGCACCCGCTGCAACAGCCGCTGATGCAGGCGCTGTCGCGGGTCTCGGTGCCGGCGGTAATGGAGCGCAGCTTCGTTGCCACGCCGCGCATGGTCACCCGCGATCAGGCTCGGGTGCTGCTCGACGCCAGGCCGGCCTGGATATTGATCGTGCGTTCGAGCGACGACAAGCCGACGCTGGCGCTCAAGGCCGCCGACCTGGCCCGCGCCTTGATGGACGAAACGCAGGAAGCCGAAGCGGTTGGCGAAGACGAAGACGCGCTGATCGATCTGCTCGAGGTGCCGGGGCTGCGCCTGGAAATGGCGCCGATCCATCACCAGGCAACCCTGTCGGAGGCGTTCGAGCGACTCAACGATCAGGCGGTCGATGCACTGTTCGTGGAACAGGGCCGGCGCCCGAAGCAGCAGCGAATTTCCGGTATCATCACCCGCGGCTCCATCGAGCGTTACTACTCATTGAAGTGAGCCGGACGAGTTCTTGAAGTACGTTCAATGAAACGAGGCGGCAGCGATCGTCGTCATCTCTGAGGAGACTGCATGTATTTCTGGATCAAGGCGCTGCACATCGTGGCCGTGGTGACCTGGTTCGCGGCGCTGTTCTACCTGCCGCGTCTTTATGTCTACCACGCCATGGCCCGCGACAAGGGCGAGCAGCAGGCTATGAACTATTTCCTTGTGATGGAGCGCAAGCTCTATCGCGGCATCATGACGCCATCCATGATCGCGGTGATCGTGTTCGGTCTGTGGCTGCTCTACCTGATGCCACACTGGCTCGGCATGGGCTGGATGCACGTCAAGCTGACGCTGGTACTGCTGCTGGTGGCCTACCACCATGTCTGCCTGATCTATCTCAAGCAGTTCGCCGCGGGGCGCTGCCGACGCAGCCACGTGTTCTTCCGCTGGTTCAACGAGCTGCCGGTGGTCGTGCTGCTGGCCATCGTGATCCTGGCCGTGCTGAAACCGTTCTGACCATGGCCGGCGCGACGAACGTACAGCCACCCGTGGTACTGGTACTGGCCGGCCACGACCCTACCGGCGGCGCGGGGATCATGGCCGACGGCGAGGCGATTGCCGCCTGCGGCGGCTGGGCGCTGACGGTGCCGACGGCGCTGACCATGCAGGACTGCCGCGACGTGCATCGTGTGGTACCGGTGCCGGCCGAGTTGATTCGCGAGATGACGGCACGGCTCTCCGGTTTTCGTCTGGCGGCGATCAAGGTCGGCCTGCTGGCGAGCCGCGAGACGCTCGATGCCGTGGTCGACATCATCAAGGCACGGCCGGGCATCCCCGTGGTGGTCGACCCCGTGCTCAAGGCGGGTGGCGGAAAGGAGTTATCCACATCCGCTTTGGTCGAGGTCTTCCGCTCTCGTCTGCTACCGCTTGTGGATATCCTGACGCCGAATCGTCTCGAGCTCGAACGTCTGGCCGGAACGGAGCCACAGGATGACGAAGCGCGTGCGCGTCGATTGCTGGCGCTGGGTTGCCGTGCCGTGCTGGTGACCGGCAGCGACGATCCCACCAGCGACGTGCCGCAGGATGTCGTCGAGCAGATGCTGTACACGTCGGAACAGAGCCGTGCCTGGCGCTGGCCGCGGCTGGCAGGCAGTTTTCACGGCTCGGGCTGCACGCTGGCCGCAGCGCTGGCGGCACGGCTCGCGGCCGGTGAGCCTTTGGCGGCTGCCTGCGAACAGGCTCAGCGCTTCACCTGGCAGGCGCTGGCCAAAGCCTGGCAGCCGGGCAACGCTCAGGCGCTGCCGCGGCGAACGGCTGCCCAGGGCAGCTGGCACGATCCCGTACAGGGCGTGGCCAAAGCCCCTTCCATGAGCGAAGATCACCGTAACTTCACCACACATTCCAAGGTTATCCAAGAAGTTATCCACAGACCGGGCAGCGTGAGCCTGGCACTACCCGTGACGGGGTTACACCATTCTCGTGACAGCAAAGAGGCTTACATGACCACTTCCGAAACGCTCTTCGAACAGGCTCGCCGCCATATTCCCGGTGGCGTCAACTCTCCCGTGCGTGCCTTCAAGGGCCTGCATCGGCCGCCGGTGTTCATGGAGCGGGCGCAGGGTGCCTACCTGTTCGACGTCGAGGGCAAGCGCTATGTCGACTATGTCGGTTCCTGGGGGCCGATGATTACCGGCCACGCCGATCCGGACGTGCTGGGTGCCGTGCGCAGCCGACTCGACCATGGTCTTTCGTTCGGCACGCCGACGGCCATCGAGACCACCATGGCCGAACTGATCTGCGAGATGATCCCCACCATCGAACTGGTGCGCATGGTCAACTCGGGCACCGAGGCCACCATGTCGGCGATTCGACTGGCGCGTGGCTATACCGGACGCGACAAGATCGTCAAGTTCGAGGGCAACTACCACGGCCACTCCGACTCGCTGCTGGTCAAGGCCGGCTCCGGCGCCCTGACCCATGGTGAGCCCAGCTCCCCGGGGGTGCCGGCGTCACTGGCCGAGCACACCATCACGCTGTCCTATAACGACCTCGATGAGGTGGAAGCCTGCTTCGAGGAGATCGGCAGCGAGATTGCCTGCATCATCGTCGAGCCGGTGGCGGGCAACATGAACTGCATCCCGCCGCAGCCGGGTTTCCTCGAAACCTTGCGCCGGGTTTGCACCGAGTACGGCAGTGTGCTGATCTTTGATGAAGTGATGACCGGTTTTCGCGTTGCCCTGGGTGGGGCTCAGGCGCACTTCGGCATCGAGCCCGACCTGACCTGTCTGGGCAAGATCGTCGGTGGCGGCATGCCGGTGGGCGCCTTCGGCGGCAAGCGGGCGATCATGGAGCAGATTTCACCGCTGGGGCCGGTCTATCAGGCGGGTACGCTGTCGGGCAACCCGCTGGCCATGGCGGCCGGTATCGCTCTGTTGACCAAGCTGCGCGAGCCCGGCTTCCACGATGCCCTGGCGCAGCGCGTGGAAACGCTCTGTCACGGGCTGCAGGAGCGCGCCGATGCCGCCGGGGTCGACATGATCACCCAGCGCGTGGGCGGCATGTTCGGGCTGTTCTTCACCGGACAGACCCGGGTCGACAATTTCGCCCAGGCCACGGCCTGCGATGCCGAGGCCTTCCGCCGTTTCTTTGCGGCGATGCTGGAAGAGGGAGTTTACCTGGCTCCCTCGGCCTACGAGGCGGGATTCATGTCGAGCGCGCATACGCCGGAAGACATTCAATTCACGCTGGACGCTGCCGAGAAAGCATTTGCCAAGGTACGCTAGGCCATAGAAAACAGGAGTGAACATGGACGCCACTTCAGTGACCTGCTCGACCTCAGCCACCGCCCTCGAGCTGGATGAGCTGATCGATTCGCTGGTGGCGTCGCACCGCTCCTTCGTCGACGACCTGCCTTATGTGGGGTCGTCGGGCTGCCTGGCGGCAACCCGGGCGCTGGTCAAGGAGGAAGTCGGCGTGCTCGATGCACGCCTGAGCGGTGAGGAGGATCGCTCCCACCTGCAACGGCTTGAGGCCTGGCTGGAGCAGGAGATGGTGAGACTCGAGCCATGGTTTGACGAGCGCGGCGAACCGCGTCCGAGCTGGATCGTGGGGCGGCAGGTACTGCCGCTGTGCGATCGGCAGCGTCTCATCATGACCAGCGCACTCGATCTCGAGCCATCGGATCCCATGGTCAGTCGTTGCCTCGATCCGGGATTCGACCTGGTCTCGCTGCTGGTGGGGCTGTATGTCCGCGACGAGACGCGGCTGGCGCACTACGCCCTGGATCGCTATCTGCGTCTCTCCGGCGATTACTCCCTGATGCGGCTGATCTCGGTCTTTGCGGTGTGCCGTTGCCTGGCGGGGGCACGGCGAGCGCTGCAGCGTTCGGAGTCGGGGCGTGAGCCGGCATTCCGCCTGGCGGAGATCATGACCGAGTGTCGTCGCTATCTCGACCTGGCCGAGCAGGTATCCAACTTCCGCTTTCCGCCGTTGATCATCGGGGTTGGGTTCTCGGGCAGCGGCAAGAGCCGTTTCATGGCCGAGATCGTCGAGCGGCTGGGGGCCGTCAGGCTGTGCTCGGATGCCGAGCGCAGACGGCTGTTCGGAATCGATCCACAGGCGGTCGAGTTCGACGAGGGTGTGGATATCTTCAGCGCCGAGTCCACCGAGCGTACCTATCAGCGTCTGGCCAGCCTTGCCGGCCTGCTGCTCAATGCCGGCATACCCACCTGTATCGATGCGACCTGCCTGACAAGAGCGCAGCGACAGCTGTTGCGCCAGCAGGGCGAGGCGCGCGGTCTGCCGGTGCTCATCGTCAGCTTCGAGGCAGACGACGAAACCCTCGAAACGCGTATCATCAAGCGCGCTCATCGGCAAGGCGTCGATCCGGTGACGAGCCTCGAGGTGCTGCAACATCAGCGCCGTCTATTCGAGGATTTCCATGACGAGGAGCGCCAGCATTTGTTACGTCTCGATACGACTGCCGAGAATGCGACGGACACTCTGGCAATGTTGATCCAGCAGCGCATTTTCGTTGGTTGACCAACCAGTTATCCCACTTTTTCCCTCACTGATTTTGCATAAAAAGTACTCATACGAGCAAAAGGGAGTTGTTGGGTGCGCATCGATCAATGCCGAGCTTCTCGCTTGTAGCTGGGAGGTACGCTGAACAGATTTCGCCGGGCCCAATTCATCGCCTGCAGCCGGTTGTGCACCTTGATTTTCCTGAAAATATTGTAGAGATGGGACTTCACCGTATGCTCGCTGACGAACAGTTTTTCGGCGATTTCCGCATTGGTGGCGCCGGTGCCGAGCAGGCCGATTATCTCCAGTTCACGCTGTGTCAGGCCGCAGGCCGGCCGATACGAATTCATCTGCTGGCGCCGAAGTACTAATTCGAAATAAAGTAAGCGAACATTACCCAGAGATATAAGCCAAATCCGGATGGCCAAAAAACGATTTCAAT
>JAAQTN010000054.1 GCA_011742915.1 Billgrantia desiderata | reverse complement strand
ACCCCCGAGTCATCCCGAGGCACCACCCTCGGGAACAGCACCTATCGGTGCTACGCGCCATGCCTGGCGCACAACGAAAAACCTCCCGCGTAACTTCTCGCTTTGTTTTCGTTACTTCCCGGTAAGCCCTGGCCTTGGTTGCCAATCCCTCGTCTAGCCTGATGAGTGCAAGCTCGAAAGGGCAACGCGCAACGAAAGGAGGAAGGGCATGAAAAGGACAGCAATTGCCATTGCAGTAGGCGCCCTGAGCACCGGGCTCAGCCACGGCGTCCTTGCTCAGGACGTCCAGGACGAGGATCCTCAGCATCATTTGGGCGAACCGCAGCAGATGACCGATGAGGACGCCCAGAATCAGGAGCAGTTCGACGAAGAGCAGGCGGGCGAACCGGGCGAGACCGGCTTCGATCCACATGGCCAGGGCCAGCAGCCATACGCTGACGACAACGAATTCGAGAATGACGAGTTCGACAACGAAGAGTTCGAGGACGAGGAAGAAGAGATTGGCATTGCCGACGATGCCGATGATGACAACGGCCTGGATGGGGATACCCAGGTAGAGGCCAGTCCGGGCGAGACCGACGTCGAGGTCGACCAGGAGCCGGCCGAGATCGAGGTCGAGCAGGAGCCGCCTGAAGTCACCGTAGAGCAGCAATCGCCCGACGTGACCATCGAGCAGCCCGAGCCCGACGTCGAAGTCGATCAGGCCGAGCCGGATGTGACCGTCGAGCAGGAGGGCGAAGCGGACGTTCAGGTCGAGGAGGCCGAGGACGCCAGCGCCGAGATCCGCCAGCAGGACGACGAGGCCACCGACGAAGAGCGCGACCAGGACGGCATGTTCGATGACGGCCAGGATGGCCAGGATCAGGCCGCACAGGATCAGGTCGGCCAGCAGCAGATGGACATGCAGGTAAGCGATCTCGAAGGCCGCGACATCGTCACCCAGAACGGCGACGAAGTGGGTGACGTCGAGAGAGTGGTGCGCGATACCCAGACCGACCAGACCTACGTCATCGTCAGCGAGGGCGGCTTCCTCGGCTTCGGCGGCGACGAGGCGGCCTACCCGATCGACAACCTGGAGATTCGCTCCGAAGGCGAGATAATCCTGCAATCGCAGAGCGGTGAGCGCTCCGTCGATGATTTCGACCAGGACAACCTCGAGGAGTTGGACGGTGACGACAATCTGGGCGAAGGCGAGCAGAACCTGAACTGATCCGACCGCCCGGCATAGCCACCAACGGCACATGAAAAAGGCGCGGCCCATGCCGCGCCTTCTTTACGTCGCCTATCAGCGGTCGCTCTCATGCGACCGGCTCGGCCGCCTCAATCTTACGCGGCCAGCTTGGCCGCTACCTGGGCAACGCTGCGCCCCTGCAGTCTGGCCAGCTCGAGCTCATGCTCGGTGGGCTGACGCGAACCGTCCGCCCCGGCCAGCGTCGAGGCGCCGTAGGGCGAGCCGCCCTGGACGCTGGAGATGTCGAACTGCGACTCGAGCCCGTAGCCCACCGGCAGGATCAGCATGCCCTGGTGGGCCAGGGTGGTCCAGGACGTGAGGATGGTGGTTTCGTTGCCGCCGCCGGTGCCGGTCGAGGTGAACACGCTGCCCACCTTGCCGCGCAGCGCCCCCTTGGCCCACAGGCCACCGGTCTGATCGAGAAAGTTGCGCATCTGTCCGGTCATATTGCCGAAGCGCGTCGGGGTACCGAAGATCACCGCATCGTAATCGGCCAGCTCCTGGGGCGAGGCTTCCGGCGTGTCGAAGGTCTTGCCGCCCGCCTTGGCAAAGGTTTCAGGGTCCATGGTTTCGGGTACGCGCTTGACGTCGACCTCCACGCCATCGACCTGCCTGGCTCCCTCGGCGACGGCTTGGGCCATGGTGTGGATATGGCCATACATCGAATGGTAGAGCACGAGCACCTTGGTCATCGTTCACCTCCTGTAGAAAAGACGACATCAGCACTGATGACACTCGTCAGCGTAGAAGGCGGGGCGGTGAAGAAAAGCAAAGCTTTTAGCACGTCTGGTTCGATTTCATCGACCGGTGCGCTGCCAGACGCCGGCCAGCACTTTGACTTTTCCGGTCGCCAGGTTGTCGCGCAGGTTGCGTCCCATCAGAGCAAAATCATCGCCGAAGATCAGCGCCGGCCCCGGCAGCGCCCGGGCCGCCTCCTGGCTGCCGCTTTCGCGTTTTGCCCGGGTCTCACGCCAGCTCAGGGCGGCCTCCGTCACGTCCTCGACGGCGAGCGGCTCGAAGCCCGCCAGGGCCAGGGCACGCTCTAGCTGCTCGCGGCAGCGTAGATGGCTGTTGGCTGGGGTGCGCGCCCAGGGGACGGGCAGCGCCAGCGGCTCGGGATTGTCGCCGGCCACCACCTCGTGCAGCAGCACGCGACCGCCGGGCACGAGCAAGCGCCGCCACTCGGCCAGCACCCGCGGCACCTGGGGCATGTTCATCAGCGCATGCTGGCACCACACCGCCTCGATGCTGCTTGTCGTCAGCGGCACGCTGGCAGCATCGCCACACACGAAGCGGGTGCGCCCGGCCAGGCCGGTCGCCCTGCTCAGCCAGCGTGCCACCTCGACGAAGGCGGCAGTGATATCGATGCCCATCACATCGCAGTCGTACTCGGCGGCCAGCAGACGGCTGGCACCGCCGGTACCGCAGCCGACGTCGAGCACTCGCTCGCCCCCCGTCAGCCTGCCCATCTCCGCCAGCACGCGACTGGCGCTGCGCCCACCGAGATGCAGCTGGTCGATGCCGGCGATGTCGTCGACACTCAGGCTCTCCGGGTCCCGCCCAGCAGCCCGAAAAGCCTCGCGCAGGCGTACCTGCAGGGGGTGGCCTTGGCTTGCGCTGGCCGCATCGTAGTGATCGTCGAGACGGCCACCATGGCCGAGCGAAGCGTTACCCTGGGCAGTTGGCATGGCGGGCTCCTCGCCGTCAAAATGGTTCAGGCAGCTTAGTCGCTGCCCGCCCGCGCCCCCATTGGGCAAAGGTCGGCACGCAGGAGTCGTTTTCAATATCGCACCCGGGCTTTCACCAGCCCGACGCCCGCGCTTGAGATAATGCCCTGTCCGCAGGAAGGTGAGCGAGGACCCACAGCCCCCGGACGAAGCATGTTGTCGGAATGGATCGAACTCAGCCTCGAAGAGACCCGCCCCATCGCATCCAGCGGTCGCCTGCGCGGCGGTAGCTACCGGCTTCACGCCCCGGGCATTCTCGAGCTGACGCCTACCGAATGCCGCGCGACGGCGCGTGCCTGCGTGTTTTCGGTGGGCATCCACGGCAACGAGACGGCGCCCATCGAGCTGCTCGGCAACTGCCTGGCCCGCATCGAAGCCGGCCTGCTGCCACTGGGCGCTCCGGCGCTGATCATCCTGGGCAATCTCGAGGCCATCCGTCGCGCCGAACGCTACGTGAACACCAATCTCAATCGCCTGTTTCGTCGCGACCTGGACGAGACCGGCATGGAGCCGGATCGCGCCCGACAGCTGATGAGCGCCGTGGACGATTTCTACGCCCGTCATTCCGGCCGCGAGCGACTGCACTACGACCTGCACACGGCGATCCGCGACAGCCGCTTCCCACGCTTCGTGGTCGAACCCTTCGCCGCCACCCCGATCCGCCCCGAGCAGTGGCGCTGGCTGGCCGAGGCCGGCATCCAGGCGGTGCTGCACCAGCATCGACACAGTTGGACGTTTTCCCACTATTCCAAGCACTACCATCAGGCCCAGGCCTTCACCCTGGAGCTGGGGCGCGCCCTGCCCTTCGGCCACAACGACCTGACTGCCCTGGCCCCCATGACACGTCTTCTCGAAGCCCTGCTGGAAGGGCGCGAGCCGCGAGGGGCCGACCCGGCGCGTATGGCGTTCTTCCGCGTCGCCCACGAGCTGATGCGGCAATCACAGGACTTCCGCCTGTGCTTCCCCGACGACACGCCGAACTTCACTGAATTCGCTCCCGGCACGCGGCTCGCCGAAGACGCCAGCGCCGGCCCTTTCACCGTCCAGGACGAACCGCTGAGCGTGGTCTTTCCCAACGCGGCGGTGGAGCTCGGTGCCCGCGCCGCCCTGCTGGCCCGCCCCGTCACGCCGCCCGGCTAGCGACAGGGAAAAAGACCCGGAGCACCAGACGTTTCAGCAATATTTTTTGCGATACAACAATAACCAGGAGCCTTTTGATGCTTTTCTTGTCTCACTTCCTCGACCATCGTCGCATGACACGGGCTTTGCCTCCCTCTGCCCAAAGCCCTCAGGCCTGTTAGAATCGCCCCTTTTTCGTGCCTGCCCGATTGAACCGGCCCGTCGCCACAGGCGACCTGTCCCGACCTGGAGCCCGTCCCATGGCCGATACCCCGATTCCGCTCGAAGTGCGCAACATCAAGAAGCGCTTCGGCGATACCGAAGTTCTCAAGGGCCTCTCGCTCGAGGCCCGCAAGGGTGACGTCATCACCCTGATCGGAGCCTCCGGCTCCGGCAAGAGCACCTTCCTGCGCTGCATGAACCTGCTGGAGCAGCCCGACGAGGGCGACCTGATCGTCCATGGCGAGGAGATCCGCTTCAAGCAGACCAAGCACGGTCGCGAGCCGGCCGACTGGAAACAGGTCGTGCGCATGCGCGCCAAGCTGTCGATGGTGTTCCAGAGCTTCAATCTGTGGTCGCACATGACCCTGCTCGAGAACGTCATCGAAGCGCCGATCCACGTGCTCGGCAAGCCGAAAAAGGAGGCCATCGAACACGCCCGCGCCCTGCTCGAGCGGGTCGGCCTCACGGCACGCGCCGACGCCTATCCGGCGCAGATGTCCGGCGGCCAGCAGCAGCGCGGAGCGATTGCCCGGGCACTGGCCATGGACCCCGAGGTGATGCTGTTCGACGAGCCCACCTCGGCGCTCGACCCGGAGCTGGTCGGCGACGTGCTCAAGGTGATGCGCGACCTGGCCGAGGAAGGCCGCACGATGGTGGTGGTGACCCATGAGATGGGCTTCGCCCGCGACGTCTCCAGCCAGGTCATCTACCTGCACCAGGGCCTCGTCGAAGAAGCCGGCCCGCCCCAGGAGGTACTGGTCAATCCCACCTCACCCCGGCTCAAGCAGTTCCTGGCGCCGAAGTATTGAGGGTTCCCGCATGATCGATCTACATGGCTACGGGCCGCGACTGCTGGAGGGTGCCGGCGTCACCCTCCAGCTCGCCGTGCTGTCGCTGATTCTCGCCTTGATCCTGGGGCTGCTCACGGCCAGCGCCAAGATGTCGCGCAACTGGCTGCTGCACAAGGTGGCCACGCTCTACACCACGGTGATTCGTGGCGTGCCCGACCTGGTGCTGATGCTGCTGCTGTTCTTCGGCGGCCAGATGGCGCTCAACGTCGCCACCGATGCCATCTACGACCGGTTCGGGGTGGACTGGTACATCAACCTCAACGCCTTCGCCGCCGGGGTGCTCACCATCGGTTTCATCTTCGGTGCCTACATGGGCGAGACCTTCCGCGGCGCCTTCATGGCCGTGGAGCACGGCCAGATCGAGGCCGGCAAGGCCTACGGCATGAGCCCCTGGCTGGTGTTCCGGCGCATCCGCTTTCCGCAGATGATGCGCCATGCCCTGCCGGGCATCTCCAACAACTGGATGGTATTGCTCAAGACCACCGCGCTGGTTTCGGTGATCGGGCTCTCGGACATGGTACGCGTGGCCGCCGAGGCGTCGCGCGCCACCCACGAGCCGTTCACCTTCCTGATACCCGTGGCCGTGGTCTACCTGCTGATCGCCAGCGTGTCGGAGTGGATGTTCGCCCGGCTGCAGAAGCGCTACAACGTCGGCTTCGGAGGGCACTGAGATGACAGAATTGACCTGGCTCAACGAGCTGCTCGCCGGCAACCGCATCTTCACCCCGCAGACCATCGGCTATTACTGGGACGGGCTGGTGCTCACCACCCAACTGGTATTCCTGTCGCTGGTCGCCGGCCTGGTGCTGGCGATACCGCTGGCCATCGGGCGCAGCTCGGGGCGTCGCTGGATCAGCCTGCCGATCTATGTCTACACCTACGTGTTCCGCGGCACGCCGCTGCTGATCCAGCTCTACATCATCTACTACGGCGTGGTGTTCTTCGACGGCATCCAGCAGACCTTCCTCTGGCCGATCCTGCGCGAGGCCTTCTATCCGGCGCTGATCGCCTTCACCCTCAACACGGCGGCTTACACCACCGAGATATTCCGCGGGGCGATCAAGGCCACACCGCGCGGCGAGATCGAGGCGGCAAGGGCCTACGGCATGTCGCAGGGGCTGATGATGCGGCGCATCGTGCTGCCCAGCGCCTTCCGCCGCGCCCTGCCGGCCTACGGCAACGAGGTGATCTTCATGCTGCATGCCAGCGCCATCGCCAGCGTGGTCACGCTGATGGACATCACCGGCGCGGCACGCTTCGTCTATGCGCGCTTCTATGCGCCGTTCGAGGCCTTCCTGTTCGCGGCGGCAATCTACCTCTGCCTGACCTTCGCCATTCTCTACTTCTTCCGCTACCTGGAGAAAAAGCTGCTGGCTCACCTCAAGCCCCAGAGCGGCAATTGAACAACGTCAAACAGGCGTTGGAAAAAGCTCGCGCCAGGGCTTTCGACCCCGGCGTGGCTGCGCTAAATTCAGGCGCGACGTCACCGAAACGGTGCCGAACGAAAACAAAGGGAAACGAAACATGAAAAAACTGCTGACAGTATCCCTGCTGGGCGTGGCTCTCGCGGCCGGTACCGCCCAGGCCCGCGACTACGATCACGTGCGCTTCGGCGTCGACGTTCCCTACGAGCCGATGGAATACCGCACGCCGGACGGTGAGCTGACCGGCTTCGACATCGACCTGGGCAACGCCCTGTGTGCCGAGATGGGCATCACCTGCGAGTGGATCGAGCAGGAGTGGGACGGCATCATCCCCGGCCTGCTGGCGCGCAACTACGACGCCATCATGTCCTCGATGACCATCAACGACGAGCGCCGCCAGACCCTGCTCTTCTCCGATCCCTACATCACCATTCCGGGTGCCTGGTTCGCCCCGGCCGGCAGCGATGTCGAAGAGATCAACGAAGAGACCCTGGCCGGCAAGAGCATCGGCGTGCAGCGCGGTACCACTTTCGACAGCTACGTCACCGACAACTACGGCCGCGTAGCCAACGTCAGCCGCTACTCCACCGCCGACGACATGGTGCTCGACCTTCAGGCCCAGCGTCTGGACCTCGTCTTCCTGGAGTTCATCGTCGGCCAGGCCACCCTGCTCGACAATCACAGCGGTGAGTTCGAGGTGGTCGGCGAGATGGTCACCGAGCCGGAAGAGTACTTCGGCGAAGGCTTCGGCATCGCCTTCCGTCCGCGTGACGAGGCTCTGGCCCAGCGCTTCAACGAGGCCCTGGCCACGCTGAAGGAAGACGGCACCTACGACGAGATCTACCAGCGCTATTTCGGCGAAGAGTAAATCGGCATCCTGCCCACCCGGCCTGTGGCCGGGTGGGCTTGACAAGCGCACCACCTTTGCGGAAAGTCGAACTGCAAGTCACGCAACGCCTCATCGGACACCGTCCCATGATCGATCGCTTCCCACAAACCATCTCTGAGGTCTACTGCTGTTTCTTCGACAGCTTCTACCTCAGCGAGTGGTTCGACGAATAAGCCCCTTCCCGCGGCCTTCCCGGTCGCATCGGCACGCCCGTGCCATCGACACGTCCTTGCCTGAACGGCAACGCTCGTGTGCCTTGTCGCGCCTGAAGCGCGACGATCCTGCCGACTTCGGCAATTGAAACTCGTGAAAAACAACACCTTCCCAGGAGGAAGTCTCATGCGTGCTCTCAACATGATTCTGGCTGCCACTCTGGCGGCCGGCCTGACCGCCGGTACCGCTCAGGCCCGCGACTATTCCGAAATCCGTCTCGGCGTCGACATTCCCTACGAGCCCTTCATGTACCGTCAGCCGGACGGTGAACTGACCGGCTTCGAGATCGAGCTGGGCAACGCCGTATGCGAGTACCTGGAGGTCACCTGCACCTGGGTGGAGCAGGATTGGGACGGCATCATTCCCGGGCTCATGGCCCGCAACTACGATGCCATCATGTCGTCCATGGCGATCACCGAGGAGCGTGCCGAGCGCGTGCTGTTCTCCGAGCCCTACTACACCACCCCGAGCGCCTGGATCACCACGCGTGACCGCGACATCGACATCGAGGACCGCGACAGCCTCGCGGGGCTGGTGGTCGGTGTACAACGCGCCACACTGCAGGACAACTACGTCAGCGAGCTCTACGGCGACCTGGTGGAGATCCGTCGCTACACCAGCGCCGACGACGTCGTGACCGACATGCGCGCCGGCCGTCTCGACCTCACCTTCATGGACTACCCGGTGGCCGAAAACACCATGGGTATCGACACCTCAGGCAGCCATTTCAAGCGCATCAGCGGCTTCATCAAGGAGCCCGAGCACATCTTCGGCAAGGGCGTGGGCGTGGCCTTCCGTCAGCGCGACGAGGCCTTGGCCGAGCGCTTCAACGAGGCGCTGGCCGCGCTCAAGGAAGACGGCACCTATGATGAGATCATGGAGCGCTACTTCAACTACGACATCAAGCTGTAACCCATAGCGTCATTCTCCGCGAACGCCGGCAGCAGCCGGCGTTCGCCTTCACGAGGAGCCGGAATGCTGACCCTGCTGAAGAATGCCCAGCTGCATGCGCCACGCCACCTGGGGCTGTGCCATCTGCTGATCGCCGACACCCGCATCGCCGCCGTGGTGCCGGCCGACCAGCCCCTGCCCGCTGCCGGCCACGCCATCGATGAGATCGACCTGGAAGGGCGCCGGGTCATTCCCGGTCTGGTCGACCCGCTGGTGCATTTCATCGGCGGCGGCGGCGAGGGCGGCTTCGGTACGCGCACCGCCGAGCTGACCCTCGAGGACGCTCTGGCCTCGGGAGTCACCACCCTGATCGGCGCGCTGGGCACCGACGCCCTGACCCGCACGCCGGCCAATCTGCTGGGCAAGGCCCGCGAGCTGGCCGCCGGCGGTCTCACCACCTACTGCTACACCGGCTCCTATCAGTTGCCGCCGGTAACGCTGACCGGCTCGGTAGGCAGCGACATTCTGTTCATTCCTGAATTCATCGGCGTGGGCGAAGTGGCGATCAGCGATCACCGCGGCTCACAGCCCACCGCCTTCGAGCTGGCGCGCCTGGCCTCCGAAGCCCGTACCGCCGGCATGCTGGCGGGCAAGTCTGGCATCGTCTTCATCCATACCGGCGATGCCCCCACTCATCTGGAGCCGCTACGCGAGGCAGCCCGGGGCAGCGCCATTCCGCTCGCGCAGTTCCTGCCCACCCACATCAACCGCACCCCGGCGCTGTTCGAGGACGGCCTGCGCTTCGCCCGTGAGGGCGGCCGCGTCGACTTCACCACCAGCACCACCGCGGAGCTGCTGGCCGGTGGCGAAGTGCCCGCCGCCGAGGCCGTGGCCCGCGCTCTGGAGGCCCGCGTCGAGCCATCACGCATCACGCTCTCCTCCGATGCCAATGCCTCGCTGCCGCGCTTCGACGCCGAACGCCGCTTCGTCGGGCTCGAACCCGGCCGCCTCGCCAGCCTGTTCGAGGTCGTCGGCGAGTGCATCGAGAAGCACGGCGTCCCGCTGGAACATGCCGTCGGCGTCGCCAGCACCCACGCCGCCGATGCCCTCAAGCTCACTGCCAAGGGGCGCCTCGAGCCCGGCCGTGACGCCGATCTGATGGTACTGAGCGATGGTGAATGGGCCATCGACGAGGTATGGGCCCTGGGCCGGCGGGTGTATCGGCGGGGCTAGGCTGACTCAATGGCCCTTGTGAGGGCCCGGCACGTGGCTTTGCTCCCGCGGCTCCACGAGCCGTTCCGCCACCGGCTGGGCCAGTTCCTGGAGAATACCGCAGTGGCTGGAGTCGGTCTCGCCGTTGCAGCGCGAGCGCAGGGTGACGAGGGCCTGGCGCAATGCCTGAAGCTGCTCGATACGCGCCTCGACGTGGGCCAGATGCTCGTCGATCAAACCGTTCACCGCGTTGCAGGGCTGACGCGGCCGGTCGTGATAATCGAGCAGGGTACGGATCTCCTCCAGCGTCATGTCCAGCGTGCGGCAGTGACGGATGAAGCGCAGCCGCTCGGCATGGGGCTCCGCATAGAGGCGATAGTTGCCGCTGGAGCGGGCAGGCTCGGGCAGCAGCCCCTCGCGTTCGTAGTAGCGGATGGTTTCCACCGCGCAGCCGGTGCGGGTGGCCAGCTCACCGATTTTCATGTGGGGCCTCGTCAATCGCTTGACCCTGTAGCAACTATAGGGTGTGTCATGAGATTAGCCCATGACATGGAGACTTACCATGACCGAACGCACCTGCTGCTCGAGCTGCACCGCGCCTGCCGCGCCCGCCGCACGGAAGCGCGACCGGCTGCCGCCCGGCACGCAGTCGCTGCGCCTGCATATCGAGGCGATGGACTGCCCCACCGAAGAGGCGCTGCTGCGCCGGGCGCTGGGCGACACACCGGGCATCGAGCGGCTCGACTTCGATCTGGTCAACCGCGTGCTGACGGTGCACCACCGCAACGCGGTGGAGGAGGCGATCGAGCGCCGCATCGCCTCCACCGGCATGAGCGCACGGCGCCACGATCCGGCCCGGCGTACCCCCGCGGCGAGCAGTACGGAGAACTGGTGGAAGCTGGGCGCCGCCGCGCTGCTGGCACTGGCCGCCGAAGCCAGCGACTGGCTGGCACTGGCCGAGCCGTGGCTGGCCGCCGCGCTGGCGCTGACGGCCATCGCCCTGGTCGGCCTGCCGACCTGGAAGAAGGGCTTCATCGCCCTGCGCCACCGCACGCTGAACATCAATGCGCTGATGAGCGTGGCGGTAACCGGCGCACTGCTGATCGGCCAGTGGGCCGAGGCGGCCATGGTGCTGGTGCTGTTCACCCTGGCCGAGCGCATCGAGGCGCGTTCGCTGGGTCGCGCGCGCAACGCCATCCGCGAGCTGCTCTCGCTGGCGCCGGAAAGCGCCAGCGTGCACCAGGCCGATGGCGCCTTTCGCAGCATGCCGGCCAGCGAAGTCGCCATCGGCAGCCTGGTGCGGGTGCGGCCGGGCGAGCGCCTGGCGCTGGACGGCAGCGTGGCCGAGGGCCATCCGGCGCTGGACGAATCGCCCATCACCGGCGAGAGCCTGCCGGTGGACAAGGCACCCGGCGCGGCCGTGTTCGCCGGCAGCGTCAACCAGGGCAGCGAATTCCTCTACCGCACCACCCGGGCGGCAAGCGACACCACCCTGGCACGCATCATCCATACCGTGGAACAGGCCCAGGCCAGTCGCGCGCCCACCCAGCGCTTCATCGACCGCTTCGCCGCCGTCTACACGCCGGCGGTATTCGGCATCGCCCTGCTGGTAGGGCTCACCTGGCCATGGCTGTTCGGCGTCAGCTGGCTGGAGGGCATCTACCGCGCCTTGGTGCTGCTGGTAATCGCCTGCCCCTGCGCGCTGGTGATCTCCACCCCGGTCACCGTGGTAAGCGGGCTGGCCGCCGCCGCCAGGGCGGGCATTCTGATCAAGGGCGGCAACGTGCTCGAACAGGGCCACCGCCTGGTCACCCTCGCCTTCGACAAGACCGGCACCCTGACCCAGGGGCGCCCCTCGCAGCGGACCTGGCATCCCCTCGACAGCACGCTGGACGCGGCCGGCCGCGAGCGCCTGCGCGCCCTGGCGGCGGGGCTCGCCGGGCGCTCGTCGCACCCGGTGTCGGCAGCGCTGGCGCGCGCTGCCGAGGCCAATGGCGTCGACCCACTGGAAGTGAGCGAGGTGCGCGAGCTGCCCGGCCGCGGCGTGGTGGCAAGTCATGCCGGTCGCACGCTGTGGCTCGGCAACCGGCGGCTGATGCAGCAGTTCGCGCCGTTGGACGCGACCCTCGACGCCCACCTGGCCGAGCACGAGGCGCGCGGCGAAACGCTGGTGATCCTGGGGGAAGAATCGCGTCCGCTGGCGCTGTTCGCCGTCGGCGACCCGCTGCGCGAAGAGAGCCGCGAGGCCATCGAGGCGCTGCACCGGCTGGGCGTGACCACTCTGATGCTCAGCGGCGATACCCCGGCCAGCGTGGCCGCGGTGGCGGCCCAGGCCGGCATCGACGAGGCCCACGGTGCCCTGCTGCCGGAGGACAAGCTGGCGATGATCGAGGCGCGTGCTGAGCTGGGGCCGGTGGGCATGGTGGGCGACGGCATCAACGACGCCCCGGCGCTGGCGCGTGCCGACATCGGCTTCGCCATGGGCGCGCTGGGCAGCGACGCCGCCATCGAGACCGCCGACGTAGCGCTGATGGACGACGACCCGCGCCGCCTGGCCGATTTCCTGCGCCTCTCGCGTGGTACGCGCCGGGTGCTGATGCAGAACATCGCCATCGCCCTTGGCCTCAAGGCGGTGTTCATGGCGCTCGCCTTCACCGGCCACGCCACCCTGTGGATGGCGGTGTTCGCCGACATGGGCGCCAGCCTGATCGTGGTGGCCAACGGCCTGCGCCTGCTGCGCCATGGCAGGCGGACAGGCGTTGAAAAGCCGCGGCGCGATCTCGGGCATGATAAGACCTTCGCAGGAAACACGGGGCAATAAGGGCTGCCATGAGGGAGTCGTCGCAACACGCCGAGGTGCTGGTCGTCGGCGCCGGTATCGTCGGCCTGGCCTGCGCCTGGCATCTGCAGCAAAGGGGCTTCGATGTCACGCTGATGGACCCCGAGCCGCCGGGCTCTGCCGCCTCCTCGGGCAACGCCGGCGTGCTGGCCAACTACGCCATCGAGCCCCTGGCCCAGCCCGCCATCTGGCGGCAGGCGCCGGGGCTGCTGCTGTCGCCGCACTCGCCCTTCCACCTGCGCTGGCAGCACCTGCCCGGGCTCGCTCCGTGGCTGTGGCGCTTCATGCGGCGCGCCAATCGTCGCAGTGCCGCCCAGGCGACCCAGACTCTGAGCGAATTGCTGTCACCGGCGGTCGACGACTGGCGCCACATCCTCGATGACCTGGAAGAGAGCGGCAGCCTCGTGCAACAGCGCGGCAGCCTGTGCTTCTATCTCAGCGCCAGGGGCTGGCGCGAGGCCCAGGCCGAGCTCGCCGAGCGCGAGCGCTTCGGCGTCAATCAGCAACGCCTCGACGCCAAGGCACTGGCGGAGCTGGAACCGGCCCTCGAAGGCCTGGCCCGGGGCGGCATCCTGTTTCCCGAGGCCTGCCACGTCAGCGACCCGCTGACCCTGGCCCGGCGGCTGGCCGAGCGCGTGCAAGGCCGCGGCGCCGCGCTGGTGCCTGCCAGGGTCCAGGGGCTTGCCCGCAACAAGGGCGGCGTGCGTATCGCTACCGACCAGGGGGCCTGGCAAGCTGAAAAGGTGCTGATCGCCGCGGGCGCTTGGTCGCGACCGCTGGCGCTGGCCTGCGGCGACCGCATTCCGCTGATCTCCGAGCGCGGCTATCACCTGGAGTTTCCCGCCGCCAGCGAGCTGGTCAGCCGCCCCTGCAGCCCCGGGGAGTACGCCTTCTACTTCACGCCGATGCAGGGTCGCCTGCGTATCGCCGGCACCGTGGAGCTGGGTCACAACGACGACCCGGCCAATCCCCGGCGGCTCGACTACATCCGCCGTCACGCCGAGAGCCTGTTCGGCCCGCTCGGCGAGCCGAGCCACACCTGGCTCGGCCTGCGTCCTTCGCTGCCCGACTCACTGCCGGTGATCGGCTCTGCATCGGCCCTGCCCGGCGTGAGCTATGCCTTCGGCCACGGGCACCTGGGGTTGACCCTGGCCGCCACCACCGGACGCCTGCTGGCCGAGAGCCTGGCGGGCGAAGCGCCCGGCTGGCTGGCCGCCTGCGGCGCCGGTCGCTTCCGCTGAATCGGGGTCTCGAGCTCAATCGCGTGCCGCTATCGCACGCCGCAAAAAATTGAGAATCCAGCGCGCCATCAGGGTGTCGTCGACCGGGGCGGCCAATGACGTTTCTCCCTCGCTCACCCGCTCGTCGCCCACCAGTTCCCGACGCAGCGCCATCAGGTCGCGGGAGTAGGCCTTGGTAAACTCGGGGTGACCCTGCACGCCGAGGAAATGCTCGCCGATCTGCATCAGGTAGTGGGGGCAGAAGTCGCTGCCGCCCACGATGGTGGCCTCGGGGGGCAGGACCTCGACCTGGTCCTGGTGGCTGACCAGCAGATCGATGCCCGGCTGCCACGGCTCCATCCATGCCGCCCGTGCCGTGACACGGTTGAACGACATGCCCACGCCCCAACCGCGCTCGCTCTTGACCACCTCGCCGCCCAGCGCCTTGGCCATCAGCTGATGACCGAAGCAGATGCCCACCAGCGGCTTGCCGGCCCGCCACAGCTCGCGCACGAAGTCGCACAGCTGGTCGACCCAGGCCAGCCCGTCGTTGACGCCATGCTTGGAACCGGTGGTCATCCAGGCATCGACGGCGTCGATGTCGTCGGGGATCTCGCCGTCCAGGCAGCGCCAGACGCGAAATTCGAGCGTCGGGTCGACCCGTTGGAACAGGGCCGCGAACATCTTCGGATAGTTGCCGTGGGCCTCGCGCAGCTCCGGCGCCACGTCATCGCACTGCAGTAGCCCGATACGCATCGATCACTCTCCTGTCATGTCACCGTCCCTGGCGGCCCGGCCTGCGGCCGCGCACTGCCAGACGAATCTCCTGGGCTTCGCCCGCAGGCGTTCAGGACGCAGCCTACAGGCGACCCTCCACGGCGGCAACGAAGATGCCGCGATACTCGTCGGCATCGAAGGCGACCGGGTTGGTACCCGACGAGGGGTCTGCCACCGCCATGCGCCCGACCTTGTCGGCCTGACGGGTGTCGATGCCGAGTTCGGCCAGGGTGTGCGGAATGCCGAGCCGCTCGCGCAGGCCGAGCACCCACTCGATCACCGCCGCCGTACCCGGCTGATCCAGGTTGAGATAGCGCCCCAGGCGCACCATGGGCTCGCCGATGGCACGCTCGTTGGCGCGCAGCACGTAGGGCATCAGCACCGCGTTCAAGGTGCCATGGTGAGCGTCGTAGAGCGCCCCGAGAGGATGCGCCAGGGCGTGCATGGCGCCCAGGCCGCGCTGGAAGGCGGTGGCGCCCATGCTCGAGGCGACCAGCATGTTCATGCGCGCTTCGAGGTCCGCGCCGTCGCTGTAGGCGCGCTGCAGGTAGAGGTCGATACGACGCATGCCCTCCACCGCGATACCCTCGGCCATGGGGTGGTAGAGCGGCGAGCACCACGCCTCCATGCAGTGCGACAGCGCATCCATGCCGGTGGCGGCGGTTACCGCCGGCGGCAGCCCCACGGTGAGCTCGGGGTCGAGGATCACCGTGGCCGGCACCATGCCGGGGTGGAAGATGATGCGCTTGACGTGCTCCGCCTCGTCTGTGATCACCGAGGCGCGCCCCACCTCGGAGCCGGTGCCGGCGGTGGTGGGCACGGCGACGATGGGAGCTATGGCCCGGGCGTCGGCGTTCTTCCAGTTGTCGCCGATGTCTTCCAGCGACCACAGCGACAGCCCCTCGCGCTGATTGGCCATCAGCGCCACCGCCTTGGCGGCATCGAGCCCCGAGCCGCCGCCGAAGGCAATCACGCCGTCGTGGCTGCCGCCGCGGAAGGCGGCGATGCCGTCGAGCACGTTGCGCCCGGTGGGGTTGCCCTTGATCTGGCTGAATACGGCGGTGCGCAGGCCGGCATCCTGGCACGCCTGCACACAGGCCTGCACCATCGGCAGCGCCGCCAGGCCGGGGTCGGTGACCAGCAGCGGCGCACCCATGCCCAGCGCCTTGCACGCCGCTGGCAGATCGCGAATGCGCCCGGCCCCGGTGAGAATGTTCGAGGGGTAGTTCCAGCCCATGGTGAAGTGATCGATATCGTGGCTCATGGCGTTCTCCTGGGCCGGCTCAGGCGTGTTTGAGGTGGAACGACTTGGGTCGGGTCAGCGTCTCGTAGCCGACGCGAGACAGCGAACAGCCGCGTCCCGACTGCTTGACGCCGGTCCAGGCCAGCTCCGGGTCGAGGTAGTCGCAGCGATTGGTGAACACGGTGCCGGCCTCCAGGCGATGGGCGATGGCCTCGCCTGCCGCCAGGTCGCGGGTATAGACCGCCGCGGTGAGGCCGAAGTCGCTGTCGTTCATCAGCCGCACCGCCGCGTCGTCGTCCGCCACCGGCATGATGCCGACCACCGGGCCGAAGCTCTCCTCGTGCATCACCCGCATCGAGTGATCGACCTCGGTCAGCACCTGCGGCGCCAGGTAGGCGCTGCCCGGTCGCGACAACGGATAGTCGCCGGGGTCGATCCAGGCCCTGGCGCCGGCAGCCACCGCTTCCTCGATCTGGCCGCGCACGAAGTCCGCCGCCGACGGACGCACCAGCGGCCCCAGGGTGGTCGCGGGATCGGTGGGGTTGCCGAGCTTGAGCTGGCGCACCCAGGCCACCGCACGCTCGACGAAGTCGTCGAAGATCGACTCATGCACATAGATGCGCTCGATGCCGCAGCAGCTCTGGCCCGAGTTGAAGAAGGCGCCATCCATCACCCCGGGCACCGCCTCATCCAGATTGACGTCGGCACGGATGTAGGCCGGGTCCTTGCCGCCCAGCTCCAGGCCGGTGGCAATGAAGCGCCCGGCGGCGTTGCGCTCGACCATTGCCCCGCCGGCCACCGAGCCGGTGAAGGAGACGTGGGCGATGCGGGCATCGCGAATCACGGCTTCCGCGGCGTCATGGGCGAGGTGCAGGTGCTGGAACACGCCCGTCGGCAGCCCCGCCTCGTCGAAGGCCTGCTGGAAGCGCTCGGCGCACAGCGGGGTCTGGGCGGAATGCTTGAGGATCACTGCATTGCCGGCCATGATCGCCGGCACCACGGCGTTCACCGCGGTCATGAAGGGGAAATTCCAGGGCGCGACGATGAACGACACCCCCAGCGGCTCGCGGGTGATGTAGCGAGTGAAGCCCGGCTTGTCGGCCAGGCGGATCGGCGCCAGGGCCGCCTCGGCCATGGCGATCATGGTGCGCGCGCGATCCTCGAAGCCGCCAATCTCGCCGCCGGCCACGGCGATCGGCCGACCCATCTGCCAGGTCAGCTCCAGCGCCAGCTCGTCGCGCCGGGCGACGAAGGCATCGACCATCCTCGAACACAGCCGCACGCGCTCGGCGAGGCTCGTCTCGCGCCACTTGCGCTGCGCCGCCACCGCCCTTTCCAGCGTCGCCTCGACCTGGGCCGGGTCGGCCAGCTCCCGCTCGACGTAGACCGAACCGTCGACCGGAGAAATCGTCTTCTGTATGGCCACTTGGCGTTCTCCTGCTAATTCAATGCCTCAAAAGAAACAAGGTGAGACCAACCTTTCGGGGCCGAGCGAACGGCGTCAGAACAAGGCGGAGCAACGAGAAATCGCGGAGTTGGCTGTAGCCAATGAGCAGATTTCGAGGCGCTCCAACGCAGTGCTGGCGTCGTGCAGCCGGCCCAACCTCATATGATTTCGAAATAGCGATCTAACTCCCAATCGGTAATGTGCCTGCGGAACTGGCGCTCCTCCCATTCACGCGTGGCCGCGAAGTGCTCGACGAAGGCGTCGCCGAACAGGCTGCGCGCCGCGTCGGAAGCTTTCAAGCGCTGGGCGGCCTCCCACAGCGTGCGTGCCAGTGCCTGGTGCTCGGGGTGAGCCAGCTCGTAGGAGTTGCCGGTCACCATTTCGTCGGGCTCGAGGCGGTGCTCGATACCGTACAGACCCGAGCCGATCGCTGCGGCCAGCGCCAGGTAGGGGTTGGCGTCGGCGCTGCCCAGGCGGTACTCGACCCGCTGGGACTTGGCGCTGCCGGGAATCACCCGCAGCGCGGTGGTGCGGTTCTCCACCCCCCAGGTGGCGTCGGTGGGCGCCCAGAAGCCGGGAATCAGGCGGGTGTAGCTGTTCACCGTGGGGGCGAACATGGCCAGGAATTCCGGCATCAGCTGCTGCTGGCCGGCGACGAAGTGGCGCTGGATGTCGCTCATGCCGTGGGGTTGGTCGGCATCGAAGAAGGCCGACTCGCCGCTGTCGGCACGATTCAGCGAGAGGTGGATATGACCGCTCTGGCCGGGGTAGTCCGGCGACCACTTGGCCATGAAGGTGGCCATCAACCCGCGGCGCTGTGCCCACACCTTGGTGAAGGTCTTGAACAGCGCGCCCTTGTCGCCGGCGGCCAGCGCCTCATCGACGCGGATCGCCGCCTCCAGCACGCCGGGGCCGGTCTCGGTGTGCAGCCCCTCGATGGGAAAGTCCATCGCCTCGGCCATGCCCAGCAGCTCGTGGTAGAGCTCGCCGTGCACCGAGCTTCGCAGCATCGAATAGCCCATCATGTCCGGCGTGAAGGGCTTGAGGTTGCGAAAACCCTTCTCGCGTACCGACTCGGGAGTTTCCTGGAACAGGAAGAACTCGTACTCCAGCGCCCCGCAGGCGGTGAAGCCCATGGCCTCGGCCTTGGTCAGCACGCGGCGCAGCAGCCCGCGCGGGCAGATCTCCCCGGCCGGGCCGGTGAACTCGGCCAGGAACAGCAGCATGTCGCCCTCGCAGGGCAGCTCGCGGCAGCTCTCCGGAATCAGCCGCAGCGCGGCATCCGGATAGCCGGTATGCCAGCCGGTGTACGTCACGTTGTCGTAGAGTTCGTCCTTGCTGTCCCAGCCCAGCACCACGTCGCAGAAGGCGAAGCCCTCGCTCAGGGCATGGAAGAACTTGTCGCGGCGCATGTACTTGCCGACCATCACGCCGTCGATGTCGAACATGCCCACCTTGACGTGGCTCAGCCCGCGCTGCTCGACGATACGCCGGGCGTCGTCGGCGTTTCTTACGTCTCTTGCCTGGAGTCGGCTCATCTTGGCTTCCTCGACCCGCTTGTCATTGTCGTTCGTTGCTCCAAGGCGGGGCGGGCACCAGGGCGCCCGCCCCTTACCCTCAACCATAGCGGTAAGGCGGGCCCGCCTGCTGCATGGTCTGACGATAGTCCTTGAGGATCTGCACCACCCGGGCGCTGCGCTCGCTCTCGGCGGCGATCTCGTCCCAGAAGGCCAGCGCCTCGTCCTCCAACTGCTGCCACTCCGACTCGGGGATTGAGGTCAGCTCCAGCTTGCCGCCGGTGGTGCGGTAGTGGGCCTCGCCCCACCAGTACCAGTGCTGGCGATAATAGTGGGAGCTGTCCATGCACAGCTTGAACAGGGTCTGCAGATGCTCGGGCACCTCGTTCCAGCGGTCGGTGTTGGCGAAGTAGGAGCCGGCCCAGGCACCGGAGATGTTGTTGGTCAGGTAGTAGTTGCTGACGTCGGCCCAGCCCACGGTGTAGGCCTCGGTGATGCCGGCCCAGGCGATGCCGTCGAGTTCGCGGGTCTGCATGGCGACCTCGATGTCCTCCCACGGCAGGGTCACCGGCACCACGCCGAAGCGGCTGAGGAAGCGCCCCGCGGTGGGGAAGGTGAACACGCGCTTGCCACGCAGGTCCTCGAGGCTTCTGATCGGGTCGCGGGTGACGAAGTTGCACGGGTCCCAGGCGCCGGAGCCCAGCCAGGTGACGCCATCGATCTCGCCGTAGGCCTCCTCCCAGATCTCCTTGAGCCCGTAGTGGTGGAACAGCGCCGGCACGTCCAGGCTGTAGCGCGAGGCGAAGGGGAAGTAGCCGCCGAACACCGAGACGTCCACCGGGGCGTTGATGGAGTCGTCGTCGCTCTGCACGGCGTCGATGGTGCCGCGCTGCATGGCGCGGAACAGCTCGCCGGTGGGTACCAGCTGGTCGGCGTAGTAGAGCTCGATCTCCATCTCGCCGTTGGCGGCCTTGTTGAAGGCGTCGATGGAGGGCTTGATGACGTGGGCGGCCAGCGCCGGCCCGGCGTAGGTCTGCAGGCGCCAGCGGATCGGTCGGCGCTGGGCATGCACGTAGGGCGCCGCAAGGGTCGTGGCCCCCACGGTGGCGGCGGTGGCCAGGCCCGCCTTCTTGAGGAAATCGCGACGGTTGGTCATCTCTCTTCTCCTGCTTCTTTTGCTTGTTGTCGGAAGAAACTCGCTGCTCGTGGGTCGTACCGGGGTCACCTCCTGGGTCAGTAGCCGCGATAAAGATGCGGCAGCCACAGCGCCAGCTGCGGGAAGATGGTGATCAGCGCCAGCCCGATCAGCATGATGCCGACGAAGGGCCAGACGCTGCGGTAGATATCGCCCAGCGACACCTCCGGCGGCGCCATGGCGCGCATGAGGAACAGGTTGTAGCCGAACGGCGGGGTCATGTAGGCGATCTGCACGGTGATGGTGTAGAGCACGCCGTACCAGATCGGGTCGAAGCCCAGGCTGATCACCAGCGGCACGTAGAGGGGTGCCACGATCACCAGCATGGCGGTATCGTCGAGGAACATGCCGAGCAGGATGTAGGAGAGCTGCATCATCACGAGTATCTGCCACGGGCTCATGCCGATGCGGTCGAGGAACACGTTCTCGATGGCGCGCACCGCGCCGAGGCCGTCGAACACCGCGCCGAAGCACAGCGCGGCGAGGATGATCCACATGAACATGCAGCTGATGCCGAGCGTCTTGTGCACGGTGCTCTCGATCACCTTCCAGGTCAGACGTCGCTTGAACAGTGCCGCCAGGGTCGCGGCCAGGGCTCCTACCGCTGAGCTCTCCACCAGGCTGGTCACCCCCATCAGGAACAGCCCGGTCATGAAGAAGAAGATCATCAGCGGCAGCAGGCCGGCGCGTAGCAGCTTGAGCTTTTCGCCCAGGCTCATCTGGCGCTCCTCGGCGGGCAGTGCCGGGCCGAGGTGCGGCTGCAGGCGGCAGCGAATGACGATATAGAGCACGAACAGGCCGGCCAGGATCAGTCCTGGGATGGCCCCGGCCAGCCACAGCTGGCTGACCGGCTGGCGCGCGATCATGCCGTAGAGCACCAGCACCACGCTGGGCGGCACCAGGATGCCGAGCGAGCTGCCGGCCTGGATCACCCCGGTGACCATCACCTTGTCGTAGCCGCGGCGCAGCAGCTCCGGCAGCGCGATGGTGGCGCCGATGGCCATGCCCGCCACGCTCAGCCCGTTCATCGCCGAGACCACCACCATCAGGCCGATGGTACCCACCGCCAGGCCGCCCTTGAGCGAGCCCATCCAGACGTGGAACATCTCGTAGAGTTCGCCGGCGATACCCGATTCGGAGAGCATGTAGCCCATGTAGATGAACAGCGGCAGGGTCAGCAACGGATACCAGTTCATCAGCTGAATGGCGGCGCTGAACGGCATCTCCACCCCACCCTGGCCCCACAGCAACAGCGCCGCGGTGGCGCCGACGAAACCGATCACGCCGAACACCCGCTGCCCGGTGAGCAGCAGCAACATCATGGTGGAGAACATCAGCAGGGCGATCATCTGGTAGCTCATTCGCCCGCCCCCTTATCCACGGCACCATGCGTTCGCTCCAGGGGGACGCCGCGTGCACGGGCGATATCCTTGAACAGAGTCGAGAAGCTCTGCAGCAGCATGAGGAACACGCCGAAGGTCATCACGATCTTGATCGGCGCCAGCCGCGGGGCCCAGGCGCTATAGCTCTTTTCGCCGTAGCGCAGGGCGTATTCGGTACTGGAGATACCGCCGAACAGCAGCGCGGCGAGAAACACGATCAGCAGCAGGATGGTGAGGGCATCGACCCAGGCACGGGTGCGGTCGGACCAGCGCGAGTAGAACAGATCCATGCGCACGTGGGCGCCCATCTGCATGGCGTAGGCGCCGCCCAGCAGGTAGTAGGAGGACATCAGGAACTGCGAGACCTCGATGCTCCAGATCAACGGGCTGTTGAAGGCGGTGCGTGCCACCGAGGCGTAGAGCAGCACGCCGATCATCACGAAGATCATGAACATGACGATGCGTCCCACCACCCGGTTGAACGCATCCACCCAGCGCACGTAGAGCATTATTGTTCTTGGCATCGTCCGGCACCGATCCTGGTTTCATCCCGTGTCGATGCAGTCTTTGTGCATGTAAGGCAAAGGAGCAAAGAGCATCGGCAATCGGGACGCCGGTACTATGGGTAAAATCGATAGTGCCCCGTCAGGCGGCGAGCGTGACGCCCGATGCACTCGCTCGGCGCAAGAGAGTGACGGAAAAGCGCAGCTAGAGGGTGAGAAAACCCAGGGACGCCTCAGGGCTGGACGGACACCTCGGCCGCCAGCCAGGGCAGCACCCGCTCCAACTGGGCTCGAAAGCGCTGCTCCAGCAGTCGACGGCTGTCGCGGGCCAGCAGCGCCGGCAGCTCGCCCAGCTCGTCGCGCCGCGCCACCAGGGTCAGCTCCCGGGTCAGCGCTGCCAGCGGCAGGGGTGCCACGGTGACCTGCAGGCTGTCCAGGCCGGCCTGATAGAGGCATAGCGGCGTGGTGATGGTCCAGCCGGCGCCGGCGCTGACCAGGCGCAGCACGGCGAAGGTGTTGTCGAGATGCAGCCGGGCCGGCAGTTCGAGCTGGTTCAGGCGCAGATGACGCTCGATGGCCTGACCGATCAGCGACTGCGGCGTGTAGCGCACGAAATCCAGGTGGCGGGCCAGCCAGCGTAGGTTGTCCAGCGGACCGTTCCAACTGAGCGGCACCACCAGCACGAAGGGCTCGCGCAGCAGGGCGTGGCGCTCCAGGCCGTCGTAGTTCTCCAGGCGGTCATCGGAAATGATGATATCCACGTGACGCGTGAGCAGGGAGTGGCCGTGCATGTGCGACAGTCCCGTGGTCAGGGTATAGTCGCGGGTGTAGCGCCGGATCAGCTCGATCAGGGGCTGGCCCACGGCCGTGGCCAGCGAATCGACCAGCGCCAGACGCACCTGATGCAGCTGGCCGAAGCCGCCACTGATCAGCTCGCGCCGCGTGCTGCGGGCCTCGTCTAGCAGGCGCTTGGCCCGGTCGTAGAAGAAGCGTCCGGCGCTGGTCGGTTCGAGGGGCCGGGAGTGCCGCTTGAACAGCGACACGCCCATGCTCTCCTCCAGGTTGGCCAGGCTCTGCGACACCGAAGACTGCTTGAGCCCGAGCCGTCGGGCCGCCGCACTCTGGCTGCCCTGCTCCAGGGTCTCGACGAAGATCTCCATGCTGCGAAGATCGAAACCGAAGCCGCTGCGCATTGCCGTGATTCTCCGTGCACTGGCCCTGTTTCCGGTGGAACTCTACCGGTGCGACTCGGTCACAGGGTGTTGTTATAATGAGAGTTTCATTGCCGACAAGGAGGTCAGGATGACCGCACAGGCCGCATCAGGCACGGCGCCGGATCGCCCCGTTTCCACCTGGACGGGCTGGGGGCAGTGGCTGGCTCTCGCCACCATGACCGTCGACCACCTGACCCGCTACGTCTTCCCCAGCGCCTGGGAACTCGGCTGGGCCGGCTCCTCCATCGGCCGTATCGCCTTCCCGCTGTTCGCCGCCATGGTCGCCTGGCATGGCCTGTTCAATACCCACAATCCGCTGCGCTACGCACGCCGCATTCTGATCATCGGCATCGCCGCGCAGCTGCCGTACATGATGATGCCACGGGCCTCCGACGCCTTCATTCTCAATGTCTGCTTTACCTTGGCGCTGGGGCTGGCCTGGGGCGCCTGGCTACGCCAGCTGCTCGCACGCCACCGCAGCGGCAGCCTCGGCAGCGCCTGGTTGGGGGCAGCCATCGCCGCCACCCTGGCCATCTGGTACCTGCTCGGCGGCTGGGTCGAATACGGCCACCGCGGTTTGCTGCTGGTGCCGCTGTTCATGCTCGCCATGCACCACCTGCACGCGGCCGGCGAGAGCCTGGGCGAGCGTCTGCTGGCCGTCTCCCTAGCGGCCCCCGTACTGATCGTGGCGGGCCTGATGAACAGCTCCGACATGGCCAAGTCGTTCACCGTGGCCACCTGTCTCGCCGTGCTGTGGCTAGCCGCCGGCGCCCATCGCACGACACCCGGCGTGCCCCTGGCCATGCCCCGCCGGCTGTGGCTGACCTGGTACCCGGGCCACTTCGCCCTGATCGCGCTGTGGCTGTGGGCCAGCGGCGCGCTCGGCTGAACCGGCCGCACTAGCCCTGGCCTGCCTCGACCTCGTCACCGCTCAGCAGCGCCTCGAACGCCTCGACGCTCATGGGACGGTGGAAATGGTAGCCCTGGAACAGACGGCAGCCCCGGGCCAGCAGGTACTCCTGTTGGGCGCGATTCTCGACCCCTTCCGCCACCACGTCGATGCCCAGGTGCTGGGCCATGGCCAGCACCGTTTCCACGATGGCGGCATCGTTGCCGTCGGTGTCGAGGTTGCTGACGAAGCTGCGGTCGATCTTGAGCTCGTCCAACGGCAGCGACTTCAGGTAGGCCAGCGACGAGAACCCGGTGCCGAAGTCGTCCAGCGCCAGCTTGACCCCCAGCCGCTTGAGCGCCTGCATGCGCTCGACGGCGTCCTGCAGGCCGTCGATCATGATGCTCTCGGTCAGCTCCACCACCAGCCGCGCCGGGTCGATGCCATGGGTGGCCATCACCCAGGTGAGCCCCTCGACGAAGCCGGGCTGGCTGAAGTGACGCACGCTGATGTTGACCGACAAGCGCGGCAGCACTTCCCCCGGCAGGCGAGCCAATAGCTCGCAGCAACGATCCAGCATCCAGGTTTCCAGCTCGACGATGAGATCGCTCTCCTCGGCGATGGCGATGAACACCTCGGGTGAAATCCAGCCATGTCGGGGGTGCTTCCAGCGCATCAGTGCCTCGCCGCCGATGACCCGCTCGTGCTCGTCGAGCTGGGGCTGGAAGGCGATGCTCAAATGATCCTCCACCAGCGCTCGTCGCAGCGCCTGTTCCATCTCCAGACGCCAGCTGAGCTGGGTCTGCATCGAAGGTTCGTAGCCGCAGATCTGCGCGCGCCCCTTGAGCTTGGCCTGGTACATGGCGGTGTCGGCATGGCGCAGCACGTCGCCGACATCCTCGTCGCCCAGGGGAAAGAGAGTGTAGCCAATACTGGGGGTCACGCTGATGCGCTGCCCGCCCAGGTCGTAGGTGCGACGCAGGATCGTCAGCAGGCGTTCGGCCCGGTGCTCGGCCCGCTTCAGCTCCAGCTCCCGGTCGGTACTCAAGGCTGGCATCAGCACCACGAATTCGTCGCCGCTGAGCCGCGCCGCCATGGCATCCTTGTCGACGCTGAGCAACAGCCGCTTGCTGACCTGACGCAGCAGCTCGTCGCCCACCGCGTGACCCAGGGTGTCGTTGATAATCTTGAAGCGGTCCAGGTCGAGGAACAGCACCATGCCGACGCGGCCGTCATCGCGCCGGTCGCGAATGGTGGAAGCCAGCGTCTCGATCAGCAGGCGGCGATTGGGCAGCTCCGTGAGCGGATCGAAGTAGGCCTGGCGGTGGATGGTCTCCTCGGCCAGCTTGCGCTCGGTGAAGTCCTCGATGATCGCCACGCCTCCCACCACTTCACCCGATTCGTTGCGCAGCGCGCTGTAGAAGGCGCGTAGCGGCGTCTGCTTGCCGCCCCCCACGGCACGGTAGGTGCCCTCGAAGTAGCCGGTGCCGCTCTCCAGGGCGTCGCGTATCGCCCCGGTCACGCGCTCGTCGCTGAGCTGCGTCAACAGGTTCATGCCCAACAGCCGCTGACGACTGGTACCGAGGATGTCGAGGCACATCTCGTTGCAGTCCACCACCCGCCCTTCCCGGTCGAAATGCATCACCCCGAGCGGAGTGTGGCGGAAGATGGCGCGATAGCGCGCCTCGCTCACGCGCAGCTGCTGTTCGCGGGAGGAGACGATCAGACGCAGGGCGATGTTGTCGGTGATGGTGCGATGCAGGCGGCGGCTGGACACCAGCACCAGCCCTAGAAACAGCACCACCATGGCAGCCAGCAGCCAGGAGAGCGACGTGGCCTGGAGCAGCAGTTGCCCCAGCAGCGGCAGCATGGTGGGCAACACGAACAGCGGCGCCATCCACGCCACCGACGAGAGCGTGGTCACGCCCCCCGCCGCAATGCCGGTCAGCACGATCGCCAGCGCCGCCAGTTGGCCCTGATACTCCGTGGTGAACATGGTCAATCCAGCCATGCCCCACAGCGCGCCGGCAATACCGGCCCCCCAGGCGAAGCGAAACAGCCAGCGACGGCGATGGCGCTGCTGCGACGGCTGACGCTGATAGAACCAAGCCAGCCACAGGCGAGCCCCCGACACCCCGATCAGCGCAGCCAACCAGCTCGCCAGCAGCATCGGCGGCATTATCGGCCACATGGCGGCCACCAGCAGGCACGCCGCCAGAACACTGGCCAGCACCGGCTGCCACAGCCGCTCGTAGAGCAGGTGCACCTGCTCGTGGGCCAAGCGGCGCCGATGGGAGATGTCCGTCAGCGGCGCGCCATCATGTTCGCGCAGCTCATCCTGTTGGGGGAGAGGCATGCAAGAGTCCGAGAAGTGGAGTGGTATGACCGAACTATATTTACTCGATGCCGCCACCATTGGCGAGGCGCCCCCCTCAACGCAAGCCGCCGACAGCGCTCGATGCTGCTACCGGCGGCCATGGTGCTAGTCGGTCGGACTAGGGCCAGGCGTACACGCCCCGGTTCAAGGCATCGCGAATGGCCGAGATCACCTTGGCACCGCGCAGCGTCGCACCGCTGTAGCCATCGATGTCATCCACCAGCGACGCGGGTTCGTAGAGCGCGAATATGCGGGTGATCGGAGCCCCCTCCAGACGCTCGGCGATCTGGCGGTGCTGCAGCATCACCGGATAGAGCTCATCGCCCTCTTCCAGGGCCAGATAGTCCACGCCGCGATATGCCAGATAGCGATAGGCCAGCGACTCGATGTGTCCATCGCGCAAATCGAAGGTGATGTTGACCTGGATGCTGCCGCGGTCGGTGAAGACACCGCGATAGTGTCCGTCGAGCGGCAGCCCCAGCAAGGCACGCGCCAGACGCTCGTCCTGGGCCGGCGACATCGCTTCGGCCTGCCTCTCCGGCATGGCCCCGGTGGGCTCGCCCGGCCCGGGCTCGAGCGGCTCACCGGTGTCATCCACCAGCCGCCCGATCAGGTAACGCTCGAGCATCGCCTCGGCCCTGGGGCTGTGGGGCACGCCGGGTCGCTTGTTGTCCCAGCCCTCGGTGGACTCCCGACCGCACCACTCGAGCAGGACCTCTTCTTCGGTGGGATGATTGGGCACGTACTCGGTGATGTCGTAGACCCGGCCATGAATGGCCTTTGTCAGGCGACACGTAAAACTGACCCCCAGGCGACACGGAAAACTGACCCCTCCGTGAGCTCACCTGGAGGGTCCA
>JAAQTN010000053.1 GCA_011742915.1 Billgrantia desiderata | reverse complement strand
ACGAGCAGGTCGTCAGAGGGTAAGGGGGTCAGATTTCACTGTCGCCAGGGGGTCACTTTCTGATGTCGCTTGACACGCGGGCGGCACTGCCCGAGGCGATGTAGAGGTCGAAATCGAGATTGCGAGCAGTGCCGGGCCAGTAGAAGCTGCCCACGGTATCGAACAGCCCGACGAAGCGCACCTGCGGAAAGGGAATCGGCCTAGGCGGAAAGGCCAGGATGCGGCGCAGCGGTGGTTGATAGCCTGGCCTGTCAAGGCGGAATTCCGGCACCGTCAGGGTTTCCGGCCAGCGATGGATCAGGTTGACAAAGTGCCGGGCCAGGGCCGCGCCACGGCTGAAGCCGAACACATCGAAGGTGATCGTGGCATCCGGGTTGGCTTCCAAGATCGGGCGGAGCTGCCGTAAGGCCAGCTCGATACGCGCATGACCGCCCTCCGGACCCACACCAGTGCCCAGCCCAGCGAGGTCTTCGGAGGTGATAAAACCATCCTCACTTGCTTGACCGGTGATGGTACCCACTCCGTGGATATAGATGGGGTAATAACCGTTTGTGGCATCGTTCGGATACAAGTCAAATAACTTGGCCACGTTGGTGATATCGCGATCGGGCAACTGGCGGTCGTTGAACATGTTGTTGCCGGTGCCGTCGAAGAACACGCCGATCTGCAGCGCACGCTGCGGTGCGGGGGGCGTTTCCGGCACCGGTGGTGGGGTGGAGAGCTTCGGCTCGGGAGCGGGCATGGGGCGTGCCACGCCAACGTCACCGAAGCGTTGCAGCGAGGCCACGGCCTGCGGCCCCAGCCCCCGGGCGTTCAGGCGCGGGAGGTTCCATTCGATCAGGCTCGTGAAGCCCCACAGGTATGCGGCGGATAGACTCGCGCGCCATTGCTCACCGTTCCACACGACCAACGGAGAGAAGGGGCGGTCAAAACCGTCATTCAGGACCAGCAGCAGATCGCCCTCCTTGACCGCCTTGACGATCTTCCGGATCGCCACTTCCTTGTCCGGGTATAGATCGTAGCCACCCGCCCGTTTATACAACGCGGAGAGGGTTTCCCGGCCAGAGTCCCTCGATAGCTTGCTCTCGATCTTGCTCGCGGCAAAGGTGGGTAACTCGATGAAGGGAAGATCGACGTCCCTGACTTCATGGCGACGAATGAGCTTCCAGTACACTGCCCGCCTCTCCTATCCCTGGCTTTCTATGAAAGGAAAGTGGATTAGGGTATCCGGATGATGCAGAACGCCGCTATGGACAATTTCCTACAACGACCATGGTCAATGGATGAATTTCCTGTGCGAGAGTCGCATCAACTCTTGAGCGAGCGATGAACGTAGAGGTCGTAGCGGCTGGTCTTGCCTTCGATGACGTGCTGCGGCGCCGGCCCCGCGATGGGCGGCGCCTTGCGCGGGCGCTTGACCACCACCCGGTGGGTGGCGACGTCCAGCGCCGCTTCCAGCAGCCGCGGGGCATCGTCGTCGTCGCCGGCCAGCTCGCGAAACAGCCGCATCTCCTTCTTGACCAGCGCCGACTTCTCGCGGTGCGGAAACATCGGGTCGAGGTGCACCACCTGGGGTGCGACACCGCTCGCGGCCACCAGCGCCGCGAGTTCGCGGGTGGCGTCGCCATGTGCCAGGTGCATGCGGGCGGCGATCTCGGCCGTGTCGGCATCTCTGGCGGCACGTGCCAGGCCGTCTTCCAGCAGCGCGTGGATCTGAGCCACACGCTCCACGAGCAGCACCTCGGCGCCGAGGCTGGCCAACACGAAGGCATCTCGGCCAAGGCCGGCGGTGGCGTCTACCACGCTGGGCGTGACCCCGGCGGCAAGGCCGCAGGCCCGGGCGATCAACTGACCGCGCCCGCCACCGAAGCGACGCCGGTGGGCCGCACGCCCCTCGGCGAAATCGATGCGCAGTGGCTTGCCGTAGCGTGCCGGATCGCCGGCCAGCACCAGCGCGCCCTCCTCATGGCGCAGAACGAGCGCCGCGTCATCCACGCCGCTCATCCGCCCTTCTGCCACGCCACCTGATCGCGCAGATAGATCGGCTGCGCCTCGTGGGGGGCAGTGCGCTCACCGGCGGCATATTGGCGCGCCGCCAGCAACACCATCTCTTCCGCGGCCGGCTCCGTTTCGCTATCAAGCTGGCTCACCGCGGCCTGCACCTCGGTGGGCATCGAGTCCCACAGCGCCCAGCCGGAGCCGATGCCGTACCAGCCGCCCGGCCCCGCCGCTGCCGGCAGCAGCAGCCGCTGCGGTGAAATCACCGCCTCCTCCAGCAGCGCCTCGACGTTGCCGTCCCGGCAGCTCCAGGCGCCGACATAGATCTCGCCCATACGCGCATCCAGCGCGGTGGCGACGTACTCGACGCCGTGGCGCCGATGCGCCGCCAGCGCCAGCGCTTCGAGGGTGGAGACGCCCAGCAAGGGGCACGCCAGGCCGTAGGCCAATCCCTGCGCGGCGCCTGCGGCAATACGCAAGCCGGTGAAGGAGCCCGGACCACGCCCGTAGGCCACGGCGTCCAGCTCGGCAGGCGATACGCCCGCCTCGTCCAGTACCTCGTCGACCATCGGCAGCAGCCGGCGGGTATGCTCGCGGGGGGTCATGGCAAAGCGGGACACCAGCCTCGGCTCGTCGTCGCCACGCTGGAGCGACAGGGCAACGGAGCAGGCACTGGAGGAGGCATCGAGGGCCAGCAGGATCGGCATAGGAGACATTTCGCTTCGAAGCATGAAGGCGACATTATACGCCGCCGCCGGATGCGGGACGATGGCCCGCCACGCGAAAGGCCCGCCAAGGCGGGCCTTTCATACCGATTCACACCGAATCGACTCAGGCGTCCAGCGCCTCGACCACCTTGCGGGTGATCTCGTCGACGCTGCCCACGCCTTCCACACGGTGGTAGGCCGGGGCCGCTTCGGGCGCTTCCTCGGCCCACTGCTGGTAGTAGTCGACCAGCGGGGCGGTCTGCTCGTGGTAGACCGCCAGGCGGTTGCGCACGGTGGATTCGCGGTCGTCGTCGCGCTGGATCAGCGCTTCGCCGGTGACGTCGTCCTTGCCCTCTTCCTTGGGCGGATTGTACTCGACGTGATAGACCCGGCCCGAGCCCGGGTGTACCCGGCGCCCGGCCAGACGCTTGACGATCTCTTCGTCTTCCACGGCGATCTCGAGCACGTGGTCGATCTTGACCCCGGCTTCCTTCATGGCGTCGGCCTGAGGAATGGTGCGCGGGAAGCCGTCGAACAGGAAACCGTTCTCGCAGTCGGGCTGCGCGATTCGCTCCTTGACCAGTGAGATGATCAGATCGTCGGACACCAGGCCACCGCTGGTCATGATCTCCTTGACCTTGAGACCCAGTTCGCTGCCTTCCTTGACCGCCGCGCGAAGCATGTCGCCGGTGGAAATCTGCGGGATCTTGTAGCGTTCGCAGATGAACTGGGCCTGGGTACCCTTGCCGGCCCCCGGGGCGCCCAACAGGATCAAACGCATCTAGCTGCTCCTTGAGAGAGTGGAAATTCTTGTGAGTAAGTGGAATGTCATGAACGATAACCGCGGCGACGGCACCAGACAACCGCAGGCTATCGGGCAAGCCCCGCCTGGGCGCCAAAGCCGCTGCATTATCAGCCAATTATGGGCGGGTTGCACTTTGGTATTCCCACCCGAAAGTGGGACTCAAACACCGACGGCGCCCCGTAGGGCGCCGTCGGTGTCATCTCAGATCACGTTCACAGCAGCATGCGGCGAATGTCGCTCAGCGCCGCCGCCAGGAAGGCGGTGAAGCGCGCGGCATCGGCGCCGTTCACGGCGCGGTGATCGTAGGAGAGCGACAGCGGCATCATCAGACGCGGCTCGAAGTCGGCGCCGTTCCACACCGGCTTCATCTGCGCCTTGGAGACGCCGAGAATGGCGACTTCCGGGGCGTTGACGATCGGCGTGAAGGCGGTACCGCCGATGGAGCCCAGACTGGAGATGGTGAAACAGCCACCGGTCATCTCCTCGCGCTTGAGCTTCTTCGACTGGGCCTTGCCGGCCAGCTCCACGCTCTCCTTGGCCAGATCGATCAGCGACTTCTTGTCGGCGTCGCGGATCACCGGCACCATCAGCCCGTCGGGCGTATCGACCGCGATACCGATGTGGACGTACTTCTTCCACACGATGGTCTCGCCGTCGCTCTTCAGGCTGACGTTGAACTGCGGGAACTTGCGCAGGGCGAAGGCACACGCCTTGATCAGGAACGGCAGCGGCGTGAGCTTGGCGCCCTGAGCCTCGGCTTCGGCCTTCATCGCCTTGCGGAAAGCCTCGAGCTCGGTGATGTCGGCCTCGTCGAACTGGGTGACGTGGGGCACGTTGAGCCAGCTGCGGTGCAGGTTGGTGGCGCCCATCTTGAGCAGGCGCCCCATCGGCTTCTCTTCCACTTCGCCGAACTGGCTGAAGTCCTGATCCGGCACCGGCGGAATGCCGGCGCCGCCGGTTGCCGTCGGCGCGGCGGCAGGTGCCTTGGCCTGCCCGGCCATGACCTGCTTGACGTAGGCGTGGACGTCCTCCTTCAGCACCCGGTCCTTCGGCCCGCTCGGCTTGACCAGGCCCAGGTCGACGCCGAGCTCACGGGCCAGCATGCGCACCGCGGGACCGGCATGGACCAGCTTGCCATCGCGGGGTTTGTGGGCTGCCATCTGCGCTTCGGGGCTCGGCGTACCGCCCGGGGTCGAGGCCGGCTTGTCGGCCTTGGCCGATGACGGCGCCGCGGCCTTCTGCTCGGCCGGCTTGTCGGCAGGCTTGCTGCCGGCCACCTCGATGTAACCGATCAGATCGCCCTCGGAGACGGTATCGCCCTCCTTGACGGTGAGCTCGATCAGTTTGCCCTTGTAGGGACTCGGCACGTCCATGGAGGCCTTGTCGGACTCCAGGGTGATCAGCGGGTCTTCCTCGTTCACCTCGTCGCCGGCGCTCACGGCGATCTCGATGATCGGCACGTCGCTGGAACCGGAGAGATCGGGAACGCGGATCTCGCGGCGCTCGGGTTCGCCGCTCACGGCCTCTTCCTCGGCCGGCGCTTCGGCCTGCTCGGCGGGCTCCGCGGTGGTCTCGACGGCTTCGGGCTCGGGTTCGTCTTCCCCACCCTCGCCGGCAATCTCCATGGTGCCGATCACGTCACCTTCGGAGACGGTATCGCCCTCCTTGACGGTGAGGCTGACCAGCTTGCCGCCGTAGGGGCTCGGCACGTCCATCGAGGCCTTGTCCGACTCGAGGGTGATCAGGGTGTCCTCTTCGGCCACCTCGTCACCTTCGGCGACCGCCACTTCGATGATCTCGACGTTCTCGGAGCCGCCCAGGTCGGGCACCTTGATCTCGACGGTGCGCTTGCCGCCGCCGCTGGCCTTCTTCGCCGCCGGTTTCTCCGCCGCAGCCTGAGAGGCCTGCTCGCGCTTGGGCTCGGCGGGCTCGGCCTGTTCTTCACTGCCGGCGTCGCTGCTACCGCTGCCTTCCACCTCGAGCTCGACGATGTCGTCGCCCTCGGAGACGGTGTCGCCCTCCTTCACCAGCACGCGAACGACCTTGCCGCCCTTGGGCGAGGGTACGTCCATGCTGGCCTTGTCGGATTCCAGCGTGATCAGGGTGTCCTCGGGCTGGATGACGTCCCCTTCGGACACGGCGATTTCGATGATCTCGACGTCTTCGCTGCCGCCGATGTCTGGAACTTTGATGATTTCGCTACTCAAGGTCGCGCTCCTTCCAAATCGTGCCTGGAACAGGCGGGCACCTGCCCGCCTTGCCACCGGATCAGCTCGTCAGCGGATTGGGCTTGTTGGGATCGATGCCGTACTTCTTGATCGCCTCGGCGACGACCTTGCGATCCAGCTCGCCGCGCTCGGCCAGCGCCTTCAGCGAGGCCACGACGACGAAGTAGCGATCGACCTCGAAGAAATGGCGCAGCTTCTCGCGGGTGTCGGAGCGGCCGTAACCGTCGGTCCCCAGTACATGGTAGTCGGTCGGTACCCAGGCACGTACCTGGTCGGCGAACAGGCGCATGTAATCGGTGGAGGCAATGGCCGGGCCCTTGCGCCCTTCCAGGCAGCGGGTGACGTGAGGCTTGACCGGCTCATCGGCAGCGTTGATGAACGCCTCGCGCTCGAGCAGCAGGGCCTCGCGGCGCAGCTCGTTGAAGCTGGTCACGCTCCACACGTCGGAGCCCACGCCCCACTCCTCGGCCAGCATCCGCGCCGCCTCTTCCACCTCACGCAGGATGGTGCCGGAGCCGAGCAGCTGCACGTGGCCCTTGTCGCCCTTGTGCTCCCGCAGCAGGTACATGCCCTTGATGATGTCGTCGACGGGCACCTCCTCGAGTTCGGGGTGCTCGTAGTTCTCGTTCATCACCGTCAGGTAGTAGAAGCAGTTCTCCTTGTCGGCGAACATGCGCTTCAGGCCGTCCTGGACGATGACCGCCACCTCGTGAGCGTAGGTGGGGTCATAGCTGCGGCAGTTGGGAATGGTGGCCGCCTGCAGATGGCTGTGGCCGTCCTGGTGCTGCAGCCCCTCGCCGTTGAGCGTGGTGCGCCCGGCGGTGCCGCCGACCAGGAAACCGCGCGCTTGCAGGTCGCCGGCCGCCCAGGCCAGGTCGCCGATGCGCTGGAAGCCGAACATCGAGTAGTAGATGTAGAACGGCAGCAGCGGCAGGTTGTGGTTGCTGTAGGAGGTCGCCGCGGCGATCCACGCCGACATCGCCCCAGCCTCGGTGATGCCTTCCTCGAGGATCTGGCCCTTCTTGTCCTCGCGGTAGAACATGATCTGGCCCTTGTCGACGGGCTCGTACTTCTGGCCTTCCGAGGTGTAGATGCCGAGCTGGCGGAACATCCCCTCCATGCCGAAGGTACGCGCTTCGTCGGGCACGATCGGCACCACCTGCTGGCCGATCTTCTTGTCCTTCACCAGGCCGTTGAGAATGCGCACGAAGGCCATGGTGGTGGAGATCTCACGGCCCTTGGAACCGGCCAGCTGGGTGGCGAAGGTCTTGTCCTCGAGCGACGGGATCGTCAAGGCCTCGAAGTCGTTGCGCCGCTGCGGCAGGTAGCCGCCCAGACGCTCGCGCTGCAGATGCATGTACTTCAGCTCGGGCGAGTCGTCCGCCGGCTTGTAGTACGGCACCTCCTTGAGCTGCTCGTCGGAGAGCGGAATGCCGAAGCGGTCGCGGAATTTCTTCAGCGCCTCGTATTCCATGGTCTTGACCTGGTGGGCCTCCATGGCGGCCTCACCCTCGCCGCTACCCATGCCGTAGCCCTTGACGGTGTGCGCCAGGATCACGGTGGGACGGCCGTTGGCGTTGTTCACCGCCTCGTGGTAGGCCGCGTAGACCTTGAACGGGTCATGACCGCCGCGGTTGAGCTTCCAGATGTCCTCGTCCGAGAGATCCTTGACCATCTCGGCGGTTTCCGGGTACTTGCCGAAGAAGTGCTCGCGGGTATAGGCGCCGCCGAGTGCCTTGTAGTTCTGGTACTCGCCGTCCACCGCCTCGTCCATGCGCTTCTGCAGGATGCCCTTCTTGTCCTTCTCGAACAGCGGGTCCCACAGCCGGCCCCAGACCACCTTGAGCACGTTCCAGCCGGCCCCGCGGAAGACCCCCTCGAGCTCGTCGATGATGCGGCCGTTGCCGCGCACCGGCCCGTCCAGGCGCTGCAGGTTGCAGTTGATGACGAAGATCAGGTTGTCGAGGTTCTCGCGGCTGGCCAGGTGAATGGCGCCGAGGGATTCCGGTTCGTCGCACTCGCCGTCGCCCATGAAGCACCAGATCTTGCGATCCTGCATGTCACGCAGCTCGCGGGAGTCGAGATACTTCATCACGTGGGCCTGGTAGATCGCCTGGATCGGCCCCAGGCCCATGGAAACGGTGGGGAACTGCCAGAAGTCCGGCATCAGCCACGGGTGCGGGTAGGACGAGAGCCCGTCGCCGTCGACCTCCTGGCGATACTTGTCCATCTGCGCCTCGGTGAGGCGCCCCTCCAGGTAGGCGCGCGCGTAGACGCCCGGCGCCACGTGGCCCTGGATGTAGACCAGGTCGCCCTCGAAGTCGCCGTTGGGCGCACGGAAGAAGTGGTTGAAGCCGACGTCGTAGAGTGTGGCGGCGGACATGAAACTGGCGATATGGCCGCCCAGGCCCGGGTGGGCACGGTTGTTGCGGATGACCTGGGCAATGGCGTTGTAGCGGATCAGCGAGCGAATGCGCCGCTCCATGAACAGGTCGCCCGGCATCGGCGCTTCGCGATGCACCGGAATGGTGTTGCGATGCGGCGTCTTAATCGAGAAGGGTGCCTGCATGCCGTCACGACGCAGCCGATCGGCCAGGCGTGTCAGCAGGTACCGAGCGCGTTCCTCGCCCTCACGATCCAGGACCGACTCCAGGGAATCCAGCCATTCCGTGGTTTCGACCGGATCGAAATCTTCTCTTGCCTCCAGACTCATAGACGTCTCTCCGAGTGACAATGTGATGTCAGATGGCCCCAGGCGGAAGAACGCCGGAGCGGATTGCACTACTGACGATCAGGGGAATGTCAGGCCGCGATGCGGCTGTTGTAGTCATTTTACAGAAGCGCATACAACGAATGGCGTAGAACATACCGTAAAGTGGTCTTCCTGCCAATCGAAACGGAATGGAATTTTTTTCCACAATTTGACTATTGCATTGCAACACAAGCTGTTACGTGCCTCGCCGATAGTTTCAGCCGAAAATGTCTCGAATGTAATAAAACTACCGTATGATCACTTTGCGTCCGGTTTCGCCCCCTCGTCGTGTCGATCAACCCAACGCTTTGAGACACTGGCGGAAATAGGCCCAATCGAAAGCCGGGCCGGGATCGTTCTTGCGCAGCGGAGCGACTCTCGCATGACTGGTGATACGGGCATAGTTCATGTCAGGGTAGTTCAGCTTGAGAGCCTTCGTGACCGCAGCAAGCGAGCGATACTGGGCCTCACGATAGGCATGGATCTCGTCCCCCTCCAGCTCGATGCCCACGGTGAAGTCGTTCAGCGCCCGCCGTATCCGTCCCTCATCGATCCAGCAGGAACGACCGGCATGCCAGGCACGCCGGTCGAAAGGCACGAACTGTACGCACTCACCGTCGCGCCGAATCAACAGGTGGGCGGAAACCCGCAGTTGCACGATACTCGGAAAGAAGGGGTGGGCAGCGGCATCCAGAGTGTTGGTGAACAGCCGCTCGATGTGCTCGCCGCCGAATTCGCCGGGCGGCAGGCTGATCGAGTGCAGCACCACCGCCGATACCTCACCTTGCGGACGCGCATCCTGATTGGGCGACACCACGCGCCGGACACCCTCAAGCCAGCCTTCCTCGATTCTCATCTCGCTCCCCTGACGTCGCGGACCTGGATTCCCTATAATGACGGTCCCGACGCTCCATGAACATGAAAAGGCCCGCCATGCATTACCAGGACGCCCTAGTCGAAGCGATTCGCGAAGCCGCCGCTCACCTGCTGGCCGAGGACGTGGGCCCCGCCGACATCACCGCGCAGCTGATTCCCGAGTCGCAGTGGGCGAAGGCCCGGGTCATCACCCGCGAGCCGGCCATCCTGTGCGGCGTGGCCTGGGTCGAGGAGATCTATCGCCGCCTCGACCCCACCGTTCAGCTGCGCTGGAGTGCCGCGGACGGCGACCGCCTCGAGGCCGACCAGTGCTTCCTCGAGATCGAGGGCCCCGCCCGCCGGGTGCTGACCGGGGAGCGCGCGGCGCTCAACCTGCTGCAGACGCTCTCCGCCACTGCCACCCGCACCCGCCGCTACGTCGATCTGCTCGAGGGCACCGGCGTGCGTCTGCTCGACACGCGAAAGACCTTGCCCGGCCTGCGCCTGGCGCAGAAGTACGCGGTGACCTGCGGCGGCGGGCACAACCACCGTATCGGGCTGTACGACGCCTTTCTGATCAAGGAGAACCATATCGCCGCCTGCGGCGGTATCGCCGCCGCCGTCAAGGAGGCGCGCAGCATCGCCCGCGATCTGCCGGTGGAAGTGGAGGTGGAAAACTTCGATGAGCTCGATCAGGCACTGGCGGCCGGTGCCGATATCGTCATGCTCGACAATTTCACGCTGGACGACATGCGCGAGGCGGTGAAGCGCAACGCCGGCCGGGCGACCCTGGAGGCCTCCGGCAACGTCGATGAGACCACCCTGCGCGAGATCGCCGCTACCGGCGTGGATTGCATCTCCAGCGGCGCCCTGACCAAGGACGTCAAGGCGATCGATCTGTCGATGCGTATCACGGCACTCGAAGAACGTTAAGTCTCGACGGCGGTGAGGGGCTTCTCCAGCCGCTGCCGCTCGAGCCTCACGCCTTCCCTCGTCACCCACTCGATGCCGAGGTCCCGCCAGCCGCGCCGCAGCAGGCTTTCGGCCAGCATGCGGCTGGCATCGATGGTGGCACGGCCATGGCCGTGCTCCAACAGCATCCTCTCGGCATACAGCAGCAGCGTCGAGCCGATGCCACGCCGCGCCAGTGAAGGCCAGACATACAGGGTATGGATATGGCCGCCGGGCACGTCGAGTTCCAGGAACCCCACGCAGCGCCCGTCGCAGGTCGCCACCAGGGTGGTGTAAAGCGCCTGGCGGGCGACCCATACGCTGCCCTCTCGTGGCATCGTCGCTGCCCACGCTTCGCGCTCCACCACGCTGTAGTGCGTGGCCGCGCCCTGCATCACGGCGTGATGGAATACCTCGGCCTGATCGGCGCCATCGCGGGCCTTGGCCTTGCGATAGAGGATCCGCGGCGAGCGGGTCGCCGCGGACGGCGAATCGTTCGGGGTCGTCGTTTCCATCTCTACTCGTGTCTCGCGTGACTGTTACGGCATGCAGAGTACACAAGCTCGCCGCTGGGGCCAATGGCAGGCATAATCTGCGCCATGACCCGCCCACTCCACCCCATGGAAAGCTACTCGATGCAGCCCATCGGCTACATCGAAAGCGATTTTCCCGACAAGTTCGGCGTACCGCGCCAACCCGGCCTGGCCGCGGCGGCACGCGCCAGCCTGATCCTCGTCCCGCCCTATGACGACCCGCTTGCCGTACGCGGCCTGGAGGCCTTCAGCCATCTGTGGCTGACCTTCGTCTTTCATCACAGCCCAACGCGCTGGACACCCCTGGTGCGCCCGCCACGGCTCGGCGGCAATGCCAAGGTCGGCGTGTTCGCCAGTCGCAGCACCCATCGCCCCAACCGCCTGGGACAGTCGCTGGTGAAACTATGTGGGGTCGACATAGGTGGGGGCGACACAGGTGGAATCCACACAGGTAGGAGCGACAAGCGAGCGGGAGTGCGTCTGGCCCTGACGGGCTGCGATCTGATCAGCGGCACGCCAGTGCTCGACATCAAGCCCTACCTGCCCTGGGCGGAGGCGCTGCCCGATGCCCGCGCCGGCTACGCCCCCGACCCGCCGCCGCAGCTGGCGGTGCGTTTCAGCGCTGCAGCCGAAGCGACGCTGGCCACGCGCGAGGATGCCGCCTCGCTGCGTGAGCTCATTCGCCAGGTACTGGCCCAGGACCCTCGCCCTGCCTACCGCAAGGGCGCCGAGGAACGGCTCTACGGCGTGCGGTTGCGCGACGTCGACGTGCGCTTCCAAGTAGAAAGCACAGCATTGACTGGCAGGTCAGGGATTCACGTGATTGAAATCGACATCGGGAATTAGGAATTTGACGGTAATTTAAATGCCGCGACCCTTCATGCTCTTGGAATGGTAATTGTCGATAACCTTTCGGTATTGGCTCGGTGAGGCACCGATATGGTGGCGAAAGAAGCGGGTGAAGTGCCCCTGCTCAGAGAAACCCAAGGATTCCGACAAGTTACCCAAGGTGCCATAGCGATTGTCCGACAGGCAGCGGAACGCCATCTGCATTTTGCCGATGTTGGCAAACATCTGTGGTGTCATGCCGGTGTTCTGCTTGAACAGGGTAAAGAAATGGGCACGGGAAAGACCACAATGGCGGGCGATGCCTTCCATGTCCAGCACCCCCTGTGGATGGTCGAGGATGAACTGGCTCGCCTGGCGAATTCGCGCATCGTAGAAGTCGCTGGCAACGCCCACTCGTAGCCTGGCAAGGTGGCGCAGTTCGGAATGTTTCTCGGTGATCCCGATAAGCAAATTAAAAAGCAGCTCTTCCAGTGTATTCTGTGGCACCAGTCCGAAAGTGAACATGGCATCGATCAGCAAGTCGGCATGATGCCGCATGTGGGGTGTGAGTTCGATGCAGGGACTGGAGAAGAAGTCGGGCCGGCCGCTGAGTGCCAAGCCACGCTGCAAGGCCGCCAGCCAGCTCGGTTCGATATAGAGAGCCAGTATCAGTGTATCGGCGGCACCGCTCTGGTGATCGTAGAAATGCGGCTCCCAGGCATTGATGAGAACCGCCGTTCTGTCGGTCAGCGGCAACCGGCGATCACGCACGGAAAAGTAGGTATCCTCCCCGTAGACCTTGAGCAGCACATGGCATTCGGAATGGGCGTGGGGCACCAGCGACTCATCCATGTCCAGCAGGGCAACGCGACCAAACTCGCCATGCAAGATGCGGTGGGCACTCGACATGACGTCCTCGTCTGTGGAAGGTTAAATGCATCTTGGTAACTAGTCAGCGTACCATCTCTTTCTCACGGATCTGCCTCAGGCAGACCAAAGTCGCATGGAAAGCCACTCAGCGACCATGACGCCTTGCCCAGTCGAGATCCCATGGCCGGTCCACATCCTGCACGACGCCCGGGTCGTGAACCTCGATCTCGATACAGGCATTCTGATGCCGCCGCACCACGCTACGGGCTCCCTCGTCGTCGGTCAGCTGCTCGAGCGAGCCCCAGAAACAGCGGCCGAAGAGCACCGGGTGTCCACCCTGTCCCCGATAGATGGGCCGCACGATCGCCCGATCACTAGCCCTTGAGCACAATAGAGCAAAGGTGTCCTCACTCAACCAGGGCATATCGCCCAGCATCACCGCCACTGCCGCCGCCTGACTCTCGAACCTGAGCATGCGGATGCCGGCGGCGAGGCTGGCCCCCATGCCCTGGTCTGCCGTCGCGGCAACGATAGTGCCAATATCCTTGGCAATGCCCAACTGGACGGGATCGTCCTCGATGCCCACCACTACCCGAATCTCGCCGAAATGTGGCCGGAGAGTTGCCAGCGTGGCGGCCAGCAGCGGCCCCCGCTGTGGCAGGTGCGCCAAGCGCTTGTCGTTGCCGAAGCGGCGCGCCCGTCCGGCCGCCAATACCAGGGCAGCGACGGTGTCAGAGGGCATCGCGGGCTTTCCCGTGGTAGACCCGCACGATATCGGCTACCACGGCCAGGGCGATCTCGGCCGGGGTCTTGCTGCCGAGAGCGAGGCCGATCGGCATGTGGATGCGATCGATATCGGCCTGGGACAGCCCCCCGGAACGCAGCAGCCGTGTGGCGCGGGCATCCGAGGTCCGGCGCGAGCCCATCACGCCGATATAGAAGGCCTCGGTACGCACTGCCTCGATCATGGCCAGATCATCGATGCGCGGATCATGGGTCAAGGCCACCACCGCGGTTGCCGCATGGCAGCCCCCGGCGGCGATGAAGACTGACGGCAACTGCGGCACCACCGTCACCCTGTCGACACTGAACCCTTCGCACATCTCCGGACGAGGGTCACAGACGATCACTTCGTGGCCCAACGCCTGGGCGAAGCGAGCACAGGCTTCGGCCACTGGCGAGAGGCCGGCCAGCAGCAGGCGCAGCACGGGTCCGATACGGATGTCGACGGACGCGGGACGGCGCACCACGCATGGCCCCTCGGCAACGTCATCCTCGCGAGCCTGAAAGGCGCCAGCCTCGACATCGACACACCGTACCAGGCGGCACTGCCCCTGCAGGGCCTGGTACAGCACCTCAAGGTGTACAAACCAGGCGGCGTCGGGGGCACGGTGCTCGATCAATACTTCGAGCACGCCGCCACAGGGCAGGGCGAGACGCCGGCTCTCCTCACGACTTTCACCGTAGCGACGCAAGGTCACCATTCGGTCGAAGTCGCCAACGATGAGTTCCTCGAGAAAGGCCTCCTCGACACAGCCGCCGGATAGCGAGCCGACAAACTGACCGTCGCGACGCGCCACCAGCATGGCGCCGGGACCACGGGGCGCCGAGCCATAGGTCGACAGCACGGTGCACAGCCAGATGGGATGGCCGTCGCGGACCCAGGCCAGTGCCTGGGTGATTACCTGATGATCGAGGTCACGCATCGCTCCGCCCTCTCATGGCCACCGATGGTGCAGCCGCGTTCAATCGGCCACTTTGGTCGTCTCGGTGTCGGGATCCAGCGTCTTCTCGCCCAGCAGCAGGGAGACCGCGATACCGCAGACCAGTGCCCAGAAGGGAGCGCTGATCCCCAGCAGGCTGATGTTGCTCATCGCCACCACCAGCGCCACGAAGGCACCGATCTGGTGGCCACGATGGCGGGAGAAGGCATGCTGGAAGGCTGCCAGCAGCACGCCGATCATTGCCAGACCGGCCACGCTACCGATCAGGGCGCTGGGCAACGCCAGGATGAAGGGCACCGCCGCACCGGCAAAGAGCCCGAAGGCACAGAACAGCACGCCATTCACCAGGGTGGCACCATAGCGGGTGCTCTTGTCGTCGCCTGCCTGATCGGAGGAGCAGATGGCGGTCATCGGCCCGGCGATGTTGGCGTTGTGGCCGCCGAGGAGGCCGGCGAGCATGCCACCGATGCCACTGACGATGGTCATGGCATTGACCGGGGGGCGGTACTCCTCGGCCAGCAGCACCCCGGTGGCCTGGGCATTCTCGGCCCCGATCACCAGTGCCGCCAGCGGCACGGAGATGGCCAGAAAGGCCCCCAGGGTGAAGCTCGGTGCGGTGAACTGCGGTGCGACGAAGGCGATGTCCACGTCGGCGGGCTGAACGGCCCCCATGGCGAAGGCCACGATGAGCCCCACCACCGCGGCCACCAGTACCGGCGGCACCGTCTTGATGAAGCGTGAGCTGAGGAAGAAGGCCACCACCGCCGTGCCGGCGATCCAGGGTGCGGCCCCCACCGCGTTCACCGCACCGATGCCGAAGCGGATCAAGGCGCCGGCGATCATCGCCATGACGATCGGCATCGGTAGCCAACGCATGATACGCCCGACCACCCCGCTAACACCCAGCGCCAGCACGATCGCCCCGCTCATGATGAAGGCGCCGACCGCCTCGTTGAAGGGAATGGTCGTCAGGGCGGCGATCATGATTGCCGCCCCCGGGATCGAGTAGGCCCCGGTGATCGGCATACGGTAGCGCGAGGCCATGATCAGACTGATCAGACCGCCCAGGAAATAGATGGCAAACAGCCAGGCCACGGTCTGGCCATTGGTCAGATTGCCTGCCTCGGCGGCACTGATCACGATCAGCGCCGGCCCCGAGCAACCGAACAGTGCGGCGACGGTGCCTGCACTGATCGACTTGGCCGTGAAGACCCGGGACAGGTCCTTGAGTAGCGGACGCTTGGCGTCCACGACTGCAGCCGGCGTGGGGCTGACCCCGTTATTGTCGTGTGCTTGCATGGTATCTCTCCGGGGGTTGTTGTTATGTCATTGGGTTACGGGTCATTCACCGGTGAAGACGGCTCGGCGTTTGCCATGGAAGGCCTCGACACCCTCGCGGAAGTCGCTGGAGGTTCGCAGCCGGCTGTAGCAGTGACCTTCCATCTCGATGGCCACCGACAGCGGAGCATCCTCGTTGTCGTTGATCAGGCGCTTGGCGGTGCGCTGAGCGAGCGGTGAAAAGCCGCGCAGTTCGTCCACCAAGGCCTGGGTAGCGCTCTCCAGTTGATCGTCGGGCACGCACTCGGTGGCGATACCCCACGCCAGCGCCTGGGCTCCGCCGATGCGCTTGGCACGCATCACCATGTGCTTGGTCCGGGCGATGCCGATGATCTTCTGCAGGCGGGCAGAGCCTCCGGAGCCCGGGATCTGCCCCAGTTTCTGCTCCGGCAGAGCATAGAGAGTCGTCTCGGAGGCGATGCGGAAATCGCAGGCCAATGACAGCTCGAAGCCGACGCCGAAGGTATAGCCACGGTTGACGGCGATTACCGGCTTCGAGCAACGCGCCGGGGCGGCCACGTTGTCGGCGAGTTTCGAGACATGTTCGGGTGATGCCTCGAGGAACCCCTTGATGTCGCCACCACTGGAGAAGTGTTCGCCCTCGGCGCGCAGCACGATGACGCGCACGCCGTCATGGGCGTCCAGCGCCTCGAACACGCGACGCAGCTCGTCGCGCTGGGGCATCGAGATCACGTTGAGTGGCGGACGGCCGAGGATGATGTCGGCGCGCTCGGCCTCGGCGTCGACCTGGACCCTGAAGCCGTCGAAGTCACTGGCCAGGATGGTATTCACGTCGGTGGTCGTCATGTCTTGGTTCCTTGTCGGTTTGCTGGTCAGTGGGGTTGTGCGCTGGGGGTATCCCGTTCGCGCAGCACGCGGCGCAGGATCTTGCCCACGGGGGACTTGGGAATCTCGTCGACGAAGACGTAGCGCCGCGGGCGCTTGAAGCGAGCCAGGCCGGAATCGACGCAGTGCCGGTCGAGTTCGCCCTCGTCGATGGCCTGTCGGGCCTTGATGAAGGCGGTGACCACCTCGCCCCACTGTTCGTCGGCCAGCCCCACCACCACGACCTCTTCCACCTGGGGGTGCACCGAGAGCACATTCTCGATCTCCACCGGGCTGACGTTCTCGCCACCGGTGATGATCAGGTCGTCGACCCGGCCGGTGACGAACAGGTCGCCGTCGGCGTCGAAGTAGCCGGTATCACTGGTGAAATACCAGCCCGCCTTGAGCGCCTTGCGGTCGGCGTCGGGGCGGTGCCAGTAACCCTGGAAGGCCTCGTCGCCGGCCATGTCGGCGATGATCTCACCCTCTTCTCCCACGCCCAGGGTCTCGTCCGGCGACTCGGCGCCCACCCTGACCACCCGGATGCGTTGGTTGAGCGCAGGCCGACCCGATGAGCCCGGCTTGTCACTGGCCCGTTGGTCGATGGTGAAGGTATAGATCTCGGAGCTGCCGTAGTGGTTGACGAACAGGCTGGGCTGAAAGGCCTCCTGAACCCGTGCCATCAGCCCCGCACTCATCGGCGCGCCGGCGAAACCCAGCTTGTCGACGCCGGCCACCCGTGACGGTGAGAACTCGGGATGCTCGATGAGCATGTGGTAGAGGGTCGGCACCAGGTAGAGGTTGGTCACACCCTCACGCTCGATCGAGTCCAGCGTCGCCGCAGGGTCGAACTTCGGCACACAGACGAAGTGGCCGTCGATCAGTGCCATCGACAGCAGCGAGCGCACGCCCATGGTGTGATAGAGCGGCATCACGCCGAGGGTGCACTCGTCGTGGCGATAGAGGTTCTGGGCCACATGGGCCAGCGCGGCGGCACGCTCGGCGCGATGCAGGCGTGGCACGCCCTTGGGCTTGCCGCTGGTCCCCGAGGTGTAGAGCATCAGCGAGACATCCTCGGCATCGGCACGCAATACCAGCTCACCGTCCACACCGAGCAGGGCATCGAAGTCATGGGCACCGATGTCCTCGACCCCTCCGGCAGTGATGCGCGGCAGCCGCTGTGCCTCGGGACAGCCGTTCACCGCTTCGGCCACCGAAGCGTCATAGGCGAGCGCCTTGACCTCGGCATCCTCGATGCAGTAACTCAGATCCCGGGCCGTGGATCGCCAGTTGAGGGGGGTGACCACGATCCCTGCGAATTGGCAAGCCCAGTGCAGGGTCGCCATCTGCCAGCGGTTCTGCATCACCACCAGCAGACGGTCCCCCTTGGCCAGGCCCATCGCTTCGAGGCTCCTGGCCACGCTCTGGATATCGGCGAACCACTCGGCATAGGTCTTGCGTAGCTCGCCATCGGAAATGGCGATCGCCCGAGGGCGACGCTCCACCGAGGCAAGAAAACTGCGACCAAGATCAAACATCGTTGTTCTCCAGTTGACTGTCAGGTACGGCCGCCTCGCGGCGCGTCCGGGCCACTTCGAGTACCGCCTGGACCATGCCGGTATAGCCGGTGCAACGGCACAGATGACCCGACAGCATGTCGCGCACCTGGGCCTCGCTGGGGTCGGCCACACGGTCCAGGAACTCCTCGCAGGACATCAGAATGCCTGCGGTGCAGAAGCCGCACTGCAGGGCGTGATGACGCCGGAAAGCCTGTTGCAGATCGGAAAGGCCCTCCTCTCCTGCCAGCGACTCGACGGTGTCGAGCCGCCGACCCTCGGCCTGTACCGCGAGCATCAGGCAGCTGCGGCTGGCGCGACCGTCGATGCGCACCGTGCAGGCCCCGCACACGCCATGCTCACAGCCCACGTGCGTGCCGGTGGCCCCCAGCTCGTGGCGCAGGAAGTCACACAGTTGGGTACGGGGCTCGGCGTAGCCGCTGCGCTCGCGGCCATTGAGGGTCAGGGTCACGCGAATGCGCTGGTCAGCCCTGGCGTGCATGGGCGATCTCCTCGTTACTTGGCCCGCCGGCGATCAACTCCCGGCCGAGCTCGCGGATCAACTGGCGGCGATAGGCCGCCGTGGCATGGGCATCGTCCTCGGCGCCCAAGGACCAGGCGAGGGCGTTGAGGGCCTCGCTCGGGTCAGCGTGGCGGACGAACTCGCGAGCCACCGGGCGGTCGGCGACGCCGCCCACGCCGAGGGTGACGCGGTCGCTGTCGACCACCGCCGCCAGCGCGACAATGGCGAAGTCGCCGTGGCGCATGGCCACTTCATGGAAGCGGTACTCCGCGCCCGGCCTCGCCAGGGGAAAGCGCACCTCGGTGATCAGCTCGTCGAAGTGACGGTCGGTGGTCAGCACTCCCTGGAAGAAGTCGCGGGCCGCCACCCGCCGCACCTTGCCGCGGCGGTTCTCGAGCACCACCTCCCCCCCCAGGGTGGTCAGACACAGCGGCAGCTCGGCGCTGGGATCGGCATGCGCGATCGAGCCGCATACCGTGCCGCGGTTACGGGTCTGCCAATGGCCGATCCAGGGCATCGCCTGGGCCAGCAACGGGACCGCCTCGGCGAGACCGGGGTGCTCGAGCAGTTCGGCCTGGGTCACCCCGGCACCCACCGCCAGGTGATCGTCACGACGCTCGATGTAGTGCAGATCCTCGATACCGGCGATATCGATCAGCCGCCTGGGCTGTGCCAGGCGCATGTTGAGCACCGCCATCAGCGACTGCCCCCCGGCGATCAGCCGAGCATCGTCTCCAGCCTCATGCAGCAGCTCGCAAGCCTCGCGACGGCTCGACGGGCGCAGATAATCGAAAGCAGCAGGTTTCATGAGCGACCTCCCCGGCCGGCGAACAGGTCCTTGAGGCGCTGCCACAGCGACAGTCGTGGTGCGGCGCCGCCCATGCGCTGGGCCAGGCGCGCGAAAATCTGGCCGATGATCATCCGCGAGGCGCTTTGCAGCATGCGCCCGCCCACCGAGGCGACCTTGCCGCCCACGGCGGCGTCGTAGTCGTAGTCGAGTCGTGTCTGGCCGCCCTCGACCTCGGTCAGCCGAATTTGCGCACTGCCCTCCGCCGAGCCCATGGCGCTGGTGCCGGCCCCGGAGAGGCGCAGACCGTGCGGGGGGGCGAGGTCGGAGAGTGCCACCCGCGCATCGAAGCGCGCGCGGATCATCCCCACGCCGACGGTGACATCGGCGCGGTAGGCGTTCTCGCCGGTAAGCTCCAGGGCATGGCAGCCAGGGATGATCGCCTGCAGGGTCTCGGGATCGAGCAGGGTGTCGAAGACCGCCTGGGGGCTGCCCGGCAGCGTCACCGAGTCGCTGGCGGTGAGCCGCGAGCCGCCACCGGCTGCGGGAGCCGTCTGATCCTCGCCCACTCCCTGGGGCCGCGGTGGCTCCTCGATGCCGATCAGCATGCGCACCTTGGACGGCGTCAGCGGCAACTCTATGTCCGCAATGCCCAAGGCGTCGGCCACGGCATTGGCGATGCACACCGGGGTGCTCATGTTGTTGCCCTCACCCACCCCCTTGGCACCCAGCGGGGTGAACGGCGACGGCGTCTCCCTGTGCAGGATCAGTGGTTCAGGCACCTCGACGCTGGTCGGCACCAGATAGTCGGCGAAGGTGCCGGACTGGAAGCTGCCATCGTCGCCGTAGGTAAATTCCTCCATCAGTGCCGCACCGAGCCCCTGGGCGAAGGCCCCACGCACCTGTCCATCGACCAGATCGGGATTGAGCAGGCGGCCAGCATCATGCAGGGTGACATAGCGGTCGAGTCTCACCTGGCCGGTGATGCGGTCGACCTCCACCCCGCAGTAGTCGAAGATGAAGCCGTAGCAGAGCGAGCTGTTGATACGATCGTCATCGTCCGGCGCCTCGAGCTGAGGCGGCGACCAGAAGGCCGTCTCGCGCAACCCGCCCGGCTCGCCCTCGGGCAGTGTGCCCGGCGCCCAGTGGGTGGCGCCGGCCAGGCGACCAAAGGGCATCGACAGCTCACTGTCGTTCACTATCACCTGCCCCTCGGCGAAGCGGATGCGACTGGCCTCCACCTGCCACTGAGCGGCGGCGATACCGGCCAGGCGATCGCGCACCTTCACCGCCGCCTGGTAGACCGCCCCGGCCACGGCGCCCGAGAAGCGGCTGGAGTAGTTGCCCGAGGCGATCGACCAGGCGTCCTTACCGGTATCGAGCTCGACATTGACGCTGATCGACTCCAGCGGCACCCCGAGCACCTCGGCGATCACCTGGGCGACCACCGTGCGATGCCCTTGCCCTTGCGGCGTCGACGAGACATGAGCGCTGACGTCGCCCAGTGGACCGACGCTGATCGTGGCGGTGCTCACCGCCCCGTTCTTGGGACCGGCCTTACGCCGCTCCTCGGGCGTCATGGCGGTGGTGATATAGCCCATGTTGGAGATCGAGGGTTCCACCGCCACGGTGTAGCCGATGCCGTAGAGCCGTCCCTCGCGGCGGGCTGTCTCACGATGCGCCAGCAGTTCCTCCAACCCACCTTCGTGAATGCCCTGTTCCACAGCAGCGGGATAGTCACCGGAGTCGAGCAATGCTCCGGCGGCGGCCCGATAGGGAAAGCTGCCGGACGGCACCAGGTTGCGACGGATCACCTCGAGAGGATCGAGGTCGAGTTCCACGGCGATGCGCTGCATCAACCGCTCGAGGGCAAAATAGATTTGAGGCCCGCCGAAGCCGCGGTTGAGTCCGGTGGGCGTCTTGTTGGTCAGCGCGACGCGGTTGCGCACGACAAGATGCCGGATCGCATAGGCACCGGTCAGGTTGCCGTGCATGCGGTAGAAAGTGGCCGGTTCCGGCGCACGCAGGTAAGCGCCGCAGTCGTCGACCTGATCCCAGCGCAGGGCGGTGACACGCCCATCGCGGGTCACCGCAGCCTCTATCTCGGTCATCCGATTGGTAGCCGAGGAAGCCCCCTGCAGGTGCTCGAGGCGATCCTCCACCCACTTCACCGGAGCGCCGGCCTTGCGGGCGGCCAACCCCATCATCACCACATAGGGAAAGACCCCCTGCTTGATGCCGAAGCTGCCACCGGAATCCGGCGGGGTACGCAGCCGAAAACGGTTGCCGGGTACGTTGAGGGCACGAGCCATTACCGTATGCAGCGCATAGGGGCCCTGGAAGTTGGCCAGCACATCGTAGCTGGCACTGGCTGGGTCATACTCGGCGAGCACCACGTAGCACTCCATCGGCGTACAGGAGCTGCGCGGCACGCGCACCTTGAGCGCGACGCGATGCTCGGCCTCGGCGAAGGCCTGCTCGGGGTCGCCATAGCGAAAGTGGCGCTCGCTGACCACGTTGCTGCCGACTGCCTCATGGAGCAGCGGGGCGTCGGCTGCGATGGCCGCCTCGGTATCCACCGCGACGGACAGCGTCTGGTAGTCGACGCGGATGGCGTCGAGGGCGTCCTCGGCGAGGTAGCGACTCTCGGCCATCACCACGGCGAGCGGTTCGCCGACGTAGCGCACCTTGTCGACGGCCAGGCACCAGTGCTCCATGGGCTGGCGCACGCCGACCGGAAAGGGCCGCGCCCAGCGCTTGACGTCCTCGCCGGTCAGGACGGCATGCACGCCAGGCATGGCCAGCGCCGGCGAAGCGTCCAGGTCGACCAGCCGGGCATGGGCATGGGGTGAACGCAGCACGGCGGCATGCAAGGTGCCTGGCGCCACCGCCAGGTCGTCGGCATAACGACCACGCCCCTGCAGCAGGGCATCGTCCTCGATGCGCGGCTGCCGGCGGCCAATTTGGCCCGACTGCCCCTCCCGCAAGGCTGGCTCGAAAGCGTTCATTCACTCCTCCGCGATGGCCGTGTCGGAATCGGTTGCCATCTGGAGAGAAGTCTATGGAGTCGCTCGCCGATCGGCCTTGCTCGGCGGGATGGAGTTTGGCCCCATCATCGGCACTTTTACCCGAGAGTCTGAATTGCAACTAAAGGATAAGGAGCCGTCGCCAGTGCACATACACGGCTTTCGAACGCAGGAAGGCGGCCCTTGGGCCGCCTTCCTGTCATGATGCTGGAGTCCCTCGTCAGCAGTGACTCAGTCGAACTCGACGCCGATCCGGCGGCCCACCTCTTCGTAGGCCTCGATCACGCCGCCGAGGCCTTGGCGGAAACGGTCCTTGTCCATCTTGTTGCGGGTTTCGGCATCCCACAGGCGGCAGCCATCCGGCGAGAACTCGTCGCCCAGCACGATCTGGCCCTTGAACAGGCCGAACTCGAGCTTGTAATCCACCAGCAGCAGGCCGCCGTCGGCGAACAGCTGCTTGAGCACCTCGTTGACCTTGAAGGTCAGCGACTTCATCTCGGCGAGCTGTGCGGGCGTGGCCCAGCCGAAGGTCTCGGCCAGTGACTCGTTGATCATCGGGTCGTGCAGCGCGTCGTTCTTGAGGAACAGCTCGAAGGTGGGCGGCGTGAGCTCGCGCCCCTCCTCCACGCCGAGGCGCTTGACCAGACCGCCGGCGGCGATGTTGCGCACCACACACTCCACCGGAATCATCTCGAGCTTCTTGACCAGACTCTCGGTGTCGGAGAGACGCTTCTCGAAATGGGTGGGAATGCCCGCCGCAGCCAGCTTCTCCATGATGAAAGCGTTGAAGCGGTTGTTGACCATGCCCTTGCGTGCCAGCGACTCCATGCGCTCGCCATCGAAGGCGCTGGTGTCGTCACGGAAATGCAGGACGAGCAGATCGGGATCGTCGGTGGCGTACACCGATTTGGCCTTGCCGGCATAGAGTTCTTGACGCTTTTCCATGGGGGTCTCCAGAAGGTGAAGGCAATGACCTTAGCGTGGCAATTCAGCGGATCGCCTGCCACTGCAACCCGCTGTCCTGGGCGGCAATCGTCAGGCGTGATGCATCGCCGTCGAGCAGCGGCGTGAGTGCCTCGAGGGCCAGCTCGGGGCGGTTGTTGTGTTCTGAAAGGTGCGAGCAGACGATGCGCTGCAGGCGATCGAGCCCCAGGTGTCGCAACAGCGCCGCGGCCTGAACGTTGGCCAGATGCCCCCAGTTACCGCCCACGCGCCGCTTGAGCTGCGGCGGATAGGGGCCAACCTCGAGCATATGGCGATCGTGGTTGCACTCGAGAATGAGGGCGTCGCAGCCGCGGAATGCCTCGATGACGTGCTCGGTGGGATGCCCCAGATCGGTCAGCACGCCCAGGTGGCAGCCACGGGATTCGAAGCGAAACTGCACCGGCTCGCGGGCGTCGTGGGGTACCGTGATCGGGTCGATCACCAGGCTCTTCACGGCAAAGCGCGACTGTGGCGTGATCCAGTGACGCTGGGGCACCTCGCCGAGGCGTCCGGAGAGCCAGGTACCCGGCGTGAGGTAGACCGGCACCCCATGGCGGCGTGCCAGCGGCCCCACCCCGCGCAGGTGATCACCGTGCTCATGGGTGACCAGCAGCGCATCGAGCTGGCGCGGATGCATGCCAAGGCGCGCCAGGCGCCGCTCGGTCTCGCGCAGGCCGAAGCCGCAGTCCACCAGCACCGAGGTCTCGGCGTCGCTGACCAGGGTCGCATTGCCCTTGCTGCCGCTACCGAGCGAGGCAAAACTGAGCTTGCCTGGTGTGGGAAGCGGCACGCTGGCGTCGCCTTGCGGCATCAGCGCAGCAGGCCCGACACCCGCTCGAGCAGCTCGCGGGCGTCCTCTTCGCTGAAGCGCCGCTCGCTCTCGTTGACGGCCCGCAGCGTGGTGCGCTCGGGGCCCTCGGCCTCGAGCACCAGACGAATCTCCTGGGGCATCTGGCGCACGTCGGGGCTCAAGGCGATCTGCAGGAAGCCGCGGCCACGCTCCGAGACGGTCATGTAGTTGACCAGAAAGTCGTGCTGCTGCGGGTTCTGCTCGAGCAGCTCGCGCCGCCCCTCGACGGCAAAGTCGGCCTGCAGCTGGTGGTTCAGCTCGGCCCACACGCGGTCGACGTCGAGCGGAATGCGCACCACCCATTCGCCGCTGGACAGCTGCTCCAGTCTCAGGCGGTCCTCGCTGGCGATCTGCTGCCCGGCAAGTGAAGCGGCGCTGGCGGTGGCGCTACGGGCACTGAAGTGCTGCTCCAGCGCATCCAGACAGGCGGCCACCGGGCGGCCGTTCAGGTCGCAGCGCACTTCGCTGTCGCCGGCGCGCAGCCCTTGCCGCACGCTCAGTCGTCCCTGGGCGGTTTCCAGCACGCCGCGCGCATCGTCGCTGGACTGCACCTGCAGACCGCGAGCGCGGGTGAAGTCCTGTAGCTGGGGCCACACCATGCCCGGGTCGGACGCTACCACCAGCCACTGGTCGTTGCCGATTTCACGCCGCTCGACGAAGTCGCGCTCCACCGCACCGCCAGAGGTCAGGCGCGTGGGGCTGGGAGCACGGAAACGCTCATCGCTGGGGCGCAGACTGCCCTGTGCTTGCGGCACCGGCATGGCATCGCGATAGCGCTGTTCGTTGCGCCCCTCGGGCAATACCAGAGGCGCACTGCGCTGGGCGCTCACGTAGTCGATGTTGCGGTCGTCGTAGAAGCCTTCGCGGGCGCAGCCGGCAGTGGCCAGGGCGGCCACGGCCACCAGCGGCATCCATTTCAGCGCAGAATTCATGCAGTCACCTTGCAGTCAGGTTCTCAGGGCGGCGGGGCTTCCCACTCGCCTCAATCGTCGATCACGCCGGCCAGTTGCAGGGCCTCGTCCACCGTCGCATGGTACTTGCCGGACAACCAGGTGAGAGGCAGACGAATGCCCTGGTCGATCAGGCCCATGCGGTGCAGTGCCCATTTGACCGGTATCGGATTGGACTCGATGCCCAGGTTGGTATGCAGCGGCATCAGTCGGGTGTTGATCTGATGCGCACGGTCGGCATCGCCCGCGACCGCTGCCACGCACAGCTCATGCATGGCCTTGGGCGCCACGTTGGCAGTGACCGAGATGTCGCCGTTGCCGCCCATGAGCATGAATTCGCAGGCGGTGCTGTCATCGCCGGAGTAGAGCATGAAACCGCTGCCCTTGAGCCGTGAAATGAGGTCTTCGGCGCGCTCCAGGTTACCGGTGGCATCCTTGAGGCCAATGATGTTGTCGACCTCGGCCAGGCGCATCACGGTCTCGTTGTAGAGATCGGAGCAGGTGCGACCGGGCACGTTGTAGAGAATCACCGGCAGGCGGCTGCCCTCCGCCACGGCCTTGAAGTGGCGGTAGAGGCCTTCCTGGGTCGGCTTGTTGTAGTAGGGGCACACCGAGAGGCAGTAATCGGCACCCACTTCGCTGGCATAGCGAGCCAGCTCGACGGCCTCGGAAGTGGCGTTGGCCCCGGTGCCGGCGATCACCGGAATGCGACCGTCGACCTCTTCCACCACGGCGCGAATCACGTCGAAGTGCTCGGCGAACGACATGGTGGTGGGCTCACCGGTGGTGCCGGCTGCCACGATGCCGTCGGTACCGTTCTCCAGGTGGAAGTTCACCAAGCGGCGCAACGCCTCCCAGTCGATATCGCCATTGGCCTTCATCGGCGTCGCCAGGGCGACGATACTGCCAGTGATCATCCTCTCGTTCCTCTACGCAATAGCACGCAATAGCGCTCTGCCGCACCCGAGGGTCATGTTTCGACATGGCCACGAGCAAAAGGTAAATGGTACTCAGGCCGCACAGGCCTGTACAGCACGCCGACGGGCTCTTTGACAGCGAACGCCGAGCTGCGTGTAATGAAACGCTTTCCAACGACCACAGGAGGCGTCATGACGCTTGCCATCGGACAGCCCGTCCCTGACTTCACCGCCCCCGCCACCGGCGACACCACCCTCTCCCTCGGCCAGTTCAAGGGGCGTCAGGTCGTGATCTTCTTCTACCCCAAGGCCAGCACGCCCGGCTGCACCACCGAGGGTGGCGATTTCCGCGACCGCAAGGCCGACTTCGACGCCGTGGACACGGTCATCCTCGGTATCTCCCGCGACGGCATTCGCGCCCAGGAGAACTTCAAGACCAAGCAGGCCTTCAACTTCGAGCTGATTTCCGACAAGGACGAGGAAGTCTGCAAGCTGTTCGACGTCATCAAGCTGAAAAAGCTCTACGGCAAGGAGTATCTCGGCATCGAACGCAGCACCTTCCTGATCGACGCCGAGGGCAAGCTCGCCCGTGAGTGGCGCAGCGTCAAGGTCAAGGGGCACGCTCAGGAGGTGCTGGAAGCCGCCCGGGAGCTCCACGCCAGCAAGTGAGACAGCGCACGGGGCGTTTTGCTCCGCCCGGCCGGTGGCCGGGCGGACAGTGGCTGCCCATTACTCCTCGGTGGATTGCTCCAGCTCCACCGATTGCTGTGAGTCGTGGTATTGGCGAATGCCCCTTGGCCAGGCATAGACCAGCGCCTTGAGCAGCGTCGCCAGCGGAATGGCGAAGAAGATGCCCCAGAAGCCCCAGATGCCACCGAAGAACAGCACGGCCACGATGATCGACACCGGATGCAGGTTGACCGCCTCGGAGAACAGGATCGGCACCAGCACGTTGCCGTCCAGCGCCTGGATCACGCCGTAGGCGATCAGCACGTAGAGGAACTGCTCGCTCATGCCGAAATGGAACCCCGCCACGGCGGCCACCGGCAGGGTGGCCACGGCGGCACCGATATAGGGCACCAGCACCGAGAAGCCCACCAGCACGGCCAGCAGCGCTGAATAGGGCAGGCCGAAGAAGGCGAAGGTGAAGAACGACACCGTGCCGACAATGATGATCTCGACGAACTTGCCGCGTACGTAGTTGGCGATCTGGGTGTCCATCTCCTGCCAGATGCGCGTCATCAGGTTACGCTGCTGCGGCAGCAGCGAGAGGGTGAAATCGACCAGTTGCTCGCGATCCTTGAGCAGGAAGAACACCAGGATCGGCACCAGTACCAGATAGATGATCAGCGCCAGCACGTTGCCCAGCGAGGCCAGCGAAAGCGTCAGGGCACGCTGACCGAACTGGGTCAGTTCACGCCCCGCCACCGCGATCCACTCCTGCACCTGGTCCGGCGTGACCAGGGTGGGATAGCGCTCCTGCACGTCATCGAGCCAGCGCTGCCCGCTGGCCACGATGCGTGGCGTCTCCTGCACCAGCCCCACGAGCTGATTCCATATCAACGGCATCAGGATGAACGCCAGGGCCAGCAGCACGCCGATGAAGGCCAGGAAGATCAGCGTCACGGCCAGCAGATGGGGCACGCCTCGCCGGGTCAGGGCATTGACCCCACCCTGCAGCAGGAAGGCGATCACCAGCGCCGTGAGGAAGGGCGCCAGCATGCGGCCGAACAGGATCACCACGGCGAAGCCGAGCACCAGCAGGACCAGCAGGATCACCGCCTCCTCGTCCGAGAAGTAGTGTTCGATCCAGCCCTTGAATACCTCACGCAAGGTCATGAAGCGAGCTCCTCGCCCTTGCGCAGCCAGTAGTGGTAGACCTCGCCGCGCTCTTCACGCTGCAACAGTTCATGAATGCTGTTGTCGGCAAAGGTCTCGAAATCGCGCCAGGAGCCGGCATCGGTCGCCATGATCTCGAGCACCTGGCCGGCCTTCAGCCGGGCCAGCACCTGCTTCGCCTTGAGCAAGGGTAGCGGACAAGGTAGACCGCAGGCATCGAGTACATCATCTGGTTGCACAGCCATGTCGTCTCCCGGGAAAATGCCGATGGTTCACGCTGCCTTGCAGGAAAGCGTAAAACCCTTGAGATTTAAAGGCACTTTGCAGGCCGAATCAATGTCGGAGAGAAACCGACCGACGCTTCGAACGAGACTGGCACATGCTGCGCAAGACCCGAACCTGCCTGACCGCTGGCGCTGCCGCCCTGACGCTGGCCTTGACCCTGGCCGCCCCGGCCACCGCCACGGACGACTATGGTCTACCCAGCCTGACCGGCACCAGCCAGGCCATGACCGGCGAGGAGTTTCGTCTGGGACGCGCCTGGCTGCGCCAGTTCCATGCCCGGGCCCCGATCTGGCAGGACCCCATCGCCCAGGAGTACGTGGAAACGCTGCTGGGCCGGCTGCTGCCCCACAGCGGCCTCTCCGATACCCGCTCGGTGGTAGTGCTGGTGGACAGCCGTACGCTCAATGCCTTCGCCGTGCCGGGCGGGGTCGTCGGCGTCAATGCCGGCCTGTTCGCCTTCGCCGATGAGGAGGATGCGGTCGCCTCGGTGCTGGCCCACGAGTTGGGCCACCTGTCGCAGCGCCATTATGCCCGCGGTCAGGCGCGCGCCGAGCAGACCCAGCTGCCGGCCATGGCGGCGATGCTGGCCGGCATGCTGATCGCCGCTAGCGGTGGCGGCGATGCCGGTATCGCCGCCGCCATGGGCTCCCAGGCCGCCTTCATTCAGGATCAGCTGGCCTACTCGCGGCGCTTCGAGCAGGAGGCCGACCGCCTCGGCCTGCAGACCATGGCCCAGGCCGGCTTCGATCCCGAGGCCATGGTTCGCATGTTCCGCGCCATGCAGCGCCAGGTAAGTCTCCAGGGTGGCAATCCACCGGAGTTCCTGCTCACCCACCCGCTGACCGAATCGCGTATCAGCGACGCCGAATCCCGCGCCTCGCAGCTCGAAGCCATCCGTCCCCGCGAGGGCGACCCAAGCTATCACCTGGTGCGCGCCAGGGCACTGCTGACGGTGAATCAGCGCGACCCGCAGCAGGCGGCGACTCGCCTGGCCCAGAGCGACGCCCCGCCAGCTGTGCGGCGCTATCTGGATGCGCTGATCGCCGCGCACAACGGCCAGACCGATACGGCCCTCAGCCAGCTCGATGCCATCGCCCGGGAATTGCCCGACCTGGCCATCATCCCGGCCAGCGCCGCCGACGTCGCCTTCCAGGCCGGCCGCTACGACGACGCCATCGAGCGCAGCCGACGCATCCTGCGGCTGATGCCGGGTCACATGCCGGCTACCCGCACCCTGGGCGAGGCGCTGCTGCAGCGCGAGCCCAACGAAGCCTATCGCATCCTGCGCGACCTCTCCGAGCGGCGCCCCGAGGATCCACAGGTCTTCGCCCTGCTCGCCGAAGCCGCCGGACGCAGCGGACGCGAGGCCTGGGGCCACCTGGCCCGGGCGGAGCACATGCAGCTCACCGGCGACATCCAGCGGGCCATTCGCCAGCTCGACGTGGCGCGCCAGGTCGCCGAGCAGAGCGGCGACGGCAACGCCCTGGCGCGCATCGAGCAGCGGCGCGAGGCCTTTGTGGGGTATCGCGAGACCATGGAAAAGTTTAGATATCGGGTAGGGGCCGGGGTCACCCCCGGCGCCCTCCCACACCACCGTACGTACCGTTCGGTATACGGCGGTTCATGA
>JAAQTN010000052.1 GCA_011742915.1 Billgrantia desiderata | reverse complement strand
ACGAGCAGGTCGTCAGAGGGTAAGGGGGTCAGATTTCACTGTCGCCAGGGGGTCACTTTCTGATGTCGCTTGACAGGGGGAAAGGCCTGAATGGGGAAGTACTCATGAAGCAGTCGTCCGAACGTGGCTCGCCGCTGTCGCTGCCGCCGGTGGAGCAGATCGCCAGCGAACTCGAGGAGGTGGCGCCCGAGCCGAAGGATAGCGAGGAGATCGTCATCGACGACCCGGAGCTGGAGCAACTGGCGAATGCCTTCGTCGATGACGTGCTGTCCAGCGAAGGCGCCGAGCTCGATCGTCAGCGGCGTGCGGTGGACGAGATGGGCCTCGAGCTGCAGCAGCAGGCAGCGCATCACAGCGAGATGCTGCAGGCACCGCTGCGCAAGCTGGCGCACCAGGGCGACGAGGGTGGCCTGGTGGCCAAGGCGTTGATCGACCTGCGCGGCCACATGCAGGAACTCGATCCGCACCAGCACCGTCTGGCCTCTGGGCCGTTCGACCGGCTGCTGGCGCGTATCCCGGGCGCCGGTAGCCGCATTCAACGTTACTTCCGCAAGTTCGAAAATGCCCAGCAGGCGCTGGACGCCATCATCGCCGACCTGGAAGGCGGCCGCGACATGCTGCGCCGCGACAACATCACTCTCAGCGACGATCAGGAGAGCCTGCGCCAGCTGCTTGGCCGGCTGCAGCGCCAGATCGATCTGGGCCGCCTGATCGACCGGCGTTTGATACAGGCGCTGGAGCGGTTGGGCGACGAGCATCCTCAGCGGACCTTCATCGAGGAGGAGCTGCTCTTCCCGCTGCGCCAACGCATCGTCGATCTGCAGCAGCAGCAGGCGGTCAGCCAGCAGGGCGTGCTGGCCCTGGAAGTGATCATCCGCAACAACCGCGAACTGATTCGCGGCGTCGACCGGGCGATCCACGTTACCGTGTCGGCGCTGACCGTGGCGGTAGCGGTGGCGCTGGCGCTGGCCAATCAGCGCCTGGTGCTGGATAGGGTGGAATCACTCAACACCACGACCTCGGAGATGATCGCCGGGACGGCCAAGGCGTTGCGTCAGCAGGGGGTGGAGATCCAGACCCGTGCCGCCTCGGCACAACTCGACATGCAGGCGCTGGAGCAGGCCTTCGATGACGTGCTGGGTGCCATCGACGATCTGTCGCGTTATCGTCAGGAGGCGCTGCCCCAACTGGATGCCCAGATCGACCGCCTGGCGCAGCTGACGCGCCAGGGCGGCGAGTCGATCGACAGGTTGCAGCGCGGCAACGAGGTCCACTCCCAGGGTACGGAAGGGAAGCAGCTGCCACCCAAGGACAAGGGCGAGACAGAAGGCTAAGGAGAACCGCCAGGCGATCGGGTGCCTGGGCTATCGTCATCCGCTTCGTTGACGTCCCTGGGCGGCGGCTCGTGGCGCTGAGCGTCGCTCAGCGCCTTGCGTAGCAGCTCCCAGGCCTCGTCGAACCCCTGCTGCAGCGAATCCCAGGCCGCCTCGCCGGCGTACTGCAACTCCTCGAGGCGGCGCTGGGTTTCGTCGCGGCGCCGCTTGAGGCGCTCGATGTCATCCTGGTAGCGGTTCTGTGCCTCGGCGCTGGCCTGACGTGCGCGGGCGACCATGGCTTCTATCTCGGCGTTCCATTCGTCCAGTTGGGCCTTCATCTGCTCGACGAACTCGTCGCGTCTGCTCATACGCTTGCTCCGCCTCCGGCTGGGTCTACTCTATCGATTCTTCACTACCGGGCCGGTTCCCCGACCGTGCTCAGGTCTGGGTGACGACCCGGTCACGCCCCTGGCGCTTGGCGCGATAGAGCTGGTGATCGGCCTCGGCCAGCAGCGCCTCGTAACCGTTTTCGTCCTGAGCGGGGTAGCTGCTGGCTACGCCGAGGCTGGCGGTGACCCGGCCCGAACGAGTGGAATGCACATGGGGAATCTCCAGGGCGCGAATCTCCTGATGGATGCGCTCGGCCACCCGCTGGGCGCCCGACAAGTCGGTTTCCGGCAGCACGCAGACGAATTCCTCGCCGCCATAGCGTGCGACCAGGTCCGAGGCGCGGTGGACCACAAGTGCGAGCGTCTTGGCGATGGCTCTCAGGGTGTCGTCGCCGGCCACGTGCCCGTAGTGATCGTTGAACTCCTTGAAGTGGTCGATATCGATGAAGATCACCGAGATGGCGTGGCCGCCGCGCTGGGCGCGCTGCCACTCCCGGCTGAGGAACGCATCGAAGTGGCGACGGTTGGCAATGCCGGTCAGGCCATCCATGGTGGAGATCTGTTGCAGCTGGTCGCGCTGGTCGAGACCGTGCTGAAAGGCTTGCAGCAGCCGGTCGACGCTTTCCACCAGGTGCCCCAGCTCGTCGTTGGCATGGCGGTCCATGGCCGGCTTGGGCCAGAGGCCCGGACGGCTCGGGTCGGTGTCGGCAATAGCCGCATGAACCTTGAGCAGGGGGCGGGTGACGAACCAGTGGAACACCACGGCCAGCAGCGCCGCGATGGCCAGCGCCTTGACCACGCCCAGCGAGAAGATCAGCAGGCCGCGCTGGCTGAAGTCGTGCGCCAGGCTGTCGAGCGCCAGGCTCAGCGAGAGTTCGCCGACGGGCTGAGGAGAGGCATTGGCATCGGCCTGGTAGTACAGGGTCTGGTGGTAATCGAGGTTGTCGCCGAACAGGGCGTGGGCAACCCGGCTGCTGGCCTTGTCCGTCTCGCGCTGCCGTTCCGCCATGCTGCGCCCGAAATCGTCGCGAAGGGACACGTGAGCCACGGCACCGCCGTGAAACAGCCCTTCGACGACTTGGGTCGCCAGCTCCGGGTTGAGCTGGAAGGCGGCCTCGGCCGCCGTGCCGTGCACCAAGTCGAGGCGATGGCGGGTGTCATCCTGAATCTCACGTTGCATGGCACGGGCGTCCAGGGCCAGCTCGACGATGCCGGCGAGAATACTCAGCAGCAGTGCGATGGCCAGGGTGAGCCCGGCTTGTTTGGCGGTCAGGCTGCGCCTGAGTAGTTGGCGTTCCATGCCAATGGGTGGGTTCACAAGGGCCTCTCTGGGTTGTCTTTCCGGTCGAGCTCTGCCTGCAGCCGAGCAATGAAATAATCGGGAACCGAGGGGTGGCAGGCGAGATAGAGTTCCACTTCGTTGAAGACGAACAGGCGGCGCAGCGGCAGATTCGCCTCTTCGGCCAGGTAGCGGGCCGCCTGTTCGCCGGTGACCCAGGCGTCGATCACACCGGCCCGCAGGCGGGCGATGTTCTCACGCTCAACGCTGGCTACGACGATGGGAACGCCCTGGCTGGCGGCATATTGACCGACGGCGTCCTCGCGGAAGCTGCCCACGCGCAGCTCCGCGAGCTCTTCGAGCGAGCTGGCCTCGATTTCGGCATCCTCGAGGGTGAAGGCAGCCCAGGTACTCGAGGTCAGCGGCCCCACCCAGGTGAACAGCGCTTCTCGCTCAGGCGTGCGAGTGGTCGAGTAGACGCAGTGGCGCTCGCGCAGCTGGGCTTCGGTATAGGCCCTGGCCCAGGGCAGCAGCCGGAACTCTGCGTCGAGCTCGGCGGCGCTGAGGGCAGCGCGCAGCAGCTCGGTGGAGCTGCCGGTGATGGTGCCGTCTGCGCCGCGATAGTTGTAGGGTGGATACTCCTCGGTGTTGAAAGCAATGGTGCCGCCGAGAATCTCGCCCACCACGCCCCGCTCGCGCAGACGATCCAGCGCCGCCTGCATGCGTTCGATCAGGTCGGGGTCGGTGTCGCGGTGCAGCGCGTAGTAGAGGTCGGACTCGCTGATGGTCAGGGCCGGGGTGTAGTCAGTGGTCGGCATGCCCTCTTCGTTCATCAACCAGAAAGCCACGTCCTCACCGTAGGCCCACAGATCGACCCGCCCCCGCTCGAGCATGCGCAGCGCGCTGGCGCCTGACATTGCCGCATGGATCTGGGCTTCCGGCACTCCGGCTTCCAGCAGCCGCTGGGCGCCGATGTCTTCGCGGATCACGGCAATACGGTAGCCGCCGGCGATCACGTCATCGATGTCGTCGAGCTGAATGCCGCTGTCGCGACGGGCGAGCAGCGACACCCTGTCGGTGGCAATCGGGCCCACCCACCGGAACAGCTGCTCGCGCTGCTCGGTGCGCGTGGTGGAGAACAGCACCGTGTTCGGTTCGGACAGGACCGTTTCGTACCCCCGGGCCCAGGGGTAGTAGCGCACGTCCTCGCGGGACATGGTGCTACCGGTTTCGGCGAAGATCCGCTCCAGCAGCTCGATGGAGATCCCCTCGAGCCTCTCATTCTGGCGGTAGTTGTATGGCGGGTACTCTTCGGTGATGAAGGTCAAGGCTTCCAGCTCGGCGGCTGCCGGCAGTGGAAACAGAGCGAGCAACAGTGTCGGCCACCATCTCTTCATACGTCCCGCCCCCTTGCGGCTTGTTCTTCTTGCGATCATTATCGCTGCCGAGCCGGCATCACCCAGCCTTACCTGGCGCTAATGGATGAGGCTACCCGACAGAGGGCTTAACCTAGGTTAATCCCGATAATGCCCGGGGGAGCGTGAGAAGTGAAGGTACTGCCTGTCCACGCAAGGGCGACAGCTGACGGCCCGCAGAGGCTGCGGGCCGGGCGACGACTCACTCTTCCGGTTCGAGTCGGTAGAGCGTGCCGTTCTCGTCGCCGATGAGCGCATACAGATAGCCCTCGGGGCTCTGGCGGATGTCGCGCACCGGGCCCAGCGACTCCTCGAGCAGTTCCTCCATCTCCGTCACCTCATCGCCGTTCACTTCGAAGCGATAGATCTGGCCGCTCTCCAGACCGCCCACCAGCAAGTTGCCCTGCCACTGTGGGTAGTGCTCGCTGTCGACCACGGCCAGACCTGACGGGGAGACGTCCGAGGAGAAGCGATACGCGGGCTCGATGACCTCCTCGTCGGTGAACAGCTCGCCGCTGGCGATGTCGTCCAGCAGGTCCGCGCCGGCGGCCTCGTCGCTGTCGTCGCCCTCCGGCCAGCCGTGATTCTCGCCGCTGCGGATCAGCAGCAGCTCGTCGTGTCCGTTGCCGCGGGCTTCCACGGCCCAGACGTCGCCGCGGCTGCGGTCCACGGCCAGCCCCAGCACGTGGCGATGCCCCCAGGAGTAGATCTCGGGCAGGTAGCCCACGTCCTCGAAGCGTGGATTGTCCTCGGGCGCCAGACCTTGAGGGTTGAGCCGCAGGATCGAGCCGGCATGATCGTTGGTGTCCTGAGCGCGCTCTGGCGAGCCGCGATCGCCGACCGACATCAGCAGGCTGTCGTCGTCCATCCAGGCCAGGCGTGAGCCGTCACGGTCATTGGGTTCGGAGCGACGGTTCTGCTCGAACAGCTCTTCCACGTCGGTCAACTGGTTGCCTGCCAGGCGCCCGCGGGCCAGCGCCGTGGCGGTGGAGTCGCCGCTGGCATAGGTGAAGTAGAGCCAACCGGTATCGGGGTAGTCGGGCGAGGCGGCAATGTCGAGCAGTCCGCCCTGGTCCTCGACCTCGATGCCGGGCAATTCTTCTATCGTCTCCCGTTCGTCGTTGTAGAAGGTCTGAATCCGCCCGCCGCGCTCGCTCACCACGTAGAGGCCGCCGGGCAGAATGGCCACACCCCAGGGGCGCTCCAGCGCTTCCGCCACCGCCGTCAGTCTCAGCGTCTGATGGTCTGTCTCCAGCGTTGCTTCGTCGGCGCCGGAGGCCGTGGCTACCACGGCCAGCGCCAGCAGAGGAGTACCGCTCCAGCGTCCTTTCATGATTCACCTCCGGTCCATGTGTGACCCTCAGTGTAGTGAAAGCCGCTCCAGCGTCATCTCGGCAGCGAATTGCTGGTAGGCTAGCGCTGCGGGAGGGTCCCGCAGGCAGAGGAGAGTGGGATGAGCGTGATACCGGCGGCGGGCAGCGTGGGCGCCAGGCAGCGGGCATCGAAGAAGGAGATCCTGGGCTGGGCGATGTTCGACTTCGCCAATCAGGCCTATACGCTGCTGATCATCACCGTGGTGTTCGGCGAGCTGTTCACTACCGTCATCGTCGGGGATCGCGGCGACGGCTTTCGTCTGGCCAACCTGCTATGGAGCCTGGCGCTGGCGACCAGCTACCTGCTGGTGGTGATCACCGCACCGCTGTGCGGTGCGGTGATGGACTACCGGGCGGCCAAGAAGCGCTTTCTGTTCATCAGCTACATCGTCACCGTGATCGCCACGGCGCTGCTCTATTTCGTGGCCCCGGGCTACGTCATGCTGGGGGTGCTGCTGATCGTGGTGTCCAACTACGCCTATTCCATGGGCGAGTCGTTCATTGCCGCCTTCCTGCCGGACCTCGGCCCACCACAGGATCTGGGCAAGATTTCCGGCTTCGGCTGGGCGCTGGGCTACGTCGGCGGCCTGTTCGCGGCGGGCTTCACGCTGGTGGCGCTGGGGGAGGCCAGCGCCGACAACTTCGAGCGCATTCGCTGGGTCGGTCCTTTCGCCGCGGCGTTCTTCCTCATCACCGCCATTCCCACCTTTTTGTGGGTGAAGGAGCGCGGCACGCCCCAGCCGCACCGCAAGCGCTATCGCGAGATCGCCTGGGAGCGGGTTTCGACCACGCTGCACGAGCTGCGGCACTTTCGCGATCTGGGCATCTTCCTGGTGTCGCTGCTGTTCTCCATGGCCGGGGTCTACATCATCATCGCTTTCGCCTTCATCTACGGCGCCCAAGTGATCGGCTGGGACGAGGCGGTGCGCAACATCATGTTCATCATCGTGCAGATCACGGCGGCAGCCGGAGCGCTGGGCTTCGGCTTCATCCAGGACCGTATCGGCACCAAGTTCACCTATCAGCTGACCCTGCTGCTGTGGGTGGCGGCGATTCTGGCCATCTGGGCCACACCGGAGGTCACCGCCTTCCTCAATGCCGCCTTCGGCCTCGACTGGGAGGCCCAGCACCTGTTCCTGTTCGTCGGCTGTCTGGCGGGGCTCTCACTGGGCTCCAGCCAGTCGGCCAGCCGCGCCCTGGTGGGGCTGTTCTCGCCGACGCGCAAGGCGGCGGAGTTCTTCGGCTTCTGGGGGCTGGCCAACAAGCTGGCCGGGGTCTTGGGTATCATCGCGCTCGGACTGCTGCAGTCCGTGGTGGGGCTGCAGGCCTCGATCCTGCTGTGTGCGGCGCTGTTCATCGTGGCCATGCTGATCTGCCTGGCGGTCAATCAGGCCCGCGGGCAGCGGGCGGCGGCCGAGTGGGAGGCGCGTAACGGAACCGCCGTGAGCGACAGGGAAGCGACGACATGATCCTCGACCCCCTCCTGCTGGTGCTGGTCACCATCACCTTCGTCGTGGCCGGTTTGGTCAAGGGGGTGATCGGAATGGGCATGCCCACGGTGTCGCTGGCGCTGCTCGCGGCCACGGTGGGGCTGCCCTCGGCCATGGCGCTGCTGCTGGCCCCTACCATCATCACCAACGTCTGGCAGGCGCTGGTGGGAGGCTACCTGACCCAGATCGTGCGGCGCCTGTGGCCCTTTCTGCTGGCGTCGGTGGTCACCGTGTGGCTGGGCGTGGCCATTCTGGCCCGGGTCGACGTGCGCTGGCTCTCCGGGCTGCTCGGGGTGCTGATCGCCTTCTACGCCCTGGCCGGGTTGTTCAACCTCGGCCTGGGCAAGCTGGTCAGCCGCGGCCGGCATGCCGCGCCGGTCAACGGCGCGTTGACGGGCCTGCTCACCGGCATGACCGGCTCCTCGGTATTCCCCGGCGTGGCCTATCTGCAGTCTCTCGGTCTGCCGCGGGACATGCTGATCCAGGCCATGGGCGTGCTGTTCGTGGTCACCACCATGGCGCTGGGACTCTCCATGGGCGGACAGCGTCTGCTCAGCGTGGAGCTGGGCCTGCTCTCGCTGGGGGCGGTGGTGCCGGCGCTGGTGGGCATGCAGCTTGGCCAGCGGCTGCGCCAACGGCTGTCGGAAACCACCTTCCGACGGGTCTTCCTCAGCGGCCTGCTGGCCATGGGGCTTTACCTGCTGATGCGGTCGCTACTCGGCTAGGCGGGTAGCGACCGCGTGCTTCACTCGGCCAGGAAGGCGCGGATGCGTTCACCGGCCTGGTCGATGGCGAGTATGCCGTCCAGGTGGCCGCGCTTGCCCTCGAGGGTGACCAGCTCCACGTCAGCCCCACCGTCCTCGATCAGCTCGGCGGTCTGGCGTACGCCTTCCGGAGCGAATACCAGGTCGTTCTCGCTGTAGAGGATCAGGGTGGGCGCCTCGATGCGGGCAAGCCCCTCCTCCAGGCTCCCGCCGTGCCCGGCGATGAACGACTGGTTGGCCTTGACCAGATAGAGCAGGTGGTTGGCGTCGGCCAGTTCGGCCCGGGCGGCGGCGATGTCGTCGAGGGTCTGTTCGATGGCGTAGCGCGCGTCGAGCTCACGGGTCGGGTCGGCGTCCTCGTCGGCCCAGCTGCGGTCGAAGGTCTCGTTGGCCCACAGCCAGTGATTGGCGTTCAGCGTCACCAGCTTGAGCGCTTCGCGCAGCCCGTCCAGCGGCGGCTCGCTGTCGTAGTAGTCGCCTTCGTTCCAGTTGGCATCCAGGCGAATGGGGGCGGCCCAGGCGCTCAGGGTCGCCAGCAGCCAGGGGTCGGCAACACCGCCGCCGATCACCGGGATCAGCCGCTCGACCCGCTCAGGATAGGTGCTGGCCCACTCGTAGGCCTGCAGCGCTCCCATGGATGGACCCATCACGGCATGCAGCCGTTCGATGCCCTGGCTCTCGAGCAGGGCTTTCTGCACCTCGACGAAGTCGCGAATGGTGACCAGCGGGAAGTCGGTGCCCCAGGGCTCGCCAGTCTCGGGGTTGGGAGTGGCCGGCCCGGTGGTGGTGACGTTGGGGTCGTGGACGTTGAGGTTGACCAGGGTATCCGAGGCGATGATGTAGTACTCGTCGGTGTCCAGCGGCTTGCCGGGGCCGATGATCGCGTCCCAGTAGCCGGGTGCCGCATCGTCTTCGGCGTAGCGGCCTGCGGCATGGCTGGTGCCGGAGAAGAAGTGGGTGATCAGGATGACGTTGTCCTTCTCTTCGTTGAGCGTGCCATAGGCCTCCCAGCCGATGCGCACCGGCGCGATGGTGTCGCCGCTCACGGTGGTGTATTCGTCCAGCTCGAATACCTGCTTTTCCACCAGCCCGTCCCATGCCGTTGCCGGCGTGCTGGTCAGCAGGGCCGTGATCAGCGCCGCGCCGAGCAGAGCCGGGGCGAGGGGGGAATGACGCTGAGCAATCATGGTCGAATGTTCGATGCGATCATGCATGTGGCTATCCTTGTCGTTATTGAATCGATAGACGTCATTGAAGCGATAGTCGTCGAAGCGCAGCCAAGGGAGGCGCAGCGCCGTTCAGTACAGACAGCCAGACCCAAAGTGTCAAAGCGGGCTAGGCCTGCCAACCGGGAGATAAGACATGAACCGACAGCGCGGTTCGATCAGGCGTGCCGGCATGGGCATGATGCTGCTGTTCTGGGTGTCGTTCATCGGCGTTGGCAGCTGGTGGTTTCACGGGTTCCTGGAAACTCAGCGCAATCCCAACGCGCACCTGGTCAACGCCGTGAGCGGCTCCGACGAGCCGATCGTGCTGGAGCGCAACCGCTCCGGCCACTTCGTCGCCACCGGACGGATCAACGGCGAGCCGATCGAGTTCCTGCTCGATACCGGCGCCACCTACGTGGCCGTGCCCGCCGAGTTCGCCGAGCGGCTTGGCCTGCAAAGTGCCGGCTCGGCCTGGTTCAACACCGCCAACGGGCGTGTACGCGGCGACCTCACCCGGCTCGACGAGGTCAGCCTGGGCGGCTTCACTGCCACCAACGTCAACGGCTCCATCAGCCCTGGGCTCGAGGGCGAGGTGGCGCTGCTGGGGATGAGTTTCCTCAACCGTTTCGACATCGAGATTCGCGATGCACGCATGATACTGCGCCCGGCGCAGCAGCCCTGAGGATGCCATGGCAAAGGAACTGAGAGGCCGCAAGGCCGGCAAGCCGAACCAGATACCCACTCCGGGGTGGCTGGACGTGACCTGGCGGGTCAAGGAGCAACTGGCGGACGACCACGTCAACATGCTGGCGGCCGGCATCGCCTTCTATTCGCTGCTGTCGCTGTTTCCCGCCATGGCGGCGGTCATCTCGCTGTGGGCGCTGGTCTTCGATCCGGTGGAGCTGGCCGAGCAGATCGCTGAGCTGAGCCGCTTCATGCCGCCCGGCGGGGCTCGCTTGATTACCGAACAGGCCGAGGAGGTCGGCGCCAATACCGATACCGGGCTCAGTCTGGCAGCGCTGTTCGGCCTGGCGGTGGCGATGTTCGTGGCATCCAAGGGGGTGCGCGGTCTGCTGGTCGGGCTCAACGTGGTGTATGGCGAGGAGGAGCGGCGCGGTTTCGTGCATCGCATGCTGGTGGTGGCCGCGCTGACCGTCGGGCTGATCGTGATCTCGCTCGGCGCGATTGGTGTCGTCGCGCTGTTTCCGCTGGTCGTTGGCTGGTTGGCCCTGGAGGGGCCCGTGGTCACCTTGATCAACTGGCTACGCTGGCCGGCCCTGCTGCTGTTGATGATGTTCGTGATCGCGGTGCTCTACCGCTATGGCCCCTATCGCCGCTCGCCACGCTGGGAGTGGGTCAGCGTGGGCACCGTGGTGGCGACGCTGCTGTGGCTGCTCGGCTCCGGCGGTCTGTCGCTCTATGTCAGCCAGTTCGCCAACATGGACGAGCTGTATGGCTCGCTCGGGGCGGTGGTGATCCTGATGCTGTGGTTCTGGCTCTCCTCGTTCGTCGTATTGCTGGGTGCCGAGATCAACGCTGAAATGGAGCGTCAGACCAAGCGCGATACCACGGTAGGCGAGCCCCGGCCCATGGGCCAGCGGGGCGCCTACGCCGCCGATACCCTGGGGCCGAAACGCCCTTGGCAGCGCAACAAACGACAGCAGGGGGAGCAGGGAGAATGACCGTGAATCTGACTCGCCGGCTCGGCATCGAGCTGCCCATCCTTCAGGCGCCCATGGCCGGTGTACAGGGCGCCGAGCTGGCCGTGGCCGTGAGCGAGGCGGGGGCGCTCGGTGCCTTGCCCTGCGCCATGCTCACGCCGGAAGCCATGGTGGACGAGCTCCAGCGTATTCGTGCCGCTACCGCACGCCCCCTCAACGTCAATTTCTTCTGCCATGCACCGCCGGTGCCGGACGCGGCGCGGCTGGCGCGCTGGCACCAGGTGCTGGCCCCCTATTACGCCGAGTACGGCCTCGATATCGACAGCGTGCCTGCCGGCGCCGGACGGCGTCCCTTCGACCAGGCGGCATGCGATGCCCTGGAGCCCTTCCGTCCCGAGGTGGTCAGCTTCCATTTCGGCTTGCCGGAGGCGGCGCTGATCGAGCGGGTCAAGGGCTGGGGGGGCGTGGTGCTCTCGTCTGCCACTACCGTCGAGGAGGCGCGCTGGCTCGAGGCCCATGGAGTCGATGCGATCATCGCTCAAGGGCTGGAAGCGGGTGGCCATCGCGGCATGTTCCTCAATGATGACGTCACCACTCAGCTCGGCACCTTTGCGCTGCTGCCGCAGGTGGTGGCGGCCGTGTCGCTGCCGGTGATCGCCGCCGGGGGCATCGCCGATGCGCGCGGGGTGGCGGCGGCGCTGGCGCTGGGCGCCTCGGCCGTGCAGGTCGGCACCGCCTTCCTGTGCTGCCCCGAGGCCACCACCTCGACGCTGCATCGCCGTGCGCTACAGAGCGAGGCCGCGCGCCATACGGCGCTGACCAACCTGTACACGGGGCGCCCCGCGCGGGGGATCGTCACCCGGCTGATGCGCGAGCAGGGCTCGCTCAGCGAGGCGGCACCGGCCTTCCCGCTGGCCACCGCTGCCATTGCCCCGCTGCGCAGTGCCGGCGAAGCTGCGGGCAGCACCGACTTTTCGCCGCTGTGGGCCGGGCAGAACGCCAGCAGCTGTCGTGAAGTGCCGGCGGCCGAGGTGGTGCGCGCGCTCGCCGCAGGCTTGGGCTGAAGCAGAGCTGGCAGGCGGCGATAGGGCTGTTATCATGGATGCATGAACAGTATCTCGCCTGCCGAGGCGGTCACCGCCCCCCTTGACGATCCCTTCTACTACCTGGCGAACTTCCGCTTCGTCCTGGACTGGGTGGGCAAGCATCATGCCGACCTGCTGACCCGGGAGGAGCGCGGTCGTCTCGCCTCGTTCGAGGCTCTTCCGCAGCCGTCCCAGGCGCTGCTGGTGCGCATGGTGATGCGCAAGGGAGAGCTCTTTCGTACCGGCAGGCTCGTCTATGCCGAGATCGGCGATACCGAGTGCGCTCTGGCGCCGCTGGTGGATGCCGGCTGGGTCGAGGCGGATCCGGTGCTGACTCAGGGTGAGCTGTTTCGCCTGCTGCGTCTGGCCGAACTGCGCCGGGCGCTGGCGGGGGAGATCGCCGCGGCCGGGCTTGCTCCCGGAGCGAGCAAGACGGCGATCAGCGAGGCGTTGTCGGTGCAGGAACTCCAGGCGAAGCGCCTGGCGGAGTGGTGGCCCCAGGCGAACGACGCTCTGGACGGCGAGCGCATCGTGCGGCTGACGGTCATGCCCTGGTGCGACCGCCTGCGGCTGATGTTCTTCGGCAACCTGCGCCAGGACTGGGCCGAGTTCGTGCTCGCCGAGCTCGGCCTGCAACGCTTCGAGCGAGTCGAGCTGACGCCGGGCTCCCGCGCCTTCCAGCATCGCGAAGAGGTCGATGCCTACCTGGCACTGCACGTGCTGCGCGAGCGCCTGGAGCAGGGCGAACCGCTCGCGGCGCTGGTTGCCGAACTGCCGAGCGTGCCGGAAAAGAACGTTTGGCTGGCGCAGCGGCGAGGCAAATTGGCGTTCCTGCTGGGCCAGGCCGCCGAACGAAGCGGCCAGGAAGCCTTGGCCCTGAGGCTTTATGCCGAAAGTGGCGAGGGCGCGGGCGGCCAGGTGGAGGCGCGCATACGCCGCCTGCGGCTGCTGGAGCGGCTGGGTGAATATCGTCAGGCTCATGCGCTGGCCAGCCGGGCATGGGCAGCGGCTGTCGGCGAGCAGGAGCGCCAGGCGCTGGCACGCCTGCTGCCCAGGCTGTGTCGGCGGTTGGAGCTGGTACCACCGAGCCGCGAGCCCGACGCTGCCGTTCGACGTCTCGATCTCTGTTTGCCGATGGCCGGCGCGATCGGCGTCGAGCGGGCCGTGGCCGAACACCTGACCCGCCCCGAAGCACCGGTTCATTACGTCGAGAACGCGCTGCTCACCGGCCTGTTCGGCCTGCTCTGCTGGCCGGCACTGTTCGCCCCGCTGCCGGGTGCCTTCTTCCACCCCTTCCACGTCGGCCCGGTGGATCTCTATCGCGACGACTTCGTCGCGCGCCGGCGCGAGCGCTTCGCCGCCTGCCTGGCGCGTCTCGACGACGGCAGCCACGGTGAGGCGATATGGCGCGTCTGGCACGAGAAGCGCGGTGTGGCCTCGCCCTTCGTCTACTGGGACGTGCTCGACGAGAGGCTGCTGGAGCAGGCGCTGGCCTGTATTCCGGCGACTCACCTGCGGGCCTGCTTCGAGCGCCTGCTCGCCGATCTCAAGGCCAATCGCGCCGGCCTGCCCGATCTGATCCAGTTCCTGCCCGGCGCGGCCAGCGGCGAGCCTCGCTATCGCCTGATCGAGGTGAAGGGGCCCGGCGACAGGCTGCAGGACAACCAGCGGCGCTGGCTGGCGTTCTTCCAGGCCCAAGGCATCGAGGCCGTGGTCTGTCACGTCACCTGGCGGCAGGGCGGGGCGTCATGAGCGCTGCCGTGACGAGCGGTGAAGCGCCGCTCTATCGCGTGGCGGTGCGGGCGCTGTGCGACTTCACCGCTCGCGAGGGCGATCTCGACCACCGCTTCACTCCTTCGCCCAGCGCTCGCGAAGGCATCGCCGGCCACGCTCTGGTGGCGGGGCGTCGCGGCGAGCGTTACGAGCGCGAGCTGGCCCTGAGCGGGCATTACCGCGGCCTTGCGGTCAGCGGTCGGGCCGACGGCTTCGACCCGGCGCTGAACCGCCTCGAGGAGATCAAGACCCATCGCGGCGACCTCTCGCGCATGCCTGCCAATCAGCGGGCCCTGCACTGGGCCCAGGTCAAGGTCTACGGGGCGCTGCTGTGCGCCGAGCGGGGGCTCGCTTCGCTGACCCTGGCGCTGGTCTATTTCGATATCGGCAGCGAGCGCGAGACCCTGCTGACCGAGGAGGCCAGCGCCACCGAGCTCAGCGCCTTCTTCGAGGCCCAGTGCGAGCGCTTCCTGAGCTGGGCCGAGCAGGAGGCAGGCCATCGCCAGGCACGCGATACCGCCCTGGCCGGGCTGAGCTTTCCCCACGACGAGTTTCGCCCCGGGCAGCGCGAGCTGGCCGAGAGCGTCTACAAGGCGGCGGCCACCGGACGCTGCCTGCTGGCCCAGGCGCCTACCGGCATCGGCAAGACCGTGGCCACGCTGTTCCCGACCCTGAAGGCGATGCCGCGCCGGCGGATCGACCGGCTTGCCTTCCTGACCATGAAGACCCCGGGACGGCGTCTGGCGCTGGAGGTGCTGGCGCGGCTGGGGGCGGCCAGCGACTGCGGTGAGGGCGGGGAGGGGCGCCTGCCGCTGCGGGTGCTGGAGCTGACGGCGCGCAGCAAGGCCTGCGAACACCCGGACAAGGCGTGCCACGGCGATGCCTGTCCGCTGGCCGCCGGCTTCTACGACAAGCTGCCCGCCGCGCGCCAGGCCGCAGCCGAGCGTGGCTGGCTCGACCGCGAAGCGCTGCGCGAGGTGGCCCTCGAGCATGACGTCTGCCCCTACTACCTGGGCCAGGAGCTGGCGCGCTGGAGCGACGTCTGCGTGGGCGACGTCAACCACTACTTCGATGTCTCGGCGCTGCTGCACGGGCTGGCCCAGGCCAACGGCTGGCGCCTGGCGCTGCTGGTGGACGAAGCCCACAACCTGGTGGAGCGGGCCCGGGGCATGTACAGCGGGGAGCTGGATCAGCACGCTTTCGCGACGCTGCACCGCAGTGCCCCTGCGCCGCTGGTGAAGCCCCTCGGCCGGCTGATGCGCCAGTGGCAGGCGCTGGTGCGCGAGCAGGGCGGCGCCGACGAAGGGCAGCGGGGCCGCCCCGCCTACCAAGTACTCGATGACCTGCCCGGCCGCCTGGTCGGCGCGCTGCAGCAGGTGGCGACGGCGATCGGCGACTATCTGGCCGAGCATCCTGGCGGCGCCGACCCGATGCTGCAGGAGCGGCTGTTCGATGCCCTCGGCTTCGGCCGTCTGGCCGAGTCGTTCGGTGAACACTCGCTGTGCGACCTCTCACGCCATGGCCGCGGGAGCGCGGTGCTGGGGCTGCGCAACCTGATACCGGCCGACTTCCTGGCCCCGCGTTTCGCCCAGGCACACAGCTGCGTGCTGTTTTCGGCCACGCTGTCGCCGGCCCACTACCATCGCGACCTGCTCGGGCTGCCGGACGACTGTGTGTGGCAGTCGGTGGCCTCGCCGTTTCGCAGCGATCAGCTCGAAGTGCGCATCCCGGGCGGTATCTCGACCCGTCTGCGCGACCGCGAGGCCTCGCTCGAGCCCATCGTCGCCGAGCTGGCCGGGCAGTACCGCAGACGGCCGGGACTCTACCTGGCCTTCTTCAGCAGCTTCGCCTACATGGCGGCGGCGGCGGAGCGACTGGCGCGGTTCCACCCCGAACTGCCTCATTGGTGTCAGACCCGCGGCATGCGCGAAGACGAGCGCGACGCCTTCCTGGCCCGCTTTCGTGCGGGCGGGCAGGGCATCGGCTTCGCGGTGCTGGGCGGGGCCTTCGGCGAGGGTATCGACCTGCCCGGCGAGCGGCTGATCGGGGCTTTCATCGCCACCCTCGGCCTGCCGCCGTTCGATCCCTTCAACGAGACCCTCAAGGCCAGGCTGGAGGCGCGGTTCGGCAGCGGCGATGCCTACGCCTATCGCATACCGGGGCTGATCAAGGTGATTCAGGCCGCCGGTCGGGTGATTCGCAGCCCCGAGGACCGCGGCACGCTGGTGCTGATGGACGATCGCTTTCAGCGCGCGGAGGTGCGCCGGCTGCTCCCCGACTGGTGGCAGCTCGGCTGAGATGAGTTACCTGATATTACCTGGCGTAACAGTTTCGGATTGTTACCCTTACCGCTGCGTGCTACTTCTTGAACAACACCGACCGCTGGACAAGGAGATGTCTGATGGGAATCGAAGTAGGCGGCCTTTTGGGTCTGATCTGGCTGATCATCCTGGTCTGGGCCATCGTCAAGGTGGCCAAGAGCCCGGCCGGCCCCATTGCCAAGCTGTTGTGGATCATCGTATTGCTGTTGTTCCCGCTGGTGGGGCTGATCATCTGGCTGCTGATGGGACCCAAGGGGTAGCGGGCTCTATGAGGAGCGGTCCCATGGGGCGGGGCCGGGTCATGGATTGTCCCGTGGTGCGCCCCGTTCGCATTTCGGGCATTCGAGCTCGATGCCTAGGCGTGTACGCCGCCCGGCCTCGGTCGTGACCCAGGGACGCTCTATCCAGGGCGGCTGATGGCGCACGTGCTGGTTGTGCCCGCATGCCAGCTCCGCGACCCAGTGTCCTTCGTCGTCCCGGTGGTAACCTACGATGGCTTGTCGCATCTCTCTGCTCATCAGATGTGGCGGGGTCAGCAGTCGATGGCGTTGCCTGCGCGCGCTCTGCCGAAATTGCTCAGTACCAGCTCGGCACCTTGCCCATGCCGGCCGCAGATGCGGAAGGTGCCGTTGTGTCCCGACGACCGGCCCAACGGAGTGAAGCGCACCGGCTTGCCATCCTGACGATAGCTGACGCTGACGCCGCGACCGCCCTCCAGCACCCTGAGCAGGGCATCCGGGGCGAAGTCGTCACCCGACAGCGGGCCGAGCACGATGACCAGCGGGGCGCTCCAGTCGTCCATATGGCAGCGCTGCCGGTCCGGGCTGGGGCAGACGACGACCGTGCTGCGTCGGGTAATGGCGCTGTTGCGTGCCAGCGAGAGCGCCATGCGCAGACGGTGCGCTTCGGCCACCACTTCCTGGCGGGCGTTCATCGCCTGCAGGCCGGGCACCGCCCAGCCCATCAGGATACCGGCCACGACGATGACGACCAGCAGTTCGATCAGGGTCAGGCCACGTTGGCGTGGGGCGGTGATAACCGGGGCGTGAGCCGCATCCATGGCGCTCTCCAGGGTGGTCTCCTCGATGAGGCATCCACTCTAGTCGAGCAGGGCAGAGCGTCTATCAGTCATCGCCGATGGAAACTGTAGGCGATTGCCGCTATGGCCTGACAGCTTACTCCTCGGGGCGCTGTTCCTGCAGGTAACGGTCGCGATGAGCGCTGCTGCAGAACCATTCGCCCTGGTCGCGCAGCGCCTCGCTCTCCGGCACGTGCACCTGGCACCAGCTGCAGCGCACCATCTGATTGCCTTCCTGGTGCGATGCATCCTCCAATTGCCCTTCGCGGTCGAGCTTCCACTCGCGGTACATGCGATAGAGTTTGAGGCCGGCGAAGAACAGCACGGCGAAGATGATCAGGCGAATGAGCAATAGGTTCATCCTTTTCTGGCTCCCTTCTGGGTTGGCGGCTTTGCCAGCCGGACGCCCTTGCGGGACAATGTCATGACATCGATTCTCAAGAGATTCCTACGCCCATGCAAGACTTGACGCTGGTGATGGCGCAGCTGGACCCGCTGGTGGGTGACATTCCCGGCAACGCCGAGCGTGCCATCGAGGCCGTGCGCGAGGCACGCATCGAACACGGTGCCGACATCGTGGTGTTTCCCGAGCTGTTCCTGAGCGGTTATCCGCCCGAGGATCTGCTGCTGCGTCCTTCCATGGAGACCCGCCTGCGTGAGGCGCGCTCGCGCATGGCGGCCAAGATGTCCCGCGACGTGCTGGTGATCATCGGCTATCCCGGCCGCCGCGAGGGACTCGGCTACAATCTGGCCGGGTTGCTCTACAACGGTGAGTGGGTCGGCGAATACGCCAAGCAGGTGCTACCCAACTATCAGGTCTTCGATGAGCGGCGCTACTTCGCCACCGGCGAGCAGAGCCTGGTACTCGAGCACAAGGGAGCCAAGCTCGGTGTGCTGATCTGCGAGGATCTGTGGGACGGTGCGCCGGTGCGTGCCGTGCGCGATGCCGGCGCCGACATCGTCGTCACCCTGAATGCCTCGCCCTATCACCAGGACAAGCCGGCCGAACGCCTGCGCCTGCTCGAGCAGCGTGCCGCCGAGGTGTCGCTGCCGCTGGTCTACGTCAACACCATCGGCGGCCAGGACGAGCTGGTGTTCGACGGCGGCTCGGCCTGCGTCGATGCCGGTGGCCAGGTGCGGGTGGTGGCGCCTTACTGGCAGGCGGGCCTGATGCCGGTGCAGTTCGTGCAGGAGAACGGCGCCTGGGCGCCGGTGGAGGGCGAGATCGAGCCCCTCGAGGAGCCCGAGGAGAGCCTCTACTGTGCGCTGGTCAGCGGGGTGCGCGACTACGTCAACAAGAGCGGCTTCGAAGGCGTGGTGCTGGGGCTATCCGGCGGCATCGATTCGGCCCTCACCCTCGCCATCGCCGTGGATGCGCTGGGGCCGCAGCGGGTGCACGCGGTGATGATGCCCTATCGCTACACCGCCGACATGTCCCAGGAGGATGCGGCCGAGCAGGCCCGGCTGCTCGGCGTGCACTACGAGGTGCTGCCGATCGAGCCGATGGTCGACGCCTTCATGGCCACGCTGGCCGATACCTTCGCCGGCACCGAGCGCGACACCACCGAGGAGAACCTGCAGTCGCGCTGTCGCGGCGTGCTGCTGATGGCGATCTCCAACAAGAAGGGCCTGATGGTGCTGACCACCGGCAACAAGAGCGAGATGGCGGTGGGCTATGCCACGCTCTACGGCGACATGGTGGGTGGCTTCAATGCGCTCAAGGACGTCTACAAGACCTGGGTCTATCGTCTGGCCCGCTGGCGCAACGCCCAGGCCCCGGCCATTCCCGAGCGGGTGATCACCCGACCGCCCTCCGCCGAGCTGGCGCCGGGGCAGCAGGATACCGACTCGCTGCCCGACTACGACACGCTGGATGCCATTCTCATGCGTTATATCGAGGGTGACATGAGCGCCGAGGCGATCATCGAGGCCGGCTTCGATCGCGACGACGTCTATCAGGTGGTCAAGCTGGTCGATCGCAACGAGTACAAGCGGCGGCAGGCGCCTGTCGGCGTGCGGGTGACCCCGCGCGGTTTCGGACGCGATCGTCGCTATCCCATCGTCAACGGCTGGCAGCCCGGCGATTGACCGAGCCGGGGCGGCCAGCGCAAGAACCCGCGAGCAAGCTCGCGGGTTCTGCGTTTCGGCCGGACGGTTGAATCAGGCGGAGAGCGACTGGGCGCGCACGTGCTGCGGCTGGAAGGTGCGTCCCCGCAGGCGCTCGTTGCCGGGGTCGTTCTCGATCAGCACCTGCAGCACTTCGCGGGCGCGGTCGCGCATGTCGAGCCCCAGGTAGCCCTCGACCATCACGGCCAGCGCATCGCGGGTGGCCTCGGCTTCGGGATAGTTCTCGATGACCCAGCGGCCGCGCTCCACGGCAGCCAGATAGGCGCCCTTGCGCAGGTAGAAGTCGGCCACGTGCAGCTCGTGGCGGGCCAGCACGTTACGCAGGTAGACGATGCGCTGCTCGGCGTCGGGCGCGTACTCGCTGGCCGGGTAGCGCGATACCAGCTCGCGGAAGTCGTTGTATGCATCGCGGGAAGCACCCAGGTCGCGCTTGGAGATGTCGATCAGGCGCAGGCGCTCGAGGCTGAAGCGGCCCGCCTGCCACGAAGCCAGCCCGCGCATGTAGAGCGCATAGTCGGCCTGCGGGTGGGTGGGGTGCAGACGGATGAAGCGGCTGGCTGCGGCGCGGGCGGCCTCCCAGTCCTGGGTCTGGTAGTAGGCGTATATCAGCTCGAGCTGAGCCTGTTCGGCATGACGCCCGAAGGGATAGCGCGTATCGATAGCCTCGAGGCGCGTAATGGCGGTGGTGTAGCGCCCGCCTTCGAGTGCGTCGCGCGCCTCGTCGTAGAGCTGCTGTTCGGCGACACCTTCGAATTCGTCTTGTTCGTCCGTAGCAGACCTGCCGGCACAGCCACTGATCAAGGCAGCGGCCAGAAGCAGGGCGACAAGGCGTGTGGCGATGGGGGAAACGCGCATCGTGATCCTCGTATCTAACAACTCGTGTCGGCCATGGTAGAATTGGCCATAACCCGTCCACTATAAAGCACCTCGCGCCAAAACGCAGTCCGAGGATGCCCTTCAACGACAGTCCATCATGCCCCAGACCGTGGAAGCCCAGCAGCGTGTGCCCATCTCCCTGGCCGGGAGCCGTCTCGATCAGGCTGCCGCCGAACTCTTTGCCGACCATTCCCGCGAGCGGCTCAAGGGCTGGATCAAGGAGGGCGCGCTCACCGTGGACGGCCGGCCGGGCAAGCCCAAGGACAAGATGGCGGGCGGCGAGTGGCTCGAGCTGGTGGCCACGCTCGAAGAGGAGACCCGCTTCGAGGCCGAGGACATCCCCCTCGACATCGTCCACGAGGACGATGAGGTGCTGATCATCGACAAGCCGGCCGGCCTGGTAGTTCACCCTGCCGCCGGAAATCCCGACGGCACCCTGCTCAACGCCCTGTTGCACCACTGCCCGAGCCTTACCGCCGTGCCGCGTGCCGGTATCGTGCACCGGCTGGACAAGGACACTACCGGTCTGATGGTGGTGGCCAAGACCCTGGCCGCCCAGACCGCCCTGGTGGAGCAACTGCAGGCCCGCACCATGTCGCGCGAGTACGATGCGGTGTGCGTCGGCGTGATGACCTCCGGTGGCACCGTGGATGCCCCCATCGGCCGTCATCCCAAGGATCGCAAGCGCCAGGCGGTCCACCCCAGCGGCAAGCCGGCGGTGACCCACTATCGGGTGGTCGAGCGTTTCCGCACCCATACCCACGTGCGCTGTCGGCTCGAGACCGGGCGCACTCACCAGATCCGTGTGCACCTGGCCCATCGACGCTTCCCGCTGGTGGGCGATCCGGTATACGGTGGGCGGCTCAAGCTGCCGGCCGGGGCCAGCGAGGAGCTCAAGACGCTGCTGCGCGAGTTTCCCCGGCAGGCGCTGCATGCCCGCAAGCTGGCTTTTCTGCATCCTGCCAGCGGCGAGGCGGTGGAATTTCGGGCGCCGCTGCCCGACGATCTGCTGCTGTTGATCGACTATCTGCGTGACGACCACGAGGTCATGCGCTGAGGAGCCCGGATGAGCGATGCCCCCCATCTGCAACCGACCCTGATCGAGCCCGACTGGCCGGCGCCGGCCAATGTCGGCGCGTTCGTCACCACTCGCGAGAGCGGCCCCAGCCAGGGCGAGTTCGCCTGCTTCAATCCGGCCGACCAAGTGGGCGACAACCCGGCTCACGTGGCGCTGTGCCGCCGTCTGCTGGCCGATGAGATCGAAGACGAGCGGCCGCTGCTGTGGCTGCGCCAGGTGCATGGCGCCAGGGTGCAGTCGAGCTACAGCGACAGCGTACCCGAGGCAGATGCTTCGGTGGCCTTCGACCGCGGCCACGCCTGCGTGGTGCTCACCGCCGATTGCCTGCCGGTGTTCTTCTGCGACCGTATGGGAACCCGGGTGGGGGTAGCCCATGCCGGCTGGCGCGGCCTGGCCGGCGGCGTGCTCGAGGCGGCGGTGGCTGCGCTCGGCGTGCCCTCGGAAGAGATCATGGTCTGGCTGGGGCCGGCGATCTCGAACGCCCAGTTCGAAGTCGGCCCCGAGGTGCAGCGGGCGTTCGTCGGCATCCATCCCGAGGCGGCGGCGGCATTCGACCCCAGCCCCTATCGTCTGGGCCATTACATGGCCGACCTCTACAAGCTCGCCCGCCTGCGCCTGGAGCGGCTGGGGGTCGCCCATATCAGCGGCGGCCACTTCTGCACCGCCTGCGAGCCGCGCTTCTACTCCTACCGCCGCGACAACGGCAAGACCGGACGCATGGCCAGCGTGATCTGGCTACGCTGATCCAGATCAAGGACGGTTCGCTTTCCCTGGCCGGCGACTTGAAAGCCGGCCACGCTGACTCCATTGAATCTGTCAACGATACGACAGGGCCAAGCGGCGCGTCCGAACGCGCCGCCACCCCGATGGAGGAAAGCGAATGCGTTTCGACAAGTTCACCGCCAAGCTGCAGAACGCCGTGGCCGATGCCCAGTCGCTGGCCGTGGGCCGTGGCCACAACCAGCTCGAGCCCGGCCACCTGCTGTTGGCGCTGCTCGATGCCCGGGATACCGGCATCAAGGCAATGATCCAGAAGGCAGGCGGCGACGCCGCACGGCTGCGCGATGCCCTGGCCGGACATCTCGATGACCTGCCCAAGGTCGGCCAGTTCACCGGTGAGGTGCAGCCCTCGCGGGATCTGATCAAGCTGTTCAACCTCACCGACCGTGAGGCGCAGAAGCGCGGCGACCAGTACATCGCCAGCGAGCTGGTGCTGCTCGCCGCGCTGGAGCTGAACCATGCGGTGACCAAGCTGCTGACCCAGGCCGGCGTGACCCGCAAGGCGCTGGAGCAGGCCGTCGACAGCGTGCGTGGCGGCGAGCGGGTCGACGACCCCAACGCCGAGGAGCAGCGCGAGGCGCTGGAGAAGTACACCCTCGACCTCACCGCGCGTGCCGCCGAGGGCAAGCTCGACCCGGTGATCGGCCGCGACGACGAGATCCGCCGCACCATCCAGGTGCTGCAGCGGCGCACCAAGAACAACCCGGTACTGATCGGCGAGCCCGGCGTGGGCAAGACCGCCATCGTCGAGGGCCTGGCCCAGCGCATCGTCAACGGCGAGGTGCCGGAAGGGCTCAAGGACAAGCGCGTGCTGTCGCTGGACATGGGCTCGCTGCTGGCGGGAGCCAAGTTCCGCGGTGAGTTCGAGGAGCGCCTGAAGTCGGTGCTCAAGGAGCTGGCCCAGGAAGAGGGCCGGGTGATCCTGTTCATCGACGAGCTGCACACCATGGTCGGCGCCGGCAAGGCCGAGGGTGCCATGGACGCCGGCAACATGCTCAAGCCGGCGCTGGCCCGGGGCGAGCTGCACTGCGTGGGCGCCACCACCCTCGATGAGTACCGCAAGTACATCGAGAAGGACGCCGCCCTGGAGCGGCGCTTCCAGAAGGTGCTGGTCGACGAGCCTTCCGAGGAGGACACCGTGGCGATCCTGCGTGGGCTCAAGGAGCGCTATGAGGTGCACCACAAGGTCGACATTACCGACGGCGCCATCATCGCTGCGGCCAAGCTCTCGACCCGCTACATCACCGACCGCCAGCTGCCCGACAAGGCCATCGACCTGATCGACGAGGCGTCGTCGCGCATTCGCATGGAGCTCGACTCCAAGCCCGAGGAGATGGATCGCCTCGACCGCCGGCTGATCCAGCTCAAGATGGAGCGCGAGCACCTCAAGAAGGAGACCGACGAAGCTTCCAAGAAGCGCCTCGAAAGCCTGCAGGAGCAGATCGACGAACTCGAGCGCGAGTACGCCGACCTCGACGAGATCTGGAAGGCCGAGAAGGCCAGCATCCAGGGGGCGGGGCAGTTCAAGGAGGATCTCGAAAGAGCCAAGATCGAGCTGGAGCAGGCACAGCGCAAGGGCGACCTGACGCGCATGTCCGAGCTGCGCTACGGGGTGATACCCGAGCTGGAGAAGAAGATCGCCGAGTCCAGCGAAGCCGAGGCCGATACCTCGCAGCACAAGCTGCTGCGTTCGAACGTCACCGAGGAGGAGATCGCCGAGGTGGTGTCGCGCTGGACCGGCATCCCGGTAGCCAAGATGCTCGAGGGCGAGCGCGACAAGCTGCTGCGCATGGAAGAGGCGCTGCACCAACGGGTGATCGGTCAGGAGGAGGCGGTCACCGCGGTGGCCAACGCCGTGCGTCGCTCCCGCGCCGGGCTCGCCGATCCCAACCGGCCCAACGGTTCGTTCCTGTTCCTCGGCCCCACCGGGGTGGGCAAGACCGAGCTGTGCAAGGCGCTGGCGAGCTTCCTGTTCGACACCGAAGAGGCCATGGTGCGTATCGACATGTCGGAGTTCATGGAGAAGCACTCCGTGGCGCGGCTGATCGGTGCGCCGCCCGGCTACGTCGGCTACGAAGAGGGCGGCTATCTGACCGAGGCGGTGCGGCGCAAGCCCTACTCGGTGCTGCTGCTCGACGAGGTGGAGAAGGCCCATCCCGATGTCTTCAATATCCTGCTGCAGGTGCTGGAGGACGGGCGCCTGACCGACGGCCAGGGACGCACGGTGGACTTCCGCAACACCGTGATCGTGATGACCTCCAACATGGGCTCGGACATCATCCAGCGCCTTGGCGGAGACGACACCAAGTACGACGAGATGAAGCAGGCGGTGATGGACGTGGTGGGCATGCACTTCCGTCCCGAGCTGATCAACCGCATCGACGAGGTCGTGGTGTTCCATGCCCTGCGTCAGGCACAGATCGAGGCCATTGCCGGCATTCAGCTCGACCGGCTGCGGGCACGTCTGGCCGAGCACGGCATGCAGCTAGAGGTGAGCGACGAGGCGATGGCACAACTCGCCCTGGCGGGCTTCGATCCCGTATTCGGTGCGCGACCGCTCAAGCGGGCGATCCAGAGCCGTATCGAGAACCCGCTGGCGCAGGATCTGCTGGCCGGCCGCTTCGCTCCCGGCGACACCATTCACGTCGAGGTGGAAGAGGAAAAGCTGGTGTTTCGTCGCTGATACATAACGTTACGCATTGGCCTCTGCTCGATCCGGCAAACGGCTACACTACTAGTAGGTTGCGTCCTGTAACCCCCTTGCCCGCCCGCGCAAGCCGGCGGGTTTTTTTATCGACCCGGCGCCCGTGTGGCGGCTCACGGTTGACACTACCGCAAGGCTGTTGGAATCTTGAGCGTTCCTGATTTGCGGGCGCGGATTCCAGCGGGCAACCCCCCATCCCCGCGCGAAGGGTAGGCCACATTGGCCTCTACCCGCCGAAGGACTACCGGAATGCGGCCAACCGCCGCTTCTGGCCAATGCCCCGACGCGGCGATCCGCCGTGATGGGAATGCCGGGCTACCGCGAGCGCGGTCGCCGCTGTGCGTTCCCGATGAGAGTGCAGGCCCCAACAGGGCTAAATGCCAGGGTTTGGCATCAGGTGTCGGCTCGGCCGACAGCGGCATACCGCCGCACTCGAACCCGTGCCCATCAACGGGCGCGGATCGCACTCGAGACCTCCAGGGGAGATACACTAGTGGAATTGCTTTCCGGCGCGGATATGATCGCCCGATTCCTGCAGGATGAAGGCGTCGAATACATCTATGGCTATCCGGGCGGCGCGGCGCTGCACATCTACGACGCGCTGTTCCGTCAGGACAAGGTCAAGCACATCCTGGTACGCCACGAACAGGCGGCCACCCATGCCGCCGACGGCTATGCCCGGGCCTCCGGCAAGCCCGGCGTGGTGCTGGTCACCTCCGGCCCCGGTGCCACCAACGCCGTCACCGGCATCGCCACCGCCTACATGGATTCGATACCCATGGTGGTGCTGTGCGGTCAGGTGATGAGCCACCTGATCGGCGACGACGCCTTCCAGGAAACCGACATCATCGGCGTGACGCGCCCGATCGTGAAGCATAGCTTCTCGATCAAGCATCCGACCGAGATTCCCGAAGTGCTGAAGAAGGCCTTCTACCTGGCCTCGACGGGTCGGCCCGGCCCGGTGGTGGTGGACATTCCCAAGGACATGACCGCTCCCACCGAGCGCTACGAATACGTCTATCCGAAGAAGGTCAAGCTGCGCTCCTACAACCCGGTGGCGCGGGGTCATACCGGCCAGATCAAGAAGGCCGTGGAGATGATGCTCAAGGCCAAGCGGCCGGTCTTCTATACCGGTGGCGGGGTCATCACCGGGCGTGCCTGCGAAGGGCTCACCGACCTGGTCAAGCGGCTCGGCTATCCCATCACCACCACGCTGATGGGTATCGGCGCCTACCCGCAGAGCGATCGGCAGTGTCTGGGCTGGCTCGGCATGCACGGCTCCTACGAGTCGAACATGGCCATGCACCATGCCGACCTGATCATTGCCATCGGCGCGCGCTTCGACGACCGCGTGACCAACAACACCTCCAAGTTCTGCCCCACGGCCAAGATCATCCATGTCGACATCGACCCCAGCTCCGTGTCCAAGACGGTGCGCGCCGACGTGCCCATCGTCGGGCCGGCGGCCAGCGTCATCGATGAGATGATCAGCCTGGTGCAAGGCAAGGAGATCGCTCACCCCGAGGCGTTGACCGAGTGGTGGCAGAAGATCGACGGCTGGCGCGAGGAGCGCCGCGGCAAGCTCTACGAGCCCTCGAAGCCCGGCGAGCAGCTCAAGCCTCAGGAGGTGATCGAGGCGCTGTGCGAAATCACCCGCGGTGAGGCCTATGTGACCACCGACGTGGGCCAGCATCAGATGTTCGCCGCCCAGTACTACAAGTTCGACAAGCCCAACCGCTTCATCACCTCGGGCGGGCTCGGCACCATGGGCTTCGGCTTCCCGGCGGCCATGGGCATCAAGCAGAACTTCCCCGAGGAGACGGTGGTCTGCGTCACCGGCGAAGGCAGCTTCCAGATGATGATGCAGGAACTCTCCACCTGTAAGCAGTTCGGCGGTGGGGTCAAGATCATCAACCTGAACAACGCCTCGCTGGGCATGGTGCGCCAGTGGCAGGACCTCAACTACAAGTCCCGCCACGCCCACTCCTACATGGAGTCGCTGCCCGATTTCGCCAAGCTGATCGAGGCCTATGGCTTCACCGCGCTGCGGGTGGAGACGATGGACGAGCTGCGCCCGGCGCTGGAACGCACCTTCGCCGACAAGCACGAGCTGGTGTTCGTCGATGTCATCGTCGACCCGCGCGAGCACGTTTATCCGATGCAGGTGCCCCTCGGCTCCATGCGTGACATGCTGCTTTCCAAGACGGAGCGGACCTGATGCGCCATATCATCTCGATTCTCATGGAAAACGAACCGGGCGCACTGTCTCGCGTGGTAGGGCTGTTCTCGCAGCGCAACTTCAACATCGAGACGCTCAACGTGGCGCCCACCGAGGACCCGTCGCTGTCGCGGCTGACCGTGACCACCGTCGGTGACGACCGGGTGATCGAGCAGATCACCAAGCACCTCAACAAGTTGATTGACGTGATCAAGCTGGTCGACCTCACCGAGGGTAACCACATCGAGCGCGAGCTGATGCTGGTGAAGGTCAAGGCGCTGGGAGCGGCCCGCGATGAGGTCAAGCGGACCGTCGACATCTTCCGTGCGCAGATCGTCGACGTCACGCCGAGCCTCTACACGGTGCAGATTACCGGCGATGCGCCCAAGCTCGATGCGTTCCTGCAGGCCATGGGGCCGGTGGGTATCCTCGAGGTGGCGCGGACCGGGGTGTCGGGCATCGCCCGCGGCGATAAAGTGCTCAGCCTTTGAGCTACTGCCAGTCGTATCGACTAGCCGCCCTTCGGGGCGGCTTTTTCGTCGCTAGCGTTCGCTGACCGTTTCCCACAGCGCCTGAATCAGCGGACTCTTGAGCTGCCGATGCAGCACGCAGAGCCCGACGTCGTAATGGGGCAGCTCGGGCTTCACCGGCAGTACCCGCACCCGCTGGGCCAATGGGCTGTTGTCGAGCACGATCCGCGGCACCACGCCGATGCCGAAGCCGAGCCCCACCATACTGACGATCGCCTCGTGACCGGCCACCTGGGCGTAGATGCTGGGCGGCACGCCCAGGGCGCGGAACCACGTATCGGCATATTCCCGTGACAGACCCGCCTCGGAGAGAATCATCGGCACGTTGCGCCACTGCTCGATGGAAGGGGAGTCGGGCGTGGCGGGGACCCATTCGGCCTGGGCCATCGGGGCAATGAACACCAGCGGCGAGCGGGTCAGCGACTTGAAGGCCAGGCCGGCCGGCATGCTGCGTGGGCGCGGTGTGATGGCCATGTCCTCCTCGCCGGCCAGCACCCGGCCCATCGACTCCGCCGGATCGCCGGTATGCAGCTTGAGTTCGATGCGTGGATGGCGCTGGCGCACGTCGCTGAGCAGATCGTAGAGGAAGCTGTAGCTGGCGGTGACCGAGCAGTAAATGCTGATTTCGCCGGCAAGCTCGCCGGCCTGGCTGCCCAGAGCGTGGCGCAGCATCTCCCATTGGCCGAGCGCCTCACGGGCGTACTGCTGGAAGAGGTGGCCCTGACGGGTCAGGGCGACATGCCGGTTGTCGCGCACGAACAGCGGTGCATCGAGCGCCTCTTCGAGCTGGCGAATGGTCCGCGAGAGCGTCGAAGGGCTGACGTGGCACAGCTCGCTGGCACGACCGAAGTGCAGCGTATCGGCCAGGGCGAGAAACTGCTTGAGGGGGCGCATGTCCATCGAGCCATTATTGCATATCTCGGCATGTCGTGTTGCAAATATCGCGTTTTACGCAACGTGCGTGCGGCGTTATGGTAGCCACATCGAAAGAGCCGACTCCCAGCGCCGCGACAGACGGCGCGGGTGGCCGTCAACGCTGACACGACACTTCGCCAACCTTCGCTTCAGGAGCAACACACATGCACGTCTACTACGACAAGGACTGCGACCTCTCCCTCATTCAGGGCAAGAAGGTCACCATCGTGGGCTACGGCTCCCAGGGTCACGCCCATGCCAACAACCTCAAGGAGTCCGGTGTCGACGTCACCGTCGCACTGCGCCCGGGTTCGTCCTCCGCGGCCAAGGCCGAAGGGGCCGGCCTCAAGGTCGCGTCCGTCGAGGAGGCGTGCAAGGCGGCCGACGTGGTGATGGTGCTGGCGCCTGACGAAAACCAGAAGGCGATCTACGAGAACCAGATCGAGCCGAACCTGAAGCAGGGTGCCACCCTGGCCTTCGCCCACGGCTTCAATATCCACTACAACCAGATCGAGCCGCGCAAGGATCTCGACGTGATCATGGTGGCGCCCAAGGCACCGGGCCACACCGTGCGCTCCGAGTTCGTCAAGGGCGGCGGTATCCCGGACCTGATCGCCATCCATCAGGATGCTTCCGGCAAGGCCAAGGAGCTTGCACTCTCCTATGCCGCAGCCATCGGCGGCGGTCGCAGCGGCATCATCGAGACCACCTTCAAGGACGAGACCGAAACCGACCTGTTCGGTGAGCAGGCCGTGCTGTGTGGCGGTGCGGTCGAGCTGGTCAAGGCGGGCTTCGAGACCCTCACCGAAGCGGGTTATGCCCCGGAGATGGCCTACTTCGAGTGTCTGCACGAGCTCAAGCTGATCGTCGATCTGATGTACGAAGGCGGTATCGCCAACATGAACTACTCCATCTCCAACAACGCGGAGTATGGCGAGTACGTTACCGGCCCCGAGGTGATCAACGAGCAGTCCCGTCAGGCCATGCGCAACGCACTCAAGCGCATCCAGACCGGTGAGTACGCCAAGATGTTCATCCAGGAAGGCAACACCAACTACCCCTCGATGACCGCCCGTCGTCGCCTCAACGCCGAGCACGAGATCGAGCAGGTCGGCGCCAAGCTGCGCGGCATGATGCCGTGGATCGCGGCCAACCAGCTGGTGGACAAGACCAAGAACTGATTGTCCGTTTGGCGCATCTGTATCACCCAAGGGCGCGGACTTTCCGCGCCCTTGGCGTTGCTGCGGTCAGTATGCGCACTGTCCGCTTCGGTATCTCGGTGTAGAATGTGATGACAACCTTCGGGTGAACCCATTCTGGCAACGGACGAGACGAATGAGTCAGGAGCCCCGCAACACCGAGCACGATGTTTCCCAAGATGCCCCGGAGGCTGGCCCTGCTGATGGCAAGCGAGAGCAGCCAGCCGAAGAGGATCTGGCTGCCGCCTTCGTACGTGAGACGGAGGTGATCGAGGAATCGATCGAGAATGGCAAGAAGGTACGGCGCAAGGGCATCTACCTGTTGCCCAACCTCTTCACTACCTCCGCCCTGTTTGCCGGCTTCTTCTCGGTAGTGGCGGGTATCAACGGCGACTTCACCGCCGCTGCCGTGGCCATCTTCATCGCCATGGTGCTGGACGGCCTGGATGGCCGGGTGGCCCGTTTGACCAACACCCAGAGTGCTTTCGGCGCCGAGTACGACAGCCTGTCCGACATGCTCTCCTTCGGTGTGGCGCCGGCGCTGGTGGCGTTTACCTGGATACTTCAGGACATCGGCAAGACCGGCTGGGTGGTGGCCTTCCTCTACGTCGCCTGTGCGGCGCTGCGGCTGGCGCGCTTCAACGTCCAGCTCGGTAGCGTCGACAAGAAGTGGTTCATCGGCCTCCCCAGTCCTTCGGCGGCAGCCTTCGTGGCCGCCAGCGTGTGGACCTTCCACAGCTTCGATGCCGAGGCCTTCGGCTTCAAGCTGCTGATGCTGTTCGTGGTGGCGACCGCCGGTATCCTGATGGTCAGCAATATTCGCTACTACAGCTTCAAGGAAATCGATCTCAAGGGGCCGGTGCCTTTCGTGGTACTGCTGGCCATCGTGCTCGGCTTCGTAGTGATCTCGGTCGAGCCTTCGGTCATGCTGCTGCTGCTGTTCGGCGCCTACGTGGCATCCGGGCCGACGCTTGCCGCCATGCGCAAGATGAAACACTCTCCACCCTCGAGTTGAGTGGCTGTCCGATCTTCGACGCCCGCCCCGTGCGGGCGTCGTCGTCTTCGCCCCGGGGCAAACCATCCACAGCCCCCCGCCCGCGAGCGCCTGTGGATAGCTCGCTCGCCCGCGTAGCGTCACCGTTTGGTCACGCCCCTGAAATATTTTTCCCGCCGCCCCTTGCGGGGCTCGGGGGAAAGCCGTAAAGTACGCATCCGCTGCCGGTGACGGGCAACGTCGCAGGCGGTGGGGAGAGTGGTAAGTGGTTGTTCCGGTTTGGATTTTTCGGCTCGTTTCGCAAAATTCTCACTTGACGCCCACGGCGGATTCGGTAGAATGCGCCCCACT
>JAAQTN010000051.1 GCA_011742915.1 Billgrantia desiderata | reverse complement strand
GCCTCCCCATGCGAGAGTAGGTCATCGTCAGGCACTTCTTCAGAAACCCCGGCCAACTGGTCGGGGTTTCGCCGTTTCAGGCCCCTTATCTAGCCAAAACCCCGAGTACGCAAGTGCTCGGGGTTTTTCGTTGCCTGTCATTTCTGCTCGTATAGCTCGATTGGGGCGCCGTCGGGGTCGTTCAGGAAAGTGAAGCGCGAGCCCGTCAAGGCGTCGGTACGTATGGGCTCGGGCCTTGCGCCGCGTGCCTCGAGCAGCTTCACACAGGCATCCAGGTCGGCAGTGGCCAGGGCCAGGTGACGCCAACCGCAGGCTTCGGGGTAGCTGGGGCGCGCCGGCGGCGCGGGAAAGGAGAAGAGTTCCAGTTGGATGCCGCCGGGGAGGCGCAGGTCGAGCTAGTAGCTGTCACGCTCGACGCGGTAGCTCTCGTTGAGCACCTCGGCGCCCAGTACATCGAGATAGAAGCGCTTGGCTCGAGAGTAGTCGGCGGTGATCAGGGCGACATGATGGACCCCGGAAAGCGGCAGGGGCGGAGTGGGCATGGCGAGATTCCTGAACGCAACGGGCGCCTGGCGGCGCCCGTGGGGTGGCTCAGCGGCAGAGCAGTTCGAAGGCTTCGATCAGGCTGTCCATTTCGTCATCGGTGCCGATCGAGATGCGCAGGAAGTCGCGCAGCGCTTCGGTGTTGAAGTGGCGCACCAGAATGCCCCGTTCGCGCAGACCGACGAAGAGCTGCGCGGCGTCGTGCTCGGGATGACGAGCGAGGACAAAGTTGGCCTGGGAGGGCAGGACCTCGAAGCCCAGTTCGCCGAGGCGCCTGACGGTGCGCTCGCGGGTGGTGACGACGCGCTCACGGCAGGCATCGAAATGCTCGCGGTCCTCGAGCGAGGCAATGGCAAGTGCGCTTGCCAGGCTGTCGATGGGGTAGGAGTTGAAGGAGTCCTTGACCCGTACCAGCCCTTCGATCAGCTCGCTTGAGCCGATGGCATAGCCCAGGCGCAGGCCGGCCAGGCTGCGGGACTTGGAGAAGGTACCGGTCACCAGCAGATTGGGGAAGCGCTCGATCAGGGGCACCACGCTCTCGCCACCGAAGTCGACGTAGGCTTCGTCGACCAGCACGACCTGATCGGTCAGGCGCTCGAGCAGGCCGGCAATGGCATCGCGGGGATGCCCATGGGCCGTGGGGGCGTTGGGGTTGGCGAAGATGGCGCCGCCGCTGTCGGCAGTGAAGGCGTCGAGATCGACCCGCCACCGGTCGTCCAGGGGCAGGCTGCGCCGCTCGATGCCGTACAGCTTGCAGTAGACCGGGTAGAAGCTGTAGGTGATGTCGGGCATCTCGAGCGGACGCTCGTGACAGAAGAAGGCCTGAAAGGCCAGGGCCAGCACTTCATCGGAGCCGTTACCGACGAACACCTGTTCCACCGCGACGCCATGCTCGCGAGCAAGCGCCTGACGCAGGGCGAGAGACTGCGGGTCGGGATAGAGCCGCAGATGATCGACGGGGTATTCGCGCAGCGCCGCCTCGACGCCGGGCGCCGGCGGGTAGGGGTTCTCGTTGGTGTTCAGCTTGATCAGCTTCTCGCGCGGCTGCTCGCCCGGTACGTAGGGCGTCAGCTCGCGTACCGCCGGGCTCCAGAACTGGCTCATGGTGTCTCGTTTCTCACAGGGACGGAACTTTAGGCCAATGTTGACCGCTGTGGCCTGACCGCGCAAGCCGACAGCATGCTAGCCTAGGCGCTTTCGTCTGGATCCTGGAACCCTTCATGACCGCCCAGATCATCGCCACTCTGCTGCCGGTTTTCCTGATTGCCGGTTGTGGCACGCTGTATGGCCGCTTCCGCACGCCTGACATTCGTAGCCTCAATACGCTCAACATGGAAATCTTCGTTCCCATGCTGGTGTTTGCCGTGCTGGCCGACGGCCAGGCGCCGCTGGAGGAGTATGCCGGCCTGGCGTTGGCGGCTGCGGTGGTGGTGTTGGGCTCGGGGGTGGTGCTGTGGCCGCTGGTCAAGCTGCTCAGGCTCGAGCCCAAGACCTTCTTGCCGCCGATGATGTTCAACAATTCCGGCAACATGGGGGTCCCGCTGCTGGTGCTGGCCTTCGGCGAGGCGGCGCTGCCTGCCGCCGTGGTGGTGTTCATCGTCGAGATGCTGCTGCACTTCTCGGTGGGGCTCTACATGCTCAGTCCGCGCACGCCGCTGTGGCGGCTGCTGCGCATGCCCATCGTGCTGGCCAGCCTGGCGGGGCTGGGGGTGAATCTGGGCGGCGTGCCGCTGCCGGGCTGGCTGCTCGAGGCGCTGCACATGCTGGGCGGCGTGTGCATTCCGCTGATGCTGTTCGCCCTCGGGGTGCGCATGCTCGACATCGACTTTCGTGACTGGAAGACCGGCATGCTGGGGGCGGTGCTGTGTCCTCTATCGGGGCTGATTCTGGCGCTGCCCATGATCCTGTGGCTGGAGCTGACGGGACTGCAGGCCGCGGTGCTGTGGGTGTTTGCGGCGCTGCCGCCGGCGGTGCTCAATTATCTGGTCGCCGAGCAGTATCGACAGGAGCCGCAAAAGGTCGCTTCGCTGGTGTTGATCGGCAACCTGGGCAGCCTGGTGGTGATGCCCATCGTGCTGGCACTGGTGTTCATGCACGTCTATCCGGGGGCGGCGTGAGCCGTGGCTTCAGTCGAAAAGCCGAGACTGTCTGCGAGCGCTCTTAAGGGTTATGCTGTCACATATGATGACACACCCTACAAGGCGACAAACCCATAGGTTAGGAGTGAGCAAATGCAAGTGAGGACCCTGCTGGCTGGCTCGGCCATGCTGGCCTTCCTGGCCGGTTGTGCAGCCCCTGCGGTTGACGATCGTGCCGATATGGCAATGGACGATGCCGTGGCATATCAAGGGACGCTGCCCTGCCGCAACTGCGCGGGCATCGACCTGACGGTGAACCTGCGTGGCAGCGAACAGGCGTCACTGGAGGAGAGAACCTTCGACCTGCGCGCCAGCTATCGCGAACACCCCCAGGATCCGCCCGATGAAGAGTATGCCGGTAACTGGGAAGTGCTCAGCGGTACCGCAGTCGACCCCGATGCCACCGTCTATGAGCTGACACCGGACGGCGAAGGCCAGATCTACTATTTCCTGCGTATCGATGACCAGACCCTGGAACTGATCGACCCTCAGCGTCGTCGCTTCCAGAACAACGAAGCCCTGCAGCTGCAGCGCATGTAAGTACGCGTTGCGGGCATCAGCGAAGGCGGCCTGCGGGCCGCCTTCGCGCGTCTGATACGTTCAACGGCCCTGAGGGGCCGACGAGAAGCGGGGAGAGGCCCACATGGCCAAAGCGAAGAGCGCCTTCGTCTGTACCGAGTGCGGGGCCGAGTACCGCAAGTGGCAAGGGCAGTGTTCGAGCTGTCTGGAGTGGAACACGCTCAGCGAGGTGCGCCTGGCCGCCGCCCGGCCGGGGGCGGCCGCCGGCAGCGGGGCCGGGCGCGCGGGCTACGCCGGCGGCCTGTCGAAGGAGGTGGTCGACCTTGGCAGCGTCGACCTCACCGAGGTGCCGCGGCTTTCTTCAACCTTCGGCGAGTTCGACCGGGTGCTGGGCGGCGGCCTGGTACCGGGCTCGGCGGTCTTGCTGGGTGGCAACCCCGGTGCCGGCAAGTCGACCCTGCTGCTGCAGACCGCCTGCAAGCTGGCCCAGACGCGTCGGGTGCTCTACGTCACCGGCGAGGAGTCGCTCTCCCAGGTGGCAATGCGCGCCCACCGGCTGCAGCTGCCCACCCAGGGGTTGAAGATGCTGGCCGAGACCAGCGTCGAGACGGTGCTGGCGGTGGCCGAGCGCGAGAGCCCCGAGATCCTGGTGATCGACTCGATCCAGACCATGCACCTGGAGGATATCGCCTCGGCGCCCGGCGGGGTGGCCCAGGTGCGCGAGTCTGCCGCAGTGCTGACACGCTTTGCCAAGCAGTCCAACACCGTACTGCTGCTGGTGGGGCACGTGACCAAGGACGGCACTCTGGCCGGGCCCAAGGTGCTGGAACACATGATCGATGCCTCGCTGCTGCTCGAAGGCGGTGCCGATTCGCGCTTCCGCACGCTGCGCGGCCAGAAGAACCGCTTCGGCGCGGTCAACGAGCTGGGGGTGTTCGCCATGCTCGAGCACGGGCTCAAGGAGGTGAAGAACCCCAGCGCGATCTTCCTCTCGCGCAGCGAGGAGCAGGCCGCCGGCAGCCTGGTAATGGTGGTGTGGGAGGGCACGCGGCCGCTGCTGGTGGAGGTGCAGGCGCTGCTCGACGAGTCGGCGCTGGGCAACCCGCGGCGGGTCGCGGTGGGCCTCGATCAGAACCGCCTGGCCATGCTGCTGGCGGTGCTGCATCGCCACGGGGGGCTGTTCACTGGCGATCAGGACGTCTTTCTCAACGTGGTCGGCGGGGTCAAGGTGCTGGAGACCAGCGCCGACCTGGCGGTGCTGCTCGCCGTGGTCTCGAGCCTGCAGAATCGCTCCCTGCCGCGCGAGCTGGTGGCCTTCGGCGAGGTGGGGCTTTCCGGCGAGATTCGCCCGGTGCCCAGCGGTCAGGAGCGCATCGTGGAGGCGGCCAAGCATGGTTTCACCCGCGCCATCGTGCCGCGCGCCAATGCGCCCAAGCGTGCCCCTGAGGGCATGGAGGTAGTGGCCGTGGACAAGCTGGCCGATGCCCTCGAAGCGCTGTGAGGCAAGCATGCGTCGCTGCGGTAGAATGGGAATTGAACTGCCAAGGAGAACGAGATGAGCGCGATTCGACTGACCCAGTACAGCCATGGTGCCGGCTGTGGCTGCAAGATTGCCCCCGACGTACTCGACGGCATCCTGGCCAAGGCCGGCCCGGGGGCGACCCATTCGCGACTGATCGTAGGCAATCAGGGCCGTGAGGATGCGGCCGTCTATGACCTCGGCGATGGCCGCGGCATGATCGCCACCACCGACTTCTTCATGCCCATAGTCGACGACCCCTTCGATTTCGGCCGTATCGCCGCCACCAACGCCATCAGCGACGTCTATGCCATGGGCGGCAAGCCGGTCATGGCGCTGGGCATCCTCGGCTGGCCGCTGGACAAGCTGGGGCCGGAGATTGCCGGCGACGTGGTGGCGGGAGCCCAGGGCGTCTGCCGTGAGCTAGGCCTGGCGCTGGCCGGCGGGCACTCCATCGACTCCCCCGAGCCGATCTTCGGCCTGGCGGTCAACGGCCTGGTCGATCTCGAACACCTGAAGCTCAACAAGGGCGCCCAGGTGGGCGACCTGTTGTACCTGACCAAGCCGCTGGGCGTGGGGTTTCTCACCACCGCCGAGAAGCAGGGGCTGCTGGAGTCGGGCCATCAGAACCTGGCCCGGGAGACCATGCTGCAGCCCAATCATATCGGCATGGCGCTGGCCCGGGTGAAGGGGGTGAACGCCATGACCGACGTCACCGGGTTCGGCCTGGCCGGTCACCTCACCGAAGTGTGTCAGGCCAGCGGCGTGGCGGCGCGCATCGATTTCCGCCGCCTGCCGCGGCTGGCCGAGGCCGAGGCCTATCGTCGCCGTGGCGCGGTGCCTGGCGGCACCCTGCGCAATCGCAAGGCGCTGGGGGCGGCGCTCAAGGAGATGGACGAGCCGCACTGGCAGTGGCTGTGCGACCCGCAGACCTCCGGCGGCCTGCTGATTTCCGTGCACCCCTCCTGGCAGGACGACGTCGAGCGCATCGGGCGTGAGCACGGCATCGAGCTGGTGCCCTTCGGCGAGGTGGCCAAGGCCGAGGGGCAGGCCCTGATCGAGGTGCTGGGGTGAAGACGCTGCCGCTGGTCGATGCCGACCTCGGCCTGTTACGTCAGGGCGTGCCGCTGATCGACGTGCGCGCGCCGGTGGAGTTCGCCCAGGGCGGGTTGCCCGGGGCGATCAATCTACCGCTGATGGACGACGAGGAGCGGCGCCTGGTCGGCATCGAGTACAAGCAGCGCGGCCAGCAGGCCGCCATCGTGCTGGGTCAGCGGCTGGTCAGTGGGGGGATTCGGCAAGCACGCATCGCGGCCTGGCAGCGCACGGTAGAGGTCCATCCCGAGGCGATCATCTACTGCTATCGCGGTGGGCTGCGTTCGCAGATCGCCCAGCAGTGGCTGGCCGAGGCCGGTGTGGAGCGGCCACGCATTCGCGGCGGCTGGAAGGCCATGCGCCAGGCGCTGTGCGCGCGTATCGACGCCGCGGCCGAGCAACCGCTGCTGGTGGTGGGCGGTCTCACCGGCTGCGCCAAGACGACACTGGTGCAGCAGCTGGCCAACGGGCTCGACCTCGAGGGCTGCGCCCGCCACAAGGGCTCGGCCTTCGGTCGCCACCCCTTGCCGGCGCCCAGTCAGATCGACTTCGAGCACGCCATGGGGCTGCGTCTGCTGGCACTGTCAGGACCGCTGGTGGTGGAGGACGAGTCGCGCCACATCGGCACGGCCAATGTGCCGCTCGCCTTCTGGCGGGCGATGGAGGGTGCGCCAAGGGTGCGGGTGGAGATGCCCCTGGATTGGCGTCTGGCGCAGATTCACAAGGATTACATCGACGATCTGTGGGCGATCTATCGCCAGCAGTTCGGCGAGTGGCTGGGCTGGGCGCTGATGCGCAAGCAGCTCTCCAGCGCGCTGGCGCGGCTGAAGAAACGCCTGGGCCATGCCCGGCTGGCGCGTCTGCAGCGGCTTCAGCAGCTCGCCTTTCGCGAGCACGAGCGCGGCAATCGCCAGGCCCATGAGGCCTGGCTGGCACCGCTGCTCACCGAATACTACGACCCCATGTACCGCTACCAGTTGGAGAAGCGCAACGCCGAGCGCTTCCTGCATGTCGGCGACTGGGACAGCTGCCTGGCGGCGGCGCGAGCCTGGTCGCAGGAGCGCTCGCGGCAGCTCGATACGCAGCCGCAGCCGGCGTGAGATTCCTTACGCCGGGGCGCTGCGCATCCACTGGCTCAGCAGGCGGTCGAGCAGCGGGGCCAGGCGGTCGAAGCGCCGGTCATCGGCGAGAATGGCCTCGTCAGGCTGGGCGTGGGGGCTGGCGTCGCTGCCTTCCGGCCTTTCCCCTTCGGCAAGCAGGGCGTCGACCCCGGCGCGCGTGACCTCCAGGTGGCAGAGCAGGCCGAGCGCCCGGCCGGCATCCCAGGCGAAGCCCTGCACCGGGCTGCCGGAACTGCCGCCCAGCGGCAGCGCCTCGTCGGGCAGGGCGAAGACGTCGCGATGCCACATGAAGGCGGTGAAGCGCTCCGGCAGGTCGAAGGGGCTCTCGGGGGCCAGGGTCACCTCGTGCCAGCCCACTTCGGCGAAGGTGCCGCGGCCCACCGTGGCGCCGAGCTCGGCGGCGATCAGCCTGGCACCCAGGCCGATGCCGAGCAGCGGCTTGTTGCCGTCCAGCGCGCGAGCGATCAGCTTGCGCTCGCGCTTGAGCCAGGGGTGCTGCGCATCGTCGAGGACATGCATCGGGCCGTCGAGGAGTATCAATGCATCGCCATCGGCGAGGCTGGGCGGTGCCTCCCCGGCATAGAGATGGAACACGGTATGGCTGTGCCCCATGCTGGACAGCCAGTCGGCGATGCGGCCCGGTCCGTGGTGCGGGCTGTGTTGAAGCAGATGCAGGTGCATGGAATCCTCGCCATTGAAGGGTGACACGAAGCAGGGGAGCGGAGCGTACATGAAACCGGCGCTGCGGGAACAGATACTGACCATCATGGCGGCAATACCGCCAGGGCGGGTGACCACCTACGGTCGCATCGCCGCCATGACCGAGGGCGGCACGCCGCGGCTCGTCGCCCGGGCGCTGCGCGAGCTGCCCGACGACCACGGGCTGCCGTGGTTCCGCGTGATCACCGCATCGCGCCGGGTGGCCGAGCATCCCGGTGCCATCGAGCAGCGCGAGCGGCTGGTTGCCGAGGGCGTGCTCTTCGATAGCCGGGGACGTGTACCGCCCGAAACCATGTGGCCATGAGCCATCCGCTTCCTGATCCTTTCTTCTGACCGTCGAAACACGAGGAGAATCCATGAGCCAGCCAAAAGGGGGCTTCCATGAGCGACTGCAGGCACTCTCGCCGCGTCAGCAACAGGCCTTCATGGCGGCGCTGTGCGAGCGGATGCTGCCCAACTATTCGCTCTATGCCCAGATGACGGGGACCGGCAATCCGGCCGGTCTGCGTGTGATGCTCGATCTGGTGTGGGAGCAGCTCGCCGTACGCGAGGCGCGTATCGACTTCGAGCGTCAGGCGGAAAAGCTGGCCGAGCTCGAACCGCCGGAGGACGACGACAGCTTCGGTGCCCGGCGCGCGGTGGAGGTGGTCGTGGCGGTGTCCTCGCTGTTCGATACGCTGCGGGGTGAGTCCCCCGAGGCCGTGCTCGAGGTCAGCCGCATCTCCAAGGGAGGCGTGCGCGCCTTCGTCGAGCTGACCGAAGGCGAGGAGGATGCCAGCAAGCTGGCCAAGCTGGTACGTGAGGACCCACTCATGGCCGACGAGAACGACTTTCAGGATGCGGTACTGGAAGCGGCGGAAGGTCCGCTCGACCGGGACTCGCTCAAGGCGCTGCGCCGGCTGGGGCGCAACGATGGCGTGAGCAATCTCGGCCTGGCGCTGGAGTGATGGGAGGCGAAGCGGGCGCCCGCGCCCGTTTCGCCAGGTTTCCTTCGCAGCCTAGCCTAAGCTGTGTCTAGAAGCGGATGCCGCCTATGATCATCGCCCCGGCAGTACCGAACACGATCAGGTCGGTCTCGAAGCGCCCCCACTGCACACCCACGCTGGGCAAGGCCGCCGGGGCAGTGCCGTAGCGGTTGAATGGAATGTTGTCCTGATATTCGCCGCGGTAGCCGTGCAGCAGTCCGGCGGTGAGCTTGGCGCGCACGGTGACGTTGTCGCTCGGCTCCCAGAAGGGAAACTCGCGCCCGGCGTAGAGGTAGATGGCTTCCTGATCGAAGGAGTTGAGGAAGCGGGCGCCGCCCACCAGCCAGCGCTGCGGATTGTGCAGCTCGAGGCTGATCAGCTCTTGGGTATTGTTGTGGTCGGGCTGGGGGTTGAAGTGTCGTGTGTAGAGACTGGTCTGTACCAGCACATGCTCGACCTCGATAACCGGTGGCCAGATCGGCTCCCGAGCTTCGGCGACAAGCGTAGCCGGTGCCGTCAGCAGGGCCGAGGCAAGTGCTGCCACGGCCCGACATTCACTCTTCCATGAATACCGCACGCTCACGCTCCTTGTTCGCCTCACAGGCGCATCTCGATACCGCGCTCGGCCATGTAGCGTTTGGCCTCGGGAATGGTGTATTCGCCGAAGTGGAAGATGCTGGCGGCCAGCACCGCATCGGCACCGCCCTCGAGTACGCCAGCCACCAGATGGTCGAGATTGCCGACGCCGCCGGAAGCGATCACCGGCACCGTCACGGCATCGCTGATGGCCCGGGTCACGCCCAGGTCGAAGCCGGCCTTGGTGCCGTCGCGGTCCATGCTGGTCAACAGCAGCTCGCCGGCACCGTATTCAACCATCTTCTTCGCCCACTCCACGGCATCGAGTCCGGTGGGGCGGCGCCCGCCGTGGGTGAAGATCTCCCAACGCGGCGTCTCGCCCTCGGTCGAGACCCGCTTGGCGTCGATGGCCACCACGATGCACTGGCTGCCGAAGCGCTCGGCGGCCTCGCGCACGAAGTCGGGGTTGGTCACCGCCGCGGTATTGATCGAGACCTTGTCGGCGCCGGCGTTGAGCATGGTGCGGATATCGTCGCAGGTGCGGATGCCGCCGCCCACGGTCAGCGGGATGAACACCTCGCCGGCGATGCGCTCGACCATTTCCACCGTGGTGTCACGGTCCTCGTGGCTGGCGGTGATGTCGAGGAAGGTGATCTCGTCGGCGCCCTGCAGGTTGTAGCGCTGGGCGATCTCCACCGGGTCGCCGGCGTCGCGGATGCCGATGAAGTTGACGCCCTTGACCACGCGGCCGGCGTCGACGTCGAGACAGGGAATGATGCGCTTGGCCAGGCCCATGTCAGCCTCCCGTTCGGTTGCCGGTGAGTTCGTCGCACAGGCGCTGGCCTTCGGCGACGTCCAGGGTGCCCTCGTAGATCGCCCGGCCGGTGATGGCGCCGAGAATGCCCGGTTCGCCTGCGGCGACCAGCGCGCGCAGGTCGTCGAGATTGGTCACCCCGCCGGAAGCGATCACCGGCAGGCCGCCTTCGCGGGCCAGCTCGGCGGTGGCTTCGACGTTGACCCCGTTCATCATGCCGTCGCGGGCGATGTCGGTGTAGACGATGCTGGAGACGCCGTCGTCGGCGAAGCGCTTGGCCAGGTCCACCGCCTTGACCTGAGAGACCTCGGCCCAGCCGTCGGTGGCGACGAAGCCGTCACGGGCGTCGAGGCCGACGATCACGTGACCGGGGAAGGCGCGGCACACCTCGCCGACGAACGCCGGCTCCTTGACCGCCTTGGTGCCGATGATGACGTAGGAGACGCCGGCGGCCAGGTAGTGTTCGATGGTCTCGGCCGAGCGAATGCCACCGCCGATCTGAATGGGCAGCTCGGGCCAGCGCCGGGCGATGGCGGTCACTGCCTCGCCGTTGATCGGCTTGCCCTCGAAGGCGCCGTTGAGATCGACCAGGTGCAGGCGGCGGGCGCCGGCCTCGACCCAGCGCGCCGCCATGGCCACCGGGTCGTCGCCGTAGGTGGTGGCGTCGTCCATCCGGCCCTGCTTGAGACGGACGCACTTGCCGTCCTTGAGATCGATGGCGGGAATTACCAGCATGTCATGTCCTCTCGGGTGCGCGTGCGCACCGGGTTGTCATCGCGGCGCGGCTCAGGGTGCCCAGTTGACCAGGCGCGGTTCAGGGCGCCCAGTTGACGAAGTTTTCCAACAGCTTGAGACCGGCACGGGAGCTCTTCTCCGGGTGGAACTGCACGGCGAAGGTGGCATCGCGGCCGACGGCCACGTGCGCCTCGATGCGGCCGTAGCGGGTGGTGCCGAGCACGCAGGCGTCGTCTTCAGCAGCGACATAGTAGCTGTGCACGAAATAGAAGTGCTCGTCCTGATCGATGCCTTCCCACAACGGATGCTCATGATGCTGATGCACCAGGTTCCAGCCCATGTGGGGCACCTTGAGGCGCTGCCCGTGGTCGTCGACCATGTCGACGGGAAAGCGCTTCACCTTGCCGGAGAGAAAGCCCAGGCAGGGAATGCCGCCGCTCTCCTCGCTGTGATCGAGCAGCATCTGCTGACCCACGCAGATCCCCAGCAGCGGCTTGCTCTGGCTGGCCAGCAGTTCCTGCACCAGGCCGCGCAGCTCGGTGCGCTCGAGCTCGCCCATGCAGTCGCGGATCGCCCCCTGGCCGGGCAGCACCAGGCGAGTGGCGCCCTGGATGCGGCGCGGGTCGCGGGTGATGACCACATGCTCGTGGGTGACGTGCTCGAGCGCCTTGGCAACCGAGTGCAGATTGCCCATTCCGTAGTCGATGACGGCAATGGTCATGAAGGCTCCTCTCAGGTTCGGTCGTCTGCGTTACAGGCAGCCCTTGGTGGACGGCATCTGGCCGGCCATGCGCGGGTCCGGCTCCACGGCCATGCGCAGGGCGCGGCCGAAGGCCTTGAAGATGGTCTCCGCCTGATGGTGAGCATTGAAGCCCTTCAGGTTGTCGATATGCAGCGTGACCCGGGCATGATTGACGAAGCCCTGGAAGAACTCCCAGAACAGCTGGGTGTCGAGGCGGCCGATGCTGGCGCGGGTGAACTCGACGTCCATGAACAGCCCGGGGCGACCCGAGAAGTCTATCACGACTCGCGACAACGCCTCGTCCAGCGGCACGTAGGCGTGGCCATAGCGGTGTATGCCGCGCTTGTCGCCGATGGCCTGGTCGAAGGCCTGGCCGAGGGTGATACCGAGGTCCTCGACGGTATGATGGTCGTCGATGTGCAGATCGCCCACTGCCTTGATGTCGAGGTCGATCAGACCGTGGCGAGCCACCTGATCGAGCATGTGGTCGAGGAAGGGCACGCCGGTCTCGCAGTTCAGCCGGCCCTCGCCATCGAGGTTTACGGTCACCGTGATCTGGGTTTCCTTGGTGTTACGGGTTACCGTGGCGATTCGCTCGGACATGTCGGGTCTCTCTCGCGCTCTGGCGCGTCGCATGGTGTGGGCCCGGCGTGCCTGCGGTCGGCTTCCGGGCGGGCAAGTCGCTGGGCTTGCCGTCATGGGCCATCCATTATAGAGAATCGCCCCGCCCATCCGCTACAATGCGCCCATCACAGCGGCGGCCCGAGCCGCGGCCAGGGAGACCGCCATGCCGGTAACGCTTCATCTCGTCGACAACAGCGTCTGGCGCTCGGACCGCCAGGTGCAACTCGATCTGCAGCGAATCTATACCGACGCGCCGGCCGAACGGCTCAGCGTGCCGGTGGACACCTTCATTCGCGAACATCTCGATGCCGGCCATTTCTTCGCCTGCGCCCGCTTCAACGATCGGCTGCTGGGCGCCGTGGCGGTGATGACCGACGAACAGGCGTGGTGGCTGTCGGAGCTCTGCGTACGCAAGGCCACCCGGCGGCGCGGGGTCGGTTCGCGACTCCTCGCTCTGATCAGCGATGCGGCACGTAGCGAAGGCCGCGAACTGCGTGCATCGGCCTCGCGACTGCCCGTCGCCGACCAACTGTTGCTCAATCGTCTGGGGTATCGCTTGCATGCCACCGGCGACTATTACGAATTGGCCCCACCGCTGTAAGGAGGCGGTAACACATGAAGCGATTGTTACAGACGCTGCTGGCCGCCATCGGCGTTCTCGGGGTAGTGGTGGTGGCTGCCGTGGTCTATGTCACCACCTTTCTCGACCCGGAAGACTTCAAGCCGCGGCTGATCGAGGTGGTGCGTGAGCAAAGCGGCCTCGAGCTGACCCTGGATGGACCGCTCACCTGGTCCTTCTATCCGCGCCTCGGTGTGAGCGTGGAGCAGGCGCAAGGCCGTTTGCCGGAGCAGAGCAACGACGAACCGCCGTTCGTGGCATTTGCCCACGGCGAGGTCAGTCTCGCCTTCGCCCCGCTGCTGCGCGGCGAGATCGCCATCGAAGGCCTGACGCTGGAAGGCATGCAGTTGCGCCTGGTACGCGACGAAGAGGGGCGTGGCAACTGGGAAACCCTGCTGCAGCGCCTCGATGAGCGCCGCGAAGGCGCCGAGTCGGCGCTGGCCCCGGCCAGTGCCGGGCCCAGCCTCGAGGGCAGCAATCTGGCCGTGGCGCTGAATATCGCCAGCGTCCAGGTGCGCAACGGCGCGGCAATCTATCGCGACCTGGCCGCCGGCTCGGAGTGGCTGGTCGACGAGATCAACGTTTCCGGCACCAACGTCAACCCCCAGCGTGCCTTCCCGCTCAAGTCCTCCTTCCAGGTCAGGTCGTATCCTGCGTTGGATTGGCGGGAGCTGGAGCGTAGCCCGACACTGGCGAGCGAGGTCTCGCTGGAAGGGCGGATGCGCCTCGCTCTCGCCGAGCGCCGTTACGTGCTCGAAGGCATACGGCTGACCACACTGAGCCGGCTGGCTGGCGCCGAGAACCGCCAGCAGCTCGATCTGAGCGGTCAGCAGCTCGTTCTCGACCTGTCTCAGCAGCGTCTGCAGCTCCAGGAAGGCCGTCTGGACGCCGGGCTGCGGCATCCCGCCCTGGGCGAGCGCGCGCTGCCCCTGTCACTGACCATGGCCGTGGATGCCGACCTGGCGGAGAACACCGCGCAGTTGCGCGACCTGCAGCTCACCGGACCCGACGATCTGCGCCTGAGCGGGCACCTCAACCTGGCGGGCCTCGACCAGTCGCCCAGCTACAGCGGTCAGGTCAGCCTGGCGCCCTTCTCGCTGCGCCCGTGGCTCGAGCGCATGAACCAGATGCCGACCATGGCCAACCCTCAGGCGCTCTCCGACGTGGCATTGACCAGCCCCGTGCGCGGCAATCTCGAGCGTCTCGAGCTGCCGGGGCTGACCCTGGTGCTGGATGGCAGCACCTTCACCGGACGTCTGGCCGCGGGCCTCACGGGGCAGCTGCTGGACTTCGAGCTGCAGGGCGATCACCTCAACCTGGACGGCTACCTGCCGCCTGCCGAACCCACAGGCCAGAGCGCCTCCCGTCCCGGCCTGCTGGGGATCCGCAAGGCCCATGCCGACGACACCGCCACGCTGGTGCCCGCCGAGTGGCTGGCCCAGCTGACCCTGAACGGGGCGCTCGACCTGGCGCAACTGCGTCTCTCCGGGCTCGACTTCACCGAGGTGTCGCTGGTCCTGGCGGGTGCCGACGGCCAGCAGCGTCTCGAGCGTTTCAGCTCCGTGTTCTACGACGGCGAGCTGAGCGCCAGCGGCGGGCTCGACCTGACACGTGAGCCGATCCTGTGGCAGCTGCGCCCGTCGCTGTCGCGGGTGCGTCTGGCGCCGCTGCTCGAGGCGTTGTCCGACGACGACTCCCCGGCACCGCTGCGTGGCCGGCTGACTCTCGGCGGCGAACTCGAAACCCGCGCCAACACCTGGCCGGCCCTCAAGCGCAATCTCAACGGGCGTCTGGAGGGGCGTATCGACGAAGGGGCCGTGCTCGACGTCAACGTGTCTCAGGAGCTGTGCTCGCTGGCCGCCATGGTCGAAGGTCGCGAGACTACCCGGGACTGGAGTGCCGATACGCGCTTCGACCGCGCCGAAGCCCGCCTGCGCATCTCGGACGGGGTCGTTCACAGTGACGATATTCTGGTGACGATTCCGGGCATCGACATGAGCGGGACGGGAGAGCTCGATCTGACCAGCGAGCGCTTCGACCTGCGCGCCGCCGCACGCTTCGTCGACGGCGCCGATGCTGCCTGTCCGGTCAACCCGCGCCTGGAGCGCGTGCCGCTGCCGGTGCGCTGCAGCGGCGAGCTCTCCGGCGACAGCGGCGACTGGTGCAGCTTCGACCGCGAGGCCTTCCAGGTCAGCCTGGCCGAGCTGCTGCGCGACGAAGTGTCCGGTCGCGCCAGAGAAGAGCTGGAGCGTCGCCTGGAGCGGCCGCTGGAGCGTCTCGAAGAACGTCTCGGCGAAGGTGGCGGTCGGGAACTTCGTGACGCCCTGCGTGGTCTGTTGAACTGACGACCCAAAGCCAGTCCCTGCGCCGACTCCCAGTCGGCGCTTTTTTTCGCCATGCATTTTTCGACAGGCATCTTTGAGGTTGATCCATGAGCGAAATGCCTACACCGGTGCTTGAGCCTACGGTCTTCCAGCAGCGTCTGCTGGCGTGGTACGACCGCGCCGGCCGCCATGACCTGCCCTGGCAGCGCCAGCGCACGCCCTACCGGGTGTGGGTCTCCGAGATCATGCTGCAGCAGACCCAGGTCACCACGGTGATTCCTTACTTCGAGCGCTTCATGGCGCGCTTCCCCACTCTCGAGGCGTTGGCCGAGGCCACCCAGGACGAAGTGCTGCACCTGTGGACCGGGCTTGGCTACTACGCCCGTGGGCGCAACCTGCACAAGGCAGCCCGCCAGGTCGTGGCCGAGCACGGTGGCGAGCTGCCGGTGGCGAGCCTCGAGGCCATGGCGGCGTTGCCCGGCATCGGCCGCTCCACCGCGGGCGCGATCATCGCCCAGAGTACCGGGCGACGCGCCGTGATCCTCGACGGCAACGTCAAGCGCAGCCTGGCCCGGCTGCACGCCGTGGAGGGCTGGCCGGGGCGGCCGGCGGTGGAACGCAGGCTGTGGGCGCTGGCCGAGCACTACACGCCAGAGCAGCGCGTGGCCGACTACACCCAGGCGGTGATGGACCTCGGCGCTACCCTGTGCCGGCGCGGCACCCCCGACTGCTCGCGCTGTCCGTTCGCCGACGTCTGCGTGGCCCATGCCCGCGGCGAGGAGCGCCGCTTCCCCGAGTCGAAGCCGAAAAAGGCGCTACCGACGCGTACCACCCTGATGCTGGTGCTGCGCGACGCCGAGGGGCGGGTGCTGCTCGAACAGCGCCCTGCCAGCGGGCTGTGGGGCGGACTGTGGGGGTTGCCTCAGTTCGACGACCTGGCCGCGCTGCGGGGCTGGCTCGACGTGCACGCTCCGGGGGCCGCCATCGACCCGGCCTGGCCGGCCTTCAGCCACACCTTCAGTCACTTCCGCCTCGACATCACCCCGCAGCCGGCGCGGATCGGCAGGCTGGATGCGGTGGGCGAGGCACGATGCTGGTACGATCCAGGCAACCCCGAGCGCATCGGGCTGGCGGCGCCGGTCAAGGCGCTGCTGGCCTCGCTGGCACCGTTCGCTCTGGCCGCCCCCGCGGAGCCCTGAACACTGCCATCACCAACAGCAAGGAGACCGCCATGAGCCGCACCGTGTTCTGTCGCAAGTATCAGCAGGAGCTCGAGGCACTGCCCTTCCCGCCGCTGCCGGGCAAGAAGGGCCAGGAGATCCAGGCCAACGTGTCGAAGCAGGCCTGGGAGGAGTGGCAGGCGCTGCAGACCCGGCTGATCAACGAGAAGCACCTCAACATGCTCGATCCCGAGGCGCGGGCCTACCTCAACGAGCAGATGGAGCGCTTTCTCGACAACCGTGAAACCGACCAGGCGGAAGGCTACGTGCCGCCCGAGCGCTAGGCGTATGGTTGTGAAACGACAGCGGCATCTGCATGAAACGAAAGGCTTGACGCTGCCGATCTGATCTTGTTTAATACGCACCGTTGGCAGCGGCCAGATAGCTCAGTCGGTAGAGCAGGGGATTGAAAATCCCCGTGTCGGCGGTTCGATTCCGTCTCTGGCCACCACACTGCTGGGGTATCGCCAAGTGGTAAGGCACCGGTTTTTGGTATCGGCATTCCCAGGTTCGAATCCTGGTACCCCAGCCACGCCAACCCTTTTCCGACTCTGCAGTTCGCACGCGTCGGTCCCGAGCCGGCATAGCTCAGTTGGTAGAGCAACTGACTTGTAATCAGTAGGTCCCGGGTTCGACTCCTGGTGCCGGCACCATCCGAAACGGATGAAGAATCGGGACAAGCAGCGACTGGCAGACACCAGAAACCGCCCATTGAGGCGGTTTTTTCGTTGCGCTTGAAAGCCCGCTCCATCGTCACCACATCATTGCTGCAAGGTCCTTCCGGGACCTCCCGCCACGGCTGCACGCCGTTGCACGAGCTGGGACTGAAAACTGATCACGGATACACAGGAGGTGATTGGATGACAGTGCACACTTCGTCCAACCGTAAGCTGAAGCAGACCACCGACTACGCCGTCACCGATACCATGACGGCACCGCTTCGCAGCGCCGCGAAGCGGGTGCAGGATGTCTATCCCACCCGGCTGAACAAGCCGCTCGACACCCTCTGGGTGGAGCGCCGCGAGGGCGTGGTGCGCGGCAGCGCCGACGAGGGGCCGCTGAGTCGGGCGCAGCTCGACGAGTTCGAACGCAAGGGCTTTCTTTTCGAGCCCAATTTCATCAGCGGGGAGGAGCTCGATGAGCTGCGTCGGGAGCTGGATGCCCTGCTCAGCCGCGACGACTTCCGCGGCCGCGACTTCAGCATCACCGAACCCGACAGCCAGGAGATCCGCTCGCTGTTCGCGGTGCATTTCCTGTCGCAGCGCTTCGCCAGCCTGGCCCACGACGAGCGCCTCGTCGGGCGGGTGCGTCAGATCCTCGGCGGCGAGGCCTACGTGCACCAGTCGCGCATCAACTACAAGCCGGGCTTCGAGGGCAAGGGCTTCAGCTGGCACTCTGACTTCGAGACCTGGCACGCCGAGGACGGCATGCCGGCGATGCACGCGGTGAGCGCTTCGATCGTGCTGACCGATAACCACGAGTTCAACGGCCCGCTGATGCTGATCCCGGGCTCGCACAAGGTGTTCGTGCCGTGCCTGGGCGAGACCCCGGACGATCACCACCGTCAGTCGCTGAAGCGCCAGGAGTTCGGCGTGCCGGGCCGTGAGGCGCTGCGCGAGCTGGTCGCCCGCCACGGCATCGAGGCGCCCAAGGGGGCGGCCGGTGGACTGCTGCTGTTCGACTGCAACACCCTGCACGGCTCCAACGCCAACATGTCGCCGGACCCGCGCAGCAACGTATTCTTCGTCTACAATCGGCGCGACAACGCCTGTGTCGAGCCCTTTGCCGCCCGCCGCCGTCGGCCGAGCTTCCTGGCTCATGGCCCGAACGAGCAGTGGACCCCCCAGGACTGACGCCTATCGTTTCGATAGCGTCATCAGGGTGGAACGGAGCGCATGGTGCGGTAGACTGTGGTGCTTGTCGTTGAGAAGCGGCACGCATAACGAGAAGGAGAAGACCCGCCATGCGCTTTGTTCCCCGTTTTACCGATGGCCAGGAGTTTCCCCATTCGCTGGGCAAGATCGTATGCATTGGCCGCAACTATGCCGATCACGCCAAGGAGCTGGACAACCCGATACCCACCGAGCCGCTGCTGTTCATCAAGCCGGCCACCAGTGCGGTGAGCCTCGACGAGCCCCTCGATCCGCCCTTTTCCCGTGGCGAAGTGCACTACGAGGCGGAGCTGGCGCTGCTGATCGGCGAGACCCTGTCCCATGCCACCGCCGATGAGGCCGAGCGGGCCATCGTCGGCATCGGGCTGGCGCTGGATCTGACCCTGCGCGACGTGCAGACCCGCCTGAAGGAGAAGGGCCACCCCTGGGAGATCGCCAAGGCGTTCGACGGCGCCTGTCCGCTGTCCGCCTTCCTGCCGCTCAGCCGTGCGCCGAACTGGAATGCGCTGACCTTCGAGCTGGAGATCGACGGCGAGCTGCGCCAGCACGGCGAGGGTTCCGACATGCTGTTCCCGGTGCCCACCCTGGTGGCCGAGATGAGCCGTCACTTCACCCTCGAGCCGGGCGACGTGGTCATCACCGGCACCCCCGAGGGCGTCGGCGAGCTGCCGCGCGGCGCCAAGCTGCGTATGACCCTCACCGGCGGCCTCGAGGTCACGGCTCAGGTCGTCGAGTAAGGTCTCGCTCTGCCGCTACGCAGGTTCCGAACGACGACGCCCCCGCGGCCAGGCCGCGGGGGCGTCGTGTCGTTTGCGCTCGAGTGACTCCGGCAGGGATGAGCCTACTCGAGATAGGTGTAGCCCTGCAGGCCGGCGGAGAGATCGTCGAGGAAGTGCTCCTGCTCTTCCGCCGGCAGCCCGCTGTCGGCCAGTTGGCCGGCCAGGCGGTCGCGCAGCACCTTGGCATCGAAGTTGACGTAGGCCAGCACGTCGGAGACGCGGTCGCCCTGCTGGGCGTGGCTCAGCACCCACTCGCCGTTCACATCCAGGGCGGCGTCGACGGAGTCGGTGTCGCCGAACAGATTGTGCAGGTCACCGAGGATCTCCTGGTAGGCACCGACCAGGAAGAAGCCCAGCAGGCGCTCCTCGTCGTCGCGCCACTCGGGCAGCGGCAGGGTCGTCTCCACCCCTTGGCCGTCGACGTAGCCGTCGATGCGACCGTCGCTGTCGCAGGTGATGTCCTGGATCACGCCGCGGCGGCTGGGCTCGCGGTTGAGTCCGGTCAGCGGCAGTACCGGGAAGATCTGATCGATGCCCCACACGTCGGGCACCGACTGGAACAGCGAGAAGTTGACGAACAGCTTGTCGGCGAGCTTCTCGGCCAGCTCGTCGATGATCTCGCGGTGGGCACGGTTGCGGCTGTCGAGCCGCTCGCGCAGGCGCGCACAGGCGGCGAAGTAGACCCCTTCGGCCTCGGCGCGCACGGTGATGTCGGCCAGCCCCATGAGGAAGCGGTCGTGCATCTCGCTCATCGCCTGCAGCAGGTCGTGCCATGCCTCCACCAGCTCGCGCGGCTCCACCGAGCCGTTGAGCAGGTCGTGCACGCGCCACAGCTCGTCGAGCTGCGGGTCGTCCTCGGCCAGGCGCTCCGGCGCCGCGTCGTTGACCCGCTCCTCGCCGATCACGTTGGTGATCAGCACCGCGTGGTGGGCGGTGAGGGCGCGGCCCGATTCGCTGATCAGGTGCGGATGGGGAATTTCCGCCTCGTTGCAGGCCTGGGCGAAGGCGCTGACCACGTTGCGCGCATACTCGCGCATGGAGTAGTTGATCGAGCAGAAGCTGCGCGAACGGGTGCCTTCGTAGTCGATACCCAGGCCGCCGCCGACGTCGACGGTGTCGATCGGTGCACCCAGCGCCAGCAGGCTCTGGTAGAAGCGCGCACACTCGCGCAGGCCGACCTGGATGTCGCGGATGTTGGCGATCTGCGAGCCCAGGTGGAAATGCACCAGCTGCAGGCTGCCCAGCGAGTCGGCTTCGCGCAGGCGCTCCACCACCGCCAGCATCTGGGCCGCGGTGAGACCGAACTTGGATTTCTCGCCTCCGGTGTCCTGCCACTTGCCCATGCCCACCGAGGCCAGACGAGCGCGCAGGCCGATGCGCGGGGTGACGCCGAGGCGCTCGGCCTCCTCCAGGATCAGCGGCAGCTCGGAGAACTTCTCAACCACCAGGTAGACCCGATGGCCGAGTTTCTCGCCCATCAGCGCCAGGCGGATGTACTCGCGGTCCTTGTAGCCGTTGCACACGATCAGCGAGGGGCCGTCGGCGGAGAGCGCCAGCACGGCGAGCAGCTCCGGCTTGCTGCCGGCCTCGAGGCCGACCCGGCCGTGGCCGCGCTCGCGGGTGGCGAGTATCTCCTCGACCACGCGGCGCTGCTGATTGACCTTGATCGGGTACACGGCGGTGTAGCCGCCGACGTACTCTTCCTCGCGCATGGCCAGGTCGAAGGCCTCGCACAGCTGTTCCACGCGGTCGTGCAGGATGTCGCTGAAGCGTACCAGCACCGGCAGCCTCAGGTCGGCTTCGCGCAGCTGGTCCACCAGCGGTGCCAGCGGCAGGGCCGGCCCTTCGGCCTCGCTGCCGAGAGGGCGCACCAGGGCATGACCGTCGTCGTCGACGTCGAAGTATCCGCTGCCCCACTGGTCGATGTTCCAGGTGCGACGCGCGCGTTGGGCGGGACCGGAGGCTGCTCCCATGGATAGACTCATGTATCGCTCGCTTCAGGCAGGGGCAGAGCGCCGTGGTTCAGGCGTGCCGTGAGAATGGTATGGAACTGCGCCGGGTCGTGAGGCGTCAGGTCGTGGGCCGGTGGATCGACGTAGACCACCAGCAGACGTGACAGCCAGTAGCGCAGCGCGGTCATGCGCAGCATCGTCGGCCACACCTCGCGCTCGGTGGCGGTGAGGGGGCGGCGAGCCTGGTAGGCGCTGATGATGGCGTCGTGGCGGGCGCGGTCCAGGCGGCCATCGGGGCCGGAAGCCCAGTCGTTGATGACGATGGCCAGATCGAACAGCAGATCGCCCGTGCAGCCGTTGTAGAAGTCGATGATGCCGCCGAGGCGGTCGTCCTCGAACAGGGTGTTGTCGCGGAACAGGTCGCCATGCAGCGCCCCGTGGGGCAGTTCGGGGGCATCGCCGAACACGCCCTGGTAGATCTCCACCTCGTCCTTCATCAGGGTCTGATCCTCGGGCGAGAGGTAGCCCAGCACCTTGTGATGCATGGCCGTCAGCCAGTTCAGGTCGCGTGGGTTGGGACGATGGCCGGGAAAGTGCTGGGACACCACGTGCATACGTCCCAGCGCGTCGCCCAGAGCTCTGCACTGGGTCAGATTGGGCGACATCGGATGGCGTCCCGGCAGCCGTGGAAACAGCAGCGACGGCTTGCCGGCCAGGCTGTGCAGGGCGATACCTTCGCGGTCGTGTACCGGACCCGGCACCGGCAGGCGATGCTCGTCCAGATAGTCGAGCAGCTCGACGAAGAACGGCAGCTCCTCGTGCTCACCCTGCTCGAACAGGGTCAGCACCAGCTCGTGGCGGTCGGTGGTGACGAAGAACGTGCTGTTCTCGGTACCGCCGGCGACCCCCGCCAGGGACACCAGCTCGCCGACATCGAAACGCCTGAGAAACTCTGCGACCTGTGCGTCGCTCAACGGGGTGAATACGGCCATGTGTCTCTCGCCCAGGTTGCCAAGCCGCCTATTGTAGCGTCTTGGCACTGTGATGCACGTCTGCTGGACAGGTTCCGCCATTCACCTGGACGGAGGGCGGGGTCGGCCGCTAGAAACGACGCAGCACCCACTGCGGTACGGCGATGCGGTCACCCTCCTGGCGCTCGAAGTTGCCGTCGCCGTCGTGGTCGACCAGGAAGTAGCTGGGGCCCCGGCTGGGGCGGATCTCGATGGCGTAGAGCTGGCCGTTCACCCGGTATTCGCGAATGGTGCGGTCCTCCTCCTGGCGAATGGTGATATCGGGTTCGACGTTGGCGGATTGAGCCAGGCTCGGAGCGGCCGCTGCCAGACCGAGGCCGAGGGAAAGCAGTGCAACAGCCAGGAAACGGGGAAGAGCGTTCATGTTGGCCTCCGAAGACCGCTTGCGACAAACGTTGCCATCGAGTGGCTGTTTCCAGTGTATGACGTTGGACAGCGAGAACCCAACGATGGCGGCAAAAGCGACGCGCAATGCGTATCATGGCTGATCAGGATCACATTTTCTTGCACAGACTCAACGGATGCCCGATACATGGCCGACACGCCCATCGTTCTCGTCGACGGTTCGTCCTACCTCTACCGCGCCTTTCACGCCCTGCCGCCGCTGACCACCTCCACGGGCCAGCCCACCGGCGCCGTCAAGGGCGTGCTCAACATGCTCAAGCGGCTGATCAAGGATTACCCGGACAGCCCCATGGCGGTGGTCTTCGACGCCAAGGGCAAGACCTTCCGTGACGAGCTGTTCGAGGCGTACAAGGCCCAGCGCCCGCCGATGCCCGACGATCTGCGCAGCCAGGTGGAGCCGCTCTACGCCTGCGTGCGTGCCCTCGGCCTGCCGCTGCTGTGCGTCGAAGGCGTGGAGGCCGACGACGTCATCGGCACTCTAGCCCGGCTGGCCACCGAGGCCGGCCGCGACGCGGTGATCTCCACCGGCGACAAGGACATGGCGCAGCTGGTCAACGCGCACATCACCCTGGTCAACACCATGAAGGACGAGACCCTCGACGAGGCCGGGGTCGAGGCCAAGTTCGGCCTGCCGCCGGCGCTGATCATCGATTTCCTGGCGCTGATGGGCGACAAGGTCGACAACATCCCCGGGGTGCCGGGGGTGGGCGAGAAGACCGCCCTGGGCCTGCTGCAGGGCATGGGCGGCGGGCTCGATGCCATCTACGCCGACCTGGACAGGGTCAAGACCCTCGACATTCGCGGCGCCAAGACGCTGCCCAAGAAGCTCGAAGAGCACCGCGAGATGGCCTATCTCTCCTATCAACTGGCCACCATCAAGACCGACTGCGAGCTGCCGGTGGGCCTCGACGATCTCGACATCGCCCACCCCGACCGCGAGGCGCTCAAGCGGCTCTACACCGAGCTCGAGTTCAAGGCCTGGCTCTCCGAGCTGCTCTCGGGCAAGGACGAGGGCGTCGACGACGTCGAGCGCGGCGCCGGGGTCGTCGGCACCGCCGCGGCGGGCAACCTCGACCCGGAAGCGCCGTCGGCCAGCGTGGCGGCATGCAAGAATCACCTGATCCTGACCCAGGCCGAGCTCGACGAGTGGCTGGCGCGGCTGGGTAAATGCGAGGCCTTCTGCTTCGACCTCGAGACCAACAGTCTCAACTACATGGACGCCGAGATCGTCGGCGTGGGGCTGGCGCTCGAACCCGGCGAGGCGGCCTACGTGCCGCTCGCCCACGACTACCTCGACGTGCCCGAGCAGCTCGACCGGGCCGCGGTGCTCGCCGCCCTCAAGCCGCTGCTGGAGGACCCCTGCCGCGGCAAGATCGGCCAGAACCTCAAGTATGACATCTCGGTGCTGGCCAACTATGACATCCAGGTGCGCGGGCCGCTCACCGACACCATGCTCGAATCCTACGTGCTCAATTCCACCGCCACCCGTCACGACATGGATTCGCTGGCGCTGAAGTACCTGGGCCAGAAGACGGTGAGCTTCGAGGAGATCGCCGGCAAGGGCGCCAAGCAGCTCACCTTCAACCAGATCGACTTCGAGCAGGCCGTGCCCTACGCCTGCGAGGACGTCGACGTGACCCTGCGCCTGCACTGCGAACTGCGACCGCGCATCGAGGCCGAGGGGCGCCTGGCCGAGGTGCTGGACACCATCGAGCGGCCGCTGATTCCGGTGCTGTCGCGCATCGAGCGCACCGGGGTGGCGATCGACGCCGCGCGCCTGCATGCCCAGAGCCAGGAACTCGAAGCGCGCATCGCCGAGCTCGAAACCCGCGCCTTCGAGCTGGCCGGGCGCGAGTTCAACCTCGGCTCGCCCAAGCAGCTCGGCGAGATCCTGTTCGAGGAGCAGAAGATCCCGGTGCTCAAGAAGACCCCCAAGGGCGCGCCCTCCACCGCCGAAGCCGTGCTCGAGGAGCTGGCGCTGGACTACCCGCTGCCCAAGGTGATCATGGAGCATCGCGGGCTGGCCAAGCTCAAGTCGACCTATACCGACAAGCTGCCGCGACTGGTCAACAAGCGCACCGGACGGCTGCACACCAGCTACCATCAGGCGGTCGCCGCCACCGGCCGGCTCTCCTCGTCCGATCCCAACCTGCAGAACATTCCCATCCGCACCGAGGAGGGGCGCAAGATCCGCCAGGCCTTCATCGCCCGGCCCGGCTACCGCATCGTTGCCGCCGACTACTCGCAGATCGAGCTGCGCATCATGGCGCATCTCTCGGAGGACCAGGGGCTGCTCACCGCCTTTGCCGAGGGGCGCGACATCCACACCGCCACCGCCGCCGAGGTCTTCGGCGTGGCGCTGGAGAAGGTCTCGGGCGAGCAGCGCCGCAGCGCCAAGGCGATCAACTTCGGGCTGATCTACGGCATGAGCGCCTGGGGGCTCTCCAAGCAGCTGCACATCGAGCGCAGCCAGGCGCAGACCTACATCGACCGCTACTTCGACCGCTACCCCGGCGTGGCCCGCTACATGGAGCGCATCCGCGCCCAGGCCGCCGAGGACGGCTTCGTCGAGACCGTGTTCGGGCGGCGGCTCTATCTGCCCGAGATCCGCGCCCAGAACCATGCCCGGCGCCAGGCCGCCGAGCGCACCGCGATCAACGCGCCGATGCAGGGCACCGCGGCGGACATCATCAAGCGCGCCATGATCGAGGTCGACGCCTGGCTGCAGGAGAGCGCCTTCGACGCCTGCATGGTCATGCAGGTCCACGACGAGCTGGTGTTCGAGGTCGGAGAAGGGCAGGTCGACGAGTTCATCGGCGAGGTGAAGGCGCGCATGCAGGCCGCCGCCGAGCTCAGCGTGCCGCTGATCGTCGAGGCTGAGAGTGGGGTGAATTGGGACGAAGCTCACTGAGGCCAGCTTCTCACAGCAACCGAAAGGCCCGTGGCATCCGCCACGGGCCTTTCGGTTCAGGCATAGAAGAAGGTGATGATTTACGTTACGAGCGAAGAGAGGTCGGTCGCCGCCGGAACAGAGGAACCGCAGTTTACTTGGTGGTAAATGAGGATTCCGAGTACCGCCGGCGACCGAGATCTCGAGCGCAGTAGTAAATCAGCCCTTCTTACCGCCAGCCGACGCGATCGAAGATACGAATCGCTTCCGGGTTGTTCTCACCCAGCACGCTGATGTTCAGGTCGTCCTTGTGCAGCTCGCCCCAGGCCTTCAGCGTCTCGTCCATGTTCACACCGTCGACGACCGGGTACTCGAAGTTGCCGGCGGCGAAGATCTCCTGGGCGGTATCGGAGGAGAGGAACTCGAGGAAGCGAATGGCGTTCTCGCGGTTCGGCGAGGTGGCCACGACGCCGGCGCCGCCGACGTTGACGTGAATGCCGCGGTCGTCCTGGTTGGGGAACAGGATGCCGACGCTCTCGGCAACGTTGCGGTCGGCTTCGCTGTCGGAGTTGAGCAGGCGCACGTAGTAGTAGTGGTTGGCCACGGCCAGGTCGCACTCGCCGGCGGCGACGGCGCGGATCTGGTCGGTGTCGCCGCCCTCGGGCTGGCGCGCCAGGTTGTTGACGATGCCCTGGGCCCAGGCCTCGGCCTCTTCAGCGCCGTGATGGTCGATCATTGCCGCCAGCAGCGACTGGTTATAGATGTTGTTGGACGAGCGAATGCACACCTCGCCCACCCAGCGCGGATCGGTCAGGTCCTCATAGGAGGTGATCTCGCTGGGGTCGACGTTTTCCGGGTTGTAGAAGATCGCCCGCACGCGCTGGCTGAAACCGAACCACTTGCCTTCGGGTTGGCGCATGGAGTCCGGCAGGCGCTCGGCAAGCACGTCGGACTCGATGGCCTGGAAGATGCCCTCCTGCTCGGCGCGCCACAGACGGCCGGCATCCACGGTGATCATCACGTCGGCGGGGCTGGCGATGCCCTCACGCTTGATGCGGTCGATGAGCTGGTCGGAGTCGCCCTCCAGCAGGTTGACCTTGATACCGGTCTCGTCGGTGAAGGCCTGATAGAGCTGCTCGTCGACGTCGTAATGACGCGCCGAGTAGAGGTTGACCTCATCTGCTGCTACCGTGGTGGCAAAGGCCGAGCCGGCCAGCATGGCGGCAAGCGGAGCGACGAGACGTTTGGCTTGGGACATGATTCACCTCGAGGGACGAACGATCAGGTTGCTTGAGTGCTAATGATAATACGTTGCATTACGTTGATCGCTATTGAAGCGTTTTCCGTTGAGGCCGTCAAGCGCCCCTCGAGCCACGAAACGGAGGGAGGCGACAGAGAGCTGACCGGGAGCAAGGAAAGATGGAAAAATTGACAATTGCGAGTAGATTTCAAACGTACCTACTAGACATTTCGGGTACGATGAGCCTAACCCTTCACTTTGACCAAGTCGCCTGACCTATGACTAGCCAATCGAAGCCAATGGAAGTCGGCCACGTCCCCTACCGTCAGCCTACCGCGCTGACCATGGAGGCGGTGCATCACACTTTCGACGGTCTGGCCGCCGTGCGCGGTGTCGATCTCATCGTGGAACCCGGTGAAGTCGTCTGTCTGCTGGGTCCTTCGGGATGCGGCAAGACCACGCTGCTGCGCATCGCCGCCGGCCTCGAGGTGCTGCAGCAGGGGCGCGTGACGCTCAACGACGGCGAGATAGCGGTGCCCAAGGGCAAGCACGTGCCGCCGGAGAAACGCAACGTCGGCCTGGCCTTCCAGGACTCGGCGCTGTTCCCTCATCTCACGGTACTGGAGAACGTGACCTTCGGGCTCAAGGGCGAGCCGCCGCGGCAGCGTCGCGAGCGTGCGCTTGGCCTGCTCGAACAGCTGGGCATGGCCGCCTATGCCGAGTCCTATCCGCACATGCTCTCCGGCGGGCAGCAGCAGCGCGTGGCGTTGGCGCGTGCCCTGGCGCCTTCACCGCAGCTGATGCTGCTCGACGAGCCTTTCTCCAGCCTCGATGCGCGCCTGCGCGACCGCATCCGCGACGATACCCTGCACGTGCTCAAGAAGGTCGGTGCGGCCACTCTGCTGGTCACCCACGATCCCGAGGAGGCCATGTTCATGGCCGACCGCATCGCGCTGATGCGCGACGGACGCATCGTCCAGGTGGGCACCCCGCGGGAGCTCTACTGCGCGCCCTGCGACCCCTTCGTGGTGGCGTTCTTCGGTGAGGTGAACGAGCTGCAGGGCGAGGTGCGCGGCGGCCGGGTGATGACCCCGGTAGGGCCGGTGGAGGCCGGCTGGCTGCCCGAAGGGAGCCAGGCCCAGGTGATGATCCGCCCGGAGGCGCTGCGCATCACCGAGCACTTCGAGCCGGCGCCGGAGCACCGCTACAGCCATGTGATCATGGCCAAGCTGCTGGGCCGCAGCAGCCTGCTGCACATCTGCGCCCACGGCGAGGACGGCAGCGAGGCCCACCTGCACGCCCGGGTTCCCGGCGTCTTCCTGCCCGCCGAAGGGCAGCGGGTGGACATTCACCTCGACCTGTCGCAGGTCTTCGTCTTTCCCTCAACGCCTGCCTGAGCCGGGGCGTGAGCGGCGCATGGCCATGCTCAGCAGCACCACCGGAATGATGCCGACGGCCACGATCGCCAGAGAGGCGGTCGAGGCCTCGGCCAGTCTCTCGTCCGAGGCCAGGCTGTAGGCCCGCACCGCCAGGGTGTCGAAGTTGAAGGGGCGCAGGATAATGGTGGCCGGCAGCTCCTTCATGATGTCCACGAACACCAGAATGCCCGCCGCGAACAGACTGCCGCGCATGATCGGGGTGTGCACCCGCTTGAGCGTGCCGGCCGGTGTCTGGCCCAAGGTGCGCGAGGCGGCATCCATGCTCGGCGTCACCTTGCCCAGGCTCGCCTCCACGGTGTTGAAGGAGACTGCCAGGAAGCGCACCACATAGGCATAGATCAGGATGAACGCCGTGCCGCTGAAGATCAGGCCGACGATCATGCCGTAGTGGGCGTGCAGCCAGGTGTTGATGCTCTTGTCGAGCCAGGCGAAGGGAATCAGGATGCCCACCGCGATCACCGAACCGGGGATGGCATAGCCCATCGAAGCGATACGCGTGGCGATGCGCGTCAGCGGGCTGTCATGCAGGCGCACGCCGTAGCTGAGTATCACGGCCAGCCCCACGGCGATCAACGAGGCGATCACCGCCAGCTTCAGACTGTTCCAGGCAAAGCCGAGGAAACGGGTGCCCCACAGGGCGTCGCCCGTGGTGATGGCCATCTGCGCCAGCAGGCCGCTGGGAATGAGAAAGCCGATCAGCACCGGCAGGGCGCAGGCGGCGAAGGCCGCCGCGGCACGCCAGCCGTGCAGCCGATACTCCGGCAGCTGCTGGTAGCGGTTGGTGGTGTGGAAATACTGACGCTTGCCCCGCGACCAGCGCTCCATCAGGATCAGCAGGAACACGAACAGCAGCAGGCAGGCGGCCAACTGGGCGGCGGCCACCTGCTCGCCGAGGCCGAACCAGGTGCGATAGATGCCGGTGGTGAAGGTATCCACACCGAAGAACTGCACCGCGCCGAACTCGTTCAGCGTCTCCATCAACACCAGCGAGACCCCGCCGACGATGGCCGGGCGCGCCAGCGGCACGGCCACGGTGGCGAACAGGTTCCACGGGCCGCGACCCAGGGTGCGGCCGACGTCGAGCACGCACACCGACTGCTCGAGGAAGGCGGCCCGGGCCAGCAGGTAGACATAGGGGTAGAGCACCAGCGTGATCAGCGTGGCGGCGCCGCCCAGCGAGCGAATGTTGGGGAAGTAGTAGTCGCCGCGGCCCCACTCGAACACCTCGCGCAGCCAGGTCTGCAAGGGGCCGGCATACTGCAGGAAATCGGTGTAGGCGTAGGCGATCACATAGGTGGGCACGGCCAGCGGCAGCAGCAGCGCCCATTCGAAGATCCGCCGTCCCGGGAAGCGGCACATCACCACCAACCAGGCGGTACCGGTACCGATGATCATGGTGCCGAGACCCACCGTGACGGTGAGGTAGAGGGTATTGCTCACGTAGCGTCCCAGCACCGTGCTGGCCAAATGCTGCCAGACCCCCTCGGTGGGCATCACGATGTGGGCCAGCACCACTATCACCGGCAGGGCGACGACGAAGGCAACGCTGAGAATCAGGAGTGTCCAGGGGCTCAAGCGACGAGTGATCGAGGCAAGCCCGGTAGCGGTGGAACGGAACAAGCGGAACTCCTTGACTGGCTGGCTCGGTGGCGCGGTAATGCGAGGCGGTCACGGGTGGAAATGATATCAGTTGTCGCATGCCCCTGCAGCTGACCGACGTCAATGAAAAGCGCCCGCATCCGGGGATGCGGGCGCCAAGGTCAGGCCGGGAGGCGATTCAATAACCGAGCATGAGCGACGGCAGCCCCGTCACCAGCACCGGGAAGAAGGCCATCAGCACACAGGCCAGCACGATCAGTGCACAGAAGGGCACCACCGCCCGGTACAGGTCGACGATCTCCACCCCCTTGGGCGCCACCCCCTTCATATAGAAGAGCGCATAGCCGAACGGCGGGGTGAGGAAGGAGGTCTGCAGCACCACCGCCACCATCACCACGAACCACAGCACGTCGATGCCCATGTCGGCGACGATCGGCAGCATGATCGGGAAGCTCAGCAGCACGATGCCGGTCCAGTCGAGGAACATCCCCAGCAGGAACACCAGGAACAGCATCAGGATCAGTGCTCCGGTGGTGCCGCCGGGCATGGCCAGCACCAGATCGCTGATCACGGTCATGCCGCCGCCGCGGGAGAACACCCCGGTGAAGGCGGTGGCGCCGACCAGTACCAGCATCACCATGGTGGTGGTCTTGCCGGCCTCGATCAGGGTGTTGAAGCAGGTCTTGAGGCGGCGGTCGCCGAAGATCAAGAACAGCAGGAAGGCGATGGCCACGCCGATGGCCGAGGCCTCGGTGGCGGTGGCCACCCCGGTGAACAGTGCCCCCAGCACGCCGAGGATCAGCGCCATCGGCGGCAGCACGTACTTGGCCAGCATCAGCAGCAGCTGCCCGGTCGAGGTCTCGGCGCGCTCCTCGGTGGGCACCGGCGGGCCGTAGGCGGGCTTGATATAGCAGATCACCAGCACGTAGAGCGCGTACATCGCCCCCAGCATCAGCCCTGGCACCAGGGCGCCGGCGAACAGCGCGCCCACCGACACCGGCGAGTAGCTGGCCATCAGGATCAGCATGATGCTCGGCGGGATCAGGATGCCCAGGCAGCCGCTGGCCATGATCACCCCGGTGCTGAGTTCCTTGTTGTAGCCGTGCTTGAGCATCGGCACCAGCGCGATCATGCCCATCACCGCGATGGAGGCGCCGACGATGCCGGTGGTGGCGGCCAGCATCACCGAGACGATGACCACGGTCAGCGCCAGGCCGCCGCGCAGGTTGGCCAGCAGCAGGCGCATCACCGCGAACATCTTCTCGGTGACGCCGGAGTCGTTGAGGAAGCGCGCCATCAGCACGAACAGCGGAATGGCCACCAGGACGTAGTTGTCCATGGCGTTGCCGTAGATATTGTTGATGATGGTGCCGAGCACGCGCTCGCCGGGGCCCAGGTAGGCGCCGATGACGGCGATACCGCCCAGCACGAAGGCCAGCGGATGGCCCATGAACAGGCCGATCAGCAGCCCGCCGAACATCACCAGGGTGAGCAGTTCGGGACTCAGGTTCATGCGGCTCTCTCCTCGCGCAGCTGCTGGATGGCGCGGATGACGATGGCGATGGCCTGCAGCAGGATCAGTACGGCGGCCACCACGATCACCCCCTTGATCGGGTAGACCGGGATCGAGACCATGCCGTAGGTGGTCTCGCCGCGGCTGTAGGAGCGCATGAAGAAACTCCAGCCCAAGGTGATCAGCATGTAGATGAACGGCACGAAGAAGATCAGGTAGCCGAGGATCTCGAGCAGCGCCTGCTTGCGGCGCGACAGCAGACGCTTGAGCACGTCGACCTCGACGTGGGCATGATGGCGCAGGCCGTAGGCCGCCATCAGCATGAAGTGGGCGCCGAACAGCATCTTGGTGATGTCGAAGGCCCAGTCGCTGGGGCGTCCGGCAAAGTAGCGCAGGCCGATGTCATAGAG
>JAAQTN010000050.1 GCA_011742915.1 Billgrantia desiderata | reverse complement strand
CACGAGCAGGTCGTCAGAGGGTAAGGGGGTCAGATTTCACTGTCGCCAGGGGGTCACTTTCTGATGTCGCTTGACACTGCTTGAGTTGTCAAGATAATTTGCGCGCAAGTAGCGGTAGAGCATCCCGCGCAAGTGCCGTAGAATTCGGCTATTCCAATAACGATACCCGGCAGGGAGAAGGGGAGTGCCGTACGAATCGTTAGCAGGCGATTCGTAGCGCTGCCTGAAGTGTCGAGCCCCAGCTCGACGAGGGACCGAGAAAGCACTGCCCAGGGCTTGGAGCGCCTGTGGCTTTTTCGTACGCGTTTGCGCACGCCCCGTCCCGGCACATGATATCGCTACGTGACCAGGGCCAGGGAAACGCCCGGAACAATCCCTGGGCGGTAGCGTGCCTGGGCGGGCAGCTGGCGAAGAGAGAGTTACGTTCAGGACCTACGCTCGGCCAGGTTGGTTAAGGAAAAATGGCTCGAATGCCAAAAAGTGAAAATTTTGTTGTTCGGCTGACAAAAAAATGACCGCAGCAGGCGGAAGTGAAAGCAAGCATTCGGCCGGGCGCTCGAACCAGGCCAAGCAAGGCAGAGCGAATGAGCCCAGCCCGAGTGAGACAGTGCATGAAACGGCTCGCATGAGACGGCTCGTATGAGGGCAGTAGGCTACGAACACATTCGCCAAGCCCATGGTTTGAGTGCTTTTCCCCCCGAGCGGCCTGCATACGTTCGGCCAGTGACGCGCTTAGCCCAGATAGAAGGCGGCCTGGCCGTCCCGGCCAATCGAGCGCCGGAGCAGGACAGCCTCCTGGAGCACCTGCTGTTCGCGCTCAAGCATGAGGGGGTTGAGCTGGCCATTCTGGCCGAGGTGCTGCCGAGGCTCGACCCCACAGAATTGATAGCCGCGCTACGTAAGGCCCCAAATGGTGCCTATCTGCGCAAGCTGGGCTTTCTCTTCGAAGCATTTACCGGCTCGCAGCTCGATTATCAGCCGGAGGTGCGCGGTAAAGCCGTGCCGCTGTTCGACCCACGCGCCTATGTGACCGGGCCGGTCCGGCGCGATTCACGCTGGCGTGTCGACTTCAATGGACTGGGCTCGCTTGCGTGGTGTGCCACAGTGCGACGTTCGGCGCAGATCGAGAACCTGTTGCGGGAGGATATCCTGGCGCAGGCAGCAGAGTTCATCGAATCTCTGCCGACGGAAACGCTGGATCGAGCGGTGCAGTGGGCCTATCTCAGCGAAACCCAGTCATCGTTTGCCATCGAGCGCGAAACCCCCTCTGCAGACAAACAACAGCGTTTCGTACAGTTGCTCCAACAAGCCCATGAGCCGCGTGAGCTCAGCGAAGCCTATTTAATCGAGCTGCAAAACGCCACGATAGACAACCCATTCGACAAAGCCTTCGGTTTTCGCGAGGAACAGAACTACCTGCACAACGGGGCGCGTGGGGCGCTAGGGGTCAGCTATTTGCCGCCGCCACCTCCTCTCTGCCATGAGCTCATGCATGAGCTGCTGGAGTTTGCCAATGGCAGCGGCCCAGCCGTGCCGCCTCTTGTCGCGGCAGCCGTCACGTCATTCGGCTTCGTGCTGATACATCCCTTCATGGATGGCAACGGGCGCATCTCTCGCTTCCTGGTGCATCAGCAGCTATGCCAGGCGGGGGTACTAAGGAAGGGGCTGCTCTTGCCGGTTTCGGTGGCCATGAAACGGCATGAAGCCGAATACCTGGCAGCGCTGGAGGCGTTTTCCCGCCCCGCGCGTGAGCGCTGGCGGGTCGAGTGGATCGATGCGGAGCATCATGAGTTCAGCTTCACCGGTAGCGAGGTGATTTACCGCTACTGGAACGCAACCCCCGCGGTCGAGTTCCTGCTGCGCATGGCCAAAGCCGCGTTGGAGACCGATCTGCGAGAAGAAACGCGCTACCTCGAGCGTTTCGACAAGATCTACCAAGCCGTCAACGCACGCTACGATATTCGCGGGAGTGACCTCGCCAAGCTGATCATGCAGTGTCTGAGCCACCACGGGCAGCTGTCGAACAACCGCCGTAAGCAATATCGCTATCAAGTGCCGGAAGCTGCGCTCGATTTCATCGAAAGCGAAGCCCAGCGCCTTTTGCACGAAGAGTGCGCATTAGAGTTGGATAAGGGAAGCGAGTGAAACTGCTGATTACCGGCATAGCCGGCTTTATCGGCCACGCAGTGGCCAAACGCCTGAGCGGGCAGGGGCATGAGATCGTCGGCATCGACAATCTCAACACCTACTACGACGTCTCGCTCAAGCAGGCGCGGCTGAACGACCTGGCCGATTACCACGACATCCGCTTCATTCATCTCGATCTCGGCGATCGGGAAAAGATGGCTGCGCTGTTTCGCGAGAACGAATTCGACCGCGTGATCCATCTGGCCGCCCAGGCCGGGGTGCGTTACTCGCTGGAAAACCCCCACGTGTACGCCGACTCCAACCTCATCGGCCACCTCAACGTGCTGGAGGGCTGCCGCCAGCACAAGGTAGGGCACCTGGTGTACGCCTCCTCCAGTTCCGTCTATGGCATGAACGCCAAGACCCCGTTCGCCACCAGCGACAGCGTGGACCACCCCGTCAGCCTCTACGCGGCCACCAAGAAGGCCAACGAGCTGATGAGCCACACCTACGCCCATCTTTACGGCGTACCGATGACGGGGCTGCGCTTCTTCACCGTATACGGCCCCTGGGGCCGGCCCGACATGGCCATCTTCAAGTTCGTCAAGGCGATGTTCGAAGGCAAGCCGATCCAGGTGTACAACCACGGCGACATGTCGCGGGACTTCACCTACATAGACGACATCGTCGAGGGCATCGTGCGTATCTCTGATGTGATACCCCAGCCCAACCCCGACCGCGCCACCGCCACCGCCCGGCCCGACCAGAGCACCGCCCCCTATGCGCTCTACAATATCGGCTACGGCGCCCCGGTCTCCCTGATGAGCTTCATCCGCGCGTTGGAAAACGCCACCGGGCGCGAAGCCATCTGCGAATACCTGCCCATGCAGCCCGGCGACGTACCGCGCACCTGGGCCGACACCGAAGCGCTGCTCAAGGCCACCGGCTACCGGCCCAAGGTACACGTGGAAGAGGGCGTGAAGCGCTTCGTGGAGTGGTATCGCGGGTTCTATAATGTCTAAATAGTCAAGTAGCTCTGAGGAGGGTCGCCATGCGCAACCTGCAATCAAGAATTACGATCAATGCCGAACAGTGCGGCGGTCGCCCTTGCATCCGTGGCATGCGTATCAGGGTCGTGGATGTGCTTGATCTTCTGGCTCAGGGGTTGACGACTGAGCAGATCCTGGAAGAAATGCCCGACCTCGAGCAGGATGATATCTATGCCGTGCTTCAGTTCGCGGCGCGTCGCCTCGATCATCCTGTGTTAGCTGCATGACGATCTGGATCGACGCTCAGCTATCTCCTCATCTGGCTCCTTGGCTGACTGAAAATTGTGGGGTCGAAGCGTACTCCGTGCGCTACTTGGGGTATCGGGATGCCACGGATGAGGCGATATTCGCTGCGGCGCGCCAAGCCAATGCCATCGTGCTGACAAAAGACAGGGATTTTCCCGAGTTATTAGACCGCTATGGGCCGCCACCCAAAGTCATTTGGTTAACTATGGGCAATACAACGAATGCCCGTATGCGTGATGTTTTGGGGCGGTTGCTGCCAACAGCACTGAGCTTATTGGAGCGTGGTGAGTCATTAGTCGAGCTTAGTGAAAAAGGCGACGAGTCATAGTGTTGGGTTTTTCTTCATGAACATTCTCCACCACGGCGGCGGGGCGGGTGTCACCGGCAGCTGCCACCGGCTGCAAGTTGCCGAGGGTCGCGCCCTGCTGGTGGATTGCGGCCTGTTCCAGGGCCAGGATGCCGAGCGCATCGACAGCCTGGAGCAGCACACCGTGCGCTTCCCGGTGGAGGACGTGCTGGCGCTGGTGGTCACCCATGTGCACATCGACCACATCGGCCGGCTGCCCTACCTGCTGGCGGCGGGCTACAAGGGGCCGATTCTCTGCTCGGTGCCATCCCAGCGGCTACTGCCATTGGTCATAGAAGATGCGCTTAGGGTCGGCTTCACCCGCGACCGGGCCCTGATCGAACGCTTTCTGGCCGAAGTGGAAGGGCGCCTGGTAGCGCTGGAGTACAAGCAGTGGCACACCGTACTCGACGACGAGCGCCACCGCATTCGCGTCAAGCTGCAGCGCGCCGGTCACATCCTCGGCTCCGCCTTCGTGGAAGTGGATACGCTGGACAAAGCAGGCGGTCAGGCCCAGCGCACCGTTTTTTCAGGTGACCTGGGCGCGCCCCATGCACCGTTGCTGCCCGCGCCCAAGCCGCCGTACCGGGCTGACGTGCTGGTGCTGGAAGCCACCTACGGCGACCGCCTGCACGAAGACAGAGTGCACCGCCGCCAGCGGCTCGAGGCCGCCATCGACAGAGCGCTGGAGAACGGCGGTACCGTGGTGATACCCGCCTTCAGCGTAGGCCGCACCCAGGAGCTGCTCTACGAACTGGAAGGGCTGATACACGACGCACGCAGCGAACGCTGGCGCGAGCTCGAAATCATCGTCGACTCGCCCCTGGCCGCCCGTTTCACTGAAGTTTACCGCGAACTCAAGCCCTGGTGGGACGCCGAAGCCCACCGCCGTCTGCGCAGCGGCCGCCACCCGCTCAGCTTCGAGAACCTATACACCGTAGACGACCACACCGCCCACGAGCGCACCGTGGCCTACCTGGCCGAGAGCGGCAGGCCCGCGGTGGTAATCGCCGCCAGCGGCATGGTCAGCGGCGGCAGGGTGGTCAACTACCTCAAGCGCATGCTGAGCGACGAGCGCCACTGCGTGCTCTTCACCGGCTACCAGGCCCAGGGCACGCCGGGGCGCAACATACAGCGCTACGGGCCCAGCGGCGGCTGGGTGGAACTGGAAGGCCAGCGCATCGAGATACGCGCCCGCGTGGAAACCGTGAACGGCTACTCGGCCCATGCCGATCAGCACGACCTGCTGAACTTCGTACGCCGCATGCGCCACCCACCCCGGGAAGTGCGCCTGGTACACGGCGACGCCCACGCCCAGGCTGCGCTCAAGGCCAAGCTGCTGGCATGGGCCGAAGGGGCAGGGCATGAGATGAGCGTGACGCTGGGTGGCGACTATCTCGCGGAGAGCACGAACGCAGCGGCGCCCGATCAGGCCTTGGCATGAGACTCAAGCTGATTGGGTGTGAAATAATAGCGACCACGGATGGAAGAGCACAGACACATGGCAGGCCACGACAATAGCTATAAGCTGCTTTTTTCGCATCAGCGAATGGTAAGAGACCTATTGACCGGCTTTGTGCATGAAAAGTGGGTCGAAGAGCTGGATCTGGATTCGCTCGAGAAAGCGAGTGGCTCCTATGTGACAGACGAGTTACGCGACCGCGAGAGCGATATCGTCTGGCGTGTAAGGTGGGGCGATACTTGGCTTTACGTTTATCTGCTCATCGAGTTTCAGAGCCGAGTCGACCGCTTCATGCCTGTACGCATCATGAGCTATGTGGGCTTGCTCTACCAGGACCTGATACGCCAGAAGGCGTTCACTCCGAGCGGCAAGCTGCCGCCTGTGCTGCCCATTGTGCTTTATAATGGGGAAAGGCGCTGGAACGCGGCACAAGATGTCGCCGAGATGGTCGAAAATGTAAGCGGCGGCCTGGAGAAATACTGCCCCACCGTGCGCTACTTGCTGCTGGACGAAAAGGCAATAGTCAACGATCCCGACTGGCCCGAAGAGACGCGAAATGTCGTTGCAGCGTTATTCAACCTTGAGCATTACCGTGGCGTCGATGAAGCCTTGAACGTTCTGGGGCGGCTGGTCGAGTGGCTTTACTCTGAACCACAAGAGGAGCTGCGTAACGCGTTCACAAGCTGGCTGAAACAAGTCTGGGCCAAACGCCAGGCACCCAAAGAACAATGGCAGGAACTCAACCGACTGGAAGACCTGCGGGAGGTATACACCATGTTGCAAGAACGCACTGGTCAGTGGCCGAAGCGCTGGAAGCAGGAAGGCCGCGAAGAAGGCCGCGAGGAAGCGCTGCGCAGCACAGCACGGAATCTTATCCAGACCACCGATCTGAGCGATCGCGCTATTGCTGACGCCACCGGGCTGCCGTTGGACGATGTAAAAGCCATGCGCGAGGAGTTGCAGCACTAAGAGACGCTCCATATGCCCTACCATTCATCGGCCGACCTCCGGGTCATGAGCGTCAGCATCGATGATGACCGTCTCACAGTTGAGCTGATGGACGGGCGGGCGATTTCCGTGCCCTTGGCATGGTACCCCCGACTGGCCACCGCCAGCCAGGCTGAGCGCGAGCACTGGGAGCTGGCTGGCGCTGGATACGGAATCCACTGGCCGGATATCGACGAAGACCTGAGTACCGAAGGACTGCTACAAGGCGCTCGTGCGCCTCGTGTGGCGACTCCACCCCCATGCGCCTGACGGATACCCAACGCCAAAACATCCGGCGGATCGTTCATGAAGAGCTGGGTGAGAGCGCCACAGTAAAACTGTTCGGATCGCGTCTTGATGACACCGCTCGTGGCGGAGATATCGACCTGTTCGTGGAGCTTGATAAGCCCGTTGAGCATCCGGCACAGCTCTCGGCCCGGCTCAGCGTACGGATCATGCGCGCCATGCACGGGCGCAAGGTCGATGTGCTCGTGAGCGCACCGAACCTCAGTGAGCAGACGATACACAAGCTGGCACGAGAACAGGGAGTTCGCCTGTGAAAGACAATCTTTCGGAGCGCTTGCGCTTCTTGAAGCGAGTAGTCGAGCGGGAGGTTCATCACCTCAGCTACTCCTCGCGCAATGTCTTTACCATACCATTTACCGAGGAGCGTGCCGCCAAGCTGGGTGAAGATGAAGCACTGGCAGAAAGAGTGGAAGCATACACCAGCCGCTTCTGTCGTCTTCAGGACACGGCTGGAGACAAGCTGCTACCGCTTTGGCTTCGTGCTTTAGGTGAGAAAACAGGAGCCGTGGCCGACAACCTGGACCGCGCCGAGAAACTGGGTGTGCTCGACTCTGCCGACAAGTGGCTCGAGATCCGTCAGATCCGAAATCAGATGATCCACGAGTACATCGAGTCGCCCCAGGTGCTAGCTGATGCCCTGACAACCGCGTACGACTATCAGGAAACGCTAATCGCGTTTGCCCAAGCCATGCTCGCTGATGCCGAGCGAAGAGGTTTGCTGGATTAAAGACCAACACGACCTGCTCAACTTCGTACGCCGCATGCGCCACCCACCCCGGGAAGTGCGCCTGGTACACGGCGACGCCCACGCCCAGGCTGCGCTCAAGGCCAAGCTGCTGGCATGGGCCGAAGGGGCTGAGCATGAAATGAGCGTAACGCTGGGTGGCGACCACCTTGCCGAAGCGGCTGAAGGCACGACTGCTTTAGCCACGGTGTGATAGGGACCGTACTCCTCGTATATCCGCACCATGCCAGCTATATCTCTTTGAAAGGAACCTTATAAAGGAACGGCGATGAACGTTACCGTATTCGGAACCGGCTACGTGGGCCTGGTACAGGGGGCCGTGCTGGCCGATGTTGGCCACAACGTAGTGTGCGTAGACGTGGATGCCAATAAGGTGGAGCGCCTGAATCAGGGCGATATTCCTATCTACGAACCGGGGCTGGAACCGCTGGTAAAGGAGAACCATGCCGCCGGGCGGCTCCGCTTTACCACAGATGCCGCCGAAGGCATCAAGCACGGTCAGGTCCAGTTCATTGCCGTTGGCACCCCGCCGGACGAAGACGGCAGCGCCGATCTCAAGTACGTGCTGACCGTGGCCGAAACCATTGCCCAGCACATGGAGCGTGACCTGGTCATTATCAACAAATCCACCGTGCCGGTTGGCACTGCCGACAAAGTGCGAGACAAGGTGGATGGCGTGCTTGAGTCCCGTGGCCGCAAGGACCTGCGCTTCGACGTAGTCTCCAATCCCGAGTTTCTGAAAGAGGGCAGTGCGGTAAGCGATTGCCAGCGGCCGGACCGCATCATCATCGGTACCGAGAGCCGCATCGCCGAAGACATGCTGCGCGAACTCTATGCCCCTTTCAGCCGCCAGCAAGACAAGATGATCGTCATGGACGTGCGCAGTGCCGAGCTGACCAAGTACGCCGCCAACTGCATGCTGGCCACCAAGATCAGCTTCATGAACGAAATGGCCAACCTGGCCGAGCGCCTCGGGGCGGATATCGAGATGGTGCGCCAGGGCATCGGCTCCGACCCGCGCATTGGCTACCACTTCATCTACCCCGGCGTGGGCTACGGCGGCTCCTGCTTCCCCAAGGACGTGCAGGCGCTGATCCGCACCGCTGGCAGCATTGACTTCGACGCCAAGGTGCTCAAGGCCGTGGAAGCCCGTAACGAGGAACAGAAAACCACCCTGTTCCAGAAGATACACAAGCACTATCAGGGCAACCTGGCCGGCAAGACTTTCGCCATCTGGGGCCTGGCCTTCAAGCCCAACACCGACGACATGCGCGAAGCCCCCAGCCGCGTGCTGATGGAAGCCCTATGGCAAGCCGGCGCCAAGGTGCAGGCCTATGACCCGGAAGCCATGGAAGAAACCCAGCGCATTTACGGCAACCGCGACGACCTCACCCTGTGCGGCACCAAGGAGGCCGCCCTGCGTGGCGCCGATGCCTTGGCGATCGTGACCGAATGGCAGAGCTTCCGCGCCCCGGATTTCGAGCTGATCAAGCAGCAGCTAACAGAGCCGCTCATCTTCGACGGGCGCAACATGTTCGAGCCCCGCAGGGTGGCGATCAAAGGGTTCAGGTATTTTTCCGTTGGGCGTTAACCCCTTTTTCTTAGAAGCCTCGGGCGCCGTTTGTTCAGTTTTCGTTACCAATTCCATGCGCGCTTACTTGCTGCTCGAGCGCGTTCGCGTCGGCATCAGTCTTGCCTGGCACGGCAATAATTCTCCCGGAAAGTTAACGCCCTCACCCGGAAGTGGAGCAACACTCGCTCCGGGGAGGGGCGGCACTCGATGAGTGAATGCCTGAGCAGGATTGAGACATGAGGCCGACCCGTGCCCAGATCATCTACTTGACAGTCATACTGCTGATCCTGGCAGCGGCGATCGCCTTTTCGGTATGGATCTACCAGGCGCGGCAAGGCGTCGATCTGGTGTCGTTCACGGTGTCCATGGTGTCGTTTGGCATCTCTATGCTGGCGCTGTTCATCGCTCTTCAAACGTATATATCGATCGACAGCGTCAATAAGATCTCTCGTATGGACGGCAACATCCTCGACAACGAGTATTACGTTACCTCAGTGCCGGAACTGCTCAAGCGTTTCAATGCACATGAGGAGCGATCGCTTCAGGATGCGCTCTTTTCCAGCATCGAGAGGAAGCTCAAGAGGGAATCCGCCACCGCAGTGGATTTCGCCGATACCCTCCAGTACATGGTGGACCTGATTGTGCTGTTTCCAGCGGCATTCAGTGCTGCCGCGATCGATCCTCAGCAATACCAGGCAAGGATGAACGCGCTACTGACGATGGCTGATAGGCGCAAGGCGGTGCTGCACTCTGTCAATAAGGGGGCGGCGATCCAGATCAACGAGGTGGTCAAACTATTTAAGGGTGTGGTGACTTACCAGCGACTGGTTGCGGAAGGGGACTTCAAGGTACATGGTGAACTGCTAGACGTACGCGGGCCCATCCTGCGCAACCCGGTGACGCGCACGGTCTATCACAACTATCTCGGCCTCTTCTACAACAAGAAGGGCATGCACCGGATACGCGAAGGCCTGCAACTCGGCGAGAAGGATCTGCTTTCGCTCGACGGTGTCGAGGCGCTGAGCCGACGGGGTTGCGAGCTAGCCCCCGACTGCAGGGAGGAAGTGATCATGCACCTGCGCGCGGCACTGGGTCAGTTCGACAAGGCGCTGGAGGCAAGTGGCGAGGACGACATGTGGCTGGGATTCATTCGTTATAACCAGGCTCGGACGCTCTTCGTGCTGGGACGCTTCGTCGACGTCGACGCTTGGCAGCCGGTGATGGAGGAAGCCATTCGCGCTCGCAACCAGCTCAACCACTTGATCGGAGAAGTGCTGGGCCGCGCTGGGCCCGAGGCGACTCACCTGCAGGCTTTCTTCCTCTACCAGGAGGAGCTGGCACGACTGATGAAGCTCAACTTTCTCATGGGAGTGGCACCAGCAGGGCAACAGATCGTTTATCGCGGACACGACGTGCTGGCGCTTACGGCCGATGAGCTGGAGGAGTTGCTGAGACCGTGCCCACGCTTCCCCCAGGTGCCACGCTATCAGCAAGCACTGCTGGCACGGCTTGCGCGTTGATCCGCCGGCTCGCTGCTGTATGTTTCTCGTTCCAAGCAGACCTTAGGCCATCCTAAAATGTAAATCGCTAGGCGGTTGCCATGCCATGAATGCGCGACGTTATCCAGGCTTGATACAGAGGCATGGGAGGTACCCGTTAGTACCCACCGTGGTAACGTGCCCGCTTCTTGAAGTACTGACATGACACCACTCTGTACTGTTATCGTGCCCGTGTACGAGCACTGGCACCTGATTCCCTTCCTGCTTAAGTGTTTACAATATCAGACGCTAAGCCAGGAAAAGTTTGAGGTGCTACTAGTTGACAACGGCTCGACGAACTTTGCCCCCCCGCCCGAGCTGCCGGCTAACACTCGCATTCTGCACTGTGCCATCCCCGGTTCCTATGCGGCCCGCAATCTGGCCTTGCAGGAGGCGCGAGGCGAGTGGCTGGTATTCACCGATGCGGACTGCCTGCCCGAAGCCGGCTGGCTGGAGGCGCTGATGCAGCGGGCCGTGAACCTGACCGGCCCAAATACCGTGCTGGCTGGTGCCGTCCGCATGAGAGCGAGCGGCTCTAATCCGAGCATTTTTGAAATGTACGACCTGGTGAAGGGGATCCCTCAAGACTGGTACGTCTCCCGCGGTTACGCGGTAACTGCCAATCTGGCAGTATCAGCCAAACTCGCAAATTGGCTAAGGGGGTTCGAGGCACAGCGCTTTTCCGGAGGCGATGCTGATTTCGTGCGTCGCGCGGTTGCCGATGGGGCATCGTTGCGTTACGTGCCTGAAGCTATCGTGGAACACCCCGCGCGGGATAGCTGGCAGGCGCTAGCCACAAAAGCAAGGAGGATAAAGGGTGGACAGTTGACCTCGGGCAACTACTGCCAGCGTTCTATATGGATAATACGAACACTGATACCACCAGTACTGGCATGGTATCGCTTCTTGTTCACTTCGACTCAGCCCATACGCTTTCGAGTGTTGGCATCGCTCGTCCAGATGCGTTTATGGGGAGTGGAGATGAAGGAGGCAGTAAAGTTACTTTTCAGAGGCGAAGCTGAGCGTCGCTAATACTTCGCTATAAAATAGGTTAGTACTGTACGTCAGGAGAAGACGATGACAAGTGCGGCAGGGGCTGTCATGCTAGAAGCAAAAGAAAAAACACGTTCAGAATGCTTGGTAATGGCAAATCTTTCTCTCCACCCCTTGGAAGAATGGGTGAAGGCGATGCAAGAGGCGGGACAGCCTTGGTCATCGGCTATAATTACGGAACTTACTCAAGCTAGAGTGTTTTTACAGAGAGATCCGGCTTGTTACGTCGTTATATGCTTTGATTCACCGGATTATCGCATAGCCAATGATATTGGCCTTGGGCGGATGCCTTCCCAGGCATTGGCCAATTGGAAAAACTGGGCGGAGTCGCTGCTTGAGCTGTATCGTGATAACTATCACCGCATGACCTTGGTGAGTTATGCTGGTCTTTATCATGAGACAAAAACGCTATGCGAGCAGCTTACCAGTCGAAGTGGCATTGCACTGGGAAAGGTGCCCGTACAGGCACCTGCACAACTACCGTTAGAGCCTTACGAACAGCAACAGCTGACCACCCACCTGCTGCTTGCCCAGCAGGCTATGGCAGAGCCGTCGACTCAACGCCTTGTCAGTGAGCTGGAAGTGAGTACTTTGGCCTTATTACAAGGCGAATCCTCACTCGACCGTCTGGACAGGATTTTCGAGCAGCACCAACAGCTGTTGACAACCGTGCCCAAATTCACTGCCGCTGATTATGAAGAAAAGGCAACAAAAGTTGAGTATCTAGAGACGGAGAAAAAGAAGTGGCTTCAAGAAAAAAAGTTACTACAGAAAGCTATTGAAGAAGGCAGTTTAAACGGCAAAAGCAAGGAAAAGCTGGAAGATCTTCAGCATGAAAATGACATGATCATACGGCAGCTCCACAACACCCAAGAAGAGCTGGAGCAATACATTCTTGGGAAAAAGGGAGGTGGCGAAAAGCTCAAAAATCTTGAGCAAGTTGTTAAGCAAAAAAATGAAAAGTTGCATGCTTTCTCACAGAAAAACAAACAACTTACTGAGAAGTTAAAACAGGCGAGGCAGGAGCTTGCTTCGATAAGAAAGTCTAAGTCATGGAAGTTTACAGCTCCATTGAGAAAAATAACAAAACTATTTGTCGGAAGTTCTTGAGGAGAGGTTAATGGTGCAACACACAATTCCCGCTTGGCAAGAAACAAACGGCACAATCCTGCACTTAGGAGCAGGCGAATGCACAGAGCTTCCACTTTATTTGGCGACACGGGCTGAAAAAATAGTACTCCTTGAGCCAAATCCAGAATTGGCTCACGCGTTAAGACAGTGTGTCAGTCACGAGCCACGAGTAAGCGTCATCGAAGCAGCGGTGGCAGAAAAAACCGGCGAGTGTGTGTTGTATTGCTATAATGCAAAATTTTTGGCAACGATCAATCCAATAGACGAACCACCCCTTCGCTGGCCGGGCTTGCGGGAAGAGAAGCAGATTAAGGTAAAGGCATTAAGCCTTCACGAGCTCCTCAGCCAGCTAAACCTAGCTGAGGATAAAAAGCACTGGATGTTGATCGAGTGTCCCGGGGAAGAAAAAAATTTATTGCAAGCACTGGTAAAGGCAGAGCAAGCGATTCACTATATTTCTCTCGCTACCAGTACGTTGACACCGAAAATTGAGGATGCCTGGCCTCGGCTACGAGTTCAACTACACGAGGCCGGTTACGGCCTGGAGGATATAACTGGCCAAGGCGACGATCGATTTTATCACACATTCAGGACGGCAGGATGGAGTGCGAGCTTAAAGCTTAGAGAGAGTTTGAGCAGTCTCGAGGCGGAGCGAGATGCTACCTTAAAGCTTTTAGAAGCGGAAAAAGCTGAGAAGGAAAGCAAAGATAAAGAAAAAAGTGAACTTTTGCGTCAACAAAGTATCTTACAATTAGAAATGCAAAAACTCACATTGGCCAATGAAGACATGGAAAAACAACTAAAGCTGCTGGGCGAAGAGCTAAGGAAAAGTGAAGTTCAGTTTAACGCAATTAGCAAACTGCTTCAATAGATAAGGAATTGCTGTGCACTGATGAAGTAAGTCTAATAGCTGATATGAGTAATCTTTCTTTCTAGTTGGCCTTATATATCTACATGATGTAGAGTTGTTGCCTTGCTTGTAATGACCCCCTAGTTCTGCACACTCTACGCAGCTAATGCTGGGTGTGCCAGGGGCGCCACATAGCCCAGAGACTGACGTGGCTGCCCTTCGTTGTAGCGCCGGATCGAACGGCTGATGGTCACTCTGGCTTGGCCCATCGACTTGAGACGGTGCAGCCAGATGCGCTCTTCCTTCCGTGAGCGGGAGAAGCGCTCGACGAGCCCGTTCTGCTCCGGCTGTACGGCGTCGTGAGCTCTTGAGTCAGCCCATAGGCCTTTACTGTCGCCGTTCAGTGCTGGCTGTTGAAAACCAAACCGTTATCGGACCACAGCGCCAGTGTCTTATAAATCCGATCCAGGGTGCCAAATTGATGTATCAGAGCCTCTTCCAGCGCAGCTTCGGCAGTCTTCCTGCTGCCATTATCCGATAATTGCCAGCCACGGATCTCCCGCATGACCGCCAGACTGGCCGGTCAATCTTTGCCGCACCAGACGTGTGTCAGATCGGATGCCCAACGCCCATCCGGTCGCGAGGCGACCAATAGGCAAACTCCTGGCTCGAGGGCGGAACCCCAGGGGTCGCTTGCGCGCTTGCCAGCCCTGAGTTCTCGTCCTCATCAAGCAGGGGGCGAAACTTTTTAGTGCCGCCTTGGTTTCCCGCAGCTCGGACTCATACTGTTCGCGGATATCCTAGGAGCAGGCCCGGAACCCTTCTCCATATCGCGTTGGGCCTCCTCGATCCAACTATCGACCTCGGAGACAATGAGGTCATGCTGGCAAGCTACTTCAGCAACCGTGGCTATGTCCATGACCAGGAGCTTTGCGCTTGGCGGCCCAGCGTTTACGGTGGATTCATTGCTCATTACGTCCTAGAGGTTGCACTATGCTTGTGTAGCTCTGGTGGGTACTTCTCATGCCATAGGTATGTTGAATAGTGGCCATAGAGGAAGCCGTTAAAATTTTCTTAAAAAATATAACTTGAGAGATGGTTCCTATGAGCATGTCTTCATTAGTTTCAGACGTGGGTTTTTTGAAAGTTGAATTACATTTCTTAATGGGGGAGTGGGAGAGCCTTACAAGTATAACTGAAGATGACCTTCAAGGCTTTCCTGAATCAGGCGAAGTTGCTTTGTTAGTAGCAATTGCACATATGCAAAAATTAGATTACGAATCTTCTATATTTTTTTTGCAGCATGCTCGGCAAAGCGGTATAAGCAAGGAAAAAATGGCAAAAAAAATCTTGACTGGAATAGCACAAAATTTGGGTTTTTCCAATATTATTTTTGGAAACATCAGTGAAGCAGAAAGATTTTACGCAAAGGGGTCGAATGAAAATCCTAGCCTTGCTAAAGTTAGGCTTTATGACGCATATTCAAAAACTGGATCCCCCAAGATCTGGTGTCATTCTAAGAGAAATAACAAACTTTTTGTAGATTGCGGTGGGTACGATGGTTGTTCAGTAATTAAATTTCTTCTCTCACACCCAGACTATGATGTTGTCACATTTGAAGCAAACCCTGATTTGTGGAATTATTACCATAATTTGCCTACCAAGTTAGAAAAAAAAGCAGTAGCGGCATATCAAGGAAAAGCAAATTTTGTTATTGATCCTATAGATGCAGATGGTAGCTCGTTAGTTCAAGGCAAGAAAGTTGTTTGTGGCGGAAGGGTAGACAACAAAGACTGCCCAAACATTACCGTAGAAACCGTTGATTTATCAAATTTCATAACAGAGAAATCTTCTGAATATGATGAAATAGTATTAAAGCTAGATGTTGAGGGAGCAGAGTACGAAATTCTAGATAAAATGATAAATGAAGGCACTCTCAGGCATGTTAATAAATTATACTGCGAATTCCATCACGAAAAAATCAATATGCCATATAATGAGCATGTAGATATATTAAAAAGGATGTTTCTCCAAATAGACGCTAAAAATGTATTGCCTTGGGATGCTGAGGAGTTCAGTATACATCGCGGAACAAAGTATGCGGTAAAACTCCGGCCAGCTTTGCTAGAAATAATTAGAAATCAAAAAAAACTTTATAGTTGATAAGGTGCTAAGGTTGTTATATGCGCAGTCAGAAAACCATATTTGAACAAGCAAATGATTTATATAGAAAAGGTCAATGGGTGGAAGCGGCAGAGCTTTACGCTTCTGCCATCTCGCAGAATCCACATATTCATTTTTATCATTTTAATTATTCATTAGCATTGAAAAAAATCGGAAAAATTCATGATGCTGGTCATGCAGCTGAGAGAGGAAGAAAAATACAGAGTCGTAATGGAAGCAGCATCGGCTTTGATATGGATGCATATCTAGGACTTAGTTATGTTGAAGCATATGAAAAATTAAAAAATGCTCAGTTTTTTTTCCATAAAAAGTGGTACACGCACGAGTATCTACTCTCCACTAAGGAAGACCCAGTAGAGCATTACTTAAAGATTGGTTGGAAGAAAGGTAACAAGCCAAATAAAAAGTTTTGTGCTGATTTTTATAAAAAGGAAGTTTTGAACAATTCGGATTCTGTTGTCCCGGCATTGCACTACTTACTGTTAGGTAAAGGTGATGGTGTTCATACAAATGTAGTTGCATATGCAGAATCGAAAATCCAGATAGTAAAGAAAAAGCTTTTGACTTTAGGCTTCGTTGATAAGCCGATTGCAGAACTAGAAGAGCTAGTCAACACTTCAAGATTTGATGCTGTACGGGCGATGGCTTTGAGGGAGCTGGCATTATGGGAGATGCGGAAAAAAGAAGACGTTGGTTATGCTAAAGCATTTTCTTATCTATGTAAGGCTATTCCAATATGGCCAGATAGTGAGACATTTCACACTCTTATCGTTGCGGGACTAATATGCTGTTACGCAATTGGCGAAAAGGAAAAAGGAATAGATTTATATAAAAAACACTGTATCGATGTTGATTTTTATGAACCTAACATACAACTCGCACTAGCTAATTATTACCAACCGCCAAGTAAAAAAATAAAAATTATTAACAAATTGTTGGATTTTTATGGCCTTGCTCACGTGGATCTTTATAATTCACAGGAAGGCGATTTATATGACAATCTCTGCAGCAAAGATGACTTGCAGAGCATAGAAGACGGTGTTTTGGTTTCAGTAATTATAGCCGCCTATAATTCAGAAAAATATTTAAAGACCGCAATACGTTCACTACAAGAGCAAACTTGGAAAAATTTAGAGATCATTGTTGTTGATGATTCCAGCACTGACGCAACTTTCGAAGTTGCGAGGGAGTTTTCAAAACATGACACAAGAATCCAAGTTCTAAAGATGGATGAAAATCTAGGTGCCTATGTAGCTCGCAATAGAGCTCTGGATGTAGCTCACGGTAAGTATGTAACTTTACACGATGCAGACGATTGGTCGCATCCAAAAAAAATAGAAGTGCAAGTAAAATTTCTTGAGAGAAACCCAAAATGTATTGGGTGTACATCTCAGCAAGCCAGGGTTACTTCTGACTTACTCTTCACCCGCTGGACTGGATCCGGGCATTTTATTACTACTAATATTTCATCTTTTATGTGGTCAAGGGAAGCAGTAAGGAGCAGGCTGGGTTACTGGGATACTGCGCGATTTTCATCAGATCGTGAGTTGATGAGAAGGATAAAAAAAGTTTTTGGGAATAAAGCAATCGTAGAATTAAAATCGGGGCCCTTATCTTTTCAGCGAGATTCCGCGTCCTCTATTGTCGCAGATGAGGCATTAGGTATCAATGGCTTCCTGTATGGTGCTAGAAAAGAATATTTAGATGCTCAAACCTATCATCATGAGCATGGAGAACTATATTATAATGGCGATATCACTCAAAGACCGTTCCCAATACCAACAATTATGCTTCCAAAAAAAGCTCCGGAAGTTGAGCATTTTGATGTTATTCTAGCTTCTGAATTTAGAATGGATGGGGGCAGTGTTCATTCCTGCGTGCAAGAAATTCGTGCAGCTAAAGAAAAAGGCTTAAAAGTTGGTCTGGTTGAGTTATATCGTTATGACTTAGGCGACAAGACGAGACTTTCCATGCTGCCTATTGTTAGAAAAGAGGTTGATGGAAACTCAGTTAAAGTTATAACTTATGGTGAAAAAGCCACATGCCAAATTTTGGTTTGCCGTTACCCTCCCATTTTTCAACATATGCAGCGCTATGTCCCAGATATAAAAGCAGATAAAATCGTAGTTGTAATAAATCAGCCTCCTATGAGTGACTACAGCGATGTTGGAGTGAAGCGTTATGATTTGCAGAATTGCAGCGAAAATATAAGGCATTACTTTGGAAAAAACGCTGTTTGGTGGCCGAATGGGCCTATGGTGCGCGATGCACTAGTTACTCATCATAGAGACCAGATAAAACATATTAATCTCTCACCAAAAAATTGGGATAACATAATTAATTTGTCTGAATGGAAAAGGACAAATTATTCTCACGACATAAATAAGACTATGCGTATCGGGCGACATTCTCGCGATTCTTATGTTAAGTGGCCAGATAATAAAAATGATATTTTGGCTATATATCCTGATAGAAAAGATGTTGAGGTTCGTATTCTTGGGGGGGCTTCTACACCTGCTGAGATAATAGGATACACACCGGCTAATTGGACTGTACATGCATTCAACTCTGTTTCGCCTAAAGAATTTTTGTCTGGGCTAGATGTGTTTGTCTTTTTTGCTCATCCGGATTGGGTAGAGTCTTTTCCGAGAACTGTGCTAGAAGCTATGGCTGTCGGGGTGCCGGTGATTTTACCAGAAAGCCACCGAGAATTGTTTGGAAATAATGCTCTATATGCGACTCCGGAAACAGCGCTTGATACTGCTTTTGATATTTTTAAAGATAGAAAATTATATTATAAACAGGTTGAGCAGGCATGGAAATATCTCGAACAAAATTATAGCTATGAGATGCACGTTAACCGGCTGATAAATTGATATTGTACGTTCTTAAATCAATACAAGCCGCCCATCATTTTAGGAAGAATTTATGGAAAGGTTTCATCGTAATCTATTGCTGAAAAAGATAAGCGAGAGTGGAATGCAAAATGCTTTTGAAGAAAGTTTGCAATCCGCTCTATCCTGTCGAAAAAATGCTAAAGAAATTTTTGATTTCTGGGGGAGGTATTTAAAAAATAGAATTGACGAGGAAGGAAATAAGAATAGGTTTCGCAAGTTAGTTTCTGTTCTTTCTTCATCGGAGCTTCGAGAGTGCTATGGCAGGACGTTAATGAATACTGAGTTTTCTTCGGCAGCTTCTTTTACAGAATCTTTGAACAGAAGAAAAAGGCTGGCTCAGCTAGGTGGAGCGCGACATGAATGGAAGGTCGCAAGCAAAAAAATCGCTCCAAAATTTTGTGAGTCTCTTGGCATTAGAGCGCCTCGTATAATCCATGAGGAATTTTCTCACCATGACCTCCCTTTTTTTAGATCTGGGGTGTTGAAACCATTAGGGGGGGGCGGGAGTAATGGTGTTTTTTTGAAACTTGTGGATGTGGTAATAGATGTAAAGGAAAAAATAAAATACGATGCGAGTAATTTTGATTTAAAGTTGGCAATGCATGAATGTTTGGAGTCGGGAAGGGTTAATTGCGACAAATGGTTTGTTGAAGAATTAGTTAAAGGGCGCGAGGTGGACGATTTCTTTCCTGTTGACTTAAAATTTTATACTTTTTATGGTAAAGTGGCCTTGGTGCTTGAAATTAAGCGATTTCCAGAGTCAAAATATTGCTGGTGGACTCGTGCGGGCGAGGTGATTGATACCGGAAAATATAACAATAAGCATTTTAAAGGGAAAGGGTTTTCTACCTCTACCCTTAAGATGGCAGAGTTGATTGGTGAAAACATACCCGCGCCATTTGTCAGAATTGATTTTATACAGGGAGAGTATAGTTGCTTATTTGGCGAGATTACTCCTTCGCCAGGTGACTATGATTTGTTTAACGTTGAAACAGATACCCGGCTGGGAGAGGAGTATATTCTTGCAGAGGAAAGACTAATAGATGATTTGCTTAATGGAAAGTCCTTTGAGGTATTTAAAACATTTTCTGTTTAAATAATATTATCAAATAAGCTAATTACGTTTGTCATTGGTGTGTTGAATGAAAATAGCTATTGCCGGTACTGGCTATGTGGGCTTATCAAATGCTGTATTGCTGGCCCAGAATAATGATGTTACTGCTTTTGATATTTCATCGGATAAAGTGGCTCTTCTTAAGAGCAGGAAGTCGCCTATCGAGGATGCTGAGATTTCCGATTTCTTGGCTAATCGTGAGCTGGACTTCACCGCAACGCTGGATAAAGAAGAAGCTTATCGGGGCGCGGATTTTGTTGTTATCGCAACGCCAACTGACTATGATCCGCAGAGCAACTACTTCAACACTAGCACTGTCGAGTCTGTCATCCAAGACGTGATGGCAATCAATCCAGATGCGGTGATGGTCGTCAAGTCGACTGTTCCGGTGGGTTTTACCGCAGAGGCCAGTGAGCGCTTCGGCACAGAGAACCTTATTTTTTCGCCGGAGTTTCTGAGAGAAGGGAAAGCGCTCTACGATAATCTGTACCCTTCACGCATTATCGTCGGTGAACGCTCGGAGCGCGCCGAGGTATTCGCCAATCTGCTCAAGCAGGGCGCGGTTAAACAGGATGTGCCGGTGCTGTTCACCAACAGCACCGAGGCGGAGGCGATCAAGCTGTTCGCCAATACCTACCTGGCCATGCGCGTGGCCTACTTCAACGAGCTGGATACCTACGCCGAGACCCATGGCCTGGACGCGCGCCAGATCATCGATGGGGTGGGGCTTGACCCTCGCATAGGCAATCATTACCACAACCCCTCATTTGGATACGGCGGCTACTGCTTGCCGAAGGACACCAAACAGTTGCTGGCCAACTACGAGGATGTACCTAACAATCTGATACAGGCTATCGTCGAGGCCAACCGCACCCGCAAGGACTTCATCGCCGAATCCGTGCTGAAGCGTAAGCCCAAAATGGTAGGGGTGTACCGCCTGATCATGAAGGCTGGCTCAGACAACTTCCGGGCCAGTGCTATGCAGGGTGTGATGAAGAGGATCAAGGCCAAGGGCATCGAGGTGGTGGTCTATGAGCCGGTGCTGCATGAGCAGCAGTTCTTCGGCTCACGGGTGATCCAGGACCTCGCCGAGTTCAAGTCTCAGTGTGATGTGATCCTTGCCAACCGCATGGTAGAGGAATTGGCCGATGTGGCCGACAAGGTCTACACCCGCGACCTGTTTGGCAGCGATTGAACGGATGAAGAAGGACGAGGCGACGATGTCGATAGAGGCAGTGCTGCGGGCATTCCATGCGATCAGGCCCGATCCAGGCAAGATCAAGCAGCGGGTAGGCTTCGGAACCTCCGGGCATCGAGGTAGCTCTCTGCTGGGAACGTTTAATGAAGCCCATATCTGTGCCATTGCCCAGGCAGTGGCAGATTATCGAATTCAGGCGGGCTATACAGGGCCGCTTTTTCTGGGGCATGACACCCACGCTCTCTCTCGTCCGGCCTGGGAGGTGGCGCTGGAGGTGCTATCCGCCAATGGCGTCGAGGTATGTATCGATAGCCGGGCGGGCGTGGTGGCCACGCCCCTGATAAGCCGGGCCATCCTGCAACATAACACCGAGCAGGCCGAGCAGCTCGCCGATGGCCTGATCATTACGCCTTCGCACAATCCGCCCGAGGATGGCGGCATCAAGTATAACCCAGCCCACGGCGGCCCTGCGGAAGGGGGGGTAACGAGTTGGATTGAGCAGCAGGCCAATCGTTATCTTGAGCAAGGGTTGAAGGGAGTGAAGCGGGTGTCGCTGGCCAATGCGCAAGAGCAGGCTCAGGCCTACGATTTCGTCGAGGCTTATGTGGCCGAGCTGGGCCGTGTTGTGGATATGCAGGCCATTGCTGCCTCGGGCTTGAAGCTGGGAGTGGATCCAATGGGTGGTACAGCGTTGCCGGTATGGCAGGCTGTGGCAGAGCGCTACGGATTGGACCTGACCATCGTCAACGCTGAGCAGGATACCAGCTTCGCCTTCATGCCGCCGGATCACGACGGCAAGATACGGATGGACTGCTCCAGCACCGCGGCCATGGCCAACCTGCTGGCAATCAAGGATCGCTTCACCCTGGCTTTTGGTAACGACCCGGATGCCGATCGCCATGGCATCGTGGATGCCTTCGGGCTGATGAACCCCAACCACTTCCTGGCGGTATGCATTGACTACCTGCTGGGCCACCGTCCGGAATGGTCGAACACGCTCAAGGTGGGCAAGACGCTGGTCTCCTCGTCGCTGATCGACCGGGTCGTGGCCAGCCGCGGCCGAGAACTCTACGAGGTGCCGGTGGGGTTCAAGTGGTTCGTCGAGGGACTGCACCAGGGCTGGTTAGCTTTCGGAGGCGAAGAGAGCGCTGGGGCCAGCTTCTTGACCCTGGACGGCGAGCCCTGGTGTACCGACAAGGATGGCATCGTTCTCTGCCTGCTGGCGGCTGAGATCACTGCCGTGACCGGTAAGACACCGGGCGAGCACTATCAAGAGCTCATGCGTCAGCATGGGGCACCATGCTACTTACGTGTAGATTCGCCCTGTGCCCCCGAGCGGAAAGCCGCCTTCAAGCGTCTTAACCCCGAGTCGATGTCGCTAGACACTCTGGCTGGAGACCCCGTGAAAGGGATTCTGGTCGCCGCGACTGGCAATGGGGAGCCGATAGGAGGCGTCAAGGTGATGACTGAAAATGGCTGGTTTGCAGCGCGGCCCAGCGGTACTGAAATGCTCTATAAGCTTTATGTCGAGAGCTTCAAGGGAAAGGACCATTTGGACGAACTGCTCGTGTCCTCCCAGAGTCTTGTTGATCATTGGCTGGCATGCGAATGATAATAGATGCTGCCGAGACTCACCTTTCTCGCGGCAATAGCGCTTTCCATGCAGGAGAATACGGCCTTGCGATCCAGTATTACCTGGAGTATGTGACAGCGCCATTTGACAGGGCAGAACTCGCGGAGCTAATTGCGGGGAATATCGTTCTCGCAAGAAAGCATTACCGCAGGCAGCGTGTGGAGACTTTGCGGAACGGCGAAGATGCTCGTGTTGGTGTGTGTGGATGGGAGTTGGCACACAACCCGGCTGGCCGAGTTTTGACTTTAGCCGAAGCATATCATCGGGTTACCCCTAGCGTTGAAATTGTCGGAGCGATATTTCCACGTTGGGGAACTAGTCTATGGCCGCCCATGCAGGGGAGTAAAATTCCTTGCCATTCGTTCATCGTCGAGAATGAGGAGGCGTTTTTCCGAGAAGCCGTAAGCTTGGTGGCAAAGCACCCTTATGATTTAGTGCATCTCTCGAAGCCGCGTTTTCCAAATTTTATTTTTGGTCTGCTCTATTCATTAATTTGGGGGGCAGAAGTAATTTGGGACGTAGATGATGAAGAGCTTGGCTTTGTAGGAGCTGAAGAGCCGCTTAAGTTAGCTGAGGCACTTGAGGGAAAGGGGAGACTACCACCCCCGAAAAAGCTTCACTCCTCTTTTTGGACACGACTGACTGTTGGTCAGGTCGGACAGCGTTGGCAGGTTACGGTTTCAAACCCAGCGTTGCAACAGCAATATGGTGGGGCGTTATTACCGCACGTACGCGATGAGACTCGTTTCACTCCATGTGCTAGCTTGAAAAGCGAAGCTCGTCGGCGCTGGTCGATACCAGAAAATATTAAAATAGTACTTTTTTTTTGGCACACCTCGCAAACATAAAGGATTATTGGAAACTGCAAGAGCAGTTGTAGAGCTACAGCGTGAAGATGTCTGGTTGGTGATCGTAGGAGATTTTCCTGACCCTAGCCTGAAGCAAGAGCTGCAATCGATTGCAGGTGATCTGTGTCGATTTATACCAGGCCAACCTTATGAGGCAATCCCTGAAATAGTGGCGCTTGGAGACTATGTCATTCTCTTGCAGGAAGCGGACTCCCTGGTGGCGCGTTTTCAACTTCCTGCAAAACTAGTCGATGCCCTAGCCATGGGGCTTATAGTGTTTGCACATGTGACCCCCGCAATGCAATGGCTCGCCGATGCAGGAGTAGTAATACCTGTGGAGCCGGGGGGGCTTTCTGAAAGCCTATCGGTATAACTGAGCGGCGATAATACTATTAGTTACGATGAAAAGCGCAGAGCAGTTTTTCTTGATCAGTTGAGCATCCGCTCCTGTGAATTTTTACTTAATAATTTTGTGTTAGAAACAAAGCAAAAGCAGCCGCATTGGGAAACTGAAAGTGTTGTGAAGCTATTGAGAGGCGACTTTGGCTCGTTAATGTTGTAGTGGCCAATCAGCGTAAATCAAATATGACCCGATGAGATGTTAAGTTATGCAGTTTCCCACATGGTTCGTCAGGAAGATTTTTTTCTATATCCCCGTAGGTTTTCGACATAGAGTTCGAGACCTGCTGCCAGATGATTGGGTATACCGCTTCCAACAGTTCGTTAATGGACGGGAGTGGGAGCGTTTCGTAGATGCCACCAGTAAGGCAAAGGCACTTGAGGCCAAGCTATGGGGCGGGTTTAGCGAAAAGGCGAAGGAAGATCTTTTAACGCTACGGGGCAATGTTGAACAGGGTATCAGCGAACGTACGCGAGCAGCTTGGGCTTTGGCACGTTGGCATTGGGTAGAGAGAGATTATGAAGCTGTGCTGGCTGACTTAAATTATATCAGAGCAGCCTTGCCGGAATACCAGCTAAGACAGTCATTTCGCTTGCTTGAAATTGATTGTCTGATGATGTTGGGCAAAGTGCCGATGGCACGTGAGTATGCCGAAGCAGCGTTGAAAATGAAACCTGACAATGTGCACTATAAGTTGGCATTTGCAAATACCTACAGCCCTTCTCCAACCGGTGACTGGCAAGAAGCCGATGATGCTGAACGGTTACGTATCATCAATGCCATCTTGCATGATGCTGGTCTTACACCTATCAAGAAGGTGGATGCAAGCAAGGAATTAACGCTGGATAATATTGCTGGGTCAAGCTTGCCTTATAAAGAAAGTGAAGCTCCAGAATTAACCGTCAGTGTCATTATGCCGGTATTCAATTCCGCGGTCACTCTTTCTATTGCCCTGCGTAGTTTGTTGGAGCAATCATGGCAACACCTGCAAATTATCGTTGTGGATGACTGTAGCACTGACAATACTTATGAAGTTGCGAAATCTTTTGCCGAGCAAGATGATAGAGTGATCGTTCTTCAGCAAGAGAGGAATCAAGGTGCCTATGCTGCGCGAAATTTAGGGCTTCTAAATGCAACCGGTGAATTCGTTACTACCCATGATGCGGATGACTGGTCGCACCCACAGAAAATAGAAATACAGATTCGCGATTTCTTGGAGCATCCACAGCACAAGGCTAATCTCACTTATTGGGTGAGAACATTGCCTTCTATGTATTTCAAAGGTACGTCGCGACCTTCGGAGCGTTTGGTTCAAATGAATCATTCCTCTCTGATGCTAAGGCGTGAACTTTTGTTGAAGCTGGGTGGCTGGGATAGAGTGCGGATTACTGGTGATACAGAGCTGATTTGGCGTTTGGAGCATCATCCAGACGGTGGTAAGCTAGTCCACCTCTTTCCAGAGGTCCCTCTCTCTTTTGCGCTTGAAGATATTTCATCGCTAACCAGGAACAGCCGTACTCATGTACGCACCATGTTCTATGGTGTCAGACGAGAATATCGTGAAGCAATAGCCCATTGGCACAAGCGTAGTGATAATCACACTTTACCGCTCGTGAGCAGCAAGCTTCAGTTGGATACGGACACCATTCGCCCATTTCCTGCTCCTGGCTTTATCCATGCTATTCGTAAGTCACTTATACTGGATCGCTTGATGTTTATGGATTTCAACGCTCCTGGTCCGGCCTTTCATAATTCCATGAATATCTTGGATAGGTGGGAGAGTGCCGGGATGAAGATAGGTATCTTTCATTGGCGTTACTACCCTTGGGATGTGAGAGAGCCGCTCAATGAAGAACTGCGGGATAGAGCACTTGCAGGGCGATTGAATATCATTGCGCCAGGTGAGCGTGTTGTGACTGAAAAGGCCATTATAGCAGCACCACCAATTGCGAGTTATTTAATTGACTTGGCCCCGGAAGTAGTGTCGGAAACGATTGAAATATTAGATGATGAAATCTTCTGCTGCCTACAAGATGAGGGTGCTGTTTCTTGGGAGGTTGATAAAGTAAAAGCAAATGTCATAAAGATTTTTAACCGCCCCGTTAAGTTTGCGTCAGCCCCAGGTGTAGAGTAAGTTGTGCTTTTGCTTGACAATAAGTTTCCTTGTGTAGAGAGTCGTTGATGAGTCTTGGTAGCATGAATTTGGAAGCGCTTGAGAAACATGTAAAAACTCTGCTTGCCGAAGGGAAGTTTGAACTCGCCTATGAAGAATTGAAAAAAATACAAGCATGCTATGAAAGCTGTATGTCTGCTTGGGCAAGTCAGGGGCATCGGGCGTTGAGTCGTCACTACAAGGCCATGCGTAATGAAAAGAAAGATAAAAAAAATGAAGTGTTGACAGAAAAGAATAAGCAAATTGTTGAGGATGTTTTAAAAGATTTGCCTCCAGACTTCATAAAAGAGCCCTTGATGGTGCAGGCTCGAAAATTAAATATAAGTTTTGAAAATATTCCATCCTTCCGACGTTCTATGATAATGCGAACTAAAGGTAGGGTTTCGTCTCGGCTGTCTCGTGAGTGGGTGCTTAACGATAAGAAAAAGGCTTATAAGTTTGCTAAATTGATTGGTCTGTCAGTGCCGCAGGTGTATGCTTCCGGTGTGTCTCGTTGGGATATTGACTATGAGCGGCTTTCTAAAACTGTGGTTAAGCCAGCAAGCGGGGCAGGCTCCAGGGGAGTCTTTTTATTTTATTCTAAAAATAAAATATTTGACGTTTCCACAGGTGAGTGGATGCACTCACACCTGGAAATGGCAAAAAAAATGGAGCGTGAGATCACGGCTGGAACTATTAACAGCGACTCCTGGATTCTCGAAGAAATGGTGCTAGAAAGTGAAGAAGAAAACACACCAGCTCGTGATCTGAAGTTTTATTGTTTCTATGGAAAAGTTGGCTTGGTTCTTGAAATTAGTCGCTTGGGAGGCAAAAAATATTGTGAGTGGAATGGAGAGGGTAATCCCATAAATTCAGGTAAGTACACCAACCTTTTCAAAGGTGATGGAGTTACGGAAGAGCAGTTGAATTTCGTACGCCAAGCTAGTTTGAAAATTCCTGCGCCGTTTATGCGAATAGATTTTTTGCGCTCAGGGAATGCACCGGGTAAGTTGGTTTTTGGAGAGTTTACACCTCGCCCTGGTAATTTCCATGCATTTAGTGTTGATACTGATCGCCTGCTAGGTTCTCATTATCTAATGGCTGAAGCGCGCCTTGAAAATGATTTGGTTCGCAATAAAAATGCCTTTGCTGATTACCGTAAATTCTTAGGCATAATTAAATGAATCTTTATAAAGTTAATCGGGCTCATTGGAAGTGGTTCTGGAAAGCCTTTTATTGTTTTTTCAAACATTGTCCCCTTACAACTTTTCTTGTGGTCGTGCTAGTGGCTGTGGGACGGGTGGCCAATTTTTTGTCAATGGTGCTGCCTCTTAAGGTGATAATTTTAGCGGGGTCTAGTGGTGTTCCTAGATATTTTGCTTTTTTTATTTCACCGGATGATAAAGCAAATTGGATTGGCTACCTTGCCATAGGGACTATCATTAGCTATATCCTGACTAGGGTGTTGGATGCTTTTTCGGAGCGTTTGGCATCGACAGCAGGTGCAGATATTTTGGGAAAGGCAAACGAGCTTTCCGTTATTAGCAATCAAGAAGAAGTAGCCGCTGAGTTCTACGCGAGGTTCTGTAAGGTAGTTGCATGGTCATTGTTCAGCCTGGCAATTCTGGTATTGTTAACCTTCATCTCGCTCGACTTGGTGGTTTTTCTTTTGGTCATGGTTGCTGCGCAAGTAGCGTTTACTTTTTGGGCCTTGTCGGGTGGTGATGATATAAACCCAGGTGCGATCAAGCGATGGGTGATGAAGCCCTCCGAGGGGTACTTGAATACCCTGAAGACAGTTAATTTTTTAGGCGGGTTTTTTGTTATCTTATGGCCCTATTTGCTAGGGGGTGAGGGGAACATACTAATTTCTATTGTCTCTTTTCTAGCACTGAGGCAAATGCTTGGTGCGTTGGAAGACATGACTTCTATGTCCGTCCGTTTGGCTAAAGCAAGATTGCGAGTGAATGCTCTTCTTTTTCGAGAGCATAAGCTTGAAAAACAGCAGAAACGAACACATGTCCAAATTGGGGACCTTTTTTCAAAAGAAAAGCGTGACAAACTCGTTGCTGATGCAATTCTTCAAAGTGGAGAGGGTTACGCAACCGGTGCTCGCTGGCAGGACTCGCCAATACCCTCTGTTACGACCTTTGTAATTGCATTGGATCCTGTGCAAGGAGAAGAGAAAAAACAGCGCTGGGCTCAATTGCAAGTCTACTCGAGTAACGTGGCTAACCAGCTAGTGAATGAAGAGAGATTATTTGAGTATATTCCAAGAGCCAAATTGTGGGCCCCTGAAGTGTTGGCACGTTTTGAAGAGGCTAACTTTCAGTGCCAAGTAGTTGAGTATGGCCAAGCAAAGCCACTTGGAAACTCCTGGCCGAAGTGGGAGATAGAACTGTATAAACACTTGTGGTCGGTGGCACCTGGTGCACAGCTTCATCAGGCTTTTACAGCTTCTCAGCTTTTATTACATCAGCGTTTAAAGAAATTCTTCATAGATCGTGTTGATATTGCCTTGGATAGTGAGCATGAGAAGAAAATTAAAGAAAAATTTGTTGGCTCTCTAGGGCGCTTGACTAAATTGATCGAGGCTGTGCCTCTTTACATATATAATCCAATGTTAAATGCTGCGAATGTAGTTAGATGCGATGCTGATGACCGAGTGACTATCACAACTTGGGGAAAGTGGAAGCTTGAGCCGTTAGGTGTCCAACTGCCCAAGGCCGATCGAGAGGTGCTGAAGTCTTTGATTTTTAAAGTCAAGGAACTTCGTTCAGACTGCCCGATTTATCTTGATGTAGATATCCTTCTTTTGGTGAGCTCAGTCAAGCGATTAGAAGGGTTTATAAACAAGAATAAGTATAAAAAAGCGTTAAAAGAAATGGAACGCATTCTTTCTAAGCTTGAAGAAGTGGGTCGTGTCAAGCCTGAGCTGTTAAAGATGGCTTGATGCTAATGATTTTTTTGGAAAACACTCGAGTGTCAAATGGAAGCGTGTCAGTTGTTACGCCTTGTTTCAACTCTGCAAGAGTTGTAGAACGTGCTGTTCGTTCTGTTGCCGAACAAACTCTCCACGTTAATGAGCATATTTTAATTAATGATGGTTCAGAAGACGACACTGCAGAAGTAATAACGCAGCTGGAAAATGAATATCCTCATATAGTTATACTACATCAAGCTCACAAAGGGGCGGGAGCAGCTCGTAATGCAGGGATAGCAATTGCCAAAGGCCAGTATATCGCTTTCCAGGATAGCGACGATCTGTGGTTTCCTGGCAAGCTCGAAGCACAGATCGGCTTCATGCAGCGTGAAGGGGTGGCGTTCAGCTATGGTGACTACGAGCGGCGTGATCGTGCATCCGGGGCGCCGTTGGGTACCTTCAAGGCACCCGAGCGAGTCAGCTACCGGGATCTGTTGCATGGCTGCCCTATCGGCTGCCTGACGAGTGCCTACGACCAGGAGGCGCTAGGGAAGGTATACATGCCCGACGTGAGGCGAGGGCAGGATTGGGGGTTGTGGCTGGCGCTCACCCGGCTGGGCGGCCCGGCGCGCAAGTACCCAGGGCTGCATGCCATCTACCATACGGGAGGGGAGAGTCTCTCAGCCAACAAATTAGCCAAGATGCGTGATGTCTACCGAATCTACCGGGATCAAGAGGGGCTCGACCCCCTGCGCTCCGGGTGGTTCCTGATGCACCATGTCATTAGCTCGCTACGCAAGTGATTTACTGTCGTCTCTATGGCGCGAGTGTGAGAGGATATGCCGCCTTTGTCGGGGGATGTGGGCTAGCCACAACGCGCATCACGATGGATAGAATCTTTATGGCTATGGCAGCGATGAACCATGCAGCGTAGGTATGAGCGACGCCATTCGCGTTGGTATGAGATTCTGTTGCTCGGCCTGGGCTTCCATCTGTTGGTGGGTATGCCCCTCGTCATCATGCTGCCATCCCTGGAGCGGTGGGGATGGGAGTTCTGGCAATATTTGCCGGATGTACGCATCAACACCATCATTGCCGTGGGGTTGGCATTCGTCGCTTCCGCTTTGACCCTGCGCCGCTTGGGAAGCTACCCCGGTACCCAACTGGCAGCCTATATTCTGCCTACGGTTTCCGTCGCATTTCTGATAGCCGTTGCCTTGCTGTTTTTCACCCGGGAAGGATATACCAGGCAGGTGCTGTTTGGTGGCTACCTAACAAGCCTGGTATGGTTCTACCTGGGCTATTTCATCGGCCGACGCTACCGCAAGCTCAAGCTGGCCTTGGTGCCGTTCGGTAACACCAAGCGTTTGTTGGGCACCGAGCGTATCGACCTGCGTATGCTGGAGGAACCCGATCTGCAGGGTATTCGCTTCGATGGCGTAGTGGCTGACTTACGCGCTGAGGACCTGCCGCCGGAATGGGAGAAATTCCTGGCCACCTGCACCTTGTGCCATATACCGGTTTACCACATTCGTCAGATCCATGAGTCGCTCTCGGGCAGGGTACAGATCGACAGCCTCTCCGAGAATGAGTTCGGTAGCTTGCTTCCTTCACTCATGTATCTGCGCTTCAAGCGCTTGGTCGATACCGTGGGGGCGCTGCTGCTGCTGCCGGTGTTGTTGCCGATCATGCTGGTCGTGGCGGTGATCGTGAAGTTGGACAGCCCCGGGCCGGTGTTCTTCATGCAGCCGCGGGTGGGCTATCGTGCCCGGCCCTTCCTGATGTTCAAATTTCGTAGCATGTATCACGACATGAGCGGAGAGGATTTCACCATCTCCGAGGATGACCCGCGCATCACCCGGGTGGGCAAGGTGATCCGCAAGTACCGCATCGATGAGCTGCCGCAGATCTTCAATATCCTGAAGGGGGAGATGAGCTTCATTGGCCCGCGCCCGGAGTCGGCTTCACTCTCCGAATGGTACGAGGAGGACGTGCCGTTCTTCAGCTACCGCCACGTGGTACGCCCTGGCATTACCGGCTGGGCCCAGGTGGAGCAGGGCTACGCAGCAGAGGTCCAGGGCATGACCAAGAAGCTGCAGTACGACTTTTACTACATCAAGCACGTATCGCTGTGGCTGGACGTGCTGATCTCCCTTAAGACGGTGCGTATTCTGTTTACCGGTTTTGGGGCGCGTTAGGGGGTATTTTGAAGATTCTCATTACCGGTGGAGCGGGCTTTATCGGCTCAGCCGTAATTCGCTATATCATCCATCATACTCTAGACAGTGTGGTCAATGTCGACAAGCTCACCTACGCAGGGAGTCTCGAGAATCTCGATAGTGTTAGCCGCTCTGATCGCTATCATTTCGAGCAGGTGGATATCTGTCATCAAGCCGAGCTTGAGCGGGTGTTTGCCACCTATCAGCCAGATGTAGTGATGCACCTGGCAGCAGAGAGCCATGTGGACCGTTCTATCGATGGGCCGGCCGACTTCATTCAAACCAATATCGTAGGAACTTATACCCTGTTGGAAGTTGCGCGCCATTACTGGCTTGGGCTTTTGGGGAGGCGCAGGGATGAGTTCCGCTTCCACCATATCTCCACGGATGAAGTCTATGGTGACCTACCGCATCCGGATGAGCGGAGCGATGCGCTGGCGCACTTGTTCACCGAGCGTACCGCTTATGCGCCCAGCTCGCCGTACTCCGCCAGCAAGGCCAGTTCCGATCATCTGGTGCGGGCTTGGCAGCGTACTTTTGGTCTACCTGCGCTCGTGACCAACTGCTCGAACAATTACGGGCCATACCATTTCCCCGAAAAGCTGATTCCCTTGATGATCCTCAACGCTTTGGAAGGCAAGCCGTTGCCGGTGTACGGCAAGGGTGATCAGATCCGGGTATGCGACGTCAACTACTCTGGCCGGTTGGCGACAATTAGAATGGCCGGTTGGGTGGGGTAGTTGTCGTCAGTCTG